>NZ_BDJA01000001.1:0-960930 GCF_003864275.1 Pseudomonas sp. SCT
CGAGGTGCTCGCAGCGGCTCAAGCATCGAATTGAGCCGGCGACTTGATCGTTTTTTGATCATTATCCCGCTTTAAAATCAGCAGTGCCTGAAGTCAGTCAGAAAAACTCGACTACTTCAGACCATCCTTAGATCTTGGCATGTGAAAGGTGCCTGAAAATTAAATCGGATTCCTTGCTCGAAGGTCGTTGCTGGATCGATGGACACTCTGAGGGCAACAACAACCCACACTAACCCCGAGGTAAATCCATGATTGGATGCCCAGAATATAGTTTGACATAGAGGGCCGCAAAATCCGCAAGCTTCAGCGCTATGGCATGCCGCAACAACGGAAATATAGTTCGACACAGCCTAACGCGTCCGCCGGAAAAGCCCCACCGCAGCCAGGAATAAAGTCTGACACCGCCGCCCTGGCTCGGCTTATTTTGCCTACTCCGCCAACTTCCTGAGCGACACCGAGCATGGCGTGATCATGTAAGTGGAAACGACTCCGGTGCATCGTACTGCCGCAGTCGACTCGACCAGAACGATGGTCGAGTGTTTCGAAGCGCAGTTCGATCTAACGCCGGAACGCCTCATTGGCTATGCCGCCTATGCGGTGCAATCCGCCTAAAGAGGTGCGTTCACGGGCCGCGGTTTGAGCTTTAGGGAAAATCCCTCCTCGCTTTTCTCCACTATCAGCTCATCTCCCAGCGTCCAACCGAGTTTCGCAAGTAACTCAGATGGAAGCTCAACGATTACGTCTCCGCTGCCGTCTCCCGGATCTTGGCAGACAACTCGCCAGCTGTTAGGTGTGTCCATGACGCCACCCTCCTTACAGAAGCTAAAGTCAGAAGCATGGCGGAGACGCCTTACCATAGCGCACACCCATGTCGTAGATTCCCCCTATTTGGAGGCTAAACCATGACAGAGCCCAGCGACCACGAAATTGGCCATCCCGAGGGATTGATTCCTGCGCTCGCAGCCAGCGCCACGCATGCTGCTTACCTGCGTGCAGTTCAGGCAGGCCGTACGCTGATAATGGCGAGGGATGGATGGCTCGTTCGAATTGATCCGGACGGCTCAGAGACGCGGCTTCGCGCCTTACCCATGAAGCATAAGGTAACGGCGGGGAGCGTCTTTCATTTTAGCGCGCAATTGCGGAGCTAGGGCTGCCCAACGCGGATACGACTGCCTCACGAAAGTGGCGGGCGCAGGCAGTACCGCCAAGATCTTGAGGCGGTGAGTGCGGCAAGCTTAATCCGTACAATGCCGCTTCGTTTGCTCTGTGTAGCCCGATGAAGCACCCGATGGTGGCAATCACCGAGGCCACGCCAGGTCGCCTGGATCGAAGTAGCTGCTACAGGTAGCAGACGTGATCGACACGAAGCCTGATTTGCGTGGCTGTCCATTCGCATCGCTTGGCCTGCCGTCCGAGAATGGATTCCCGCGGCAGTTATTTGGAATCTGCGGTGCTGCTCGACCTGGCTTGTTAGCTGGCGTAAACCAAGATCCATCACGGCGACCAGATGAAGACCGGTGGAATTAGGAGGCGATGCGAATGCCGCACGCCGAGTACTTCTGGTTAAGCGCCAGATCGATTTCGGCAACGTACTTCACGTGCGCCATGCTGCACGGCACATCTATCAGGCGATGCAACGTCTTCTCTATTTTAGCCTGGGGCCTTTTGGTTGTTGACGATACCGTCGATGGGAATCGCGCCTGCACAGTCAGCAGCGACACCGTTTCGCCTCCAAGATCTATGGCTCCATTAGCGTCGCGAATGACTGATGGAGGATGCGAATCGGTGTCGGAGTCGATGCGATTACCCACCGGCCGGACGATCAGGGCGGATTCGAACAAATCGATGCTCGAATCCGCATCATTTAGCAAGCCGAACGGGCCAGGCCACGCTGTTTCACGAGCGTATAGATCGCCGGAATAACAACCAGCGTAAGAATCGTCGAAGAAACCATGCCGCCCACCATCGGCGCGGCGATGCGCCTCATCACCTCCGATCCGGTACCGGTGCCCCACATGATTGGCAACAGACCGGCCATGATGGCAACCACAGTCATTATCTTCGGCCGCACTCGATCCACCGCGCCAATTATCACTGCCTGGTAAAGGTCATCCACCGTCAGCTTTTCACCGGCAGCCTCCCGCTCTGCTCGACGCTCATCGAGCGCGTGGTCAAGGTAGATCAGCATGATCACGCCTGTCTCCGCGGCAACGCCAGCCAGAGCAATGAAACCCACCGCTACTGCAACGGAGAAGTTGTAGCCCAACGCCCACATCAGCCAAACGCCACCTACCAGCGAGAATGGCACTGAGAGCATGACGATCAGCGTCTCGGTAAGCCGCCGGAAGTTCAGATACAGCAGGAGGAAGATCACCACCAGCGTCAACGGCACTACGATTTTCAGCCGCTCGGCCGCTCTCTCCATGTACTCAAACTGGCCGCTCCAGGTGACATAATACCCAGGCGGGAAACTCACTTGCTCCTGTACAGCTTGCTGCGCCTCGCGCACGTAGCTACCGATATCCCTATCACGAATATCCACGTAGATATAGGCCGATAGCAATGCGTTCTCAGTGCGGATGCTCGGCGCGCCCTTAGTGATGCTGATGTCCGTAAGCTGGCCGAGTGGTATCTGTGCACCGCTCGGCGTCGGCACTAGCACTTCAGTGCCGATCCGTTGGGGATCGGAACGCAGCTCTCGCGGATAGCGCACATTGACGCCGAATCGCTCCCGCCCTTCGACAGTGGTGGTCACAAGCTCGCCGCCAAGGGCGGTGCTAATCACCGTTTGCACTTCCCCTACCGTCAAGCCGTAGCGGGCCAAGGCGTCATAGTCGGGCGAAATGTCGAGGTAGAAGCCGCCTGTAATACGTTCGGCAAACGCGCTGGTGGTGCCGGGCACTGCCTGCACAACCGCTTCAATCTGAGTTGCTAGCCGCTCGATCCCGGCGAGGTCCATGCCAAATACCTTGATGCCAATGGGCGTTCGAATGCCGGTGGAGAGCATGTCCAAGCGCCCTTGGATGGGCATAGTCCAGCTATTTGCCACGCCCGGAAATTTCAGCGCGTCGTTCATCTCGGCGATGAGCTTGTCCACCGTCATTCCTGGCCGCCACTCTTTCTCCGGTTTGAGGTTAACCACCGTCTCGAACATTTCCACCGGCGCCGGGTCGGTGGCCGTGGCCGCGCGGCCCGCCTTGCCAAACACCGAGGCCACCTCTGGGAAGCTCTTGATGATCCGGTCCTGCGTTTGCATGAGCTCAGCGGCCTTGGTAATAGACATACCAGGAAGCGAGGCTGGCATATACAGCAGCGTGCCCTCGTTGAGTCGCGGCATGAACTCGCTACCGAGCTGCCGCGCCGGCAAAATGCTAACGACCAAAACCACCAGCGCTACAACGATTGTCATCACCTTCCAACGCAGCACACCTTGGATGATCGGGCGGTAGACCCATATCAGAAAGCGGTTCACCGGGTTCTTGTGCTCGGGGATTATCCGCCCTCGCACGAACAGCAGCATCAGCACCGGCACCAGGGTCACTGATAGCAGCGCCGCAGCGCCCATAGCGAAGGTCTTGGTGAGCGCCAGCGGCGAGAACATCCTCCCCTCCTGCGACTCCAGCGTGAACACCGGTAGGAAGGAGACTGTGATGATCAGCAGCGAGAAGAACAGCGCAGGGCCTACCTCCCGACAGGCCTCGATTATAATATGTACACGCGGCTTCTCCGGCGGCGCTCGCTCCAGGTGCTTGTGGGCGTTCTCGATCATCACAATAGCTGCGTCCACCATCGCACCGATGGCGATCGCGATGCCGCCCAAACTCATGATGTTGGAGTTGAGCCCTAGCCAGCGCATGGCGATGAAGGACATTAGGATGCCAATCGGCAGCATGAGGATGGCCACCAGCGCACTGCGCACGTGCAGAAGAAACACAACGCACACCAGCGCAACGATGATCGACTCTTCAAGAAGCGTGAACTTGAGATTGTCGACAGCGCGCTGGATAAGATCCGAGCGGTCGTACACCGTCTCGATATTCACTCCTTCCGGCAGGCCGGGACGGATCTCCTCTATTTTGGCCTCAAGATTGTCGATCACGGACATAGCATTCTCGCCGTAGCGGGCAACGGCGATGCCGCCGACCACCTCACCCTCTCCATCGAGCTCAACGACGCCGCGACGCTCGTCCGGGCCGAGTTCGACGCGAGCTACATCACGCAGCAGAACCGGAATTCCGCGTGAAGCTTTCAGCACCAGTTTCTCGATGTCCTCTGCACCGCGCAGGTAGCCACGACCGCGCACCATGTACTCGGTCTCGCTCATCTCTACGATGCGGCCACCGACGTCGGCATTGCTGGTACGGATGACTTCAGATATCCGGCTCAACGGGATGTCATAGGCCTGAAGCTTCTGCGGGTCAACGGTGACCTGGTACTGCTGGACAAAGCCTCCGATGCTCGCAATCTCGGATATGCCTTCGGCCTTGGTGAGCTGATAGCGCACGAACCAGTCTTGCAGGGTGCGTAGCTCAGCAAGGGTATGACGTGTGCTGGTCAAGGCGTATTGGTAGACCCAGCCCACACCTGTGGCATCTGGCCCTAACGCGGGTGTCACCCCCGCTGGCAGGTTCTTCGAAGCGAAGTTGAGGTACTCCAGCACCCGCGAGCGGGCCCAATAGATGTCGGTACCGTCCTCGAAGATGACATAGACGAAGGAGGCACCGAAAAACGAGAAGCCTCGCACCACCTTGGAGTTGGGCACCGATAGCAGCGCCGTGGTAAGCGGATAGGTGACCTGATCCTCTACCACCTGCGGGGCCTGCCCAGGATATTCGGTGTACACAATCACCTGCACGTCGGATAGGTCCGGCAGTGCGTCCAGTGGGGTTTTCATTACCGCGTAGATGCCGGCGCCGATGATAATCAGCGTGGCGAGCAACACAAGGAAGACGTTGCGCACCGACCATTCAATGATTTTGGCAAGCATGCTTAATGCCCTCCATGGGAATGGCCGCCGTCCGGCATCACATGATCTGGGTGACTCCCAGACTCAGCGTCGCTACCGTGGCCCGCATCCACCTCACCCGCCGGCTTATGAAGCTCGTTGCTCTCGTAACTGCCGCTATCACTGTGATCGTCGTGTCCAGCATGACGATGAAGTGCATCGGCATTGCCTGGCGCGGCGGGACCGTCAGGCCCGACGGCGGCTCCATGGGCATGGGGATCCGCTTCTGCAGTCGAAGCCGACTTCCCACTCATGCCGCTTAGCGCTGCCTTTAGGTTGCTCTCGGCGTCTATCAGGAAGTTGGCGCGCGTGACTACTGACTCGCCCTCCCCCAGCCCTTCCAACACCTCAAGGTAGCCGTCGGCACGCCTGCCTGTGCGCAGTTCGCGCGGCTCAAAGCGACCTTCGCCCAGGGCAACCAGCGCAATCCGGCGAGTACCGCTGTCGATTACCGCCGAGTCAGGCACTGCGAGCACCGGCGCCTGCTCACCTGCTGCGAGCTGAGCGGTGCCGAACATAGCCGGCTTAAGCAGGCCGTCGGGATTGGTTAGCTCGATGCGAACCCTGGCGGTGCGAGTCTCCGGCGACAGATCGGGATAAACGAAGGTTACCTCGCCCCTAAAGCGCCGGTCGGGATAGGCGCTTACCGTAAGCTGCGCCTTCTGCCCAAGCTGAACTAACGCCAGATCCTGCTCGAAAACCTCAGCGATAAGCCAGACGGTATCGAGATCCGCGATTCGGTAGAGGGCATCCCCTGGCTGAAAGCGCATACCTTCAACCGATGGCTTATCCAATACCACGCCATCCACGGGCGCGGCGATCGTCAAAGTGCGAGTTACCTTGCCAGTACGACGCAACCGTTCAAGCTGTGCTTCCCCGATATCCCAATTGCGTAGCCGCTCAAGGGCAGAATAGGAGAGGGAGGCGAGCCCCTTTTGCGCGGCCGCGCTGCCGCCGGCAAGACTTTGCTGCCCGGCATTGGCGATCAGGAACTCCTGCTGCGCCGACACCAGCTCGGGGCTGTAGACCTCCATAAGTGGCTGGCCTTTGCGAACCGGCTCACCGGTCGTGTTGACGTAGAGCTTTTCGATCCAACCCTCAAACTTGGGCGCCAAGGTGTATTGGCCGCGCTCGTCGACCTGCACCGTACCGACTGCACGCACTGTACGGGTGAGCACGCGGCGCTCAACTGGCGAAGACAGTACACCCAGCAACTGCACCTTCTCAGGGCTGATTACAACGGTGTTTCCCGATTCATCACCCTCATAAACGGGGATGTACTCCATACCCATGGAGTCCTTCTTCGGCACCGGGGAGGTGTCCGGCAGTCCCATGGGATTGCGGTAGTACAGGATCTTGCGCTCGCCCTGCGCGGCAGCAGGCCCCTTGTCGGCGTAGACCGGGATGTAGTCCATCCCCATCGGATCCTTCTTGGGCACTGGCGACGTGTCGGGCAGCCCCATGGGGTTGCGGTAGTACAGAACCTTGCGCTCTTGTGGGGCGGTGCTTCCAGCTACCTCCGAGGAGCCTGTCCTTTGCGCCACCATGTAGCCACCACCGAAGCCGGCGATTGCCGTCGCAAGGGCGAGCGCACCTGCGCCGAAAATCATGCTGCGATTCATAGTTCTGCTCCGACAAGACGTTCCAATTCCACCACTTGGACTCGTTGCTCCAGCGCCAGCGAGAGCAGCGACAGCCTCAGCTGGCGAATCTGTCGCTGGGCATCAAGCAAGGTCGCGAAATCGACGTTGCCGGTCTGATAGCTGGCGAGCGCCGATTGATAGGTGAGCTCCGCCTGCGGCAGGAGCGTTCTGTCAATCAGTTCGTGCTGTCGAAAGGCTGTCTCCAACGCCGACCACGCTTCACCTACGCTGCCCGCGAGACGGCTGTTGACCGCCTCGCGACGAGCCTCGGCGGCGTAGCGCAAGGAAACGGCCTCGCGCTGCTCTGCGCTGCGGCGTTTGCCCCACAGCGGGATATTCATCTCCAGCATCAACTCGAACTCTTCGGCCCGGTTACCCATCTGGACGACGGCAGTGCCGACGGTGATATCCGGAATCCAGTTTCGGCTGGCAAGCGCCTCAGCACGCTGGGCCTCTTGAATTCGTGCATTGAGCTCAGCCAGTTGAGGATTGCCACCGAAGATACGAGCCTGCAGCTCAGCCAAGGTCGGCACTGATGCAGGCAGAGCAGGCCAACCGGCGGGCTCCGCCAGCGGCGAGTTCGCAGGGCGCGCCAAGATGCCGTTCAACCGCGCCGCCGTGCCGCGTCGGTCGCGTTCCAGCGTCAGCAGCTCGCTCTGCAGACTGGTGTGCTCGGTCTGAGCCTTGATCACGTCCTGTTGCGGCGCAAGCCCCACTCTGTAGCGAGCTTGGGCAATACTCTCAAGCTCATCCACCAGCGCCCGCAGCTCCTCGGTGACCTGGATGGCTGCGTGGGCATACTGGTATTCGTTGAAGGCAAGCTTGACGAGACTCCTGAGCTCGACTCGGCTCAGGCGCTCGCGGGCCGCTGCCTGCTCGGCGCCCGCCTCTGCGATCTCGCGAGCAAGCCCCCGCTTGCCGCCAATAGGAAAAGTCTGACGGAACGCGTAACGTGTGCTGCCAACGCCGCTGGGCGATAGGCTCGGGTCGTCGCGGGCGATGCCCATTTCCTCAAAAGTGAGCATCGGGTCCGGGAGCGCACCGGCTACATCGGGACGCTCCCAGGCGGCCTGCCTCTCATGCCCGACAGCCCGGAGCTCTGGGCTCTGCCGTTCAAGCAGGTCTAGCAGCGGAGGCAACGTGGCGCCAAGCTCGGCTGACCCTGGCGAAGCCTGCGCGCCGCTGCTCAGAGCAAGGCCTAGGATGACGGGTGCTAGCAGCCCCCAACTGCGGACGGGCAGCGGCTGAACGATCCAGTTCATAGAATCTCCTTACTGCAGTGCCGGTCCCGTTGATTGCAGCAACGACAACTAGAATATTCGAGGACTTCGGCTTGCGCACCACGCCAGTCATGAGCGGAGAGCGGAAACGGGTGTGCCGACCAGGCGCGATATTTGATCAAGTCATTCATCATGTTTAACTCCGAAGCACGCAAATTTCGGCACAAGGGAAAGCTTGGACCCGTTTATGAGCGAGCCTCGAATAGTTCGTAAATATTGTTTGGCTTTATTGCAGATCAGACCTGTCGTTTATATAACCTAAACTTTACATTTATGCCAGTTACCTAAACTAACATATTTTCAGCGTACTACTCGCAAAACACCTGCTATCTCCGCCGCCGCAAACCACAAATAACCTGCTACCTCCTCTTCAAAATCAATACAACTATTTCACCAACAAACGTGAAAATGTAATGCACAAGTAAGGTTTACGACAGCTTCTTCTCCGTAGGCTATTAGTAATAGCCTGATCTGTAAGGTAGTTTTTCCTACGCCCACAGCCAAAGTCAGAAAAACAACCATTAGGAGGTTGTCATGAGACCGCACCGACGCACACCCCTCGCTCCAATTTGCTTCGTGGGAATACTCCTCGCTGGGACGACGCTCGCTGATGATGACATGCACAAGAAGGATGCCATGCCAGGCGCCATGGGGCAGCAGCCCGCCAGCACCCCGGCGGCACCTCACGCTCCAGCGGCGCACCCTACCGATCCGAAGTCCCCTGCTTCTCAGAATGCGCCCGCAACGCCCGATGCCATGGCCACGCACATGGAGGAGATGGCAGCCATGATGCGCGAACGGGGGCAAGCCATGGAGGCCATGGGCCGACAGATGCAGGAAGGCAGCATGCAGATGCATCAGCAGGCCATGGCGATGAAGGCTGGCGATGCCTCCGCGCATAAGGACATGGACATGCCCGCCACGATGCAGCACATGCAGCAGATGAAGGAGGACATGGAGCACTGCGAGATGCAGATGCAGAAGGTCGACGCCACCATGCAGAAGATGGATTCGAGCATGGGCGGGGGCATGGCCAAGAAGAAGATGGGCCATATGTAGTGGAGGCCGCCGCGGTGCTGACGGAAGGCTTCGTGGGGTGGAAGCGAGTCGCCGCCCTGGCCACGCTGGCGATGCTGCTGGCTCATGGAGCGGCCGGCGCTCAGTCGGCTGCTGATCCACACGCAGCCCATCCGCCAGACAAGACCGGCGGCACGACGGCTGCGCAGCCGGACGCTGCCGGCACGTCATCGGCCCGGGACAGCGGCTCGATGGCTGGTATGCCGATGGGCACCACGCCGCCGGCTGGCGCGCCGATGGGCGATGACGATCACGCCGCGCATCATCCGGACAAGGCCGGAAGCATGGCGGTACCGCAGCCGGCGCCAGCCGATGGCATGCCGGCGCAAAGCAGCAGCTCGATGAACGGCATGCCGATGAGCGCCACACCGCCGGCTGACGCATCGGCGGGCGATGACGATCACGCCGCGCATCACCCGGACGCGACTGCCAGCATGCCGGCTTCGAGTGGTGCATCGATGGCCGGTTCCATGGGCGGCATGATGGCCGGTTCCATGGGCGGCATGATGGACGACATGATGCGCGGCTGCCGCGGAGACGAGTGCGGTCGGGATCGGCGCCTCAACAAGCTGCTGTATCCGCAGCTGATGGCGCTGCCGGATCTACCGCCGGAGCGGCGCGCGAGCGTTGAGCAGCTCGCCCACCACCGGATGCACGAAGGGATCCAGCTATTGGCGTCCCTGTCGTCGGAGGCGTCGCACGCGGTCCAGCGCAACGACTACGGCGGCCTGCAGGAAGCATCCGACCGCATGCGCGTGGCCTGGGGCGAATTCGACAGCGGCTTGTCGGCCTACCGCGCACTGGCCGAAGGACAGGCGCCGCGGGGGATCGCGCTGGCGTGGTTCCGGCGCGAGATGAACCTGACCGATCCCCTGACCACGGCCCCGGCGCACGGCGTCTTCGGCCTGTCGGGCTTCCACTACTTCACGATGGCGTTGCTGCTGGCCTTTGCGCTGCTGGCCGCCTGGATGTACGTGGCGCGAACCCGACGCACGAATGCGGTCCTCGCCACGTTGCGCACCGGGGCACCGGTGCCTCCGGCCCCCGCCGCTGCGCCTCGTTCCGGTGTGGCGCCGGCCCCCGCGGCGTCCGTGTTTCCGGGCGTGCCGGCCGAGGGCGAGCCGCAGGCACGCGCACCCGTGTCCACCATGGGCGGCTGGGTGGGCAAGCTGCGGGTCGCACGCGTCTTCCAGGAGACGCCCAAGGTCAAGACGTTTCGGCTGGCGCCAGTGGAGGGCGTGGGTGCGCTGCCGTTCGAGTTCGAGCCCGGCCAGTTCCTCACGCTTTCGGTGCATTCAGGCGGGAACCAGGTCAAGCGCTCGTATTCGATCGCTTCATCGCCATGCTGCCACGGCTGGTGCGACCTGACGGTCAAGCACGAAAGCGGCGGCATCGTCTCGGGTTACCTGCACGAGCAGGTGAAGGAAGGCGATCTCCTCGATGCGTCCGGCCCCTACGGCCGCTTCACCTTCCGCGGCGTCGAGTCCGACAGTGTCGTGTTCCTGGGCGGCGGCGTCGGCATCACGCCGCTGATGAGTTCCATCCGCTACCTGACCGACCAGAGCTGGAACGGCCGGATCGACCTGGTCTACGCCTGCAAGGACCTGGAAAGCGTGATCTTCCGCGACGAGCTGAACCAACTCGCCCGCCGGCATCCGAACCTGCATGTGTCCATCGTGCTGAGCGACGAGTCATCGGCGGCATGGACCGGCCCGCGTGGGTTCATCACCGCCGAACTGCTGGGGCAGATTCCGCAGATCCGTTCGCGCCGCATCCACTTGTGCGGTCCGTCGGTGATGATGGACGCGGTCCGCAACGAACTGGGCAAGCTGGGCATCGACCTGGCGTCGGTTCATTCCGAGCTGTTCCTGAGCCCCTCCAGGACAGTGCCTCCCGGCCTGGAGGTGTCGGCGGGCGACACGGCGACGGCCGTCACCTGCAGCTTCGAGCGGTCCGGAAAAAAGGCGCCGCTGGCGGCCGGCCAGACCGTTCTCGAGGCCGCCGAAGAGGTCGGCGTTCCGATCGAATATGCCTGCCGGCAGGGTTACTGCGGCCTCTGCAAGATCAAGCTGCTGTCGGGCGAGGTCACCATGGACGTGGACGACGGTCTGACGCCACTCGATCGTTCCTCGGGCGTGATCCTGGCCTGCCAGGCGAAAGCGTCGGCCGATATCTCGGTGGATGCGTAGATGCGCAACCAGGATCGCATCATCGCGACGATCATCTTCTCGATGCTGGTGGTCCTGTGGCTGGGTTTCCTGGTGCACCGCTCTTCCTTCTTCGCCGGAAGCCTCCTGGGTGGCGTGTTCGGCGTCGTAGGCGCGGCGTTCATGCTCGTCCCGCTCACCTACACCGTAATCAAGCGCAGCGCTACGCTGCGCCGCGCATTCACCAGGAAGCATGGCTTCGGCGCATTGCTGCAGGCGCACGTCTATTTCGGCTTGGTAGGCGCGCTGTTGGCCATCCTCCATAGCGGGCACAAGTTCCAGAGTGCGCTCGGCGTCGCGCTGACGGCATCGATGCTGCTGAGCGTGCTCACTGGGTTCATCGGCCAGCATTACCTGCGCTACGTCGCGGAGAACATCCGCGAGAAGAAGGCGCAGATCGACGGGCTGTGGCGCCTTCTGGATGGGCAGTACTGGGCCTACGCGCAAGGACCAACAGCGGGCGTTGCCGGTACGCCCAAGGCCAGCGCCGAACTGCTGCCACTGGCATCCGCCGCCGCCGATCTGCAGTACTCGATCCAGTTCCAGGAGCGGGTGCGCAGGCTGTTCAACGCCTGGCTGTCGGCACACATCGCGTTCTCGATCATCTTCTATCTTCTGCTGGCGTTGCATATCTGGGCTGGCATCTACTTCGGGTTGCGGTGGTTCAGATGAGTCGAAAGGGAAAGATCCTCGCCGCGCTGCTCGCGGTCCTGGCGCCGGTGTCGGCAGTCGCACTGTGGACATACCTTCCGCAAATGCAGCGCGCCGCGACGTGGCAGAACATGGCCTCTCCGGGCCCCCTGTCCAGCGCACATGCGTTTCTCAAAGAGGACTGTGCGGCGTGCCACACGCCGGTGAAGGGCGTGGAGGACGCGACTTGCGTGGCCTGCCATGCAAACGAGACCGTCCTGGTCCAGCGACAACCGACGGCATTCCATGCCGACATCGCCGGCTCGAACAACTGCGTGGCCTGCCACAAGGAACACGACGCCGGCCGCAGCCTGCGTGGTATGGACCATGCGGCTTTGACCGACATCATCGTGCGATGGCTCGATCGGGCCCCGGAGGGTCATGAGGGGGCGGTGCTGCTCGCGCACCTCAAGGCACACCGGCCCGAGGCGCTGCCGGGCAACCTCTCGCTTGCCAACGGCATGACTTACAAGGAGACGCTGCTGGACTGTGCGAGCTGCCACAAGACCACCGACCCGCACGTCCAGGTCTTCGGAAACGACTGCGCGACATGCCACGGCACGACCACATGGTCGATTGCCGAGTACCGGCATCCACCGCCGAGTTCCACCGAGTGCGGCCAGTGCCACCTCGCGCCGCTCAGCCACTACAAGGAGCACTTCAGAATGATGTCCAAGCCGATAGCGGGTGTCAGGAATGCGGAACCTGAGCAGTGCTATCTCTGCCACCAGACCACCTCATGGAACGATATTCGGGGAATAGGCATCTATGACCACCATTGACGGGTGTTTCTATGAACCTTGAGGCACCTCATGTAGCGATTGAGATCGCGGTGATCGGGTTCGAGATTGCAGGGGTGCTCGCTATAACTTTCGGAAGTTTCATAGCGCTCTATCGCTTTTTTTTCAATTACAAAGGGGCCGCATTGACGGATCGCTCCCGGTCATTACGGCAAGATATTGGCGGCGCGATTGTGCTAGGACTAGAATTCCTCGTTGCTGCCGATGTCATACGAACGGTTGTAATTGAGCCCTCGCTACGAAACGTTGCAGTACTTGGTTTGATAGTACTTGTCCGAACATTTCTCAGCTACACGCTCCATATGGAAAATAAAAGCCGCGAGTCGTAGGCACCCCTCGCGGCTATGTATGTACTACTAAGCACATCGCTCAGCTGGGCAGTTTCCCCAGACGGCCCCATGCCAGTACCCGCACCGATTCGCCATAAAAACGGCAAGGCTAGTAACGATTGTATTGCTGAAATGCTTATGACCACCGCCGCACCAGGAGCATGTCTCGGGCTGCGACTACCGCCTCGGACTCTTACGTTTATGCAGGCTTCGATGGGTCGATAGGTGGTGTCTTATCTCCGACAGTTCGTTCCGGCGACCCGATACTCAACAATCGCCAAATCACCCTTAGAGTCCTCATAGGTAATTTGGGCCGGCATCACATCGTTGCAGGTCATATCGGTTCGCGTGGTACGAATTACCTTGGCGATGTCCAACTTCATCCCATAACGATAATGGACAACTTCGGGAGGCTTCTTTCCGACAGAAGTAGCGTACTCCCGCATAGTATTTTCGTTCGCGCGTATCATTTCGCCATACTCGCGATCTGAGCTACCCTCTGCCAAGGATAATGAGCTCACGCTCATAAAAAACACTGCTGCCGTAATCTTGAAAGCTTTCATAACCAGCTCCTAACTTAACGTGTGTGATGAAATTATAAGAGCGGCAAGCTGTTACTCATATGACACGGTAATTACACTGGTGTTATGAATCAAATTACCCAAGGATTAAGTGGGGCCGGTAGCATTCGAGCAAGCATAGCCATCCCGATTAATTGGCTCAGTTACCTAGCGGCCACACCATATGAAAATCATTCAGCCGTTGAGCTGGGGGTCGCAGGCGCTCAAGTTTTAAATTTGAGAGGCCCATCCACGCAGCGCTTCTGGCTAGGACGGGCCGACGGGTGACAGGCGCCCCTCGGCTCTTGATGAAGGGGCATAGAACTGGCACTGCCGGAGCAGAGAACAGCATCGGCATCGACCAGGGGCGTATTCTCGATATGCGCCGCATCAGACTTTCCCGGCTCAAAGCTGGGATACTGACCGCTGCGATCTCAGACCAAAAGATGGGTCTCGTCGATCACATGCATCGCTTTGCGTGACGTCCGCGTTTGCAAGCTACCCGCGGCAATTATCGGTGCCTTTTGGAAGACATCACGAGGAAGACCACATACTGCTCGACAATGACAGACTCAACTTGGTAATAGCCTATGTAGGAGGCGATAGCGGCGCGGCCATAAGGGGCGGCATTCAGAATGGCAATGGAGCTTCAAAACGCTGCGTATCGTCACACTTTTGGTCAGGGCCTCATATTCGCGGCAGAGAACGCGATCGCGATCGGCGGCATATCAGAGCGGACTGGTGGTTTTCCACAGCGACTGTAGTGATTTCGTAGCAGCACCACTGGGTCCCCCACAGACATTCGCTCAACTGGTGAAGTAGACGCCAACTGAATGTAAAAATTGTATGTGCTGTGGAAAAATTAAATCACTCGCTCATGTTGCTTTGAGCTGAGCCGAGAAGGCCGACTCAGCCCATTGTTGCATGACACGCTGTCAGGATCCTCCTCCCGTGTAAGGAGACGTTATGATCCGGCTTACCCCTGTGGCAGCTACTCAGAAATAACTTTCTTGTCATTTATTACCATGTGAGCGGTTGTTTATTTTGGCTGGCATTCCGCGGAACTCTACCGCGTGAAGTCGCCCGTCTGGAGTACGAATTTTTATTTCATATGGCCTAACATTTCCCTTAAGTGTGTTATTTATAGCTTTATTATCCGAACGCTCTTTATTCATAGGGGCCACACTCACCACCTCGCCGCGCTTCAGCAGATCCAGCATTACTTGGTGACCATCCCCAACAGTGTGATCGTGCCGCATAGCACTTTCTTGTTCCGTGCCGGCGACGGCTGCGAAAGCTGCCGAAATTAGCGAAATCGTCACCAGTGCTTTACTAATTTGGTTCATCATTTATCCCTCTTCCCCGATTTGCGTTTAAAAAACTATTGCTCGCTTTCTGTCTCAAACATCCCAAGTATAAACTGCACGTCTAGGGTTCCCTTAGCAAAGGGAAGCCTAAGCATCGATGATTGTTGCAGGGCAAGTGCTGATACCTGCAACAACCATAATCGTATTAATATCGCGGAGGTGTCCGTTAAAGTGGTATCAGCCGTTTTTAACGCCTACTGGGGCACCGAGAAATTCGACCGAATGGACGACTCCGTCAGGGGTTTTAATTTTAATCTCATACGTTCTTACATCACTTCCGGACACTGGTGAATTACCCATTGGGGTCACGCTTAGCACTTGCCCGGTTTTTAGCAGATTGACCATCACTTCATGACCATCGCCAACAGTATGGTCGTGTCTCATGGGTTGATCGCCTTTATTTGCAGCGATGAGAAAAGGAGATGTAGCGGTTAGAACAAGGGCGATAACGAGCTTTTGCATGCTTTTCATTGTGCTTTCCTCAGTGTTGGGGCCTGATTTGAGTGTGGCGGGTGAATACTTACGGGATGCTGTCCCTAAAATTACATTGGCGTAACCTCAGTGACAGCCAACAAACGTTCAGCTCCTGCGCTTTGGAAACTGGAAACAGGTCTGAACGACCTGATCTTCCACAAATCGCAATTACTGGTTACCGCAAGGATCTCGATGTCGCCCCTTACCCCTTAAAGGCTTACCTCTTCTACATTCGACAGCGAATATCGAGGAGACATCCACAGTTCGACAGGTCGTACAGCGTCACCAGGCGCGCCGTGTTCCTCACCAATTCACGGAAGCGCGTCACGCAGCCAGACTGGCGCATGGTCACTTCGACTTGGAGCAGCGCTGCGCAAACCCGAGAGCGAGTAAACTTGGTGCAGATTACATTTTTGTAAGCTTTTTAAAAAAATCGAAACCTCACAGCCTCCCGGCTTGTCCGTTCTTAGGTAACACCGAGGGCTGATTATCAAATCTGAGCTCTCACAGTATTAGTAACGCAACTGCCCGGCATGATCGAAAAATACGCAGACTTTAGTCAATGCAATACTGTGGCAGCACATCACCAAGAGGAGTTGATATGAAAATGTCTTATTGGCGTTTCGCTGCGATGGTGGCCACATCAACCGTCATCATGTACGGCGTTATGTATTTGAATACTTACGCTTTTGAGCATGTTCTATGGAGTGAGACCCGTGCTTGGATGGCGTTAGTAATGGGAGCTGTCATGGCGATAGTCATGCTCGCCTTCATGCTCAATATGTACAAGAAAAAGCCCATGAACATAGCGATATTCGCCGGCGGAGCAGCTTCCTTTGCTATTGCCCTGTGGCTTGTTCGTAGCCAGGCAACTGTCGACGATACGGACTATATGAAGGCCATGATTCCTCACCATTCCATAGCCATCATGACAAGTGAGCGCGCTCAGATTTCAGACCCGCGCGTTCGCAAGCTGGCAGATCAAATCATTGAGGCTCAGCGCCGAGAGATCTCTGAGATGAAGTTCCTGATCAATGATCTAGAGAGGGCTAACTGAAAAAACGTATCGAGCAACTTTCTCGCCCCGGCCCGTTTTTCCTTCAAGCGTCACGCGATCCCGACGAGGTCATTGCGCTTATTGAGTTCGCTGACCTGAGCGGCCAGCACACGAACTAACCCGCGATGACGGCGGTGTAGCAAGACGCTCGTCGCGGTAAAAGCTCAACTACTGCTTGACCACCAAACGTGCCCCGTTGCTTTTAGCTGTCATGTACGTGCTCTTTGCCATCCGCATGAGTGTGAGCGTTGGACGCCGGCTCGGCATGATGGTCGCTGGCGCTACTGCCTTTCGTGCTGGAGTTACTTCCACCATGGTGATCATCGCCGTTACTGCTCGAAGAATGGTGATCGGCCTCTGGAGCTGAGCCGCCGTGGTGGTCTGCAGCCGCTATACCGCGATGTCCAGACTCTCCTCCAGCGGCAGCATTGCCATGATGGTCAGAATTGCTGCCATCCAAGCTTTCATGATTGTGCGTCTGGCTCTCACCGCCACCATGCTGGTGACCGCCACTCGCAGCGACGAGCGCTTGGTATTGCGTAGCGTCGATCTTGGGCAACTGGCTGATGAAGGCAACCATGCCCCAGATATATTCGTCGCCCATACTCTTACCCCAGGCCGGCATGCCTGTTGCTTTGATTCCATGCTTAATGACCCAGAAGGCGGATGCAGGGCCTGCGTCAATGCCGATCTTGGCCAGGTTAGGCGGGGCTGGATACAGCGCCTGACTCAGCTCTGTTTGTTCGACACCGGGCGCCAGATGGCACCCAACGCACATGGCGTTGTAGTTCCCGGCCCCGCCACGAATGAGAGCCTCGTCATCTAGATTGGGAATCTCAATGTCCTTGGACCGCGCTTCGATAGAGCGATCACGCGCCATTGAAAGGAACGCATGCACGGCTGGGTAATGAGGATCGTCAGCACCAACGTTGATCAAGCCGGAATAGGCTCCGGCTAATATTGCTGCACTACCGACAGCGCCTGCTACCACCAGGGTTGTAATTGTTTTTTTCATATCAGGCTCTAAAACCACATTCGAATGCCGGCGACAAAGCGCGCCTCTTCAACATCTTCTCCTTCGTCGCGCAGCATGTCTGCGGTATTACCGTATGAGCGACTCCAAGAAATCCCGATGTAGGGCGCAAACTCGCGAACGATTTCGTAGCGCAGGCGCAAACCCAGTTCGGTATTCGCCAGGCCCGAGCCCACTCCTCTTTCAGAATCATTCTTACCGTAGAAATTGGCTTCCGCAGTTGGCTGGAGGATCAGCCGATTGGTAAGCAAGATGTCATAGTCGCCCTCAAGACGCGCCGCAGTCTGGCCGTTTTCGCCGACGAAGGCTGTGGCCTCGGCTTCAAAAGCGTAAAGCGCCATGCCTTGCACACCAAAGGCAGCCCAGGTCTGTGGAGACTCGGGTTTGAAGTCTTGGCGAACGCCAGCAACGACGTCCCACCAGGGGCCGACCGAGCGCCCATACAACAGCTGCAGCTCGGCATCCTCGGTTACGCCGTTAGTACGCTCTCCCTCGGAACGAAACCAGACCCGATTGATATCGCCTCCCACCCAGCCTGAGGCATCCCAGGCCAGGGTGCTGCCCTCATCAGCGTCCTGATATTCAAGCTGATCGAGCAGAAAGAAGCTGTTGATGCCGCTATCGTGCACTGTGTGTCCAGGCAGAGGCGCGAAGGCCGCTTGGCGATCAGCATCCGTGAGGACGGGGATCGGTGTACGACTGGTGGTTCTCGGGGTATCAGCGGAGCTATGGTTCATTTGGGAGTGATCCATGTTGCTGTGATCCATCCCTTTCATTTGCTCTTGCATGGCGCCGTGGCCCATCTTGCTATGGTCCATAGCCGCAGCTTTACTCTGATTTTGGCCATGGTTCATCTGGGAGTGATCCATACTGCCCATCTGGCCTTGCATGGCCTCATGATTCATCTTGCTGTGGTCCATAGCAGGAGTCCCATCCTGCGAATTCTGGCCCTCGGGCATCTGGCTATGATCCATGCCCCCCATCTGCACCTGAGCAGCCCCGTGGTTCATCTTGCTATGGTCCATCGGCATGGAGCCGTGGTCCATAGTCGAGTGATCCATCTCTTCTGCGGCAAAGGTAAAGCCGCTACTCAGTGCGCTCATTGACACCGCCAGCGCAATGAACGATGGACGTGAAAGCTTAATGGTCATGGTTCGAATCTGCCTCGGCATGGTCGCTGCCATGCTCACCGGTCATTTTTTGGTGGTCCATGCCGTCATGGTCCATCGAGCCGTGATTCATCGAGCCGTGATCCATTTGCTGATTGGCGGGGCCCTGGCCTCGCACCTGAGGAGGCTGCTTCTCACTTGCAGCTTTGGAAGAGTCAACGGCGTGCCGTCCGTGATCGCTGTGATTTTCTTCGGCCAGCGACACTGGGATATACAGGGCAGCCAAAAGGCTCAACATTGCGGCACTGCAGAACAGGTGGTTTCGTTTCGGGGAATTGCTCATTAGATATCTCCTTTACTCATCCACACGAACTTCACGGAACATGCCCATTTCCATGTGGAGCAGCAGGTGGCAGTGATAGGCCCAGCGCCCTAGCGCATCTGCGGTTACGCGATAGCTGCGCTTCGAGCCTGGTGGTACATCAATGGTGTGTTTGCGAACTAGGAAGTTGCCGTTCTCATCCTCCAGATCGCTCCACATGCCATGAAGGTGGATGGGGTGGGTCATCATGGTGTCGTTGACTAAGGTGATACGAACACGCTCGCCATACTTCAATCGCAACGGTTCCGCATCAGAGAACTCAATGCCATCGAATGACCAAGAGAATTTCTCCATGTGACCTGTGAGGTGCAACTCGATGGTACGGCTCGGCTCGCGCCCATCCGGATCGAGGAAGGTGCTGTGCAGATCTGAGTAAGTCAGCACACGGCGACCGTTGTTGCGAAGCCCGATTCCCGGGTCATTCAGCTTGGGAGTTGGCGTCATGGTCTGCATGTCGACCAGAGGGTTATTGGTTTCGGAGGCCGGATGGGGCTGCATCGCTCCACCCATGCCTGCCATCGCTGAATGATCCATGCCAGCCATGCTGTCGTGGTCCATACCTGCCATCTTGCTATGATCCATGCCTGCCATGCCGCCCTGCATGGAGCCATGATCCATTCCCTCCATGCTGCCGTGATCCATTCCCATATCGCTCATGGAGATCAACGGGCGAGGATCAACTTCAGGAACAGGCGCGCTCAGCCCTTCGCGAACGGCCAGGGTGCCGCGTGAATAGCCAGTGCGGTCCATGGACTGCGCGAAGATGGTGTAGGCCTGCTCGCTATCGGGCTCGACTATTACATCGAAGGTTTCGGCCGCAGTAATACGGAACTCATCGACGCTAACAGGTTTGACGTACTGCCCATCGGCCGCCACCACCGTCATCTTTAGACCGGGGATGCGGACATCGAAATAGGTCATGGCCGATGCATTGATGAAGCGCAGACGGATTTTCTCACCCGGCTTGAAAATACCAGTCCAGTTGTTATCCGGCGCCTGGCCATTCATCAAGTAGGTGTAGGTATAGCCACTGACATCGGCAAGATCAGTCGGGCTCATTTTCATCTCGGCCCACATCTTCCGATCAGCGATCGCTGCGGACCACCCCATCTCGCTCACGTCATCGACGAAGTCGCCGACAGTACGTTTGTGGAAGTTGTAGTAATCCGATTGCTTTTTGAGCTTGGCCAGAACCCGTTCCGGATCTTCGTCAGTCCAGTCACTTAGTAGCACGACGTAGTCACGGTCGTAGCTGAACGGCTCCGGCTCTTTGGCATCGATCACCAGAGCACCATAGACGCCAGCCTGCTCCTGCAGTCCCGAGTGACTGTGGTACCAATAGGTGCCGTTCTGGTTAACCTTGAATTTGTACTCATACATGCCATCGGGGGCGATGCCGTGGAAACTCAGGCCAGGTACGCCATCCATGTTCGCCGGCAGGATGATGCCGTGCCAGTGAATCGAGGTATCTTCCTGCAGACGATTACGAACGCGCAGAGTCACGGTATCGCCTTCCCGCCACCGCAGGGTCGGCCCCGGAAGTGAGCCATTGATGGTCATCGCGGTACGAGCCGCGCCAGTAATATTTACCGGGGTTTCACCGATGAACAGATCAAAATCGGTACCGGCCAGCACGTTGGCCTGACCGGGACTGGTCACGGCCCAGACCGGCATACGCCACATGCCTAAGCCGCCGAGAATACTGGTGGCGGCTAGCCCCTTGATGAAAGTGCGCCTTGTGGTTTTGCTTTGCATCCCGTTATGTCCATTAATCAGATGAGCCGGTGGTGAGCAATCCGGTCTCGGGTTCGTTGACTGCCCCACTATCGAGATTCCACCTTCAACCTTTCCCACTGTTGTGTGAACTCGTTCCAGCGAGCAGCGCCTCTTCAGCAGTTGGTAAGCTCAGCTTATTTGGCGTCGCAATTTGCAACAGGCGCCTCGGCTTATGCTGCTTGGAGGCGACAGATTCTCAAACCGCCACTCAGGTGCCCCATATGCCAACTGACACATTCGCCCCTGCCAAGTCGGAGTACTCGGCAACGCATGAAAACAGGGGCATTGTTCGATCCCCCTCGAAATACCCGTTAATTCGGTTTCCGTTTGAACGGAGTGCTTTGTTCTTCAGGCACGACGCCAACTTAACCGCGGCATCCTGTCACAGGCCTTAGCGAAACATTACAGTTCTGTCAGGTTCTAGTTTTTCTGACTGTTAAGTTCCGGTGTGGCTGTTCAACAAATGGCTGACTTCAGCCGTCACGGATTTTGAAAGTGAGCATCGGTAAAAACGATCAAGTCATCTGCCCACGTCTTAGCTTTCAGCCGCCGCAAGTACATGCTGCGGCGGGCTGCGATCTGCCAGCTGACGTCGACTTCCGGGAGCGACCAGGTTGCATGCTTTACATTCGGTCGTCGGCTTGACGCAGTCGTTCCAGAAAACTCTCGGCGTCGGTTTCACCAACCGTGCGAAGGTCCTGCCACTCATCACCACTGGGGGCAAACAATTGCAGTGCCGGCGGGCCAAACAGCTGGTAGCGATCAAGCAGCGCGCGTTGCTCGGCATCGCTACGCGTCATATCGAAGCGCACCAGCCGGTAATCAGCCAGCTGTTCGCGCACAGAGGACACTTCGAGTACTTCTCGTTCGATTACTTTGCAACTGATGCACCAGTCGGCGTACCAGTCCAGCAGCAAAGGTTGGCCGGCAGTTTTCGCTGACAACAGTGCCGCATCCAGGGCTGCTGGGGTGTCCAGGGTCTGCCAGCCGACGGTTGCGCCGATTTGAGGCAAGCCTTGGGCGTCCAGGCGACCCAGTGGGCGCAGCGGGTCGGTTTGACCTTGCAAAGCGCCCACCCAACTGCTGATGCCGTAAACCAGCAAGGCCACACCAAGCAACTGGGCAAGCTTCTGCTTGCCGGGCTTAGGAATAAATTCCAGGGCGCCCAGCCACAACGCAGTGCCAACCGCCAACAGGCCCCACAAGGCCAGCGTCACGGGAGCTGGTAACACACGCTCCAGCAGCCATACAGAGACACCCAGCAACATCAGACCGAAAACCTTGCGTACGCCGACCATCCAGGTCCCGGACTTGGGCAACAAGGCGGCGCCACCAGTGGCGAACAACACCAACGGCGCCCCCATGCCCAGACCCAGCGAAAACAGCTTCAGCCCGCCGCCCAGGGCATCGCCGGTGGCGCTGATGTACAGCAGCGCACCGACCAGTGGTGCTGTCACGCAGGGTGATACAAGCAGGCTTGACAGCACGCCTAGCGTTGCGGCCCCTATCATTGAACCCCCGCGGGTTCGGCTGGCCAGGCGATCCATTCGTTCGGTAATAAAGCGCGGCATACGCAACTCGAACACCCCGAACATGGCCAGGGCAAATACCGAAAAGAACAGCGCAAAGGGCACCAGTAGCCACGGTGACTGCAGGCGCGCCTGCAGGTTGAGGCCAGCTCCGAACATGCCCATCAGCGCTCCGAGCAGTGCGAAGCAGGCAGCCATGGGAAGTACGTAGGCAAGCGACAGGCGAAAACCTCGTAGCCCACCGAGTTGTCCACGCAGCACTACGCCGGAAAGGATGGGCAGCATCGGCAGCACGCAGGGAGTGAAAGTCAGCCCCAAACCGGCCAGAAAGAACAGTGCCAGACTTCCCCAGTCCAAGGTCGTTTCCGGTTGCGCAGGCGATACCGGGGGCGAGTTACCGATCTGAAAAGTGCGCATTTCAGGTGGGTAGCACAGTCCCAGATCGGCGCAGCCCTGGTAGCTCACCTGCAGGGTGAACGGCCTGTTCTGAGGGTTATCAATCGGTAGTTCTAAGTCCGTAATGCCGTAGAACACCTCGACATCGCCGAAATACTCATCGGTTTTCGGTTCGGCTGCAGGCCATTGCGGGGTGCCGATTGTTACTTGCGGATGGTCGCTGTTGAAGGCGAAACGATGTTTGTAGAGGTAATAGCCATCGGCATTTATGAACCGCAGGCGAATACTGTCGGTGTCGGCTTCTATCAGATCAAGGCCAAAGGCCAGATCCACCGGCAGGAAGTCCTGGCTGTTATTCAGGGGGGCGTTGAACAGGGCCGGCTGTGAGCGAGGCAGATCAAAAATCCCAGCACTGACCGGCAGTGGGATCAGTAAAAGCAGGCACAGCAAAAGGCGGAACATGGGTATCTCGCGGAACAAGAGTTAACGAAAGGCTCCGGACATAATTCCGCCTCGCAAGTCAGGAAACTGTCCTGAGCAAGCGAGCCGGACGGGGTGATCGCTGCGATCATCCAGTGATCACCCCCGCGTTCTCTTTGCTGCCACCCGCCTGGGAAAGCCGGTCAGCGGCACGGAGCCTGAATTTACGGGTACTTGGCGAGGACCTCATCCTGCCCTGAACGGGTAAGCCCGATTACCTCGTAGGCATGTTTGGCATCACCGTGCTCCATACCGGGCGATCCAGCCGGCATGCCGGGCACGGCAATACCTAGCAGGTCGGAACGCTTGCGCAATTCGAGTATCTGCGCCACCGGCACGTGGCCTTCAACGAACTTGCCGTTGATCACACCGGTGTGACAGGACGCCAGACGCGGCTCCACTCCTAGGTCTTGCTTCACCGAACGCATGTTGCGTTCAACATGGTTGCGGACCGCAAAGCCGTTGTCCTCCAGATAGGAGATCCAGTCCTTGCAGCAACCACAGTTGGCGTCTCGGTGTACATCGATGATCAAGGGTTCAGCGGCATGGATCGCCCCACTTACCAGCAGCGCCGCAAGGGCTGATATACGCAGTTTTCTAGACATATAAGAACCTTGTTTGCCTCTCGTTTTCAGTTGCAGCCGCAGCCACCGCTGCCACCGCAACCCGTCTTTTTCATGTTGTTCGTCCCGGCTGCCGGACTGGCCAGCTGCGCGGGATATCCCGCATCAGTCAGGGAAGCAATCAGCACTTGGCTGTCGCTCTGGCCGCTAACCCGCACCCTGGCGGCTTGCAAATCGACATCCACCTTGGTGACGCCCTCGACAGTGTTGAGCGCCTCGGTGACATGCTTGACGCACGAGCCGCAGCTCATGCCTTCGACGTTCAGTTCAATGGTGCTCATGAGAATCTCCTGGGAAGTCACCGTAATGGTTGAGCAGATGTTCAACCTTGCCAGAGCGGCAAGGTCAAGCGTTTCAATCGATCGATACCTTGCGCAGCCTCAACGCGTTAAACACCACTGAGGCCGAACTCAGGCTCATCGCCAGCGCGGCGATAATCGGCGACAGCAGCAGGCCGGTCAGCGGGTAGAGCAGGCCTGCGGCCAGCGGGATGCCCAGAGCGTTATAGAGAAAAGCAAAGGTCAGGTTCTGGTGCATATTGCGCACGGTGGCCACTGACAGGCTCCTTGCGCGCAAGATGCCCAGCAGGTCGCCCTTGACCAGCGTGACTTGAGCGCTGTTCATCGCCACGTCGGTGCCGGTGCCCATGGCAATGCCGATATCGGCGCGCGCCAGGGCTGGGGCGTCGTTGATGCCGTCGCCGGCCATGGCCACGCGGTGCCCTTCTTGTTGCAGGGCGGCGGCCAAGCGTTCCTTGTCCTGTGGTTTGACCTCGCCGTGCACCTCTTCGATGCCTAGCTCGCGGGCCACTGCGCGAGCAGTAGTCAGGCCATCACCGGTGGCCATGATCACCCGCACGCCGTCTGCCTGCAGGCGCTCTACCGCCAGTTTCGACGTCGGTTTGATCGGATCAGCCACTGCCAGCAGACCAGCCAGGACGCCGTCCACCGCCAGGAACATGATGCTCACGCCTTCGCCGCGCAACTGTTCGGCCCGCGCACTGAGGGAGCTGGCATCCACGCCGGCATCATTCATCAGCGCGGTGTTGCCCAGTTGCAGGTGGTGGTCATCAACCTGGCCACGTACGCCGATGCCGGAGGCTGATTCGAATGTCTCGGCCGTGCTCAGTGCCAGGCCGTGCGCGCGGGCATGGTCGACGATGGCGTGGGCCAGGGGATGTTCGCTGCCCTGATCGAGGCTCGCTGCCAGGCGCAGCACCTCATCCGGAGTGAAACCAGGCGCCGCCTCTACACTGTGAAAGGCCGGGCGACCTTCAGTCAGGGTGCCCGTCTTGTCGACGATCAGCGTGTCAATCTTGCGCAAATTTTCGATGGCGCCCGCATCGCGGAACAGTACGCCGCTGCCGGCCGCCTTGCCGGTCGCGACCATTACCGACATTGGCGTGGCCAGGCCCAGGGCGCACGGGCAGGCAATGATCAGCACCGCCACCGCGTTGATCAAACCGAAGACCCAGCTCGGCTCCGGACCCCAAAGCCCCCAGACAAGGAAGGTTAGTATGGCGATAGCGATCACCACCATCACAAAGTAACCAGCAATAACATCAGCCAGTCGCTGCATCGGTGCTTTGGAGCGCTGCGCCTGGGCAACCATCTGCACGATCTGCGCAAGCATGGTCGAGCTGCCGACCTTCTGCGCCTGCATCACCAGACTGCCGTGGGCGTTAAGGGTGGCACCGATGAGACTGTCACCGACGTGCTTCATGATCGGCACCGGCTCGCCTGTCAGCATTGACTCGTCCACCGCGCTTTCGCCTTCCAGCACCAGACCGTCGACTGGCACCTTCTCTCCAGGGCGTACGCGTAGCCTATCGCCCGCATGAACATGGGTGAGCGGAATGTCGTCCTCTGTACCGTCGGGATTGATGCGTCGCGCGGTCTTCGGCGCCAGGCCGAGTAGTGACTTGATCGCCGCCGAGGTCTGCGAGCGTGCCTTCAGCTCGAGGAGCTGGCCGAGCAGAGTCAGTGAGATGATCACCGCCGCCGCCTCGAAGTACACGCCGATGCGCCCGTCTTGTACAAAGTCGGCAGGAAACACGCCTGGCGCCAGAGTGGCAACGACGCTGTACAGGTAGGCGGCGGCGGTGCCGAGGCCGATCAGCGTCCACATGTTCGGACTGCGCAGCACGAACGAGCGTACGCAGCGCTCGAAGAATGGCCAGCCAGCCCAAAGCACTACCGGAGTGGTCAGTACGAGCTCGACCCAGTTCTGCGTGGTGCCGTGGAACAGGTTCAGGGAATGCCCACCCATGGCCAGCACGGTGACGATCACCGTCAACGGCAGGGTCCACCAGAAGCGCCGAGAGAAGTCCTTAAGCTCCGGGTTCTCTTCTTCGTCTAGTTCCGGAATGACAGGCTCCAATGCCATACCGCAGATTGGGCAGCTTCCTGGTCCTGCCTGGCGAATCTCCGGATGCATCGGACAGATGTATTCGGTGCTAGGTCCGGACGGCGCTTGAGCTACATCTTGATGCTGCTCATGCGGCCGGCCGCTTGCGAACCGCTGAGGGGCAGCCTGGAATTTCTCCTGACACCTTGCGCTGCAAAAGCGATAAGTCTTTCCTTCGAAGGTCTCGTGATGAGGACTATCTGGCTTGACCGCCATTCCACACACCGGGTCGTACTGTTTACCGTTTTGATCGTGCGAATGGTTAGCCTGATGCCGGTCGTGGTTGCTGGAAGAATTGTGCATGCCATTTACTTCCTATCTTTGTCCTTGGAGACACGGGTGGGATTGGAATGGCCACCATGGTTGTGACCAAACAAATGGAGCAACGGGCAAAGCAGCAAGATTATGTATGGCAGTCCCTGCAAGAGATGACCGTAATGCTCGCGTGCCAAGTAGAAAAAACCGATTATTGCCAGCATTAAGAGCGCTACGCCGGGTCTAGTCTTCCAAAAAGATATTTCATTATTCCGATGAAGATGGCGGTGATACACGGCAGTGACCTCCAGTGCTGGTATTTTTAGTACGTTGCGTCAGCATGAGCCGCTCGTCCCGATAGATATAGCATGCCAACTAAGGAGATTAACGGATCCTCACCTTGCCGACCCTCCTTGCTTGATAGCCGACTGATGGATGTCGCGCCCAATCTAAGCATTGAAAGAAACTCCGTGCAGAGGAATGAATTAATTCACTTCAAGTTCAGAGGTGCGCACACTTAAATTACTATCTGTAAGGCTCGCCCGCCTGATCAGATCATCAAAAAAAAAGGCGCCGTTGAGGCGCCATTAGGCCAAGGGAGCAATGTGGAAGGCCTGGAAAAACCAGCTGCTAGCATTCTTAGAGTCACTGCTCATATTTTGCTCGAACATAGATTCCGACTTATGTGAAACACTATCACCTCCGCCTGTCAGCGAGCTGATTTATACGTTACATTTTTGTAAGCTTCTAGATGGCGGCCTCGTTAACCTGCACACTGAGTCGAAACAAACTTTCGGAATCTGCCTGCATGAAATTACTGGTCGCTGAAGACGAACCCAAAACTGGTTCTTACCTGCAACAAGGACTTACCGAAGCTGGATTTACCGTCGACCGGGTCACGACTGGCACAGATGCGCTCCAATATGCGCTGAGTGAGGTTTATGACCTTTTAATCCTTGACGTGATGATGCCAGGGTTAGATGGATGGGAGGTGCTACGCATGGTCAGATCAGCAGGGCACGAAATACCCGTACTGTTCTTGACCGCACGTGATGGCGTGGAAGACCGCGTCAAAGGCCTGGAGCTGGGCGCGGACGACTACCTGATTAAGCCGTTCGCGTTCTCCGAACTTCTGGCAAGGGTCCGGACGTTGCTTCGCAGGGGCAGCGGCTCCCCCACCCAAACCACCGTGAAAATTTCAGATCTCGAAGTGGACCTGCTAAAGCGCCGCGCCGTTCGTGCTGGGAAGCGGATTGATCTGACGGCGAAGGAATTTTCATTGTTGGAGTTGTTGATGCGCCGGCGCGGCGAGGTGCTTCCGAAGTCCCTGATTGCCTCTCAGGTATGGGATATGAACTTCGACAGCGACACCAACGTTATCGAGGTCGCGGTACGCCGCCTGCGCGCAAAAGTCGACGACGACTTCGATCACAAACTGATCCATACCGTGCGTGGCATGGGCTATATGATGGATGCACCAGAGTGAGCCTGCGCCACCTTTCGCTGACCGCCCGCATGAGTCTCATGTTCATGTCTGTGGTGGTTGTAGTTCTCACCATAGCGGGGCTGAGCTTCAATTTGCTCAGCCAGCATCACTTCGAAGTGTTAGATCGGCAGGCCCTGGTTGAGAAGCTCGAATCGACCAAACACATTCTCAATAACGCACGCAGCAGCGCGAACCTTGCAGAGGAGCTACCGCAGTTGCGAGCCCTGCTCGGTGCTCATCATGATTTAGCGGCGACCATCTTGAGCGGAGATGGCAGAGTGCTCTTTTCTGATCCCAAGGCAGTCGACGTCCCGGAAAGCTTCAGGCACGCAGAACAGCAGAGCATGTGGGAATGGAAATATGCCGGACACCTGTATAGAGGGATGACTGCCCGAATCTCGGTAGCAGACCAGCCCGAACCGCTTACAGCACTGCTGATTCTCGATGTCACTAACCACGCGCATTTCTTTCAGACTTTGCAGCGTTGGTTCGGCGTTGGATTGATCATCAGCGCCCTGATTAGTGCTGCGCTTGGCTGGGTGGTTGTTCGAAGTGGCCTCAGGCCGCTGAGGCAAGTTACCCATCTCGCCGCATCGATGTCAGCTAGGTCGTTACAGGAACGAATACCCCTTGAGCCAGTACCGTTAGAGCTGCAGCAACTGGTTCTATCCTTCAACGCGATGTTGGGTCGCCTAGAAGATGCCTTCGCCCGGCTCTCGAATTTCTCTGCGGACATTGCTCATGAATTGCGAACCCCTGTCAGCAATCTCATGACCCACACTGAGGTAGTGCTGACCAAAAAGCGGGATATTGATGCTTATGAGGAGAATCTGTACTCCAATCTAGAGGAATTGAAGCGTATGTCACGCATGATTGACGACATGCTCTTTTTGGCCAAATCCGACAATGGCTTGATTATCCCCGAACAAGCGCCTACCGAACTCGCTGATGTCGTTGTTAAGCTGCTTGAGTACTATCACTTACTAGCCGACGAACGCGATATCCGTCTCTCAGTCTCAGGCGCAGGCAATGTGCTTGGAGATAAATTGATGCTCGATAGAGCGGTCTCCAATTTGTTATCCAACGCGCTGCGTTACACCCCGGTTGGGGAAACTATTTCTGTAACCATTCACGAGACGGAAAGGACGGTCACCCTCAGCGTCGAGAATCCCGGAGGGACGATCAAGCCCGAGCACCTGGACAAGCTTTTCTATCGCTTCTACCGGGTCGATCCTGCCCGACGCGAGGGTAGCCCAAGCAACGCTGGCCTTGGCCTGGCAATCACCAGATCCATCGTTGAGGCCCATAAAGGCAGAATCTGGTGTACCTCAGTAGACGGCGTGACGGGCTTTCACATAGAGCTTCCCCGTCTAAATAAATAACATTTCAAAATCAGCCGCATAGCGCTCATGAGCAACCTTACAAGATTGTAATTTCAACTATTGAAACGGACGAACTCTACACGTGTCGGATTTATGTGCTACCTGAGGAATGCCTCGGGCCGGCTCAAGGCTGAACGCTTAAATACGAACTTTGGAGGAAGTCATGACTAATACAATGTTCAATAGCTGCATTCAAGCTTGTTCAAACTGCGCACTAGTGTGCGAAGCATGCGCATCTGCCTGTTTACGCGAAGAAAACGTACAAGCGATGGCTCGTTGCATTGAGCTCGACAGGGATTGTGCTGACATGTGTGCTCTGGCAGCCAGACTCATGAGTCGCCAGAGCGAGTTGGCTAAAGAGTTTTGTGCATTGTGTGCAAAAATTTGCCGGGCCTGCGGTGAAGAGTGTGCCAAGCATCAGATGGATCACTGCCAAGAATGCGCGAAAGCCTGTATGAAGTGCGCTGAGGAATGTGAACGTATGGCTGTATAACCAGCAAGCCGCTTTCCTGCCAAGATGGTATCTTATGGACTTGGTAGGAAAGCGCTTTTATTCAGTGGCAGGACACCTACGCTCTACCCACTGAAATGACGCCTTGGCTTCTATTGTTACTCTTGTGCAAAAAAAAAGAATGCCATTTGAAAAATCAGTCATAAGCCAATCGTAACGATCATACAATTGGCTTATATCGTATTAATTCCCTTATAAATAATTAACCGTTATTGATGCCAACTGGCGCGCTACGGAACTCCACTGAGTGGACAACTCCATCAGGAGTACGAATTTTGATTTCGTATGGCTGCGCACGATAGCTTGGCCAGCCTAGAATACTATCTTCGCCCATTGGCGTCACACTTAGTACATCACCGCTTTCAAGAAGAACCTTTAAAGCCTGTCTACCCTCGACTGCAGCATAGTCATGCTGCATCGTTGAGTTTCTATCAACCTCAGCCATTGCGAAGGAGGAACTTACGGCTATGCCAACAGCAAGAACTGCCGCAAATTTTTTCATCGTTAACACCTCTTGGTCATTGATGTTGGATAGTTTAAAGGTGTCAACCTTACACAAAGCTGAGTCTTATATTACATTAATGCTAAGCGGAGCTTACGTGTGATGTGCTCTTAACCTCATCACTTGCACTGAAAAACAGCAGAAATTTTTGTTCGATGGCTGCTGCTCGTGGTCTTCAAATTCCGGCAGCAAGAAGCGGATACTCGAACAAGGCGTAGTTCCCCCAAGCGCAACAGAATCTCAAGACAACACTAGCATTTATGCCGTGAGCCAATTTATTCTAGGGATGGTCTGAAGTAGCCCTGTGTTTCCGGCCGACTTCTGCCCTTGCCAATTTTAGAAGCGGCGATTCGACCAAAATCGATCAAGTCATCCGCTCATTTCTGAGTTTTTAGCCGCCGCGAACACCTCTCAGCGGCCATTTCCCACATTACAGGCGCACCTCTCCTGCATTCGTCAGCAAATGCCGGCGCGCCATCCACAGGTTCGACAGGGCAAACAATGTCACCAGCTGCGCCGTGTTCTTCGCCAGGCCACGGAAGCGTGTCTTCACATAACCGAACTGGCGCTTGATCACCCGGAACGGGTGCTCGACCTTGGCGCGCACCTGGGCCTTGGCCTTCTCGATCTTGCGCTTGGCTTTGTACAGCGCGCTGCGCTTACTCAGCTTCTTGTACGTACTGCGGCGGGCCGCGATCTGCCAGATCACCTCCCGGCCTTCATGTTCCGGGCGCTTCTCGACGCCGGGGTAACCCGCGTCGGCACCCACCATGTTTTCCTCACCGTGCAGCAGCTTGTCGACCTGGGTAACGTCTGCAACGTTGGCTGCCGTCCCTACCACGCTGTGCACCAGGCCGGACTCGGCATCGGCGCCGATGTGGGCCTTCATGCCGAAGTAATACTGGTTTCCTTTCTTCGTCTGGTGCATTTCCGGGTCGCGCTTACCGTCCTGATTCTTGGTCGAACTCGGCGCATGGATCAGCGTGGCATCGACGATAGTGCCTTGGCGCAACGACAAACCGCGGTCGCCCAGATAAGCATTGATCACCGCCAGAATCCCAGCCGCCAATTCGTGTTTCTCCAGCAAGCGACGGAAGTTGAGGATGGTGGTTTCGTCGGGAATGCGTTCCAGGCTCAGCCCGGCAAACTGGCGCAGGATCGTGGTCTCGTACAACGCTTCCTCCATCGCCGGATCGCTGTAGCCGAACCAGTTCTGCATCAGGTGTACGCGTAGCATCGCCATCAGCGGATACGCCGGACGGCCGCCTTCACCCTTGGGGTAGTGCGGCTCGATCAGGGCAACCAAACCCGTCCACGGCACCACCTGATCCATCTCGATCAGGAACAACTCCTTACGGGTCTGCTTGCGCTTACCGGCGTACTCGGCGTCGGCAAAGGTCATCTGCTTCATCGGGAAACTCCGGCAACGGGATCGGCGTATTTCACCAGAAACGGGAAGTCTTCTTCAGGATTTCCCTAAGCACCTGGCGAGCGCCGATCTCGGTATCGCAAAGGAATATCGGCATTTTCCCACCCAAGGCATCGTTAACTGTGGTCATCCATGAGATTGCAACGGCTTTGTCTTCGAAAATTTCTTCGGCTATGACTGCTACTTGGGAAAGACGGTCTTGCTTCGTCGCGACAAGGGGATTCATCGAGTCGACAGATATCGGGTTTTCGGGCTTTTTGATCAGTCCTTTGAGTGCTGTGACGCTTTGATCCTCGGCCGGCTTATCCACAGATGCTATCTCCTTGGGCAGAAGGAAAAACTCACCACGAATAACCCACCCTCGCATACACGACCTACAGCACATAACCACTGCCTTTCAGCGAATGCCATGGCCGGCCAAGCAGTTCTGAGCACGCTGCCTGCGCGCCACCGAAGCAGAAATTCAAACTTCGAGTGAATGCTTGTGGTGATGCGTATCGCACCGACTCACCTTTCTCATTCCAGATATCGCCATTGACCGCCCGCAACAAAGCATGACCCGCAACCAGGTCATGGGGCGAAACGCTGTAGAGCGATACGGCAGCAACACCATCGCCTGCGGCAACACGCGCAAGGCGGTAAGCAATGCTTGGCATCGGGTGGAAAATAGCCGGGTGGCAAAGCAAAGCATTCTGCTTGGCTTTTTGGGTGCCCCCATAACTGACCATTACCGCTGTCCCCGGTGCCAAGATCGCAGATTGCAGGTCATTATTCACGGGACGACCATTACGCAGTAAAGCCGGTGCACCCTCAGCCCATGCTATGCAGTCAGGACCACTAGGCGTGACGGGGGCGTAAACCACGCCCAGCACTGGCGTTGCGTTATGCAGCAATCCGATAGAAATGGCAGAGCCCGGCCGACGATTGAGGAAGTCGCCTGTTCCATCATTGGGGTCAACAACCCAACTAAATGGGTGGCCTGATAGCTCGCAGCCCGTTTCTTCTCCGACAAAATCGCAATTAAGGATGTGCTTCAGTCGCTGTCGCAGAAGTACCTCGATTTCAACATCGACGTCTGCCTTAAAGCCACTGCCCCTTGGGCCGTCTGGTCTATTAAGCTCTGACTCAATAAGTCGGCCTGCTTCGTAAGCAAGCTGCATGACGGGTTCAAGAAGATCGCTCAGCCGCAGTCCTGTCATCAGCTCTTTTCCCAGTATGTTGGCGCTGATGGAAAATTGACCCACCCTGCCGATTGAAATTTGACCCAGGGCGGATTGCTGATTTTGTTACCAGCAACTGTGGATAAGTCTACCAGCGCAGCTGCTGTTGCCCCCACTCCTTCGCTAGCCCAGTTCAGTTGTTTAAGACCTGCCACACGCAGCCATGTAGCAGGCCGTCGTCGCCATGAAATCAGAACGGCTCATCGTCCTCCGGTTCCTGGCCGCCCTTACGCTTTCGCTCCCGTGATTTGATCTTGGCCTGGGCCGCCAAGCTACTGTGTTGCAGGCGATAGGACTCGTTACCGGTTTCGACGATGTGGCAGTGGTGGGTCAGCCGATCCAGCAGGGCGGTGGTCATCTTGGCGTCGCCGAACACGCTCGACCATTCGGCGAAGCTCAGGTTGGTGGTGATCACCACGCTGGTGTGTTCGTACAGCTTGGACAGCAGGTGAAACAGCAACGCACCGCCAGCCTGGCTGAACGGCAGATAACCCAGTTCGTCGAGGATGACCAGATCCATGCGCAGCAGTGCCTGGGCGATCCGCCCGGCTTTGCCGTCGTGTTTTTCGCGCTCCAGCAGATTGACCAGATCGACCGTGGAGTAGAAGCGCACGCGCTTACCGTGCCGGGTGATGCCGGACACGGCCAGCGCGGTGGCTAGGTGGGTTTTACCGGTGCCTGGCCCACCGATCAGCACCACGTTCTGCGCGGTGTCGGTAAAGGCCAGGCTGGCCAGCTCGCTGATCAGGCGTGCGTCGGCGCTAGAGGCGTTGAAATCGAAGCTGGCCAGATCGCGGTGCATCGGCAGCTTGGCCATGTTCATCTGGTGGCTCACCGAGCGCATGGCGCGATCTGTGTGCTCTTGTTCCAGCAGGTGTTCGAGCAGCCACTTGGACGAGGCTGTGTTCGACTCACCCTGTGCAGTTAACTCCGCCCAGGCCGTGGCCATGCCGTGCAGGCGCAGCTCCTTGAGTTCCGCCATCAAATCACGCATGACCGACCTCCTCGGCCTGGCCACGCAGGCGGTCGTAGCGCGCCGTGTTAGCGACGGGGGCTTCCTTGAGCGACAAGTGGGTTTCGACGCTGGGTGGTGGTTCGGTCGCGGCCAGGCGCGCCACGACATTGAGGATGTGTTCGGCGCTCAGGCTGCCGCTTTCCAGTACCAGCTCAACAGCCACCAGCACCGCATCGAGCCCGGCGACTGGTACGGCAGCCAGAACTTGCGCCATGATCCGGTCACCGCCGGCATGACGCCCCAGACCGTGCTTAAGCTGACGCAGCGGCGCCGGCAGATCAGCAAAGGGCGCGCCGTTGCGCAGCGCACCGGGCTTGCGTTCGATCAGCGGGAGGTAGTGCTGCCAGTCATAGCTGACCTGGTCGCGATCCAGCAAGCGGACATGGCTGGCGATCAGCGCGTCGTCAGCCACCACCTCGATTCGCGTCGGATACAAACGGCTGCTGACCCACTTACCCGCGTACTCACACGGCACCGAGTAGCGGTTGCGCCCGACGCTGACCAGGCAGGTGCTGGAGACCCGCGCAGGCCGCTCGACGTAACCGTCGAATGGCGCTGGCACAGGCATCAGTTCAGCGCGCTCCAACTCCAGCACTTCGGCCACACTCAGCCCGCTGTATTGAGGGTGCGTCAGCTCGTTCCAAAGCGCGCGGCAGCGCTGGCCCAGCCAGGCATTGAGTTCCTCGACGGAGTGAAACTGGCAGTCCTGGGCGTCTAGCCAGATACGCCTGCGGCTGTCTTGCACGTTCTTTTCAACGATGCCCTTTTCCCAACCAGCGGCGACGTTGCAGAAGTCCGGATCGAACAGGTAATGCGCGCACATCACCGCAAAGCGCGCATTCACCGCCCGGCCTTTGCCCTTATTGACCTTGTCGACGGCGGTCTTCATGTTGTCGTAGATGCCCCGGCGCGGCACGCCGCCCAAGGAGCCGAACGAGCGTGTATGGGCGTCAAATAACATCTCATGGCCCTGGCTCGGATACGCCACAAGCCAGAACGCACGGCTGGCACACAGCTTCAGATGTGCCACCTGCATACGCCGGTAAATGCCGCCGACCAGCAAGCCTTCCTCGCTCCAGTCAAACTGAAACGCCTCGCCAAGAGCAAAGGTCAGCGGCACAAAGGCCTGCGACGCCTTGCCCTGTCCCCCTCGCCAGGCACGGATAAACGCGGTGAGCTGGCTGTAGCCACCGTCATAACCTTCGGCTTTGATTTGCGCCAACAGCGCCTTGGCACTGCGCTGCTGTTGCTTGGGCCGCAGCGAATCGGCTTTTAGCGCCTGCTCCAGCGTGGCGTGAAAAGGGCTGAGTTTGTTGAAGATCGCGCGGCGTTGGTAGACCGGCGGCTTGGCCTCAGGTGCTCTGACCCACTTGCGAATCGTGTTGCGCGCCAACCCGGTGCGCTTGGCTATCTCATGCAGCGACAGCTTGTCGCGGAAATACATCCGGCGGATTTTGCCCATCATTTCCATACTGATCACCCTGTGTTCTCCTGCTCAAAAATTGAGCAGGAGCAGTTGAACACCTGGGTCAGTTTTCAGTCGGCAGAACAGCCTCTACTGGGTCAGTTTTCGGTCAGCGGCAACAGATAGAGGCCCAAACGGCGATTTACGTTTGACCATGCCTCGCTCGGTCCGGCTAAGAGTCTAGTAACTATCACCGAGTCGTGAGTAACGCCTTTATTTAAAAGCTAGGTCGACTCGATGAACGTAATTATAGTAACAGTATGGCTTGTCGTAACGTATGCACATTGGCCGTCCCTGACCAACACATTAAATTATCCATGCTGAACTTTTTAGGCTGTTCTCTGATCACGCTGGGCAACCGACGGGAGACTTGTGTATGGAAACCATGTTACGTTTAGCTTGAACTTATATGGGAAGCGGGAGTTGTAACAGTGCAGCACAAGATTCCATTTTTTCCACCTTCACTTCCCGATGAAACACTACACTCAAGAGTTTCTCGCTACCATTTTCTATCAGGCAACAAAACACAACCTCTGACTTTCCGAGATGCTTTCGGCGCTGCCCCATTTCCTTTGGACGTTGTTGTTCCGAAGAAGATATCTCAGCTAGCTGAACGGCTCCCAGGGGAAGCTGAAGACAACCTTAAACGGTTACTACATACCAATACGCTTCTGCCATTGTTTACATCATTTCTTGGAACCGTGAACTCTCACAAAAAACTTAGCCAAGATACTTCGACAACAGCGCTGTCACGAATTCCTCAGCGCGTGGTCGGCGTACACGGCACAGCTAAACTTTGCATTGCATGCTGCGAGAGCGACGAATATGAGTTTGGCTCCAGCTATTGGCATAGAGCTCACCAGATACCAGGAGTTTCCAGTTGCTGGAAGCACCGTGAAACTCTGATAAGTTCATGTCAATTTTGTTCAAAGCCGTTCTATACGAAAAATCGAATTCTAACAATGCCGTGGTTACCCTGTGAGTGTGGCTGGTCAGTTAGTGCAAACACGTGCGATAAACCCGCTCCCCTACTTGAGAACGAATTTGCAATTTTTTGCAAAGAGCTGTTGCACGGAGACGTTCCAAGTATCTCGCAAGAATCCCTTGCGCATGCGTACAGAACACAAGCCTCCGTGCTAGGGCTAAGAGCTGGCAGTCTAGTTTCACAGGCATCATTATTCAACGGTATAGTCGAGACCTTCGGAGACGAATTCCTCTGTCAAGCGGACGCTGCATACGCTGCCAAGAAGACAAAAACGTGGATTCGCCTTTCTACAATAGATGATCAATTAGATATGCCTGTAACACGGCATTTGATACTAAGCTTTTTCCTATTTAGGGATTTTAACTTCTTTAAGAGCACCCTGCAAAATCAACAGAGCGTGCCTTTCGTAAGAGCCCGCAGGACAGATTCAAAGCAGCTCAAATCAACGGAAAGTAAATGCTCAGTTTACAGGACTAAGATACAGCAGATTGTAAACCGTTGGCCGGATTCAACATTAGAAGACTGCTGGAAGAACTCATTGAAGGCAACATCATGGCTATTTAAACACGACCGTAGTTGGTTACTCTCCTATTTATCTGGAACGACGCAGCCCGATACTAGTTTAGTCGATATAAAATATGCAAAGACCATCGAGGACGGAATTGAGGGTCTTTACGCGCTCTCGTCTAAACCTAAGAGAGTAAATATCGGCAATATCCTTTCTCTTCTACCTAAAAAGTTGCCAGGTGGGCAAGATAGAGAAAAACTTTATCCTGAAGTGTCAAAAAAAATCAAAGAGCACTATGAATCCCTTTGGCACTTCCATGTCCGGCGGATGATATGGGGAATACACGAACTCAAAAGGCTTGACCTTAAACCATCTATTGTTAATTTGAGTGACTTGATAAAAATCAATAGAATAAGCTGCAATTCAATTCTCAGCCACTTTGGCTGGAACATCGAAGTAATGGTGAATCAAAAATTCAGCCTAGTAGATGAGATGAACAGACTTTCGATCACGCGCCAATGGTCTGGCCCTATAACAGTCGATGCAGGCTATGCCGGCCGAGCTTACCAAAAAGCTCGTATGGCTAAATTAGACTAGCTCCATGTGGCTAAGCTTCGTTGATCAATTTCATAAGATACGAAGCTGCATTACCCTCTGGCGGACGAATCGCTGCGAACCTCAATAAAGTCGCAGCCCCGAAAATTGCATTACGTGCACGTAGTTCTTTAGCAGCCCATTCTATTCTTCGGTGATGAAATTGATCGAGCGTTTCACAGGTTGCCTTAAGCTCTAAGCTACAGATGGGTAACAGCAGCAATTTCTTCTCAAACAGTGTTGATGAATTCAGCTCACGCCCTATCAGCGCAACAGAGATCCGTAGTGGCTTACCTGGACGGGCTCTGAGGCTACTCACGCACTCTCGAATTCGAAGAGACAACTCTCTATCCAGACTTGGCCAGTCAATAACAGCGGTGCGCTTACGAGCAATCTTTCTAATGCACTGGACCTTTCCTTTCAACCAAACTCTATCGTTACGGTAAAGCCAAGCGTAATCGGTGCACGCGTGAGCTGCCGTGTTCCTCTCACGTTCCATAATAAAACGAAGACGGCGGTTTTCTCGGTCTCGCTCCACTCGCAACCCTGACAACATGTCTTTAAGATCGGTTTCCATCCTTAGAACTCTATACACCGACGCCAATGAAACACTGCAATCGGTAGCTACTTCAGAAAAGGCCTTACCTGAAACTAGCTGATCACGGATTTGCTGCCTGAGGGCTGGCAGTAGAATGGATGGGCGAGCACGAACATGTATTCCAAGCTGAACGGCATAGACGTGAAGCGTAGAGACGCTGACTCCTGTCACAGCTCCAATCTGGCGAAGTGAATGCCCTTCTGAGTACATTTCTTTGAGCGTGTGCGCTAAGCCACCAGTTTTGGCGGTCACTTTCGTCGCTATACTTTTCGACATAGGCATCTGGACAGAACGCTGGACAGCTAAATCATCGAAGTTCAGTTCAAGCGCATCCGCAAGAAGCAAATAATGTAGCGGATGATGGGCGCCTCTTGGCTTTCGCAGTAACTTGAGGACCCAAGAAGGAGCTTGTTTTGCGCGCACTGGGCACAGTCGTGAAAATTCCCCGGCGCTGGGCAACCCTTTGAAGTAGATCGACAACATGTCAGCCAACGGCGTCAGCCGAAGCCTGCCAGTGGAACTCACGAGCGCATGAGCCTGTGCCCCTCGTAGCAAGTTTTGCTGGAGCACGTGATGTTGCAGCGGGTCACAATCTCGATCGAGCGCAGACCAAGAAAGAGCCGCGAGACGGTATAGCCTGTCTCTCTGAATGGCACTGACTTCCAGTGCTAGGGCGTGAGCATCTAAATTATCGTCAGTCGGCAGGAAGCACCGTGTAGCTTTGTCCCGGATCCAAACCGGTTCGATGATCGAGAGGGGCTGTACGTGATGGGGGCATATCCAAACCCCTGGAAGCTGATGTACGCGATGCCAGTAGGCTTGACCATGTTTCTGATCATCCTCAGCAAGACACACCGGGCAGAATCTAACCCGAACGTATCGCTCTAGAGAGCTTGCAATGAGTCCAAGCCGCATTTTCAACCCTTGACCGTTCCTGCTTTCCATTTGGCGGCGCGTCATCACTAGCTGCTCTGGCGACATAAATGGTTGGAAGTACGGCAGCAGAGTATGTCGTGAAATAAGAGCGTTTGTGTCCAACCCAGTAACCGGCTTCAAAAGCCTTTCCGATTCTTTTAAATGGCAAGGGAAGCTTGTGTTCCGGGTAAAGGTATAGCTGTGCTCAACGTTGCTGAATGCTTGGCGGACTGAAGCAAACCCGGTCAGCCGGCAGTAACGACTCAACAGGCTGTGAAGTGTTTCGTCTGGGAAGGGAGATAAGAAAAAACCTGGCCCAGTATCCATCTCCCACCTCAATCCTACCTATCGCTGTAGGCGTCACAGAACTCAAACGTCTGCTCGCATAGCCAGCCCTCTTTCCGCAATTGCTCAAGGGGGTTTTCACTATTGGCTATCTCAGACAGTTCTGCGGATTCTTGGGAGGACGCCGTGGCAAGTTTTGGGGCAGGCGCCTTCGGTACGCCCTGCGCTTTCGGCGTTGATGCTGGACTAATGCTACTCAGTAGCGAATAACGTTTCGACAAGTCGTCTGAACTCAGCAGCATCATGCCCTCAAGTTGGGCATCAATTGGCAATAGGTCTTCAAACCGTCCTAACTGCCTAGGGTCCCGACTACGTAAGGCCGACAATGCCGGTTTCAGGATTTTCATCTTGGTATCGGCCACGCGTCTGAATGTGCTTGGAACGAGGCGCTCCTCGCCGTGCTGAATAGCAAAACGCTGGCCTAGGATAACTAGCTTAACCAGGAAATCGGTGACACCCTGAGTCAAATCATAGAGTACGTCGAGTAACTCATCCGTCAGCGGACTAACTTCACGGCACCATTGATAGGCCCACAAGGACTCAACCAACATCTTCCAGAAAGGATCGTCCTTCTCGAACCTTTCAAACTCTATAACGCCAAGACCACATCCACGTCGAGCATTTCGAAGCACGTCCGAAAACAGGCTGATCATTGAGTTAGTCCCAATGAACACAACGGGGATGCCAATCGAATTGATCAGGTTGACAAAGAAATTGAGCATGTTGTCTTTTCCACCGGCTCGAGCCGATCGAAGATGCTGAATTTCGTCGATTAGCAATGCGCCTATAAAATAGGTACTCGCGACCTGTTCCATACGTTGAATCGTGTCGGGTAAGCCACTCCGAGAGCGGTAGCTGTTTGCATATCGGTCTTGTCCAATAGCCTGATCCACTGCTCGGAAGAACGCCCGGCACAAACCGCTTAGCGATCCATCGAACGGGCAATCCAGCTTTAACCAAGTGATTTGAGTTTGTACAAACTGACGCTTTCCGTAGCGTTCACGGAGAACTGTCTGCGGATAAAGACGAAGGATTGATTCAAGTGCCGTCGATTTTCCGATCCCACTCAACCCAACCAAGCTGAAGGTCGTTGCAGTGGACCGAAACCCATCAGATGTCCTTCTGCTCGTTGAAAGCGAGTGAAGGTGTCTTACGGTCGTCGGCGAAAGCGGATTACGCCCTACATATCCACTACGAATCAAAGAAGAAAGAGTTGATTCCAGTTCAAGATGTACCGGCAAAGGCTGAACGACCGTACGTAAGCGATCGATGCAGTGAAGGCGGACCGCGCTATCGAGTTCGCGCTCATGCTCGTTCACAGGCGGAAAATTCATGATCAACGAGGCCGCATCGCTCTCACAGAGGATTGGCGGTAACGCCTCTATCAACGGGTTCCCTTGGAACTCCAAAACAGGCGATTCCTCATACCGCGCGACCGCATGCGTAAGTACGGTCATTTTTTAGCTCCTGGACGAAGCCGACTCAGCAGGTCAATGACCTCGGCGCTGCGGGCACCCGCGTAATTTTCCGCAACACCAACGCTAGAAATCGCGTCGGATTGCGGCGGGACAGAAGATCGCAAGTCATCCGGTACGAACGAATCCTTACGTTCTTGCAAGCGTTCGTTAGCTCTATTACTACGAATGTTACCCATCTTTTCAGACTTGGACGAAACTTGAGTTGTTAAGGATTTATCTTTTTTCGCAGCTTTAACGACACCAGATATTTCTCCATCTAGCGAGACTTTACCGACTAGCTTGGTGTACTTGCTGTCTGGGGATTCTTGTTTGATGATGGCGAGCATGTCTATAACTTCATCAAACCGGTACCCGTGATAGCGAATTTCAGATTTCCTTAGATCACAGCGTAGAAATTTACCTTGATTATTTTGGATCCAAATATGCTCAGTGCTGTTAGGGTCATACCAACAAAGAATGCTGCTAACCCCTCTATGTCTTGCTCTAGCAAACCAGTTCTGCTCAACGGCCAAGTCACAAATGTAAAACATACCCTTGAACTTAATCCCTCCCTTTTGTATAGAACCCCTATCTCGGGGTAAAAGATGTAGGTAGATAAGTTCGTCAGCCTGGGTATTTTCATCGATTCGATCATTCCGGAGCGCCCAACTCCATATACCTATTGGGGTAGGTTCCACCTGATCGGCTATCATTTCTTTGGTAAGGCGGTCGGGCTGCCGATTGTGCTTATTATAATGGAGTATTCCCTGAATAATAATCTTCGTGAACTCTGCCAAATTGAGCGTAGCATCCAGCCTATAATCACGCTCTCCCCGTTCTTTATTCCTCTTACGCACTGCACCGGGGATCCAATGTATTTGGGTAGTAACGTTCAGAACTTTGAAACTGCTCTCTACGATAGCCTTCCAGTCCGGTCGATAAGGAGGAGCTATACCAAGGTTTATCCTGAGCCCTGAGGCCAGGCCTTCTGCAGCCTGCCCCAACATCTCGCCTCTGTCAGCAAAGATTTCATGAGGTAAGTGGTGGCAAGGCCATTCGTCCGGAGTAATATCAACACCATTATCCGCGCAAAATTCCTTCTTCTGAGTAAACGCATTAAACAGTGCCTGACGGGCACCGTTCCAACTCGGCCCTTCAAGGCCTACATAAACACCAGTGATCATCCCTGAGAAAGTATCAATTATCACATAAATGACAGGACGGCCAATAATCCAGTCTCGATTGTATCGACTGACCAGATATATATCTGCCACAGTAGCGTCTATTTCAAACAAATGGCAAGGACCACGAAGGCCATCTCGAACAGTACCAATTAACGGGCGATGATCCTTTTGCCAATTTCGCTCACCGCTTCTTCCTCTAAGAACAGTAATATCGTCATACGCTTTGTGCCCCCAATATGCGAACTGCCTAGCCGTTGGTAGTTCATTTGCGGGGAGCAGTGGTGGCTCTATACAATATCCTGGCTGCGTTTTTGATGTATAAAAACGCCTGAGCATTTTTATGTAAGCATCAGTGATAGTGCCTACTTTTCCGGTTGCAAATAAAGAAAAGCCTACCTTTATGCAGTTCTTGTCGGCCTCCGTCAGTACCTTTGACTGAGTATCAGCTTCCACCCCTTGAAAATAAACTTTGCGGCCGGGTTTTTTTCCATCCCTATACTGTTTGTTCTTACCTGGACCTCCAGAGTTAAAACGATCAGGTAGTAACGCGTTACGTACCTGGCCGTTCATCCAGTATCGGTACAGTAGTCGATATATAGTTTTTTTGTGTATTTCTAACTTTAGCGCTTGGTCAGCTATTAAGCGCCCCATAGCTCCAGGCTGAAATATCTCTCCCGGAATTTCCGTCTCAATCAAATTCTGGATACGCCGCCAGTTTTTATCACGAAAATATTTCTCTTTTTCAGAAAGATCTTCTTCAATCCGCAACATAAAGGGGCTAGGTACGATAGTTGCCGTCTTTATATCACCATTATCCAAAATACTTCTTAGCTCTGACAAACGCATCACCCAAGGTCTTTTGGGTGTCTCTGTCATGTCAAAAAGTACGACCTGATCGCTTATAGCATCCAGCCAAAGCACCCTGGCCAATCGTTGCAACTCTGTGGTTTCGGTAACTGGTTCAATTACGTCGTTGATATTTAGATATGACATCAGCTAGCCCTGCTCTCATATCTATAATCTTCGGCGGGGTACAAGACATTTGCGATTATCAAAACACTCTTCATCGTTAGCCGCTCGGCTACTAGATTAAGAGTTATATACTTATTCCAGACTAGGTGCATAAATATGTTTTTGGCGTCGCTATAAGGGATAAATAGCGAATTAGCAATACTCCTGAGCATACGCTCAAGAGGCCATTGAAACTCTCGCATGCTATTAACCTCATCGAGGAAACTAACGATCAATGTACGTTGCTGTAGCTCCCTTTTTAGCGCAGCCCCTTTTCGAAACCAATCTAAGTTACTGCTCAGGATTGCAGGTATGTTTTTTTCCGTAACGACGGTCCAGTCAATGTCGCGACTTTTCCAAAATTCTCGTTCTATCTTCAACTTTTCTAAAGTGCGCTTAAGTCCTCGGCCCGAGTCAAATGAATCAGAGTATTTGATTGTACGCGCAACTAACCTGCTGCTTCCGTCAGGCTGACGCAGCGTGATTACGAAATCGGTGGTCATCACCAAAGGAACTTTTGTTCCCGGATAAACCGGGTAAGAGATATTCAACGCGTTAGCAATCGATTGCGCTGACGATTGAGGCAAAAGGGGATATTGCTCTCTGATATCTATTACCCGGTCAGAAAACTCAAGCAGAAGTAGGTAGCCATATTCCAAATCAGAAAGAAGGTGATGAAGACGATTGACCTTGGTTCCATGTATCTTGCGAGACCGCCCGTGAGATGGAACATCCTGCACCCGTAGCCATGGTACGTAGTGCTCTAGACTCCCTTGCCCAAAACCTTTTTCGATATGCCGATCAATGTCGGACTGGGTTCTAAAGCTACGACCTCGCAAACAAGCCTCCCGGTGCCTTCAGCCACACCCATCATCCAAAGTTTGAAAATTCGCTCAAAAGTCCTAGGACACTTCACTGGCTGTGGATAAGTTTTAAAACGCGAAGACAGATTAGCTTCGTTTGGTCAGCGTATACGTGATTCCAGATAGGCGGGCGAGCAGCCTCTGATAAAGTGTTGTAAATCAGAGGCTTACCTTTTGTCATATAATTTTGTCTGCTGTCAAAATATTTTGTCTTTTGACAATATTTTTTGGCAAAAACCAGCTCAGCTGACCAACAACGGCCGTCACTCGACGGTTACGGACTTGGCCAGGTTGCGCGGCTGGTCGACGTCGGTGCCGCGCAGCACGGCGACGTAGTACGACAGCAACTGCAGCGGCAGGGTGTAGAGGATTGGCGCCAGGGCGTCATGGATGTGCGGCATGTTCACCACGAAGATGCCTTCAGCGTTGTCGAACCCGGCCTCGCGATCGGCAAAGACGATCAGTTCGCCGCCACGAGCGCGAACTTCCTGCAGGTTCGACTTGAGCTTCTCCAGCAGCTCGTTGTTTGGCGCCACGGTGACCACCGGCATGTCGGCGTCCACCAGCGCCAGCGGGCCGTGCTTGAGCTCCCCGGCCGGGTAGGCTTCGGCATGGATGTAGGAGATTTCCTTGAGCTTGAGCGCGCCTTCCATCGCCACCGGATACTGCGCGCCGCGGCCGAGGAACAGCGTGTGGTGCTTCTCGGCGAAGTGCTCGGAAATCTTCTCCACCGTAGTGTCCATCGCCAGCGCCTCGCCCAGACGCGTCGGCAGTCGGCGCAGTTCCTCGACCAGCTCGGCTTCGCTGGCCGCGCTCAGCGTGCCGCGAACATGCCCCAGCGACAGGGTCAGCAGCATCAGACCGACCAGCTGGGTGGTGAAGGCTTTGGTCGAGGCAACGCCGATTTCCGGACCGGCCTGGGTCAGCAGGGTCAGGTCCGACTCGCGCACCAGCGAGCTGATGCCGACATTGCAGATCGCCAGGCTGGCGAGATAGCCGCCCTCTTCCGTGGAACGCTGTTTGGCGTTACGCAGCGCTGCGAGCGTATCGGCCGTCTCGCCGGACTGGGAAATGGTGACGAACAGGGTGTCCGGCTGCACCACCACCTTGCGGTAGCGGAACTCACTGGCCACTTCGACCTGGCAGGGGATGCCGGCCAGCTCTTCCAGCCAGTACCGCGCCACCATGCCGGCGTGATAGCTGGTGCCGCAGGCAACGATCTGCACGTTGCGCACCTTGGCGAACAGCTCGCCGGCCTGCGGGCCGAACGCCTCCACCAGCACCTGACGGTCGCCGAGGCGGCCTTCCAGGGTGCGCTGCACCACCTTGGGCTGCTCATGAATTTCCTTGAGCATGAAGTGGCGATACGCGCCCTTGTCGGCCGCCTCGGCGCCTTCGTGATACTGCACCGCCTCGCGTTGCACCGGCTGGCCATCGACATCCCAGATCTGCACGGAATCGCGGCGGATCTCAGCGATATCGCCTTCTTCCAGATACATGAAGCGGTCGGTGACCTGACGCAGGGCCAGCTGGTCGGAAGCGAGAAAGTTTTCGCCCAGCCCGAGGCCGATCACCAGCGGGCTGCCGCTGCGCGCGGCGAGCAGACGATCCGGCTGCTTGGCACTGATTACCGCCAAGCCATAGGCGCCATGCAGCTCCTTGACCGCTGCTTTGAGCGCTGCAGTGAGATCGCCCAGCGATTCCAGCTTGTGGTGCAGCAGGTGCACGATGACTTCGGTATCGGTGTCGGAAACGAACACGTAGCCCATGTCCTTGAGCTGGGCGCGCAACGCCTCGTGATTCTCGATGATGCCGTTGTGCACCACAGCCAGATCGTCGCCGGAGAAATGCGGATGGGCATTGCGCTCACAGGGCGCGCCGTGCGTCGCCCAGCGAGTGTGGGCAATGCCCAGGCGGCCAACCAGCGGCGTCTGCTGCTGAGCCTGCTCCAGCTCAGCGACCTTGCCGTTGCGGCGCAGACGCTCCAGCGTGCCGCTGTCATCCAGCACGGCGACACCGGCGCTATCGTAGCCACGGTATTCGAGGCGCTTGAGGCCTTCGAGAAGAATCGCGGTGATGTTGCGTTCGGCGACGGCGCCAACGATGCCACACATAATCAGGTCTCCAGATTGGGTTCAACGGCCACGCAGATCAGTTTCACGCCACGGGCCAGGATGCTGGTGCGCGCCTCGTCGCTGAGACGCTCATCGGTAATCAGGGTGTGCACGCTGCTCCACGGCAGCTCAAGATTGGGAATGCGCCGGCCGATCTTGTCGGCCTCGGCGAGCACGATGACTTCACGCGCGACATCGGCCATCACGCGCGACAACCCCAATAGCTCGTTGAACGTCGTAGTGCCGCGCTCCAGGTCGATGCCATCGGCGCCGATGAACAGCTGGTCGAAATCATACGAACGCAGTACCTGCTCGGCGACCTGCCCTTGAAAAGACTCCGAATGCGGATCCCAGGTGCCGCCAGTCATCAGCAGCACCGGCTCGTGCTCCAGCTCGCGCAACGCATTGACCACGTTCAGCGAGTTGGTCATGACCACCAGCCCGTGCTTGTGACCCAGCTGCGGAATCATCGCCGCGGTCGTGGTGCCGCTGTCAATGATGATGCGCGCATGCTCACGGATGCAGCCTACCGCGGCGCCGGCAATCGCCTGCTTGTAAGGCGAGACGGGCTGTACGTTGTCGCCGATCAGTTCCTGAGGCAGCGGCACCGCACCGCCGTAACGACGCAGCAGCAAGCCGTTCTTCTCCAGCGCCGCGAGGTCCTTGCGAATGGTGACTTCCGAGGTCTCGAAGCGCCGGGACAGCTCGTCGACGCTGACTTCGCCACGCTCATTGAGCAGAGCGAGAACGGCGTGGCGACGTTGCGGTGTGTTGCGCTTCGACATTGATATGTTTCGATTCGAAAGTTAATGGCGCGAATCAAAACATAAGCATTCGTCAGCTGCAAGCGCGGTATTCGCCGAAGCGAAGAGCGGCAAGCCCATTCAGTTGAGTGTCAGCTTGACGCCGCAGCCGAGCAGAAACAGCCCGGCAAGCTTCTCCAGCCCGCGCGCAATGTGGATTGGCCCACATGCGCTCGGCGAGACGATGGACGCTTTGCCGAACCCTGGCCGGGCTTCGAAACCCCGCTATGCCGCGGCGAGCCCGGCTATCAGCGTGGCCGAGCCGGGCTTGCTTCACTTCTTGGTCGGCCGTTGCCAGCCGTCGATATTGCGCTGACGCCCACGACCGAGCCCGAGAGTGTGTGCCGGCACGTCTTCGGTGATGGTCGAGCCAGCACCAGTCGTGGCGCCGTCGCCCAGATGCAGCGGCGCCACCAGCGAGCTGTTGGAGCCGATAAAGACGTCCTCGCCCATTACTGTCTTGAACTTGTTGGCACCATCGTAGTTGCAGGTGATGGTGCCGGCGCCGATGTTGGTCCGCGCGCCGATCTCGGCATCACCGAGATAGCTGAGGTGACCGGCCTTGGCACCGTCACCCAGCGTCGCGTTCTTCAGCTCGACGAAGTTACCGACATGGGCCTTCTTGCCCAGTACCGCGCCCGGACGCAGACGCGCGAATGGCCCGCAATCCGCGCCCTCGCCGACTACCGCACCCTCCAGATGGGAGTTGGCCTTGATGATCGCGCCGCGGCGCAGGGTGCTGTCCTTGATCACGCAGTTCGGCCCGATCTGCACATCGTCTTCGATGACCACTGTGCCTTCCAGCACCACGTTCACATCGATCAGCACATCACGACCGACACTGAGCTCCCCACGCACGTCGAAGCGCGCCGGATCGCGCAGCGTGACGCCTTGCGCCATCAGGCGCCGGGCTGCGCGCTGCTGGTAGTGGCGCTCCAGTTCGGCCAGCTGGATGCGGTCGTTGGCGCCCTGCACTTCCATTGCATCCAGCGGCTGCTCGGTGGCCACGCGCAGGCCATCGGCGACGGCCATGGCGATCACATCCGTCAGGTAATACTCGCCCTGGGCGTTACTGTTGGACAGGCGGCCAAGCCATTCGCCAATACGACTGCCCGGAACCGCGAGAATCCCCGTATTGCCTTCGCGGATCGCCTTCTGCTCGTCGCTGGCATCCTTATGCTCGACGATGGCCTGCACTTCGCCGCGCGCGTCACGCACGATCCGGCCATAGCCGGTCGGGTCATCCAGCGTAACCGTCAGCAGCGCCAGCTGCTCCGGCCCGACCTTCTGCAGCAGGCGCTGTAGCGTTTCGGCTTCGATCAGCGGCACATCACCATAGAGGATCAGCACACGCTCGGCCGAGAGATTCGGCAACGCCTGGGCCACTGCATGCCCGGTACCCAGCTGCTCGGCTTGAACCACGTAGTCAAGGTCATCACCGGACAGCCGCTGGCGCACCTGCTCGGCACCGTGGCCGATGACCACCTGAATGCTCTGCGGCTGCAGCGCGCGGGCCGTATCGATGACGTGCCCGAGCATGGATTTTCCGGCAACCGGGTGCAGCACCTTGGGCAGGGCCGAGCGCATACGGGTGCCCTGGCCAGCGGCGAGAATGACGATATCGAGAGACATGCAGCGATTCCTGAACGGTATCGGCCCGGCAGCTCACCCGTGCGTCTTTCCCGGGTGCAACTGGCGTCGGTGCCGTCAAATGGCAGAAAAAGAAAAAGGGTAGCCAAGGCTACCCTTTTACTCGTGCGCGATGAAGTCGCGAGTCGATCAGTGCCGACCGTACTTCTTGCGCATTGCCTCGATGGTTCGCAGCTGGGCTGCGGCCTCGGCCAGGCGAGCGGCGGCGGAGCCGTAATCGAACTCCGCGCCCTTCTCGTGCAGGGCCTTCTCGGCAGCTTTGACGGCAGCCTGAGCGGCGGCTTCGTCGATGTCCTTGGCGCGCGTAGCGGTATCGGCGAGAACCTTCACCATGTTCGGCTGCACTTCGATGAAGCCGCCGGAGATGTAGAAGATCTCCTCGTCACCACCCTGCTTGATCACTCGAACCGGACCCGGCTTGAGATCGGTCAGCAGCGGCGCGTGACCCGGCAGAACGCCGATGTCACCCAGGTTGCCGTGGGCGACGACCATTTCCACCAGCCCCGAGAACAGCTCTTCTTCCGCACTGACGATGTCGCAATGCACTGTCATAGCCATGTTCATGCCTCGGTAATCAGCCTGACCAACAGCTGCCGGTCAGGCTGGTTGGCGCCCGCGAACGGGCGCGCCAGTTACAGTTTCTTGGCTTTCTCGATGGCTTCGTCGATGCTGCCGACCATGTAGAACGCCTGCTCCGGCAGGTGGTCGTACTCGCCACTGAGGATGCCGGAGAAACCACGGATGGTTTCCTTCAGCGGAACGTACTTGCCTGGCGAGCCAGTGAAGACTTCGGCCACGAAGAACGGCTGGGACAGGAAGCGCTGGATCTTACGAGCACGGGATACCAGCTGCTTGTCGGTCTCGGAAAGTTCGTCCATACCGAGGATCGCGATGATGTCCTTCAGCTCCTTGTAGCGCTGCAGCACGTACTGAACGCCGCGAGCGGTGTCGTAGTGCTCCTGGCCGATGACCAGCGGATCCAGCTGACGCGAAGTCGAGTCGAGCGGATCGACCGCCGGGTAGATACCCAGGGAGGCGATGTCACGCGACAGTACGACGGTGGCGTCGAGGTGGGCGAAGGTGGTCGCCGGGCTCGGGTCGGTCAGGTCGTCCGCAGGTACGTATACGGCCTGTACCGAGGTGATCGAGCCGTTCTTGGTGGAGGTGATGCGCTCCTGCAGAACGCCCATCTCTTCGGCCAGAGTCGGCTGGTAACCCACCGCGGAAGGCATACGGCCCAGCAGTGCGGATACTTCGGTACCGGCGAGGGTGTAACGGTAGATGTTGTCGACGAACAACAGTACGTCACGGCCTTCGTCACGGAACTTCTCGGCCATGGTAAGGCCGGTCAGTGCCACGCGCAGACGGTTTCCTGGCGGCTCGTTCATCTGACCGTAAACCAGGGCAACCTTGTCCAGAACGTTGGAGTCCTTCATCTCGTGATAGAAGTCGTTACCTTCACGAGTACGCTCACCCACACCGGCGAACACGGAGTAACCGCTGTGCTCCATCGCGATGTTACGGATCAGCTCCATCATGTTTACGGTCTTGCCGACACCGGCACCACCGAACAGACCGACCTTACCGCCCTTGGCGAACGGGCAAACCAGGTCGATAACCTTGATGCCGGTTTCCAGCAGCTCGTTGCCGCCAGCCTGCTCTGCGTAGGACGGAGCAGCGCGGTGGATGGTCCAGCGCTCTTCTTCGCCGATCGGGCCGGCTTCGTCGATGGGGTTACCTAGGACGTCCATGATGCGACCCAGGGTCTGCTTGCCGACCGGCACGGAGATACCGGTGCCGGTGTTGACGACGTCCAGGCCACGCTTGAGGCCTTCGGTCGAACCCATGGCGATGGTACGGACAATGCCGTCGCCCAGCTGCTGCTGGACTTCCAGGGTGGTCTCGGCGCCTTGAACTTTCAGCGCGTCATAGACGTTCGGTACCAGATCGCGCGGAAATTCCACGTCGATAACGGCGCCGATGATTTGAACGATACGTCCGCTACTCATGTTTGGTTCCTCTGAATATTTGAACCGTTCTTAAACCGCGGCAGCGCCGCCGACGATTTCCGAAATTTCCTGAGTGATCGCAGCCTGACGGGCCTTGTTGTAGACCAGTTGCAGGTCGCTGATCAGCTCACCGGCGTTGTCGGTTGCGTTCTTCATGGCAATCATCCGCGCGGCCTGTTCGGCTGCGCCGTTCTCAACCACGGCCTGATAGACCTGGGACTCGATGAAACGAACCAGCAGAGCATCCAGCAGCTGCTGGGCGTCCGGCTCGTAGAGGTAGTCCCACTGACCTTTCTTCACCGGCTCGGCACTCTCGTCTGCAGCCAGGGGCAGCAGCTGATCGAGCGTCGGCTTTTGGGTCATGGTGTTGATGAACTTGTTGGATACCAGGTACAAGCGATCGATACGGCCGTTATGGAAGCCGTCCAGCATGACCTTGACGCTGCCGATCAGATCATTGATCGACGGCTCTTCGCCGAGGTTGCCGATCGCTGCGACGACGTTGCCGCCGAAGCTGCGGAAAAAGCTCGCGCCCTTGTTGCCGATCACGCAGAGGTCGACTTCGACCTTCTGATCGTGCCACTCCTTCATGTTCTTGATCAGGACCTTGAACAGGTTGATGTTCAGGCCACCGCACAGACCACGATCAGTAGACACGACGATATAGCCGACACGCTTGACCGGACGCTCCACCATGAACGGGTGACGGTATTCCGGGTTGGCAAAGGCCAGATGGCCGATAACCTGCCGGATCCGCTCCGCATAAGGGCGGCTGGCAGCCATGCGCATCTGTGCCTTGCGCATCTTGCTGACGGCCACCTTTTCCATGGCGCTGGTGATCTTCTGCGTGCTTTTGATGCTCGCAATCTTGCTGCGAATCTCTTTTGCGCCTGCCATTTGACACCTATCGGGTTAGCAGGCGGGAGCCTCTCGGCTCCCGCTGCGGCTTACCAGCTTTGAGTGGCCTTGAACTTCTCGATACCAGCCTTGAGGCCAGCGTCGATTTCGTCATTGAAGTCACCCTTCACGTTGATCTTCGCCATCAGATCGGCGAACTCGCGGTTGAAGAAGGCGATCAGGGCCTGCTCGAAGGCGCCAACCTTGGCCACGTCCACGTCCGTCAGGAAGCCACGCTCGGCGGCGTACAGGGACAGGGACATGTCGGCTATGGACATCGGCGCGTACTGCTTCTGCTTCATCAGCTCGGTAACACGCTGACCGTGCTCGAGCTGCTTGCGGGTAGCTTCGTCGAGGTCGGAAGCGAACTGCGCGAACGCAGCCAGTTCACGGTACTGAGCCAGAGCGGTACGGATACCACCGGACAGCTTCTTGACGATCTTGGTCTGCGCAGCACCACCCACGCGGGATACCGAGATACCGGCGTTGACGGCCGGACGGATGCCTGCGTTGAACATGGCCGATTCCAGGAAGATCTGACCGTCGGTGATGGAAATCACGTTGGTCGGAACGAACGCGGAAACGTCGCCGGCCTGGGTTTCGATGATCGGCAGAGCGGTCAGCGAGCCAGTCTTGCCAGTCACGGCACCGTTGGTGAACTTCTCGACGTACTCTTCGGAAACACGCGAAGCGCGCTCCAGCAGACGGCTGTGGAGATAGAACACGTCGCCCGGGTAGGCTTCACGTCCCGGCGGACGACGCAGCAGCAGGGAGATCTGGCGGTAAGCCACAGCCTGCTTGGACAGATCGTCATAGACGATCAGCGCGTCTTCACCGCGGTCGCGGAAGTACTCGCCCATGGTGCAACCGGAGTACGGCGCAAGGTACTGCAGCGCAGCGGATTCGGAAGCGGACGCAGCGACAACGATGGTGTTGTGCAGGGCGCCGTGCTCTTCCAGCTTGCGAACCACGTTGGCGATGGTCGACTGCTTCTGACCGATGGCTACGTAGACGCAGCGGATGCCGCTGTTCTTCTGGTTGATGATGGCGTCGATGGCCAGGGCGGTCTTGCCGATCTGACGGTCACCGATGATCAGCTCGCGCTGGCCACGGCCTACCGGGATCATGGCGTCGACCGACTTGTAACCGGTCTGCACCGGCTGGTCGACTGACTTACGCCAGATCACGCCAGGCGCGACCTTCTCGACCGCGTCAGTTGCCTGGGCATTGATCGGGCCTTTGCCGTCGATCGGGTTACCCAGTGCGTCGACTACGCGACCCAGCAGTTCCGGACCAACCGGAACTTCGAGGATGCGGCCGGTGCACTTGGCGCTCATGCCTTCGGTCAGGCCCAGGTAGTTACCCAGAACCACGGCACCTACGGAGTCCTGCTCCAGGTTCAGTGCCATACCAAAGACGCCGCCAGGGAACTCGATCATTTCGCCGTACATGACGTCGGCGAGACCGTAGATACGTACGATACCGTCAGAAACGCTGACGACGGTGCCCTCATTACGGGCTTGAGCAGCGACATTCGATTTCTCGATGCGCTGCTTGATGATTTCACTAATCTCGGAAGGATTCAGTTGCTGCATGCCATGACCCTCAAATCAGGATTTCAACGATTCGGCCAACTGGCTCAGTTTGCCGCGGACCGAACCGTCGACAACCACATCACCGGCGCGAATCAACACGCCGCCGATCAGAGCAGGATTCACGGCCTGCTGGAGGTTGACGGTGCGATCTAGCCGCTTCGACAGGGCGGCAGCCAAAGTTTGGAGTTGCTCGTTGCTGAGCTCGAAGGCGGTTTCAACTTCTGCCTCGAGCGTTTTCTCGGCTTGCGCCTTGATGTCCTCGTACAGCTCCCATACGGTCGGCAGAACCGACAGGCGATCATTTTCGCCAAGGGTCTGGACGTAGTTGCGGAAAGCTTCGTCGGCATCGTCACCGAGTAGACGCACCAGCCCCTGGACCTTGCTTTCGCTGGTCAGGCGGGGGTCGTTCAGCAACGCTGCGACTTCTGGGACTTCAACAGCGATGGCGGCCAGGTTCAGCATTTTCGACCAGGAATCGGTCTGTCCTGCGGCGCTGGCGAACTCGAAAGCGGCTTTCGCGTAAGGCCGAGCAAGCGTCTGGGTATTGATCATCGCTTGCCTCGCTTAGAGTTGGGAGGCCAGTTTTTCGACCAGCTCGTTGTGCACCTTGGCGTCCACCTGGGACTCCAGGATCTTCTCTGCACCGGCGACGGCAAGAGCCGCTACCTGACTGCGCAGTTGGTCCCTGGCACGGTTCACTTCCTGTTCGATCTCGGCGCGGGCGCCGGCGACCAGTCGCTCGCCTTCGGTACGTGCCTGCTGCTTGGCTTCCTCGATGATCGCGTTAGCGTGCTTGTTCGCCTGCTCGATGATCTGGGCTGCCTGCTCCTTGGTCTCGCGGAGGGTGTTGGACACCTTGTCCTGAGCCAGTTTCAGGTCTTGCTGCGCACGGCCTGCCGCATCCAGTCCTTCAGCGATCTTCTTCTGGCGCGCTGCCATGGCTGCCGTAATTGGCGGCCACACGAGCTTCATGCAGAACCAGACGAAGATAGCGAAGGCGAGCGTTTGACCGAACAGCGTCAAGTTAATGTTCACAGCGATTTACCTCGTGCTATCTCGTTCAACGCGGGAGTCATTCCACGGCGACGGGGCTCGCCCGGCGAACCCCATCTCAAACCGGAAAGTGATTAGCCGGCGACAACGAAGATGAGGTACATCGCGATACCAACGCCGATCATCGGTACGGCGTCGAGCAGGCCGGCCATCAGGAAGGTCTTGGTTTGCAGCTGAGGAGCCAGCTCAGGCTGACGAGCAGTGGATTCCAGCAGCTTGCCGCCCAGCAGGGCGAAGCCAATACCGGTGCCCAGGGCACCCAGACCGATCATGATGGAGGCGGCGATGTAGACGAGTTCCATGTAAAGCTCCTGAAGCTAAGGGGGGTTAAGGTTTTTCGGTTAAAGCGTTAGCGCGTTTCAGTGATGTTCTTCATGGGCAGAGCTCAGGTACACCACCGTCAGTACCATGAAGATGAAGGCCTGAAGCGGAATCACCAGAATATGGAAGATCGCCCAAGGCACATTCAGGGTCCACTGCACGTAGAACGGCAGCAGAGCGATGAGGATGAACACCACCTCACCGGCGTACATGTTGCCGAACAGACGCAGTGCGAGGCTGAGCGGCTTGGTCAGCAGGCCGAGAATCTCGAGGAACAGGTTGAACGGCACCAGCGACCAGTGATTGAACGGGGTGAACGCCAGCTCCTTGCTGAAGCCACCGAAGCCCTTGACCTTGACGCTGTAGAACAGGATCAGGATGAACACGCCGAGCGACAGGCCAAAGGTACCGTTCGGGTCGGCAGTCGGAACGATCTTGAACGCCGGCAGGCCGAGCAGACTGGCCAGACCCGGGATGTAGTCGACCGGAATCCACTTCAGGCTGTTCATCAGGAACACCCAGACGAAGATGGTCAGAGCCAGCGGGGCGATCAACGTGTTACGGCCGTGGAAGGTGTCCTTGACCACGCCTTCGACGAACTCTACGCACATCTCGACGAAGTTCTGCAGCTTGCCCGGTACCCCGGCAGTGGCAGACTTGGCGGCGCTGCGGAACAGCAGAATGAAGATGGCGCCCATCAGCAGAGACCAGCCGAGGGTATCCAGGTGGAATGCCATGAAGCCCATGTCGCGCGCTTCGAGACCAGTCTGAGCGATGGTCCAGGTGGCCTGATCGAGAACGGAGCCATCAGCACGCTCGTAACCTGCCGGCAATTTGCCGTAGGTCAGGTTTTGCAGGTGGTGCTGGATATATTCAGCGGGGGTACTCGCCATAAACGCCTCAATGCTCAATGCTTCGGATTGTTTTTCATCAGCAGGAGCGCGCTTGCTCCGACTCCCAGCACCAGCAGATAGCCGGCAAACAAGGCGATCGGTTCCAGCGGTTTCACTCCCACGAACACCAACGCAAACAGCGCTGCTGCCAGAATCTGTTTACCCATCTCGCCAGACCAGAAGGACTGGATGATCGCCCGGGTCGAACGTGCGCCAAAGTAACGAAAGGCCTTGTACGCGAAATACACGTTCGCCGACAGCGCAATCAGACCACCGCACAGCGCGGAGTAGCCGGCGACAATACCAAAAACCAGGCCACATGAGACAGCGGTCACTACTACGACCATCGCCTGCATCAGCAATACGCGAAAAGCCGGTAGACGATGGAAGGGTGTTCTGTTGCGTATGTTCACCTGATTTCCATCATTGCAGCAGGCCGCGTAAATAATTGTCCGCAGTCAAAAAAGCGCGGCGAGTATAGGAGCAGGCCAGCCGGGGTTCAACACTCCGGTAGTATTTTCCGACCGGCACTACAAACAATTTGTATCAGCGGATGTGTGCCAATACGCCCTGCAATTCGTCGAGCGAACTGTAGCGGATAACCAGCTGCCCCTTGCCCTTCTGGCCATGCTTGATCTGCACCGGCGAGCCCAGGCGTTCCGCCAGGCGCTGTTCCAGACGGCTGATGTCGGGATCAACCTTCACTTCGACTTTGGGCGCTTCCTTGCTGCTCAGCCACTGGCGCACCATCGCTTCGGTCTGGCGTACGGTCAGGCCACGTGCGACAACATGCCGCGCGCCTTCGACCTGTTGTTCGGCCGGCAAGCCGAGCAAGGCGCGTGCATGGCCCATTTCCAGATCACCATGGGACAGCAGGGTCTTGATCTCTTCCGGCAGCGCAATCAGGCGCAGCAGATTGCTGACCGAGACGCGGGACTTGCCGACCGCGTCGGCCACCTGCTGTTGAGTCAGCTGGAATTCCTGCTGCAGGCGCTGCAGCGCGACAGCCTCTTCGATCGGATTGAGATCTTCGCGCTGGATGTTCTCGATCAGTGCCATGGCGATGGCGGCTTCGTCCGGCACTTCGCGAACCAGCGCCGGTACGCTTTCCAGTCCGGCCTGCTGGCTGGCCCGCCAGCGACGCTCACCGGCGATGATCTCGAAACGGCCGCCACTGATCGGGCGCACGACGATGGGCTGCATCACGCCGTGGTTCTTGATCGACTGCGCCAGCTCTTCGAGCGCCTGCGGATCCATGTCGCGGCGTGGCTGGTACTTGCCGCGCTGAACCAGGTCCAACGGCAGATGCTGGAGTTCACGGGTATCGACCTTGGCGGCCTCTTCCTGCATCGCCGAGACACTGGCGCCGCCGAGCAGGGCGTCGAGTCCCCGTCCTAGACCTCTTTTCTTGGTCGCCATGAATAGTCCTTATGCGAGGGCACCGCGGGCAGACTGGCGCTGGCGTCGCGACAGTTCGCCGGCCAGGGCCAGATAGGCCAGAGCGCCCTTGGATTGCTTGTCGTAGACCAGCGCCGGCATACCGTGGCTGGGGGCCTCGGCAAGCCGGACGTTGCGCGGAATTACGGTGTCATAGAGCTTGTCGCCGAAATGCGCCTTGAGCTGTTCGGATACGTCGTTGGTCAGGCTGCTGCGCGGGTCGTACATGGTGCGCAACAGGCCTTCGATCTTCAGACTCGGATTCAGTGCCTGGCCGATGCGCTGGATCGAGTTGACCAGATCGGTCAGCCCTTCGAGTGCGTAGTATTCGCACTGCATGGGAATGATCACGCCATCGGCGGCAGATAATGCATTGATGGTCAGCATCGACAGCGACGGCGGACAGTCGATGAGAATGTAATCGTAGTTCTCGCGGACCGGCGCCAGCGCCTCGCGCAGGCGTTTCTCCTTGGCCGGCAGATTCAGCAACGCCACTTCGGCCGCGGTCAGATCGCGGTTGGCCGGCAACAGCTGGTAGCCGCCGTGCTCGGAGAACTGCATGGCGTCCACCAGGCTGCATTCACCGATCAGCACGTCGTAGATCGAGTACTCCAGGCCGAGTTTATCCACACCGCTACCGGTGGTGGCGTTGCCCTGAGGATCGAGGTCGATCAGCAGCACCCGCCGGCGTGTGGCAACCAGCGATGCCGCCAGGTTGATGCAGGTGGTGGTCTTGGCGACACCGCCCTTCTGGTTGGCGATGGCGAAAACTTTAGCCATGGTCAGTGTCTGTCCGGGGTCATGAAGTGCGGCGCAGTATCAGCAGATGGCGCTGGCCTTGGCAACCGGGAACCTTGAGTACGTGACAGGCATCGAGACGGAAGTCGTCGGGCAGGCGCTGCAGCTCGTCGTCCGGCTGCACGCCCTTCATGGCCAGCCAGCGGGTTTCGGCATTGCCCAGATGGCGCGTCCAGCTGGTGAAGTCGTCCAGCGAGCTGAAAGCGCGCGAGGTGATGCCTTCGAAGGGTATGGCCGGCTGGTACTGCTCGACGCGACTGTGCACCACCTCGAGGTTGGCCAGTTTCAGTTCCAGCTTCACCTGTGTCAGAAAGCGCGTCTTCTTGCCGTTCGAATCGAGCAGCGTGAAGGCCCGCTCGGGGAACATGATTGCCAACGGTACGCCAGGCATGCCCCCACCGCTGCCAACGTCCAGCCAGGTACGGCCAGCCTCGGCAACGAAGGGCACTACGCTCAGGCTGTCGAGCAAGTGTCGCGAGACCATTTCGTCGGGATCGCGCACGGCCGTCAGGTTGTAGGCCTTGTTCCACTTGATCAGCAGCGCCAGATAGGCAAGCAATTGCTGCTGTTGTCGCTCGCTCAGTTCGATCCCGAGTTCCTGGGCGCCACGGACGAGCTCAGCGGCATGCGACTCACTGACCAGACTCATCAAGCGCTCTGCTCCAACCGCTGGCCGGCGTTGCGTTTCTTCAGGTGGATCATCAACAGCGAGACGGCCGCCGGAGTGACGCCCGGGATGCGCGATGCCTGGCCAAGCGTCTCGGGCCGTGCCTGGCCGAGCTTGTGCTGAATCTCCTTCGACAGTCCCGGAATCGTGGTGTAGTCGAGATCAACCGGCAGCGCGATGTTTTCACTGGCGCGCAGGCGCTCGATCTCGTCCTGCTGCCGTTCGATGTAGCCGGCGTACTTGGTCTTGATCTCGACCTGCTCGGCGACCTGCGGATCCTGCGCACCGTCACCGGTCAGTTCGACCAGGCTCTGGTAATCGATTTCCGGACGGGCCAGCAGATTGAGCAGGTTGTACTCGCGAGCCAGCGGGCTGCCGAAACGTTCGGCGATGGCATCGCCTTGCGGCGTACCGGGACGGACCCAGCTGCTCTTCAGGCGCTGCTCCTCGAGCTCGATACCTTCGCGCTTGGCGCAGAACGCGGCCCAGCGGGCGTCATCCACCAGCCCCAGCTCGCGGCCCTTCTCGGTGAGGCGCAGATCAGCATTGTCCTCGCGCAGGATCAGCCGATACTCGGCGCGCGAAGTGAACATGCGATAGGGCTCCTGCGTGCCAAGAGTGATCAGGTCATCGACCAGCACGCCGAGGTACGCCTCATCGCGGCGCGGACACCAGCTGTCCTTGCCCTGAGCACGCAGCGCCGCATTGGCGCCGGCGAGCAGGCCCTGGGCGCCGGCCTCTTCGTAACCGGTGGTGCCGTTGATCTGGCCGGCGAAGAACAACCCGCCGATGACCTTGGTTTCCAGGCTGTACTTGAGATCGCGCGGATCGAAGTAGTCGTACTCGATGGCATAGCCGGGCCGCACGATGTGCGCGTTCTCCATGCCGCGGATGCTCTGCACGATCTGCAGCTGCACGTCGAACGGCAGCGAGGTGGAGATGCCGTTGGGATACAGCTCATGGGTGGTCAGGCCCTCCGGCTCGAGGAAGACCTGGTGGCTGTCCTTGTCGGCAAAACGATGAATCTTGTCTTCGATGGACGGGCAGTAGCGCGGGCCCACACCTTCGATCACACCGGAGTACATCGGCGAGCGATCGAGGTTGGCGGCGATGATTTCGTGGGTTCGCGCGTTGGTGTGGGTGATCCAGCAGCTGACCTGCGGCGGATGCTGCTCACGACTGCCCATGAACGACATTACCGGCAGCGGGGTATCGCCTGGCTGTTCGGTCATCAGCGAAAAGTCCACGGTCCGGCCATCGATGCGCGGCGGGGTTCCGGTCTTCAAGCGTCCAACACGCAGCGGTAGCTCACGCAGCCGATTGGCCAGAGCGATCGAAGGCGGATCGCCTGCACGGCCGCCTGAATAATTCTGCAGGCCAATGTGGATAAGTCCGCCGAGGAAGGTTCCTGTAGTCAGTACCACGCAATCGGCAAGGAAACGCAGGCCCATTTGCGTCACGACACCCCGGACCTGGTCCTGCTCGACGATGAGGTCGTCCGCCGCCTGCTGAAATATCCACAGGTTGGCCTGGTTCTCCAGGGTTTCGCGGATAGCCGCCTTGTACAGCACGCGATCAGCCTGCGCACGAGTTGCGCGGACCGCCGGGCCCTTGCGGCTGTTGAGCACGCGGAACTGAATGCCACCCTTGTCGGTTGCCATGGCCATGGCACCGCCCAGGGCATCGATTTCCTTGACCAGATGGCTCTTGCCGATGCCGCCGATAGCCGGGTTGCAGCTCATCTGGCCGAGGGTTTCCACATTGTGGCTGAGCAGCAGGGTCTTCACGCCCATGCGTGCCGCTGCCAGCGCAGCCTCGGTACCGGCATGGCCGCCACCGATAACGATCACGTCAAAACGGGAAGGGAAGTCCACCACGCACCTCGTGCCTGTTCAGATTGGATTTCGGGAAACCGCGAAGTATAGGGACTAAGGCTGCGCTAAAGAAGGGCTTTGGACAAAAAATGACCAGCCGAACGCTGAGCGGTTGGATTACGCATAAATAGAAAAATAGAGAAGAAATATATAAAGAGCTTGTAGATATGTTTACTAATGGTGAAGGCAATTTCTGTGGATAAGGTTCTGTAGCCTAGAGCCTACGAAGGGTCCAGCGTTGCAAAAGGTTGTGCTGCGCCTGGGCTCTACCGGTGTAGATCGCGTGCGCTACCTGTTGATAGATTGTTTACTTATACACAGCGGTGTTATCCATAGGGTTCAGGCTAGGGTTATCTACTTGGCTGAACCTGGGTTATCAACAGGGCTCCTCGGCTCATCTACGTTGGTCCGCAGGTCTTCTCTGCCAGGTTCTGGATTTCGCTGGGGAGGGCTTTTCTCGGTCTGTGCGAGATATTCGTCGAGCGTTAGCGGGCTGCGTTCGAGTACGCCATCCAGCGCATCATCTCCATGCAGGCCGTCGAGCCGAGCCCCCGAAACATAGGCAGCCCGCCCAAGCAGGTGACCAGCGATAGGAATGGTCAGCATCAGAAAGATCACCGTGGCGGTGCCGATGAATGTGGCCTGGGCATCGCCCATCTCGATCATCACCCCGACGAGGATGAGTCCTGCACCAACCGTACCGGACTTGGTCGTGGCATGGATTCGCTGCAGGGGATCGGCAAAGCGCAGCAGGCCGAACATCGTGGCGAACAGAAAGATCACACCGACCAGCATGAAAGCCACTGCCAGGATTTCGATCATTGCTCGCTCCTCCCCTTGCGCATGATGAAGACGGCGAAGGCGCAGGTCCCGACGAAACCGATCAGTCCGAGACCGAAGCCCACGTCGAGAAACTCCCGGCGTCCGGTCATTGCAGCGACCAGCGCGGCGATGGCAACCCCAACGCCGGTCAGCATGTCCAGCGCGACCACGCGGTCGACCAGTGTCTTCGCGACGATCATTCGCCAGAGGGTCAAGGCCAGCGGCAGCATGACCAGGATCAGCAGCGTCGTGATCATGCTCACCATCTCTCGATGCGCGCGATGCGTCGCTCGAAGACTTGCCTGATCGACGCGATGATCTGCTCCGGCGCGCGGCCATCCAGCGCATGCACGTAGAGCAGGCGACGATCCTCGCTGACGTGCAATGCGCAATTGCCCGGAGTCAGCGAAACCAGACTGGCGAGCACCGCGACGCCGAGGTCGGTGCGCAGCTCGATGGGTACCGCGATGATCGAACTCTGCATGTTCGGCGCTGGCGAAAAGGCAGCGGCAGCCACTGCAACAGACGAGACGATCAGCTCATAGAGGTAGATGCCGAGCAGCTCGACCACATCGAGTACTCGGCGCAGCAGGCTGGTCATGGGCGAGGCTCCAGGATCGGGTTAGCCGGCAGCACGGCCGACAGGTAAGCGCTGGGCTCCAGCAGTGCCGCGGCGGCGGTTTGCGAAAAGAGGATCAACGGTTGCGGCATGAAACCGATCACCAGGGTCAGCGCACCGAGCGAGGCGATCGCCAGCAGCATGGGCAGCGGTATCCGGCGGGCCTCGGCGCGCGGCAGTACCGGCTTCTTCCAAAAGGCTTCCATCCAGATCTTGCTCATCGAATAGAGGGTCAACAGGCCGACGAACAGCGCCAGCCCGGCCAACCAGTGCTCGCCGGCACGGAAGGTTGCGTCGATCACGAGGAACTTCGCCCAGAAGCCGGACAGCGGCGGCAAGCCGGCCAGGGACAAAGCCGGTACCAGAAACAGCGCGGCCAGTAGAGGGTTGCGATACATCAGGCCGCCGCTCTTGCGCAGATCGAAGGTGCCGGAGGCCCGGTGAATGGCGCCGGCAAGCAGGAACAGGTTCGCCTTCACGATGATGTGATGAATGATGTAGAAGATGGCCCCGGCGAGCGCCGCCTGGGTGGATATGGCCAAGCCAAGCAGCATGTAGCCGATCTGGCTGACGATGTGGAACGAGAGGATTCGCCGTACGTCCCACTGCACCGCCGCGCCGAAGACCCCGAACAGCATGGTGCCGGCCGCCAGCACCGCGACGATCTCACGGATACCGCTGTCTTCGACGCTGAAGATCAGGGTGAACACGCGGAAACAGGCATACACGCCGACCTTGGTCAGCAGCCCGGCGAAGATTGCCGAAACCGTGATCGAGGCCGTGTGATACGACGCCGGCAGCCAGAAGAACAACGGGAAATAGCCGGCCTTGATGCCGAAGCCACAGAGCAGTAGCAGCGCCGACAGCGTCAGGTTGATCGACGGTTCGGTCTCGGGCAGCACCCGGGCGAGATCCGCCATGTTCAGCGTTCCGGTCGCGCCGTAGAGCAGTGCAACCCCGGTCAGAAACAGCAGCGTGGAGAACAGGTTGAGCACCGCATAGCGCACCGTCGCATCGAGCCGGGCGCGATTGCGGCCGATCGACAGCAGGCCCATCGCGGTGATCAGCATCACCTCGAACCAGACGTACAGGTTGAAGATATCGCCGGTGAGGAAGGCACCGTTTACGCCGGCCAGCATGCCCAGCATCAATGGATGGAAGCCTGCCTGTTCCTCGCGGCAGCGGATATCGGCGAGACCGAAGGTCATCACCGCGGCGGCAAGGATACCGGTAATGGCCACCATGGCGGCGGACAGTGCATCGGCGACGAATACCACGCCGAAGGGAGCATCCCAGCCGCCAAAGCGGATCGCCAGCACGCCCTGCTGGTAAACCGCAGCGAGCAGCAGTAGCGAAGATGCCAACAGCAGAGTTATGCACAGGCCGGTGACCAAGCGTTGCGCGCGGCGATGTTCCCACAGGCAGGTCGCCAGACCCGCACCAAGAATCGGCAGCAGTACCGGCCAGAGCGGCGCATGCAGGATCAGGAATTCGGTCACGGGCGATCCTTAGTGGCCGAGAATGGCGAACCCAGGCGCTCGGCTGCATCGATATCGCGCGTATCGACGCTGCCCGCGCTGCGGTAGGTCTGCAATGCCAGGGCAGCGAAGAACGCGGTCAGTGAAAAGCCAATGACGATTGCGGTCAGCACCAGCGCCTGGGGCAGCGGGTTGGCGGCATCGGCGGCCAGGCTGGTCTCGCCTGCGCGGATGACGGCGGGGACGTTCGTTACGATCCGCCCGGAGAGGAAGATCACCAGGTTGATCGCCGCCGAGAGCATGGTCACCCCCAGCAGGATCCGCACGATATGGCGGGAGAGGATGAGGTACAGGCTGCAGCCAGCCACGATGGCGATGGCGAATGCAAAGAGCAGATGCATATTCAGAGGCCCTCGTAGAAACGCAGGATCAGAGAAAGGATGCCGCCCAGCACGACGAGGTAGACCCCGATATCGAACAGCAGGGTGGTACCGATATGGACGCTGCCGAGAATCGCCCACTGGTGAGCCAGGAACGAGTCGTCCAGCCAGAGGCCTGGCAACCCGCCAAGCAGCGCAGCGAGGATGCCGCAACCGATCACTGTCATCGGTTCGAAGCGCAGCGTGGCGCGGGCCACGTCCACGCCGCGGGCAAGCGCCAGCGTCGCGAATCCGGCCGCGGCGATCAGCCCGCCGACGAAACCGCCACCCGGCTCGTTGTGTCCGCGGTAGAGCACGTAGAGCGACACCGCCAGCATCAGAATGAAGAGAATCCGCGAGAAGGCGGCGAAGATCAGTGAATTCATGGCGCGGCCCTCCTGCGCGGCAGCGCCCGTAGCAGCCCCCACACGCTCATCGCGGCGAAGGCCACTACGACCACCTCACCCAACGTGTCGATGGCGCGGTAGTCCACCAGCACCACATTCACCACGTTGCGACCATGGGCCTCGAGATAGCTGGTCGCGGCGTAGAACTCGGAGATCCGTCCATCCATGGGCAATGCCACCGTGGCGGCCAGCGCGACGAAGACCACCAGCGCGAAACTCGCCGAGATCAGGATGTCCAGGCGCTTTTCCCGCGGCTCGCGGGTCGAGGCGGCGCGCTCAGGCACCCGCAGCAGCAGCGCGACCAGAATCAGCACCAGCAGCACTTCGACCGAGAACTGGGTGAGCGCAACGTCTGGCGCGCCATTGAGCAGGAAGATCAGCGCCGAGCCGAACCCCACCACGCCAACCGCGATCATGGCGCGCAGTAGCGATGGGGTGCGGGTGGCGGCAAAGGCACCCAGGCACATCAGCAGCAGCACGATGACCGAGGGCGCATCGAAGCGCCCGCCGGTCATGGCGATCAGCGGACGCGTACCGCTGGCCAGCACGCCATAGCCGATGATCAGCAACACGGCTGCCGCGACCGTGGAGGTGTAGCGGTGCTGATCACCGTTCTGCAGAAACCGGGTGCAGCGTTCGGCCAGGCGCAGGAGGCCGGCGAAGGCGGCGTTGAAGCCGAAATCGCCAAGCACCCGGGCCAACCCCTTGTTCAGTGACAGCGCATAGTGGATGCGATGCCAGTAGGCGATCAGCCCGCCGGCGAAGGCGACCACGGTGGCGCTCAGCGCGAGCATCGGCGTAAAGCCGTGCCAGAGCGAGAAGGACAGATCCACGGTATGTCCGACCAGCACATCATTGGCCGGCTGGATCAGCCCGCGCACGAGGAAGTCAGGCGCCAGACCGAACAGGAAACCCAGCCCTCCCAGTACCAGCGGTCCGAGGTAAAGACCCAGGGTTTCCGGATGCTTGATCTCGCTGCGTGTCTTGCCGAGGTAATAGGGACGAATGGCCGCCACCCCGGCGATTGCAGCGAAAACCGCATTGACCAGAACCGCCACGGCGACCACGACCCAGCCTGAGGATGCGTTGAGCTGGCTCTCGAACAGGTATTCCTTGGTGATGAAGCCCAGCGTCGGCGGCAATCCGGCCATCGAGATCGCCGCCATGCCGGCCGCCAGGGTGGTCATCGGCAGGCGTCGGGCCAGCCCGCCGATCTTGCTCAGCCGGCCCTCGCCAACCGCATGGATGGTGGTTCCGGCGCAGAAGAACAGCGCCGCCTTGTACAGCGCATGGGCGATGATGAAGGCAATCAGCGCGGTCACCGAGTAATCGCCATCCAGCCCGATCAGCATCACCAGCACCCCCAGCGAGCCCACGGTGGAATGCGCCAGGACCTCCTTGAAGCCATCAGTGGATAGCGCCCGTACCGCGGCCACCAACATGGTCAGGCTACCGACGATCACCAGGGTCGAGCCAAAAGCGGGGATGCCCTCGAAGATGAGATCGAAGCGGGCCAGCAGGTACACCCCCAACTTGACCATGGTCGCCGAGTGCAAAAAGGCCGAGGCTGGCGCTGGCGCTTCCATGGCCTGCGGCAGCCAGAAATGAAACGGCAGCTGTGCCGACTTGGTGAAGGCGCCGAGCATGATCAGGATCATCGCCGGCACGGCCAGAGGACTGGCCAGCAACTCCGGCGCACGCTGCGCCACTTCAGAGAGTGAGAAGGTACCTAGCGTTATGCCGATCAAGAGGATGCCGCCGAACAGTGCCAGCCCGCCGCCGCCGGTCACGATCAGCGATTGCAGCGCGGCTTTGCGTGCTTGCGCGCGGTGCGAGTTGAAGCCGATCAGCATGAACGACAACAGGCTGGTCGCCTCCCAGAACACGAACATGACGATGAGGTTGTCGGACAGCACGGTCCCCAGCATGGCGGTCATGAACAACAGGATCAGGGTGAGGAAACGTGCAGCCTCCTCCTTCGGCGAATGCGAGAAGTAGGCGCCTGCGTAGATCGTCACCAGGGTGCCGATGCCGGTGATCAGGAGCACGAACAGCAGGGCGAAGCCATCAAGCCTCAGGGTCAGCGAGATGCCCAGTGCTGGCACCCACTCGAGGGTTTCGGTGATGGCACCGACCTCGGGAAGACTGGCGCCTTTCGCCAGAAAGAACAGGAACAGCCCGGCTGGCAACAGCGCAGCGACCCATCCCCCATGGGGAAAGGTACGGCTGACGATGAACCTGGCGAGGATCGCCCCCAGGAATGAAACGAGTAATGCAGCAAGCACGGCGCCATCCTCTTGTCGGGGATTGCTGGAAACGGCTGCGTGTTTTGATAACAAAGGTAGTTCAAAGGATGCGCCGACGGCTGTTACCAGCTATGTCAGGCGCAGCGGCAGGCGGGGTACAAAGGCCGCGAGAGAAGGATGGCTGGCGGGGCCCTGACGGGTCGCCAGCTCAGTGTTAACGGCGCTTGCAGCGGGGTAGGCGAAGACTGCCAGCGTGCCGGTCGGCACATCGAAACGCCGCCCGGGCGGGGTTGCCCGAACGCTTTTTCAATTGTTACTTGCCTATGCAGAAGCTCGAGAAGATGCGCCCGAGCAGGTCATCGGAGCTGAATGCGCCAGTGATCTCGCCCAGTGCCTGCTGTGCCAGACGCAGGTCCTCGGCGAGCAGCTCACCGGCGCCGGCCAGCGTCAGCTGGTCGTAACCGTGCCGCAGATGCTCGTCGGCCAGGCGCAGTGCATCGAGGTGCCGGCGCCGCGCGCTGAAGCTGCTTTCGGCGGTCTGCTCGTACCCCATGCACTGCTTCAGGTGTTCACGCAGCAGCTCGATGCCTTCGCCTGAACGCGCGCAAAGGCTTAGCGTCACATGCCCATCGGCGCTGACGCTCAGAGCAATCGCCTCTCCGCTGAGGTCGGCCTTGTTGCGGATCAGCGTTACCCTGCTCGGCTCCGGGCTGAAGTCCAGGAACTCGGGCCACAGCGCGAGCGGATCCTCAGCCTCTGGTGCGCTGGCGTCGACCATCAGCAAGATACGGTCCGCCTCGCCGATAGCGCTGAGGGCGCGCTGCACGCCGATGCGCTCGACCTGATCCTCGGTATCACGCAGGCCGGCGGTATCGACCACGTGCAAGGGCATGCCATCGATGAGGATGTGTTCGCGCAGCACGTCACGGGTGGTTCCGGCGATATCGGTAACGATGGCCGCCTCACGGCCTGCCAGCGCATTGAGCAGGCTGGACTTGCCGGCATTGGGCCGACCGGCGATGACCACGGTCATCCCGTCACGCAGCAAGGCGCCCTGCCCTGCCTCACGCAACACTGTGGATAACTCTTCGCGCACGCCGTTGAGCTGTTCCAGCACGTGGCCATCGGCGAGAAAGTCGATTTCTTCTTCAGGAAAATCGATCGCTGCCTCAACGTAGATGCGCAGCTGAATCAGCTTTTCGGTCAGTTGATGCACCCGTCGCGAGAATTCGCCTTGCAGCGAGCGCACCGCATTGCGCGCCGCCTGGGTGGAGCTGGCTTCGATAAGGTCGGCAATGGCTTCGGCCTGGGCGAGATCGAGCTTGTCGTTGAGAAAGGCGCGCTCGCTGAACTCTCCGGGCCGCGCGAGTCGCACGCCGAGCTCGACACAACGTTGCAGCAGCATATCCAATACAACCGGGCCGCCATGCCCCTGCAGTTCGAGCACGTCTTCGCCGGTAAACGAATGCGGTCCCGGAAAGAACAACAGCAGGCCTTCGTCGATCACTTCGCCGTCGTCAGCATGAAACGCGCCGTAGTGCGCATGCCGTGGCGTTGGCTCGCGGCCGCTCAGGGTAATCGCGATCGCTCTGGCACGCGGACCGGATACACGGACGATGCCGACGCCTCCGCGGCCAGGAGCTGTGGCGACAGCGGCGATGGTGTCGCGAACTGGATTCATGCGGCCTCCTTTCTGGATGGCAGATAGCAAAACGCCCCAATCAAGGGGCGTTCTGCATTTGGCTGTTGAGACGTCAGGCTGTCTTCGCCGCCGCCTCGATCTGCCGGGTAATGTACCACTGCTGGGCGATGGACAGGACGTTGTTGACGACCCAGTACAGCACCAGACCAGCTGGGAACCAGAGGAAGAAGAAGGTGAAGATGATCGGCAACAGCTTCATCACCCGCGCCTGCATCGGATCCGGCGGTGTCGGGTTGAGCTGCTGCTGGATGAACATGGTCACGCCCATGATGATCGGCAGGATGAAGAACGGATCCTTGATCGACAGATCGGTGATCCAGAACATCCAGGGCGCCTGGCGCATCTCGACGCTTTCCAAGAGTACCCAGTACAGCGCAAGGAAGACCGGCATCTGCACCAGAATCGGCAGACAGCCGCCCAGCGGATTGATCTTCTCCTTCTTGTACAGCTCCATCATCGCCTGGGACATCTTCTGGCGATCATCACCGAACTGCTCTTTCAGCGCCTGCATCTTCGGCGATACCGCACGCATGCGCGCCATCGAGCGGTAGCTCGCGGCTGAGAGCGGGAAGAAGGCAAGCTTGATGACGATGGTCAGGACGATGATCGACCAGCCCCAGTTGCCCAGCAGTGCGTGGATGTTTTCCAGCAGCCAGAAGATCGGCTGGGCGATGAACCAGAGGATGCCGTAGTCGACGGTCAGACGCAGACCGGGCGACAGTTCTTCCAGTTTGTCCTGGCTCTTCGGACCGGCATACAGCGTGGCACCGGTTTCACCCTGAGCGCCTGCCGCTACGGTGACCGCCGGGCCGGTGAAGCCAATGATGTAGTTGCCCTGGCTGTCCTTGCGGGTCTGCACCTGGTTGGTGTCTTCGGCCTGAGGGATCCAGGCGGTGACGAAATAGTGCTGCAGCCAGGCGATCCAGCCGCCCTGCACGGTTTCACGCAGGTTCTTGTCGTCCATGTCGCCCATGGAAACCTTGCGATACGGCTCGTCCTTGGTCCACAGAGCCGCACCCAGGTAGGTGGCGGTACCAGTGGCGGTGCTCGAAGACGGGTCGCCACTCTTGTCGCGCTTGAGCTGACCGAACAGATAACCGGTCCAGGGCTGTTCGCTCTGGTTGTCGATCAGGTAGTTCACTTTCAGCGCGTAGTTGCCGCGCTCGAGAGTGAAACGCTTGATGTAGTTGACGCCGTCAGCGCTGTAGTTGAGATCGACGACCAGCTGGTCCTGACCCTCGGCCAGCTGGTACTCGGTCTTCTCGCTGCTGTACTGAGGGCGGCCGCTGGCCTGGTCCGGACCATCCCCGATCAGGCCGCTCTGGGCCTCATAGGTACGCTCGCCGCTGCGTTCGAACAGCTGAAACGGTACATCCGGACGATCCTGACGACGCGGGAACTGCGGCAGGTGCAGCTCGACGATGTCACCACCACGTGGGTCGATGGCCACATCCAGCACATCGGTACGCACGCGGATCAGCTGGCTGCTCGGCGCCGTGGCCGGCAGGGCACTGGCCTGTTGCTGACCAGCCACTGCTGGCACGTCATCGGCATTGCCTTCGCTGGTAGCGCTGGGACTATCCGGAAGGGTTGGAACGCCAGGCTGGCTTTGCGCGGTTTCGGCAGGCAACGCTGCCTGACCGTAGTCCTGATTCCATTGAAGAACCATCAGGTAGGCAACGACTGCTAGTGCTACGAGCAGTATCGAGCGTTTGATATCCATGGTTACTCGGCCATCGGAGATGAATTGGAAGTGTTAGGGGAAGGCACGGGATCGTAGCCACCGGGATTCCACGGGTGGCAGCGTCCCAACCTGCGCAGACTCAGCCAGCCGCCACGCAGCAGACCATGATTTTCGATGGCCTCGAGCGCATAGCAGGAGCAGCTTGGATAGAAACGACAGTGACTGGCCATCATGGGACTGATGGCGTACTGGTAGACCTTGATCGAAGCGATGGCCAATTTACGCATGGGTGCTGTTGGCGGCTCCAGGTTCGACGGCGGTCTTGGATGGGCTGCGTGACAGTCGCTTCCAGAGCTTGGCGAATTGCTTCGCCAGTTCGGGATTGTCCAGATCAGCCAATCCCTTGCGGGCGACGATCACGATGTCCCAGCCCGCCAGTTCCAGTTGATGATGGCGAAAGGTCTCACGTATCTGCCGCTTGATGCGGTTACGTTCAACCGAAAGCTTGACGCTTTTCTTGCCGATCACCAGCCCGAGGCGGGGATGCTGCAGATCGTTCTCTCGTGCCAGCAGCAGGACGTTCCTGCCCGGCACCTTACCGGAAGGGGAGTCGAAGACTGCCTTGAATTGGCGGGGAGTAAGCAGTCGCTTTTCCCGGCCGAAGCCCCGACTCACTACCTGTTCCGATGTCAGACGGTCAGACGCTTACGGCCTTTGGCGCGACGACGCGACAGAACTTGACGACCGTTCTTGGTGGCCATGCGGGCACGGAAGCCATGGGTACGAGCGCGCTTGATGGTGCTGGGTTGGAAAGTGCGTTTCATGGTGCGGTTACCTGGTGATCCATTGCGGGCCGGAATGGCCCCCTTTTAAGAGACCGGCGATTGTAGAGAAGCCGTCAGGCCAGGTCAATTTCCAACCAGTCCCATCTGGCTGAAAAAAAATAAAAGGAAAAGAAATATAAGCTCTTAAGATGTAGTGCTTATGTATGTACAAGCCGTTTTCTGTGGATAGCAGGCTGTAGCGCAATGCTCACGCGGCTTTCGAGAGCCTTGAACCAGGTGGGTAAGCGGTGCCTATTGCGTGCAGAGCATCTGCGTAAGCTGGGGATTAAATTGACAGATATCCACAGCGGCAGCGGCCAACCGCTTTTCAACAGCCTTAGACACTGCCCTTACGGAGGGTTATCAACAGATCTCCTGCAGACTGCGATTGTTTCCACAGCAGGCTGATGTGCTCGGCGATCTAGTGCGGAGGGGCCGAGTTGTTGTGGATAACCAGAGGTCGCGCGGCTACAATGGCCGCCGTCTTACCTCGACAGAGTCGATAGGAGTTTCCGTGTCGGTGGAACTTTGGCAGCAGTGTGTTGAGCTTTTGCGCGATGAACTGCCTGCTCAGCAATTCAACACATGGATTCGTCCTCTCCAGGTCGAAGGTGACGGTGAGGAGCTGCGGGTCTACGCGCCCAACCGTTTCGTACTCGACTGGGTCAACGAGAAGTACCTGTCACGTCTGCTGGAATTGCTCTCCGAGCGCTCCAGTGGTCTGGCGCCCGCGCTTTCTCTGTTGATAGGGAGTAAACGTACTTCGTCGGCGGCATTGCCCTCTGCTGCTGCCGCACGTGCTCAGCCTCAGCCAACGGTTGTCAGTACCCCGGCGCCGGCAGCACCTTCTCCAGCGCGCTTCGAGCCATTGTCGGCCGATACCAGCGAGCCGGAGCAGCCCCGAGTGGAGCGCAACGTACAGGTCGAAGGTGGCCTCAAGCACACCAGCTACCTGAACCGTACGTTCACCTTCGAGAATTTCGTCGAGGGCAAATCCAACCAGCTGGCTCGCGCGGCCGCTTGGCAGGTCGCTGACAATCCCAAGCATGGCTATAACCCGCTGTTTCTCTATGGCGGCGTGGGCCTCGGCAAGACCCACCTGATGCATGCGGTGGGCAATCACCTGCTGAAGAAGAATCCGAATGCCAAGGTGGTGTACCTGCATTCCGAGCGCTTCGTGGCGGACATGGTCAAGGCGCTGCAGCTCAATGCGATCAATGAATTCAAGCGCTTCTACCGTTCCGTGGATGCGCTGCTGATCGACGACATCCAGTTCTTCGCCAAGAAGGAGCGCTCCCAGGAAGAGTTCTTCCACACCTTCAATGCACTGCTCGAGGGCGGCCAGCAGGTCATCCTCACCAGTGATCGTTACCCGAAAGAGATCGATGGTCTCGAGGAACGTTTGAAATCGCGTTTTGGCTGGGGTTTGACGGTGGCGGTCGAGCCGCCTGAGCTGGAGACCCGGGTCGCCATTCTGATGAAGAAGGCCGATCAGGCGAAGGTCGATCTGCCTCACGATGCAGCTTTCTTCATCGCCCAGCGCATTCGCTCGAATGTCCGCGAATTGGAAGGCGCACTGAAGCGCGTTATCGCCCATGCGCACTTCATGGGACGCGATATCACCATCGAATTGATTCGCGAATCGCTGAAGGACTTGCTGGCGTTGCAGGATAAACTGGTCAGCGTCGACAATATCCAGCGCACCGTCGCCGAGTACTACAAGATCAAGATTTCCGATCTGCTGTCGAAACGGCGTTCCCGTTCGGTAGCGCGTCCGCGCCAGGTAGCCATGGCGTTGTCGAAAGAGTTGACCAATCACAGCCTGCCGGAAATCGGCGATGCGTTCGGTGGGCGCGATCACACCACGGTTCTGCATGCCTGCCGTAAGATCGCCGAACTGCGGGAAACTGACGCGGATATCCGCGAAGATTACAAGAATTTGCTGCGAACTTTGACAACCTGAGTGCGACCTAATCTATAGGCAAGGGACCAGACCATGCATTTCTCCATTCAGCGCGAAGCCCTGTTGAAACCCCTGCAGCTGGTTGCTGGCGTCGTCGAGCGCCGTCAGACCTTGCCGGTTCTGTCCAACGTTCTCCTTGTTGTGCAAGGTCAGCAGCTGTCGCTGACCGGTACCGACCTGGAGGTCGAACTGGTGGGCCGTGTTGCACTCGAGGATGCCGCCGAGCCGGGTGAAATCACCGTTCCGGCACGCAAGCTCATGGATATCTGCAAGAGCTTGCCGAGCGACGCCCTGATCAGTATTCGTCTGGATGATCAGAAGATCGTTATCAAATCCGGCCGCAGCCGATTCACCCTGTCGACCCTTCCGGCCAATGATTTCCCGACCGTGGAAGAAGGACCTGGATCGCTTTCCTTCAGCGTCGAGCAAGGCAAGCTGCGCAAGCTTATCGAGCGCAGCAGTTTCGCTATGGCGCAGCAAGACGTCCGCTATTACCTCAACGGCATGCTGATCGAGGTGTCCAACGGCATGCTGCGCGCGGTAGCAACCGATGGTCATCGCCTGGCGATGTGCTCGATGCAAGCGGGTATCGAACAGCCCGATCGTCATCAGGTCATCGTGCCGCGCAAGGGTATTCTGGAGCTTGCCCGCCTACTCAACGATCAGGATGCTGAAGTCAGCATCGTCCTGGGGCAGCATCATATTCGCGCGACAACCGGCGAGTTCACCTTTACCTCGAAGCTGGTGGATGGCAAGTTCCCGGACTATGAGCGCGTGTTGCCGCGTGGCGGTGACAAGCTGGTAGTCGGCGACCGCCAGTTGCTGCGCGAGGCTTTCAGCCGTACCGCGATTCTGTCCAACGAGAAGTACCGCGGTATTCGTTTGCAGCTGGAAAGCGGCTTGCTGAAAATCCAAGCCAACAACCCTGAGCAGGAAGAAGCCGAGGAAGAAGTTGCAGTCGACTATAACGGTGGCTCGCTGGAGATCGGCTTCAACGTCAGCTACCTGCTGGATGTGCTTGGTGTAATGACTACCGAGCAGGTTCGCCTGATTCTCTCCGATGCGAACAGCAGTGCGCTGGTTCAAGAGTTCGACAACGACGACTCAGCGTACGTCGTGATGCCGATGCGCCTGTAACCCTGCTGTTTTAATGTCCCTTAGTCGTCTCTCCGTCACCGGGGTCCGCAATCTGCACCCGGTGACGCTATCTCCCTGTCCTCGTATCAATATCCTCTTCGGCGATAACGGCAGCGGCAAAACCAGCCTGCTCGAAGCCATCCATCTGCTTGGCCTGGCGCGGTCTTTTCGCAGCATTCGGCTGAATCCCGTGATCACCTACGAGCAATCTGCCTGCACCGTGTTCGGTCAGGTGGAGTTGCCTGATCAGCACAGCCGCGCGCTCGGTGTCGCTCGGGATCGCAGCGGCGAAGTACGAATCCGGATCGATGGACAAAGTGTCCGATCGGCCGCCGAACTTGCCGATACGCTGCCGTTGCAGCTGATTAATCCAGATAGTTTCCGCCTGCTGGAGGGGGCGCCCAAACTGCGTCGGCAATTTCTGGATTGGGGTGTGTTCCACGTGGAACATCGTTTCATGGCCGCGTGGCAGCGCCTGCAACAGGCTCTCCGGCAACGGAACTCGTGGCTGCGGCATGGTACACTGGACGGCGCTTCGAACGCGGCCTGGAGCCGTGAACTGACGCTGGCTAGCGACGAGATTGACGGGTATCGGCGGGCTTATATCCAGGCGTTGAAGCCGGTGTTCGAGACCACGCTGGCCGTCCTGCTGGATCTGGACGGACTGAAGCTGAGCTACTACCGGGGATGGGACAAAGACCGTCCGCTGGCTGATGTGCTCGCTACGTCATTGGAACGGGATCGGGCGTTGGGACATACCCAGTCTGGCCCTCAGCGGGCAGACCTGCGGTTGAAGGTCGGCAATCACAACGCGGCTGAAGTGTTGTCCCGCGGCCAGCAGAAGTTGGTGGTGTGTGCGTTACGTATTGCTCAGGGCCATCTGGTAAGCGAGGCCAAACGCGGGCAGTGCATTTATCTGGTCGATGACCTGCCGTCCGAGCTGGACGCTCAGCATCGCCAGGCGTTGTGCAAGTTGCTTGAGCAACTTGGCTGTCAGGTTTTTATCACCTGCGTAGATTCAACCGTTTTGCAAGAAGGCTGGCATGAACAGACGCCAGTCTCAATGTTTCACGTGGAACATGGGCAAATCACCCAGGTCCACGGCCCCTCGGGAGTGAAGGCATGAGCGAAAACCACACGTACGATTCGTCGAGCATCAAGGTACTCAAAGGCCTCGATGCAGTGCGTAAGCGCCCTGGTATGTACATCGGCGACACCGACGACGGCACTGGCCTGCACCACATGGTCTTCGAGGTCGTCGACAACTCGATCGACGAAGCGCTGGCCGGGCATTGCAGTGATATCTCCATCACCATCCATACCGATGAGTCCATCACCGTTCGCGACAATGGTCGCGGCATTCCGGTGGATATCCATGAGGAAGGTGTTTCGGCAGCCGAAGTCATCATGACCGTGCTGCATGCGGGCGGTAAGTTCGATGACAACTCCTACAAGGTTTCCGGAGGTCTGCACGGCGTAGGTGTTTCGGTGGTGAACGCGCTGTCAGAGGAGTTGATGCTGACCATTCGCCGTGAGGGCAAAGTCTGGGAACAGCTCTATCGCCATGGTGTACCCCAGGCGCCGCTCGCCCCGGTCGGTGAAACCGATTCCTCGGGCACGCAAATCCATTTCAAACCCTCAGCAGAGACGTTCCAGAACATCCATTTCAGCTGGGATATTCTGGCCAAGCGTCTGCGCGAGCTGTCCTTTCTGAACTCTGGCGTCGGTATCGTTCTGCGTGACGAACGTACTGCCAAGGAAGAGTTGTTCAAATACGAGGGCGGTCTGAGCGCATTCGTTGCCTACCTGAACACCAATAAAACACCGGTCAACGAGGTGTTCCACTTCAACGTTCAGCGCGACGACGGCGTTGGTGTCGAGGTGGCGCTGCAGTGGAATGACAGCTTCAACGAGAACATTCTCTGCTTTACCAACAATATTCCGCAGCGCGACGGTGGCACCCATTTGGCCGGTTTCCGCTCGGCGCTGACGCGCAACCTGAACAGCTACATTGAGCAGGAAGGCCTGGCCAAGAAGCACAAGATCGCCACCACCGGTGATGATGCCCGCGAAGGTCTGACCGCGATCATTTCCGTGAAGGTTCCGGATCCGAAGTTCAGCTCGCAAACCAAGGACAAACTGGTTTCCTCGGAGGTGAAAACCGCCGTGGAACAGGAGATGGGCAAGCACTTTGCCGACTTCCTGCTTGAGCATCCAAGCGAAGCCAAGGCGGTGGTTGGCAAGATGATCGACGCTGCCCGTGCTCGCGAGGCTGCGCGAAAGGCACGGGAAATGACGCGGCGCAAAGGCGCTCTGGATATCGCCGGTCTGCCGGGCAAGCTCGCCGATTGCCAGGAAAAGGATCCTGCGCTGTCCGAACTCTACATAGTGGAGGGTGATTCTGCGGGTGGCTCGGCCAAGCAGGGCCGTAACCGCAAGACCCAGGCAATCCTGCCGCTCAAGGGCAAGATCCTCAACGTCGAGAAAGCACGCTTCGACAAGATGATTTCCTCCCAGGAAGTGGGCACGCTGATTACCGCTCTGGGCTGTGGTATCGGCCGCGATGAATACAACATCGATAAACTGCGCTACCACAACATCATCATCATGACCGACGCCGACGTCGACGGTTCGCACATCCGGACTCTGCTGCTGACGTTCTTCTTCCGTCAGCTGCCTGAGCTGATCGAGCGCGGTTACGTGTATATCGCTCAGCCGCCACTGTACAAGGTCAAGCGCGGCAAGCAGGAGCAGTACATCAAGGACGATGAGGCAATGGAGGAATACCTCACGCAGTCCGCTCTGGAAGACGCCAGCCTGCACGTTAACGAAGGCGCCCCGGGGCTTTCTGGCGGAGCGCTGGAGAAGCTGGTCAACGATTACCGCACGGTGATGAAGACGTTGCAGCGGCTGTCACGTCTGTACCCGCAGGAACTGACGGAACACTTCATCTACCTGCCGCGTGTGCCTGTAGAGCAACTGGCCGATCACTCGGCGATGCAGGCATGGCTCGAGCAATACAGCGCGCTGCTCAAGGTTGGCGAACGCTCCGGGTTGATCTACAACGTCAGCCTGCGCGAGGACAAGGAACGCCATCTGTGGCTGCCGGAAGTGGAGATCAGTTCGCATGGCCTGGCCAGCTACATCACCTTTAACCGTGACTTCTTCGGCAGCAACGACTACCGAACCGTTACGGCGCTTGGCGAGAAGCTGAACAGCCTGCTCGAAGAGGGTGCCTACGTTCAGCGGGGCGAGCGCAAGAAGCAGGTTGCCACCTTCAAGCAAGCACTTGAATGGTTGATGACCGAGGGCACCCGCCGCCATAGCGTTCAGCGATACAAGGGGCTGGGCGAAATGAACCCGGATCAGCTGTGGGAAACCACGATGGACCCGAACGTGCGGCGCATGCTCAAGGTGACTATCGAGGATGCGATTGGTGCGGATCAGATCTTCAATACCCTGATGGGCGATGCTGTCGAGCCGCGTCGAGATTTCATCGAAACCAACGCTCTGGCTGTGTCGAACCTGGACTTCTGATTTTTTTCGGATTTCTAGATCAGCAGACATTAGCCAATGCGGCACCAAAACCCCGGCCCCTCAAAGGTCGGGGTTTTTTGTTATTGGAAGATAGGCTGCGTAAATCGTCTCGACTGGTTTAATCAATTTCGAAATAGTCCCTTACCGGCGTAAGGTTGCTCCATTCGAGATTCATCATCCTTGCCGAGCCCTCGCGGGCCACCAATTTCATGAGGACAGTTGCCAATGTTGGACACCAATCTCAAGACCCAGTTGAAAGCCTACCTGGAGAAGGTCACCCAGCCCTTCGAGATCGTCGCGTCCCTCGATGACGGCGAGAAGTCCCGAGAAATGCTGAGCCTGCTGCAAGACATCGCCGGCCTCAGCGACAAGATCACCCTCAAGACCGACGGCGACGATGCGCGCAGGCCGTCGTTCTCGCTCAACCGCATCGGCGGCAACATCAGCCTGCGTTTTGCCGGCATCCCCATGGGCCACGAGTTCACCTCGCTGGTACTGGCGCTGCTGCAGGTCGGCGGCCACCCGTCGAAGACCGCGCCGGAAGTGATCGAGCAGATCAAGGCGCTGGAGGGCGACTACCGCTTCGAAACCTACTTCTCGCTGTCCTGCCAGAACTGCCCGGACGTGGTCCAGGCGCTGAACCTGATGGCCGTGCTCAACCCGAACATCCAGCACGTCGCCATCGACGGCGCGCTGTTTCAGGACGAGGTCGAAGCGCGGCAGATCATGTCGGTGCCGAGCATCTACCTCAACGGCGAACTGTTCACCCAGGGCCGCATGAGCGAGGAAGAGATCCTCGCCAAGCTCGATACCGGCTCCAGCGCCCGTGACGCCGAGAAGCTCAAGGCCAAGGACGCCTACGACGTGCTGGTCGTCGGTGGTGGCCCGGCAGGCGCCGCAGCGGCGATCTACGCCGCGCGCAAGGGCATCCGCACCGGTGTCGCCGCCGAGCGCTTCGGCGGTCAGGTGCTCGACACCATGGCCATCGAGAACTTCATCTCGGTGAAGGAAACCGAAGGCCCGAAACTGGCCCGCGCGCTGGAAGAGCACGTGCGCGAGTATGACGTCGACATCATGAACCTGCAGCGCGCCAGCCAGCTGATTCCGGCTGGCGACGACGGCCTGCACCGCGTGCAGTTCGAGAACGGCGGTGAGCTCAAGGCCAAGACCCTGATTCTCGCCACCGGCGCGCGCTGGCGCGAAATGAACGTGCCGGGCGAGCAGGAATACCGCGGCCGTGGCGTCGCCTACTGCCCGCACTGCGACGGCCCGCTGTTCAAGGGCAAGCGCGTGGCGGTGATTGGTGGCGGCAACTCCGGCGTGGAAGCGGCCATCGACCTGGCTGGCATCGTCGCCCATGTGACGCTGCTGGAATTCGGCGAGGAGCTGCGCGCCGATGCCGTGCTGCAGCGTAAATTGTTCAGCCTGCCCAACGTCCGCGTGCTGAAGATGGCGCAGACCACCGAGGTCAAGGGCGACGGCCAGAAGGTCACCGGACTGGTCTACAAGGACCGCACCAACGACGAGGTGCACAGCGTCGAGCTGGAAGGCATCTTCGTGCAGATCGGCCTGCTGCCCAACAGCGAATGGCTCAAGGGCACCCTGGAGCTGTCGCGCTTCGGTGATATCATCGTCGACGCCAAGGGCCAGACCAGCCTCCCCGGCGTGTTCGCCGCCGGTGACGTGACCACGGTGCCGTACAAGCAGATCGTCATCGCCGTCGGTGAAGGCGCCAAGGCCTCGCTGAGCGCCTTCGATCACCTGATCCGCAGCTCCGCGCCGGCCTGATCGAGGCGCAAAAAGAAAGGGGAGCAGCCGCGAGGCTGCTCCCCTTTTTGCTTTGTAGCGACGTGTTGGATCAGTCCTGATGCAGCACGCAGCGATTGCGGCCGCCGTTCTTGGCCTGGTACAGCGCGCGATCGGCCTGCTGTAGCAGACGTTCGTAGTCCGGATGGCCGTCGTGCACCGCCATACCGACGCTGACAGTCACCTGCAGCACGTCACCACTGGAAAGACGGAAGTGCTCGCGGGCGATGCGTTCGCGCAGCTTCTCGGCAGCCGCCAGCGCCTTGCTGGCATCGATGTCGACCAGCACCAGCAGGAACTCCTCGCCGCCCAGGCGGAAGGCGTAGTCGCCGCCACGGGTGTTGCTGGCCAGCAGTGCGCCGACCTGTTGCAGGACCTGATCACCGGCTTCGTGGCCGTAGGTGTCGTTGATGCGCTTGAAGTGATCGACGTCGATGGCCAGCACGCCGAAGGCGTTGTTCGACTGACGCGCGTAAAGCACTTCCTTGGCCATTACCACTGGCAGAAATTTGCGATTGAGCAAGCGTGTCAGCACGTCACGGCCGGCTTCCAGATCATTGGCCTGCTCGAACAAGCTGTCGAGCAGGAATTTGATCGAGCGAGTCTGTTCGCGAATGTGATGCAGCTTGGCCAGGCGCTCGCCTGTTTCCTGCAGCGTAGCGATCGCCTTGAGTTCTACGTCGATGCGCTCTATGTAATCGAGAATGCTCGCGCTTTCCGGCGAGCCTTGGAACGCGTGGGACGCCTTGTGGCGAAACCAGAGGCCGAACTCGGAACCGGCCAGCTGCGGCAGTGCTCCGCTCAGGTTGCCGATCGCCAGATCGAACATCAGCTGGTTTTCCCAATCGAGCAGCGCTGCGCGCTGACGTTCCTTCTCGACGCCGATGTTCTGTGACACGGAGAACAGTCGATAGGCTTCCTCCGCGCGGGAGTTGCGGTCGTGGGACTGGGAATAGGCGAAGCAGATGATTTCCACCGCGAGGTCGATCAGATCGGCACCCATTCGCGCGGCCTTGCGCCGCACTGGTTCGCCGAGATCGCGCTGTTCGAGCAATTCGCGCAGCCTGCCCTTCAGCGAGCGCGCGCCGCGCAGCACCAGGCTGACCGGGATTTCGATACGCGCATGGATTTCACCGACCTTGCGCTGCAGGTCGACCACGGCGTCGAGGTCGCTGTGGGCGGTCGAGGAGCACACCGTGACGATCCACTTCTGCATCGACTTGCCGAGGCGGTTCTTCACCTGGTCGTGGGACAGGAAACTGGCCGAGTGCGGGTCGGCTAGCATCTGCGAATAGAAATGCTCGGCCAGTTCGGCGCTTTTTTCTTCGGCAACGGCGTTCAGCGCGGCAGCCGCTTCGGCAGGGTAGCCGTCGAGCAGGCGCAGCCATTCGGTGACCAGCTGGTGGTTTGGTATTTGCTGCATAGAGGACTCGCTAAGATGGGCGGACGTCCCTGCCCTGCCCCGGCGTGTGATCAGAGGGTCGAACGACGCTGAGCTTCGAGCTCGCTGACCTGTGCGTTGATCCAGTCTTCGGCGCGCTGGTTCAGCTCGGCGATGGCGCGCGGACTTTCGCTGTCAGCGAACATGGGCTGGCCGATAACGACCTGAATGGTGCCGGGTCGCTTGCCCCAGCCGGCCTTCGGCCAGAACATGCCGGCGTTGTGCGCAATGGGCAGAACCGGCAAACCGGCATTGACCGCCAGTGCGGCGCCGCTGCGCGAGAACTTGCCCTGCTGGCCGACCGGTACACGGGTGCCTTCGGGAAAGATCAGCACCCAGGCGCCCTGCTCCAGACGCTCGTGACCCTGTTTGGCAACCTGGCGCAGCGCCGCCTTGGGGTTGTCACGGTCGATGGCGATGGGCTTGAGCAGCATGATCGCCCAGCCGAAGAACGGCACGCGCAGCAGCTCGCGCTTGAGCACCTGGGTCAGCGGCTCGAAGTAGGCCGAGAGAAAGAAGGTCTCCCAGGTGCTCTGATGCTTGGCCAGGATCACGCAGGGGCGCGCTGGTACGTTCTGCGCGCCGTGCACCTCGTAGCGCAAGCCGACCAGCGTCTTGCCCAGCCAGACGGCACAGCGGCACCAGTTCTGTACCACGAAGCGATAGCGCGCGCGGAATGCCATAAACGGGGCGAACACCAGGCTCACCAGGCACCAGGCGAACGCGGTGAACGCCAGCAGAAAATAGAACAGGGCGATACGAACGGGAAACAGGAGGCTCATCGAGAACTCTCGAGTAGATGATCGACAACAGCGGCCAGGTCGTCGAAGACCTGGGTACCTGGCGGCAACGTACCTTCCAGGGTGCGCAGGCCTTTGCCGGTTCTGACCAGGTAGGGCACGCCGCCGAGCAGCATGCCGGCATGCAGATCGCGGTGGCTGTCGCCAACCACCGGCACACCCTTCAGGTCCGCCAGGCCGAAGTGCTCGGCAATGCTGCGAAACATTCCAGGCTTCGGCTTGCGGCAGTTGCAGCCATCGTCAGGACCGTGCGGGCAGTGCACGATCAGATCGATACGTCCGCCCTGCTCCATCACCAGCTGCTGCATCTTGAAATGCATATCGCCGAGGGTGCTGAGGTCGAACTTGCCGCGCGCGACGCCAGACTGGTTGGTGGCAACCGCCACCGTCCAGCCGGCCTTGCACAGCCGCGCGATGGCTTCCAGCGACCCGGGAATGGGAATCCACTCCGCCAGCGATTTCACGTACTCGTCGGAGTCCTCGTTGATCACGCCATCGCGGTCCAGCACGATCAGCTTCACGGGCTTAGCCAAGTGCGGAAATATCGGCAACGCCAAGGAACAGTCCTCTCAGCCGGGCCAGCAAGGCATAACGGTTGGCGCGTACCGAAGCATCTTCGGCATTCACCAGCACCGCCTCGAAGAAGGCATCCACCGGGCCACGCAGGTGCGCCAGACGCTCCAGTGCCTCGCGGTACTGACGCGCCGCGGCGAGCGGTTGTACCGCCTGCTCGGCCTGCTGGATCGCCGAGTACAGCGAGAACTCGGTAGCGTTGTCGAACCAGCGTGGCTCGACCGCTTCCGGCAGCTTCGCATCGAACTTGCTCAGCAGGTTGGAGACGCGCTTGTTGGCCGCGGCCAGCGCAGCGGCTTCGGGCAGCGTACGGAAGGCCTGTACCGCCTGCACACGCTGGTCGAAGTCCAGCGCCGAGCCCGGCTGCACGGCACGCACCGACAGGTAGGCGGCAACATCGACGCCTTCGTCCTCGTAGCGGGCGCGCAGGCGATCGAAGATGAACTCGAGAACCTGATCGGCCAGCCCGGCCGATTTGACCTGCGTACCGAACTGGCCGATGGCGAAGTTGACCGCCTCGACCAGATTCAGATCCAGACGCTTCTCGATAAGGATACGCAGCACGCCGAGAGCCGCACGGCGCAGGGCGTAGGGGTCCTTGGAACCGGTCGGCAGCATGCCAATGCCGAAGATGCCGACCAGGGTGTCGAGCTTGTCCGCCACCGCCACGGCCGCGCCGGTGAGCGTACTTGGCAGTTCGCCGCCCGCACCGCGCGGCATGTACTGCTCGTTCAGCGCCAGTGCCACGTCTTCCGGCTCGCCGTCGTTGAGTGCGTAGTAGTAACCGGCAATGCCCTGCATTTCCGGGAATTCGCCGACCATCTCGGTGGCCAGGTCGCATTTGGACAGCAGCCCGGCGCGCGCGGCACGCTGCTTGTCGCCACCGGTACGCTCGGCGATCAGCCCGGCCAGGCGCGAGACGCGCTCGGCCTTGTCATAGACGGTGCCGAGCTGGGCCTGGAACACCACGTTCTTCAGGCGCTCGTTGAAGCTGTCGAGCTTCTGCTTCTTGTCCTGCTTGAAGAAGAACTCGGCATCGGTCAGACGCGGACGCACGACCTTTTCGTTACCGGAAACGATCTGCGCCGGGTCCTTGGATTCGATGTTCGCCACGGTGATGAAGCGCGGCAGCAGCTTGCCGTTGGCATCCAGCAGGCAGAAGTACTTCTGGTTGTCCTGCATAGTGGTGATCAGCGCTTCCTGCGGCACTTCGAGGAAGCGTTCCTCGAACGAGCAGACCAGCGGCACCGGCCACTCGACCAGCGCAGTCACTTCATCGAGCAGCGCCGGCGGCACGATGGCCGTGCCGTTCTGTTCGGCAGCGAGCTGCTCGACGCGCTTGGCGATCAGCTCGCGACGCTCGGCGAAGTCGGCGATCACATGGGCGCCACGCAGGTCTTCCAGATAGCTGGAAGGCTTGGAAATATGCACCTGGCCCGGGCTGTGGAAGCGGTGGCCGCGGGATTCACGGCCGGCACGCTGGGCGAGGATCTCGCAATCGATTACCTGCTCACCGAAGAGCATCACCAACCACTGGGTCGGGCGGACGAATTCTTCCTTGCGCGCGGCCCAGCGCATGCGCTTGGGGATCGGCAGGTCGTTCAACGACGCTTCGACGATACCCGGCAGCAGCTGGCTGGCCGGCTGGCCTTCGATGGTGCGGCTGAACTTGAGTTTCGGCCCGCTGCGATCAATCTCGGCCAGATCCACGCCGCACTTGCGGGCAAAGCCCAACGCGGCCTGGGTCGGCTCACCGTCGGCGTCGAAGGCGGCCTGCATCGGCGGGCCGTCGAGGTTGATGCTGCGATCGGGCTGCTGGGTTGCCAGCTGTTCGACCAGCACGGCCAGGCGCCGCGGCGCGGCATAGGCCTGCGTCTTGACGAAGCTAAGGCCGGCGTCCTTCAGGCCCTTCTCGATACCGGCGCAGAAGGCTTCGGCCAGCTTGGCGAGCGCCTTCGGTGGCAGCTCTTCGGTACCCAGTTCGACGAGGAAATCCAGTGCACTCATTCTGCAGCCTCCAGCTTGGCCAGCACTTCGTCACGCAGTTCGGGGGTGGCCATGGGGAAGCCGAGTTTGGCGCGGGCCAGCAGGTAGCTCTGGGCGATCGAGCGCGCCAGGCTGCGTACGCGCAGGATGTATTGCTGGCGCGCGGTGACCGAAATGGCGCGGCGGGCATCGAGCAGGTTGAAGGTGTGCGAGGCCTTGACCACCATCTCGTAGGCCGGCAGCGGCAGCTCGGCAGCCATCAGCCGGTTGGCTTCGCTCTCGTAGAAATCGAACAGTTCGAACAGCTTCGGCACATTGGCGTGCTCGAAGTTGTAGGTCGACTGCTCCACCTCGTTCTGGTGGAACACGTCGCCGTAGGTCACGGTGCCGAACGGGCCATCGGCCCAGATCAGGTCATAGACCGAGTCGACGCCCTGCAGGTACATGGCCAGGCGCTCGAGACCGTAGGTGATCTCGCCGGTGACCGGATAGCACTCGACGCCACCGACTTGCTGGAAATAGGTGAACTGGGTGACTTCCATGCCGTTGAGCCAGACTTCCCAGCCCAGGCCCCAGGCGCCGAGGGTCGGCGATTCCCAGTTGTCTTCGACGAAACGTACGTCGTGCACCGAGGTGTCGACGCCGATGCGGCGCAGCGACTCCAGGTACAGATCCTGGATGTTGTCCGGATTGGGCTTGAGCACGACCTGGAACTGGTAGTAGTGCTGCAGACGGTTGGGGTTCTCGCCGTAGCGGCCATCGGCCGGGCGACGCGAAGGCTGAACGTAGGCGGCGTTCCAGGTCTCGGGACCGATGGCGCGCAGGAAGGTGGCGGTGTGGAATGTACCGGCGCCCATTTCCATGTCATAGGGCTGCAGGACCACGCAACCCTGCTCGGCCCAGTAGCTTTGCAGGGCGAGGATCAGGTCTTGGAAGGTGCGCACGGCAGGCGTAGTCTGGCTCAAAATTTCACCTGTGCTGGGCTTCGACAGAAAGCCTCGAAGTATACCCCCCGCATGGTCGCGCTTGCGATGGTTTCGGCCATCGGACGAGGCCTGCGCAAGGAGACCACATGCCACGTTGCGCCTGGTGCGGCACGGACCCGCTGTACATCGACTACCACGATCGCGAATGGGGCGTGCCGACTCGTGATCCGCAGGTGCTGTTCGAATTCCTCCTGCTGGAAGCTTTCCAGGCCGGTCTCTCGTGGATCACCGTGTTGCGCAAGCGCGAGCGCTACCGGCAGGTGCTGTTCGGCTTCGATGCGGAGCGTCTGGCGCGCATGAGCGATGCCGAGATCGACGAACGCATGCAGGACCCCGGCATCATCCGCAACCGGCGCAAACTCGAGGCGACGCGCAGCAACGCACGTGCCTGGTTGCAACTGGAAGACCCGGTGGACTTCATCTGGTCCTTCGTCGACGGCGAGCCGAAGATCAACCGCTTCGAGCGCATCGCACAGGTCCCGGCCGTCTCGCCCGAGGCCGAGGCGATGAGCAAGGGGCTGAAGAAGGCCGGCTTCAGCTTCGTCGGGCCGACCATCTGTTATGCCTACATGCAGGCATGCGGCCTGGTCATGGATCACGTCACCGACTGCGAGCGGTATGCCGTGCTGGCTGGCACCGAATGATCCACCGCAGGGTTACGTTGCCAAGATGCAGGGCATTGCGACGGCTGCGCCTGAAAGCTGACTGCGGTTGCAGGTAGACTAGGCGACCTGAAAATTTCGGAGTGCGGTGTGGAAAAGCTCAAAGGTGCCATCGTCGTCGGCTCCCTGCGACTGTTCGCTCGACTGCCCTGGGGCATGGTCCAGGGTCTGGGCGCGATGATCGGCTGGCTGATGTGGAAGCTGCCGAACCGCTCGCGTGAGGTGGCGCGGATCAATCTGCAGAAGTGCTTTCCCGAACTGAGCGCCGCGGAGCTCGAAGCGCTGCTCGGCCGCACGCTGCGCGAAACCGGGATGACCTTCACCGAAAGCGCCTGCGCCTGGATCTGGCCGGCGCAGAAGACCCTCGGTCTGGTCCGCCAGGTCGAAGGCCTTGAAGTGCTGCAGGCGGCGCTGGCATCCGGCAAGGGCGTGGTCGGCATCACCAGCCACCTGGGCAACTGGGAAGTGCTCAATCATTTCTATTGCGACCAGTGCAAGCCGATCATCTTCTATCGTCCGCCGAAGCTGAAGGCAGTGGACGAACTGTTGCAGCAACAACGTGTGCAATTGGGCAACCGGGTTGCGCCGTCGACCCGCGAAGGCATTCTCAGCGTCATCAAGGAAGTCCGCCGTGGCGGCGCGGTGGGTATCCCGGCCGATCCGGAACCGAGCGAAGGCAGCGGCATATTCGTGCCTTTCTTTGCCACCCAGGCGCTAACCAGCAAGTTCGTGCCGGGCATGCTCGCCGGCGGCAAGGCGGTTGGCGTTTTTCTTCACGCGTTGCGCCTGGAGGACGGTTCGGGCTACAAGGTGGTGCTCGAGGCAGCGCCCGAAGGGATGTACAGCGAGGATGCCGAAACCGGCGTTGCGGCGATGAGCGCAATGATCGAGAAGTACGTGCGCGCCTATCCCAGCCAATACATGTGGACCATGAAGCGCTTCAAGAAACGCCCCGCTGGCGAAAAGCGCTGGTACTGACGAATAACAACGACAAGGACGATCGTATGCGCAATCAGCGACAGCATCCGCGTACCAACATGAAGTGCCGCATCCGCATTGCGCATCCGGCGTTCGGCGAGGTTTTCGCCCATACCCGTGATCTGTCGGACGGCGGTGTCTACGTGCGACATCCCGAACTGGTGGTACTGCAGCCGGGTGCGATGGTTACGGGGCAGGTGCAGGACCTGCCGATCCCGGCGCCGGAACTGCGGATGGTGGTGATGCGGGTCGATGCCGAAGGGGTCGGCCTGCAGTTCGTGCGCGAGGACTGATTCCGCGGCGCGCGACGCTGCCGGTTCAGTCAGGCGTCAGCCGGTCGAGCCGACGCAGAAACACGCTCATTTCCTTTTCCGCCTGCTTGTCGCCCTGGGCGTTCGCCGCGGCAATGCCGCGCTCCCAGGCCTGGTGGGCGCCCGGCTTGTCGCCATCGGCCTGCAGCGCCTTGCCCAGCAGTTTCCAGGCGGCGGAATATTTCGGATCGAGTTCGACGCAGCGGCGCAAGTGCTCTGCCGCCCGGCCCGGCTGCCCGGCGTCCATGTAACCCTTGCCGAGGCCGAAGCGCAGCATCGGATTATCCATGCCTTGGGAGAGCATCTTTTCCAGTGATTCGAGCATTTTCGGACCTTTTTGCAGCGCGGCGCCCAGGGAAGTTTCCTCACTTTAGTGCAAAGCGATTACCGGGCAAGGCTGCCAGCATACGCCATTGGTCTTAGCCGTTGCGCCCGTATCGTGCTGGCAGCCTGTGACGGCGGTGTGGCGTCTCAGTGGGCTTCGTTGACCGCGCTGAGAAACTCCCGGGTGCGCTCCTCCTGCGGGTTGTTGAACAGCTCATCCGGACTGCCCTGCTCGTGAATCCGGCCCTGATGGAAGAAGCACACTCGGTCGGCGAACTCGCGGGCGAAGCCCATCTGGTGGGTGACCATGAGCATGGTCAGGTTGTGCGCCTCGCCAAGGCGGCGAATCACGTTCAGCACCTCACCGCAGAGTTCCGGGTCGAGCGCCGAGGTCACCTCGTCGAACAGCATCACCTTCGGCCGCATGGCCAGCGCACGGGCAATCGCCACGCGCTGTTGCTGGCCACCGGAGAGCTGGGCCGGGAAGTGTTCCAGCTTGTCTTCCAGGCCGACCATGGCCAGCAGTTCTTCGGCACGTCCGCGGGCTTCGGCCTTGCTCAGACCGAGCACCTGCACCGGCGCTTCCATGACGTTCTGCAGAGCATTCATGTGCGGGAACAGGTTGAAACTCTGGAATACCATGCCGACCTTGCCGCGCACTCGTCGCAGATGACGGGCATTGGCCGGGACCAGCTGGCCACTGGCGTCGGGCATGTGCGTCAGTGGCTCGCCGTCGACCTCGATCACGCCTTCGTCGATGCCCTCTAGCGTCATCAGCACCCGCAGCAGCGTTGACTTGCCCGAGCCGCTGGGGCCGATGATTGCAACCTTCTCGCCTTCCTCGATTTGCAGATCAAGCCCGTCGAGCACGGTCAGCTCGCCGTAGCGTTTGGTCACGCCGGCGAAGCGCACCAGAGGCTGCGCCTGCTCTGGCTGCTGTGGTGTCGGGTTCAGGGTATCCGTGGATTGCATCGGCGTAGTCATCGGGTCAGCTCCATGCGGTTTTCCAGACGGCGCACGCACCAGGCGAGGCCGAGGCTGAGAATGAGGAAGAAGATGCCGACCATGGTGATCGGTTCGAGATAGCGGAAGCTTTCGGAGCCGATGTTCTTGGCCCGTTGCATGATTTCCACCACGGTGATCGCCGAAAGAACGGGCGTGTCCTTGAGGATCGAGATCAGGTAGTTGCCCAGCGCCGGCAGCACCGGACGCAGCGCCTGCGGCAGGATCACGTCGCGGTAGGCGGTCCAGGGCTTCATGTTCAGCGCGGTGACCGCCTCCCACTGCGAGCGCGGCACTGCGTCCAGGCCGGCGCGGTAGACCTCGGCGGTGTAGCAGGCGTAGTGCAGGGCGATGCCGATGATCCCCGCCTGCATCGCGCTGAGGTTGAGGCCGTAGTTGGGGAATACGTAGAACAGGAAGTACACCTGGATCAGCAGCGGTGTGCTGCGGATGAACTCGATCAACCCGGTGATCGGCCAGGAAAGCCAGCGCAGGCGGCTGCGCCGGCCGATGGCGAGGAACAGGCCGAGCACCACGGCGATGGCGAAGCCGGCCAGGGCAATGCCGATGGTGGTCAGCGAGGCATCCAGCAGGCGCGGCAGGATCTCGCGGGCGAACTGCCAGTCGAAAAAGTTCATGACAGGCCCCCGCGCATCCGTCCGCGGGCCAGGCGCCGCTCCAGTTGGCGCATGCCGAAGTTTATCGTCTGGGCCAGAACGAAGTAGATGACCAATGCCAGACCGAAGATCTCCATGGTCATCAGCGTCGCCTGATCCAGCTGGCGGGCACGGAAGGCCAGGTCGGAAAGGGTGATCAGCGAGACCAGCGAAGTGTTCTTCAGCAGTTCGATCAGCAGGTTGGTGCCAGGCGGGATCGCCGCCAGTAATGCCTGCGGCAGGATGATTCGGCGCATGCGTGTCAGTGGCGTCATGTTCAGCGCCTGACAGGCTTCATGCTGGCCCCGGTGCACCGAGCGGATCGCGCCGCGCAGCACCTCGGCGCCGTAGGCACCGATATTCAGGCCGAGGCCGACCACGGCCACGGCGAAGGCGCTCATTTCGATATTGAACGGCGGCATCGGCAGCACGAAGTACAGCCAGAACAGCTGCACCAGCAGCGACGAGCCGCGGAAGACCTCGATATAGGTGATGGCCAGCCAGCGCAATGGCGCCACTGGCGAGAGCCGGGCCAGCGCGGCGATCAGCGCGCAGGCGATGGCCAGCAGGGAGCCGAAGAAGGTCACCTTGACGGTGACCCAGGCACCCTGCAGCAGCAGAGGAAGCAGTTCGATCATGATGCGCTATCCGGTTTTCCGGAGCGCTGAGCGAGGCTGCGCAAACAGCGGCGCAGCCTTGGTCAGCGTTCACGGGCGGAACAGCGGGTCGGCGGTGCCGACCCCCCGCCCGCCGGGCTGTCAGGCACCGCAGAGTTCGGCGGCGGTCTTGTCGGTGACGTTGGAGCGATCGAAGCCGAATGGCTCAATGGTCTTCAGATGCTCCTCGCTACCCAGCCATTGCTTGAGCTCGGCATTGATCGCGTCACGCAGCGCCTTGTCCTGTGGACGGAAGGCCAGCGCACCGTAGCCGGCACGGGACGGGTCGTCCTTGAAGTCAGCGATGGCTTCGACATCGTCACCGGCCTTGTCCGCCAGCCCTTTCATGGTCAGCTGGGTGCCGATGGCGGCATCGGCGCGACCGCTGCGTACGGCCTGCAGCTGCGAGGTGGTGTCGGGCACCTGCAGAATCTGCGAATCCTTGATGCCGGCCTTGCGCGCATAACCGAGGTTAACGGTGCCGGACATGATGGCGATCTTCACCTCGGGGTTGCCGGCGATGTCCTCGTAGCTGCGCAGGTTCTTCGGGTTGCCTTCGGCCACCAACAGGGTGTCGAGCAGGCGGTAGTGCGGATCGGTGAACAGTACCTGCTTGCAGCGCTCAGGGGTGATGTACATGCCGGCGGCGATCAGATCGAAGCGCCCTGCGCGCAGCCCGGGAATCAACGAGCCCCACTCGGTGAGCACCGGCTTGATGGTGTCGATCTCCATGCGCTCGAAGACCTTGCGTACGATCTCCGGCGATTCACCGGTGACACTGCCGTCGAGGGCGGTGTAGGCGAACGGTGTTTCATTGGCGTAACCGATGCGGACGCTGCTGCTGTTCTTGATCTTTTCCAGGGTATCGGCCTGGGTGATGCTGGCGAAACCGAGGCTGGCCAGGGCGGCGCAGCCGATCAGCAGCCGGCGGGAGCGTGTCGGGATGGTGCTGTTCCTCATGGGAGTTTCTCCTGTTCCTTGTAGAGACCCGAGGAATCGGATCGTTATTTGTCTAGGAGGGGCATTGCTCATGCTCAGGTTGAGAACGTTTTCGGCGCGGCCTGGTAAAACCGATTGACGATAGTTTCGTTCAATCGACCGGTTAAACCAGCGTCAAGCTTGGAGAGTACAAAAGCTGGCCATAAAATGGAAATCGGAAGGCATTGGAGGCGAATGGATGCAATTGGAGGGGATGGTGAAAATCGCGAGGAAGCAGACGCAAGGGTTTCCTGATTGATAAAACAAAACGACCCGCCAGTTGGCGGGTCGTTTATTCGGCGGTAACCAGGATTAAAAGAAGGTCAGCCCGGCCTGGAACAGGCGCTCCACATCGCGAATGTGTTTCTTGTCGACCAGGAACAGGATGACGTGGTCGCCTGATTCGATACGCGTATCGTCGTGGGCAATCAGCACCTGATCGTCGCGGATCACCGCGCCGATAGTGGTTCCCGGTGGCAGTGCGATCTGCTCGATGGCGCGACCCACTACCTTGCTCGAACGCGGGTCGCCGTGGGCGATCACCTCGATGGCTTCGGCTGCCCCGCGGCGCAGCGAGTGAGCGCTGACGATATCGCCACGGCGGACGTGGGTCAGCAACGTGCCGATGGTCGCCAGCTGCGGGCTGATGGCGATGTCGATCTCGCCACCCTGGACCAGGTCGACATAGGCCGGGTTGTTGATGATGCACATCACCTTGCGCGCGCCGAGGCGCTTGGCCAGCAGCGAGGACATGATGTTGGCCTCGTCGTCGTTGGTCAGCGCGAGGAAAACGTCCGCTTCGTTGATGTTCTCCTCGACCAGCAGATCGCGGTCCGAGGCGCTGCCCTGCAGGATGATGGTGCTGTCCAGGGTGTCGGAAAGGTAGCGACAGCGCGCCGGGTTCATCTCGATGATCTTGACCTGGTAACGGCTTTCGATCGCCTCGGCCAGCCGCTCGCCGATGTGACCGCCGCCGGCGATGACGATGCGCTTGTAGTTCTCGTCGAGGCGCCGCATCTCGCTCATCACCGCGCGGATATGGCCTTTGGCAGCGATGAAGAACACTTCGTCATCGGCCTCGATCACCGTGTCGCCCTGCGGCAGGATCGCGTGGTTGCGGCGGAAGATGGCCGCGACGCGGGTGTCCACGTTGGGCATGTGGCGGCGTAGCTGGCGCAGTTCCTGGCCGACCAGCGGGCCGCCGTAATAGGCGCGCACTGCGACCAGCTGGGCCTTGCCGCCAGCGAAGTCGATCACCTGCAGCGAACCGGGATGCTCGATCAGGCGCTTGATGTAGTTGGTGACCACCTGCTCGGGGCTGATCAGCACGTCCACCGGAATCGCTTCGTTGTTGAACAGGCCTGAATGGACCAGATAGGCCGATTCACGCACGCGGGCGATCTTGGTCGGCGTATGGAACAGCGTGTAGGCGACCTGGCAGGCAACCATGTTGGTTTCGTCGCTGTTGGTCACTGCCACCAGCATGTCGGCATCGTCCGCTCCGGCCTGGCGCAGCACGGTGGGAAACGAGCCGCGGCCCTGGATGGTGCGGATGTCCAGGCGATCGCCGAGATCGCGCAGGCGCTCGCCGTCGGTGTCCACCACGGTGATGTCGTTGGCTTCGCTGGCAAGGTGTTCGGCGAGCGTGCCGCCGACCTGACCGGCACCGAGAATGATGATCTTCACGCGATCACTCCTGAAAGGCGGACGACTGCCGCCGCTTCCATGTTGGGCCCGCGCGCACTGCGCCGGGGTTCGGCTTAGGCATCTCGGCCACGTGGCTGCGCCGCGATCTTGATCAGCTTGGCATAGTAGAAGCCGTCGTGGCCGCTCTCCTGCGGCAGCAGCTGGCGCCCATGCGTCTGGGGCAGGCCGAAGCCGCCCGCTAGATCCAGTTCACGGGCGCCCGGTGTGCGTTCGAGGAAGGCGGCGATCACTTCACGGTTCTCGGTCGGCAGCACCGAGCAGGTGGCATAGAGCAGCACGCCGCCGACCTCCAGCGTCGGCCACAGCGCATCGAGCATCTCGCCCTGCAGTGCGGCCAGCGGAGCGATGTCGTCGGCCTGGCGGGTCAGCTTGATGTCCGGATGGCGACGGATCACGCCGGTGGCCGAGCAGGGCGCATCGAGCAGGATGCGCTGGAATGGCTTGCCATCCCACCAGCGCTCGGTGGCTCGGGCGTCGTCGGCGACCAGTTCGGCGTGTAGATGCAGACGCTCGAGGTTTTCACGAACTCGCAGCAGACGCTTCGGTTCCAGATCCAGCGCAACCAGCCCGGCCAATTGCGGCTCGCGTTCGAGCAGGTGACAGGTCTTGCCACCCGGTGCGCAACAGGCGTCCAGCACACGTTGGCCCGGCGCCAGGTCGAGCAGCGAGGCGGCCAGCTGCGCGGCCTCGTCCTGCACGCTGACCCGCCCTTCGGCAAAGCCTGGCAGCTGGTGCACGTCGCACGGCGCGGCCAGGCGGATGCTATCCTCGCTGAATTCGCAGGGATGAGCTTCGATACCGGCGCCTTGCAGCTCGGCCAGGTATCCGTCCCGGCTGACCTGACGGCGGTTGACCCGCAACATCATCGGCGGATGGGCATTGTTCGCCGCGCAGATGGCTTCCCAATGCTCCGGCCAGTGCGCCTTGAGCGCCTTCTGCAGCCAGCGCGGATGGGCGACGCGGATCACCGGGTCGTGTTCGAGTTCGGCCAGCAGGGCTTCGCCTTCGCGCTGGGCGCGCCGCAATACGGCGTTGAGCAATCCCTTGGCCCAGGGCTTCTTCAGCTTGTCGACGCAACCGACGGTTTCGCCGATGGCCGCATGCGCCGGAACGCGGGTGTAAAACAGCTGATACAGGCCCACCAGCAAAAGGGCCTCGACATCGCGATCGGCCGCCTTGAATGGCTTTTGTAGCAGTTTGTCGGCCAACCCTGCCAAGCGCGGATACCAGCGTGCAGTACCGAACGCCAGGTCCTGGGTCAGGCCACGGTCGCGGGCATCGACCTTGCCGAGCACCTCGGGCAGGCTGCTGCCCAACGAGGCCTTGCCCGAGAGCACGACGCTCAGCGCACGGGCGGCGGCCAGGCGCGGGTTCATTGGCCGAGCACCTGGCCGGGCGCGAACTGCTCGCGCCGGCTGTTGTACAGGTCGCCGAAGCAAAGCGGCTTGCCTCCGGGCAGCTGCAGACGATTCAGCGACAAGGCGCCTTCGCCACAGGCAACGGTCAGCCCGTCCTTGCTCGCTTCGAGGATTCGGCCCGGCTCGCCCTGCCCTTCAGCTAGACGAGCGGCATGGATCTTCAGAGCCTCGCCAGCGAGCGTGCTGTGGCAGATCGGCCATGGGTTGAACGCACGGATAAGCCGCTCAAGCTCGACGGCCGGGCGGGCCCAGTCGACGCGCGCCTCGTCCTTGCTCAGCTTGTGCGCATAGGTGGCCAGGCTGTCGTCCTGGGCTTCGGGCACCAGCGAACTGGCAGCCAGTGCGTCGACGGCCTGCACCACCGCCTGCGAGCCGAGCTCGGCGAGACGGTCGTGCAGCGTGCCGCCGGTGTCCTCGGCGGATATTGGCGTATGGACCTTGAGCAGCATCGGCCCGGTGTCGAGGCCCGCCTCCATCTGCATCACGGTGACGCCGGACTCGCTGTCACCGGCCTCGATCGCGCGCTGGATCGGCGCGGCGCCGCGCCAGCGTGGCAGCAGCGAGGCGTGGCTGTTGATGCAGCCCAGGCGTGGCAGGTCGAGCACCGCCTGCGGCAGGATCAGGCCGTAGGCGACCACTACCATCAGGTCCGCCTGCAGTTCTGCCAGCTCCGCCTGGGCCGCCGGGTCCCGCAGGGTCTGCGGCTGGAAAACCGGGATGCCGTGCTGCACGGCGAGCTGCTTGACCGGGCTGGGCATCAGCTTCTGGCCGCGACCGGCAGGGCGATCCGGCTGGGTGTAGACGGCAACGATCGATTTGCCGGCATCGAGCAGGGCCTGCAGGTGTTGAGCGGCGAATTCCGGGGTGCCGGCGAAAACGATGCGCAAGGGCTGGGTCATGAGGGCTCGCTAACAAAAAAGGCTTGCGTAGCAAGCCTTCGGGATTCGGGAATGATCAAGCCTGCTGGCGATGGATCTTTTCCAGCTTCTTCTTGATCCGGTCGCGCTTGAGGCTGGAGAGGTAGTCGACGAACAGCTTGCCGTTGAGATGATCGCACTCATGCTGGATGCATACCGCGAGCAGGCCTTCGGCGACCAGTTCGTATGGCTTGCCATCACGATCCAGTGCTTTGATCCGCACTTTCTGCGGACGGTCGACGTTCTCGTAAAAGCCCGGGACCGACAGGCAGCCTTCCTGGTACTGATCCATCTCGTCGGTCAGCGATTCGAATTCGGGATTGATGAAGACTCGCGGCTCGGACCGGTCTTCGGACAGGTCCATCACCACCACGCGCTTGTGCACATTGACCTGCGTTGCCGCCAGGCCGATGCCCGGAGCCTCGTACATGGTCTCGAACATGTCGTCGATCAGCTGACGAAGCTCGTCATCGACCACATCCACCGGTTTGGCGATGGTGCGCAGCCGCGGATCGGGAAATTCAAGGATGTTCAGAATGGCCATATGCGTTTGTGATGCACTTATGGAATAAAGTCAAAAGCCGCTGCTAAGATGCCGAGCAGCATGGAAAACGGCTTAATGCCGCGATCCAAAAGGGTTCCGCGGCGCTAGGGCGCTTTACGTGAAGGCACATAATAAAGGGATTCACCACATGAGGAAATCACTACTCGCCCTGCTGCTGGTGGCCGTCGGCGGGCTCGCCCAGGCCGCGGTGCAGCTCAAGGACAATCACCCGGAGCGGTATACCGTGGTGAAGGGCGACACACTCTGGGACATTTCCGGCCGCTTTCTGCGCGAGCCGTGGAAATGGCCGGAGCTGTGGCACGCCAACCCTCAGATCGCCAATCCTCATCTGATCTATCCCGGTGACACCCTGAGCCTGATCTATGTCGACGGCCAGCCGCGCCTGGTACTCGACCGCGGCGCCTCGCGCGGCACCATCAAGCTGTCGCCGACCGTGCGTACCACACCCATGGCCGAAGCCATCCCGACCATTCCGCTGGAGGCGATCAACAGCTTCCTGCTGAGCAACCGCATCGTCGACACCGCCGAGCAGTTCCAGGGTGCTCCGTACATCGTCGCCGGCAATGCCGAGCGGGTGATCAGCGGCGCCGGCGATCGCATCTACGGCCGCGGCAGCTTCGAAGCGAACATGCCGGCCTACGGCATCTTCCGTCAGGGCAAGACCTACGTCGATCCGGACACCGGTGAATTCCTCGGCATCAACGCCGATGACGTTGGCACCGTCGAGATCGTCGAAATCGAAGGCGACATCGCGACCATGCAGCTGACCCGTACCACCCAGGAAGCGCGTATCGGCGATCGCCTGTTCCCGGGCGAAGAGCGTGCGGTCAACTCCACCTTCATGCCCAGCGCGCCGTCGACCGATGTCGAAGGCGTGATCCTCGACGTACCGCGCGGCGTAACCCAGATCGGCCAGTTCGATGTGGTCACGCTGAACAGGGGCGCACGCGACGGGTTGAAGGACGGCAATGTGCTGGCCGTCTACAAGACCGGTGAAACAGTGCGTGACCGTGTGACTGGCGAAAACGTGAAGATTCCGGACGAGCGTTCCGGCTTGCTGATGGTGTTCCGCACCTACGACAAGCTCAGCTACGGCCTGGTGCTGCAGGCGACCCGCTCGCTGTCGGTGAAGGACAAGGTCCGTAACCCCTGAAGCAAGAAAGCCCCGCGAATGCGGGGCTTTTTCATGCTGCGATAACACCGCAAGGATGCGGTGTAATGAGACAAGGAGTGCTCGCCCATGCCTGCCATTTCCCCTGCCGAGCTCGAAGCCCGGCTGCGTCTGAATCTGCTGCCCGAACTCGGACCGCGTCGCCTGCGCAAGCTGGTCAGTGCGTTTCCCGATGCCGCTTCGGCGCTGAGTGCGCCAGCCAGTGCCTGGCGCTCGCTGGGGTTGCCCGCCAGTTGTGCCGAGCCGCGGCGCAGTGCCGAAATCCGTGAACGTGCCAGCGCCGCCCTTGCCTGGCTGGAGCAGCCGGAGCGGCATCTGCTCTGCTGGGACGATCCCAACTACCCTGCTCTGCTCGCCGAACTGCCTGATGCGCCGCCGCTGCTGTTCATTGCCGGCGACCCGTCACTGCTCGAGCGACCGCAGCTGGCGATGGTCGGTAGCCGCCGCGCTTCACGCAATGGCCTGGACAACGCCAGGGCCTTCTCCCGCAGCCTGGCCGGAGCAGGCTTCGTCATCACCAGTGGACTGGCCCTGGGCATCGACGGCGCGGCTCATCAGGGCGCGCTGGACGCCGGTGGCAAGACCATCGCGGTGCTCGGCACCGGGATCGAGCGGCTGTATCCGCAGCGCCACGTCGCCCTCGCGCGGCAGATCGTCGAAGGCGGCGGTGCGCTGGTGTCCGAGCTGCCGCTGGACTGCCCGCCGCAGGCGAGTAACTTCCCGCGACGCAATCGGATCATCAGCGGCCTGTCGCTGGGCGTGCTGGTGGTCGAGGCGAGTCCGTCCAGCGGCTCGCTGATCACCGCGCGCCTGGCCGCCGAGCAGGGCCGCGAGGTGTATGCGATTCCCGGTTCGATCCATCATCCCGGCGCCCGTGGCTGTCATCAGCTGATTCGCCAGGGCGCGGCGCTGGTGGAATCGGTCGAGGATGTGCTCGAAGCGCTGCGTGGCTGGCAGTGCGTTGCTCCGGGGGCTGGCGAAACACCAACGCAGACCCGGCCGGACAACCCGCTACTGCGCGAGCTGCTGGCCGCCCCGCGGAGCAGCGAAGCACTGGCCGTGGCGCTCGATCAGCCGCTGGGGCAGGTGCTGGCGCAGCTGACCGAACTGGAAGTCGACGGGCTGGTGGCCAGCGACAACGGCCTGTGGGTGGTGATCCCCCGCTAGATGGAGCTGCGAGCCTGTGATGCGTGCCTGCCAATCCGCGCCCCGCGGTTTGCGCTCGAAAAGCGGAGGGTCTGTTGCAGCTTGTTGCGAATCAGTATGAGGCCCCTCTGCTCGGCAACAGGCGCCTTGGGTAAACTGCCGCTTTTTTCATCCAGGCAGAGGTCGGCATGATCGGCGATTGGCGTGTGCAGCAGGTGGCGCGGGTGGTCCGGGCCGGCGGAGTGATCGCCTACCCGACCGAAGCGGTCTGGGGAGTTGGCTGTGACCCTTGGGACGAAGACGCGGTGCTGCGACTGCTGGCGCTCAAGGAGCGGCCGGTGGAGAAGGGCCTGATCCTCATTGCCGACAGCATCGAGCAGTTCGATTTCCTCTTGGAGGATCTGCCCGAGCGCTGGCTTGATCGTCTGGCCGGCACCTGGCCGGGGCCGAACACCTGGCTGGTGCCGCATCGCGGCCGGCTGCCGGAGTGGATCACCGGGCGGCACGACAGCGTTGCGCTGCGGGTAACCGATCACCCGCTGGTCAAACGTCTCTGCGCGCTGACCGGGCCGCTGGTATCGACCTCCGCCAACCCTGCCGGCCGTCCCGCAGCGCGCTCGCGGCTGCGGGTGGAGCAGTATTTCCCAAAGCAGCTCGACGCGGTGTTCAACGGCCCGCTGGGTGGACGACGCAACCCCAGCGTCATTCGCGATCTGCGCACGGGCGAGGTGATTCGCCCGGCCTGAGCCGGCGCATCGACGGCTGCGCGGCTGCCTGTAGCGGCAGCCGCCGTATTCAGGGCAGCAAAATGGTCGATCCGGTGGTTTCCCCTGCCGCCAGCTTGCGCTGGGCTTCGGCCGCTTCGCTGAGCGAATAGCGCTGGCCGATCTCGACCTGGATCTTGCCGCTGCCGATCATCTCGAACAGTTCGTCGGCCATGGCCTGCAAGCGCTCCGGCGTATCGGCGTAGCCAGCCAGGATCGGTCGAGTGACGAACAAAGAGCCCTTCTGCGCCAGCACACCCAGGTTCACCCCGGTGACGGCACCGGAGGCGTTGCCGAAGCTCACCAGCAGGCCGCGCGGGGCAACGCAATCGAGGGAAACCTCCCAGCTGTTCTTGCCCACCGAGTCGTAGACCACCGGGCATTTTTTGCCTTCGGTCAGCTCCAGCACACGCTGCACTACATCTTCACGGGTGCGATCGATGGTAGCCCAGGCGCCCAGGGCCTCGGCCCGCTCGGCTTTGTCCGCGGAACCGACCACGCCGATCAATTGCGCGCCCAGTGCGCGCGCCCACTGACAGGCGATGGAGCCGACGCCGCCGGCCGCGGCATGGAACAGCACGGTGTCGCCGGCCTGCAACGGGTGGACCTGGCGCAGCAGATACTGGCAGGTCAGGCCCTTGAGCATCACCGCGGCAGCCTGCTCGAAGCTGATCGAATCCGGCAGTTTGACCAGATGCCGCGCCGGCAGCGTGTGGTGTTCGCCGTAGGCGCCGAGCGGGCCGGTGGCGTAGGCGACGCGGTCACCCGGTTGCAGATGCTCGACGCCCTCGCCCACCGCATCGACCACACCGGCACCCTCGGTGCCCAGCCCGGATGGCAGGCTCGGCGGCTGGTACAGACCGCTGCGGAAATAGGTGTCGATGAAGTTCAGACCGATGGCGTGATTGCGCACCCGCACTTCGCCTGCAGCCGGCGCGCTGAGCGGTGCATCGACCTGTTCCAGGACTTCGGGACCGCCGTGCTGGCTGAATTGGATGCGCTGGGACATGTCTGGCTCCTGGTCGTTTGAAAGAGCGCCTATCCAACCCGCCGGGGCTGCGTTCGTCAATCGGCTGAATGCTATGCTTGCCGGCCGACCCCGTTTCAAGCACCGCTCAGCCGCGCCTCAAGGGCTGCGTGCGGTCATTCGCAAGGTGATTTCGTGAACCACAGGACCGAAGCCGTCAAAGCCTATCTGCTCGATCTGCAGGACCGCATCTGCGCTGCGCTGGAGGCCGAAGATGGCGGCGCGCGCTTTGCCGAGGACGCCTGGACGCGGCCCGGTGGCGGCGGTGGCCGGACCCGGGTGATCGAGAACGGCGCGCTGATCGAAAAGGGCGGCGTGAACTTCTCCCACGTGCATGGCGACAGCCTGCCGCCGTCAGCCAGCGCCCATCGTCCGGAGCTGGCCGGGCGCGGTTTCGAGGCCCTCGGCGTGTCGTTGGTGATCCACCCGCACAACCCCTACGTGCCCACGTCCCATGCCAACGTGCGCTTCTTCATCGCCGAGAAGGAAGGCGAGGAACCGGTCTGGTGGTTCGGCGGCGGCTTCGACCTGACCCCCTACTACGGCGCCGAGGAAGACTGCGTGCACTGGCACCGGGTCGCGCGGGATGCCTGCGCGCCGTTCGGTGCCGAGGTCTACCCACGTTACAAGGAGTGGTGCGATCGCTATTTCCATATCAAGCACCGCCACGAACCGCGCGGCGTCGGCGGCCTGTTCTTCGACGACCTGAATCAGTGGGACTTCGACACCAGTTTCGCCTTCATGCGTGCGGTCGGCGATGCCTATCTCGACGCCTACCTGCCCATCGTCCAGCGGCGCAAGGCCACGCCATTCGGCGAGCGCGAGCGGCAGTTCCAGCTGCTGCGCCGCGGCCGCTACGTCGAATACAACCTGGTCTATGACCGCGGCACGCTGTTTGGCCTGCAATCAGGCGGGCGTACCGAATCCATCCTGATGTCGCTGCCGCCACAAGTGGCCTGGGGCTATGACAAGCATCCCGAGCCCGGTACGCCGGAAGCGCGGCTGACCGAATACTTCCTGCAGGACCGCGACTGGCTCGCCGAACAGTCCTGACCTACGACGGCTTCTGCATCCCACATTGCGCAAGGATTCACCCATGGACCGCTACGGCGTCTTCGGCAACCCCATCGGCCACAGCAAATCACCGCAGATTCACGCCCTGTTCGCCACGCAGACCGGCCAGGTGTTGCGTTATGAAGCCTTGCTGGCGCCGCTGGATGATTTTGTCGGGTTCGCCCGGGCGTTTTTCCAGGATGGGCTTGGCGCCAATGTCACCGTACCGTTCAAGGAGCAGGCCTACCGGATGGCTGATCGGCTCACCGAGCGTGCTCGGCGTGCCGGTGCGGTGAACACCCTGAAGAAGCTCGAAGACGGCCACATGCTCGGTGACAACACCGACGGCGCCGGGCTGGTGAGCGATCTGTTGCACGCCGGTGTGGCGCTGCGTGGCCGGCGTATCCTGCTGCTGGGCGCCGGCGGTGCGGTGCGTGGCGCACTCGAGCCATTGCTGGCGCAGCGGCCCGCCGCGCTGATCATCGCCAACCGCACCGTGAGCAAGGCCGAACAGCTGGCACAGGAATTTGCCGAGCTCGGTCCGCTGTCGGCCAGCACTTTCACCGATCTTGCCGAACCGGTCGACCTGATCATCAATGGCACCTCGGCCAGCCTCGGCGGCGAACTGCCTCCGCTGGCCGACAGGCTGATCCAGCCAGGCCATACCTTCTGCTACGACATGATGTACGCGGCCAAGCCCACGGCGTTCTGCCAATGGGCGGCAGCATTGGGTGCGGATACCCGTGACGGGCTCGGCATGCTGGTGGAGCAGGCTGCGGAGGCGTTCGAACTCTGGCGTGGCGTGCGTCCGGATACCGCGCCGGTGCTGGCCGAACTGCGTCGGCAGCTTAGCTAGCCGCTGAAGTGGATGCGCTGATGGATGTGCTGGGGATTTTCCAGTTCGTCGACGATGCCGGCGGCAATACGCTGCAATTCCCGATAGGGATTGGCGTCGCCCTTGCCCGCCGCTTCGGCCAGCGTCTCGATGGTCAGCTGATTGCCGGCTGATGGCGCATCCACCAGCGTCCAGCGCAGCGGATGCTTGGCCAGTCGCTGCAGCGCCGCCTCGACCTCCGGCTGCAATTCGATCGCCGGGTAGTCGGCAACCAGCAACAGGCGCTCGACCCTGGCGCGTTCCAGCCCGAGCAACAGCGCCTCGACCGCCTGATAGAAATCACGCTGGGGTGACTCGCCAGTGATTCTGCCCGGACCAGGCAGACGCGGCGTCTGGAACAGGCAGATCACCGCATCCATCCCGGCCACGCTCTCGCTTACGCTCATCGCATCGAACGGATCGCCCGGTTTGGTCCGCAGGCCAGGCCGGGCGGAAATCGAGTTGAGGTCGTCAAGCAATGCCACGGCCTCGTGCTGGCGGCTGAGCAGCTCCACCAGCAGCGCACTGCCAAGGTCGTCGTGCGCACCGTAGAGGGCGAACTTCAACCGCGGCGTTTCGGCATTGAGCATGACGACTGCCGATCAGCGACGGCTGATCAGGTAGCCGATCACGGCAAAGGCGCCTGCGGCCAGAGCCAGGGTGCCCAGCGGGTGCTCCTTGGCGCAGTCACGCGCAGCGCGGCTGGCCTCGCGGGTACGCTTGGACAGGTCGGCGTAGTGCTCGTCCCAATCCTGATCGTGCCAGAGTGATTCGGCACGCGAGCGCAGGGCGCTGAGGCGCTTGCGTGAATCGCGGGCGGCGTCGTGCTTCAGTTCATCGAGCGCGCGCATCAGGCTGTCGATCTCGTGCTGGACTTCTTCGCGGGTGGTGGACTTGCTGAAACGGGACATGGCGGGACCTCCCCTCGGTAAGTGTCAGTGTTTGACTCCAAAAAGGCCGAGAGGTGCAGCCGATCGCGGACTGCCGTGTGGTGATACACATCAGCATGTGTCCGCCGTGCCGGCAGCAAGCGGGCTGCTTCCGACGAACCGTTCATCGGGAACAGGCGGGCCGTCTGGCGATTCCCTATACTGGCGTAACGTCTACCACGTCGCATTCAGCGCATTTCGCCCTTTCATCGCGGGGAAAAACCTATCGTGAACTTTCGTCGTACCCTGGCCAGTCTGTTCGTCGTTTGCCTGGCCTCGTTGCCGGTTCTTCATGCCCAGGCCGCCAAGCCGGCCGTTCAGGAGCTCGCTTCCGGCAGTGCGCTGCTGGTCGACCTGAATACCAATGAAGTGCTGTATTCCAGCAATCCCGACATGGTGGTGCCGATCGCCTCGGTGACCAAGCTGATGACGGCGATAGTGGCGCTGGATGCCAAGCTGCCACTGGACCAGGTGCTGCCGGTGACCATCCGCGACGCCAAGGAAATGCAGGGCGTGTTCTCCCGCGTGCGCATCGGCAGCGAAATCAGCCGCCGCGAGCTGCTGCTGCTGACCCTGATGTCTTCGGAGAACCGCGCCGCGGCGAGCCTCGCCCACCACTATCCGGGCGGTTACTCGGCGTTCATCCAGGCGATGAACGCCAAGGCGCGCGCGCTGGGCATGAGCCGCACGTACTACGTCGAGCCGACTGGCCTATCCGAGCGCAACGTCTCCAGCGCCAATGACCTGGTCAAGCTGATCCGCGCCAGCCGCCAGTACCCGCTGATCCAGCAGTTCAGTACCACCGACGAGAAGACCGTCGCCTTCCGCAAGCCCAACTACACCCTCGGCTTTCGCAACACCAACGCCCTGGTGCGCAAGAACAACTGGGACATCCAGTTGAGCAAGACCGGCTTCACCAATGCCGCCGGCCATTGCCTGGTGATGAGCACTACCATGAAGCAACGGCCGGTGGCCTTCGTGGTGCTCGATGCGTTTGGCAAGTACACCCATATGGCCGACGCCAACCGCCTGAAAAAGTGGCTGGAAACCGGCACGGTGACGCCGGTGCCGGCCGCGGCGCTGGCCTACAAGCAGCAGAAGCAGGCCCAGCGCCAGCTGGCCGGCCAGCCTGCCGACGCGGCGCAGGCGCTGCTCGACGCTCGCTGAGGGGTTGGTTCGCTGCGTGGCGATGACTTCGCGCAGCGAGCCTGACCAGCAGGCCTATCGGCGGATATTCTTGAGTTTGCGCAACTCTTTTTGCTGAGAGTCGTTCCTATCATGAACGCCATTCGCACCTGCGCCTGATCGGATCGCCGATGACACGCCGCCGCCTTCCGGCCTGGCTCGCCAGCCTGGCCCTGCTGATCCATCTGCTGAGCATGCCGCTGTCGGGTCTGTTGCCGGCGGAGAGCAAGCGGCTGCTCGGCTGGAGCGGGCATTGCCCGCTGATGCAGGCGCAGCAGGCGCACGCGCTGCACCAGTCAGCAGTCCATGGCGAGCATGATCAGGGCAGCCATGGCGCGCATGGGAGGATGCCGCCTTGTTGCTGTTGCGCCGGTTCGGTGGGGCTGGCGGCGCTGCCCGAAGCATCGCCGCAACTGCCGCAACAAACCGCCGGGCACTTGAGCCGGATCGCCGAATCAGGCGGCCATTGGCCGTCGCCACGAGAGCAGTGGCCGGCCCTCAACCCTCGCGCTTCTCCCCTCGCCTGACGCCGCCGGCGTCACCCCTCGTTGCCACGCCTGAACTGCCTGCACCAGCCGATGGTTGGGTGCTGGCGTCTGCCTGCGGCCAAGCACCGTATGGCCATGCCTGTTGCACAAGGAACATGCGAGATGTTCGACCATCCTGCGCACCCTTCGCGGCGCCCTGCGCTGCCTCGTCTTGTTATCGCGGCCCTGGCCGCTGCCTATCTACCGGCAAGCCTTGCCGATACCGCCGCCTCCGCGCTGTCGCTGGGCAGCAGCACCGTCACTGCGAGCCAGTCGGGTGGCGGCCTGCCGACCAGCAGCGTGATCAGCTCGGTCGATCTGCTCGGCGGTGACATCCTCGAACAACAGCCGGTGCTCTACAGCTGGGAGCTGTTTCGTCGTGCGCCGGGAGTGATGCTCACCGAATTCGGCCAGGGCACCAGCTCCGGCAAGCTATCCTTCCGCGGCTTCAATGGCGAGGGCGAGGTCAACGCGGTCAAGCTGCTGATCGACGGCATCCCGAGCAACAGCAACGACGGCAACATGCCCTATCTGGACATGCTGTTCCCGCTGGAAATCGACGGCATCGAGGTGGTGCGCGGCACCAACGATCCGCGCTACGGCCTGTACAACATCGCCGGCAACGTCGCCGTGCAGTCGCGCATCGGCGGTGACTACGGCAAGGCGCGGCTGCGCTACGGCAGTTACGACACCCAGGAGCTGCAGCTGGCCAAGGGCATCGAAAGCGGCAACTGGACGCAGAACTACTTCATCGGCCAGCAGAAGAGCGACGGCTATCGCGACCATGCCGGTAGCGAGCGCACCAGCCTGTCCGGCAAATGGTTCTACACGCCGGATGCCGGTAATTGGCGCCTGGGCCTGATTGCCCGGCATTACGAGGCCGAGGCGGACGAGCCGGGTTACCTGTCGCGTGAGGACGCGCGCCACTCGCCACGCCAATCCTACGCGCTGTCGGCCAGCGACATGGGCGAGCGGCGCATGAACCAGCTCAGCCTGCATCTGGACAGCCAGCTGGCCAGCGATCTCAGCTGGGCGACCAAGGTTTGGCTCAACACCCTGGACGACGACCGCTGGGTGCGTTTCTCGCAATCGGCGCCACAGCAGCGGCGCACCAGCGAGGAAAAGCACTACGGCGCACGGACGTCGCTGACCTACCGCCCGGCCGTATCCTGGCTTTATGACCTGGCCATCGAAGGCGGGCTGGACACCGAGCAGCAGCGCAACCGCAGCGAGCGCTACACCACCGTCGAGCGCCAGGTCGTGACCCAGACCCGCGACCAGCGCTTCGACTACGACAGCTACGGCGCCTACCTGCAGGCGGTGATCCAGCCTGTCGAGTCGCTGAAGATCATCCCGGCGTTTCGCGTCGACCGCATCGAGGGCGACTTCACCGATGAGCTGAGCGGCAACGATTACGCGATCAACGATTACGGCAGCATCGAGCAGCCGAAGATCAGCCTGATCTACACCCCCATCGAGCAGCTGAGCCTGTATGGCAACTGGGGCCGGACCTTCCAGATCGGCACTGGCGCGGCCGCCTACAAGGTGCCGCCGCGCACCAGCGATCTCTCGCCGTCGATCAACGACGGCTGGGAAACCGGCATCAAGTTCAGCCCGGCGCACTGGATCGACGGGCGCATCGCGTACTGGGAGCAGGTGGCCGCCGACGAGGTGCGGCGTCGGCTCAACGACCCCAGCGGTGAATCGGAGAACCTCGGGCAGACGCGGCGCTGGGGCTACGACGCGCAGCTCAACCTCTACCCTGCCAGCGATCTGAATCTGTGGCTGGCGCACTCCTGGCAGTTCTCGGAAATCGAGAAGGCTGATCCGAGCCTGCCGGCCAGCCAGGGCCAGCAGATCGACCACGTGCCGCAGCGGCTGTACTCGGCCGGCAGCACCTACCAGGCTACGCCAGATCTGCAGCTCAGCGCCTGGCTCAACGGCCAGACCGACTACTACCTCGAACGCGAGAACACCCAGGGCAAATACGGCGGCTACGTGCTGTTCAACCTGGGCGCCAGCTACCAGCTGACCGAGCAGCTGGCCGTCGACCTGCAGCTGAAGAACCTCACCGACCGCTACTACGAGTACGTCTGGTACGACGGTGTCCAGTCGCTGCACGCGCCGGGCGATGGCCGCGCGCTGTATGCCGCCGTGACCCTGGACTTCTGAGCCGCATGAAGCGCTATCTGTACCTCGCGCACCGCTGGCTGGGCATCGGACTGGGCCTGTTCGTCCTGCTCTGGATCGTCAGCGGCGTGGTGATGCTCTTCGTCGCTTATCCCAAGCTGACGCCGGAGGAGCACCTCTCGCGCCTGCAGCCACTGAGTGTCGATTGCTGCATCGCACCGGGCGCAGCGCTTGCCGCCAGCAAGGACCCGCGCACGCCGCTCAGCCTGCGCCTGACGGGCGCCGGTGGCTCGCCGCGCTATCTGCTGGACTATGGCGACGGCCCGCTGCTGGCGGTCGATGCGCGTAGCGGGCGACGGATCGAGCACATCGGCGCTGCCGAGGCGCTGGCCAGTGCGCGGCAGTTTGCGGACGGTGCCGAGGTGCGCTTGCTCGATCGGGTCGAGGAAGATGCCTGGACGCGCAACCACGCCCTTGCTCGCGAGCGACCGCTGTATCGGGTGCAGGCGGACGATGCCGAAGGTCGGCTGCTGTACGTCTCCAGCCACAGCGGGCTGGTGGTGCGCGACGCCACCGCCCACGAGCGCGCCTGGAACCTGCTGGGCGCCTGGCTGCACTGGCTCTACCCGTTGCGCGAGGTCATGCCGAAGACGCTCTGGTCAGTGGCGCTGGTCTACGGTGCGCTGCTCGCCGCGGTGCTGGTGCTGCTGGGCATGCTGATCGGGCTAATGCGCTGGCGCTTCGCCGGTCGCTACCGCAACGGCTCGCACTCGCCCTACCCGGTCGGCGCCGGCCGCGTGCACCACGTCGGTGGGCTACTGATCGGCGTGGTGCTGCTGGTCTGGCTGGGCAGCGGCATGCTGTCGATGGAGCCCTGGAGGCTGTTCGAGAAACGTTCGACCATCGATGCCGCCGCGCTGCGGCAAGCGCCGCTAAATGCCGAAGCGCTGGATACGGATCTGGCCGCTGCACTGGCTCGATTGCGCCAGGCTGGTATCGAACCGGTGGAGCTGCAGTGGCACGTGGTCGGCGATCAGCCCTATCTGCTCGCTATCGATACCGGGGGTGAAACACGCATTCTGCCCTCCACCTATTCCAAGCCGGCACAGGAACGCCTTGAGCGCGCCCTGCTGGAGCGCGAGGTCCGCCAGGCCTGGCCCGAACAGCAGCTGCGCTTCGAGTGGCTGGAACAGGAGGATTTCCACTACTACGCCCGTAGCGAACCGAGCCTCTACAGCCATCTGCCGCGACGCTTGCCGCTGCTGCGGGTGCGTTTCGACGATCCGGCGGCGACCTGGCTGCATCTCGATCCGTACAGCGGCACCGTCATCGAACAACTCGACCAGCGTCGGCGCGCGGTGCGCTGGGTGTTCAAGCTGCTGCACAGCTGGGACTGGCTGCCCTTGCTGCAACGTCCGCTGCTGCGTGACGGCCTGCTGCTGGCATCCAGCGCCGGCATGCTGCTGATCGCCATCAGCGGCGTGCTGTTGGGCTGGCGGCGGCTGCGCGGTCGACCACGGCGTGCCCGGGAGAGGTCAGTGCGTGCCGCTCAGCCGCCACGGTTGCCGTAGGCGGCTTCCTCGCTGTCCTCCTCGCTGGCGCGGGCCAGTTCGTGGGCCAGATGCCGCTTCAGACGCTGCAGCGCGGCGTCGCTCCAGCCTGCCGGGGCGCTGACGATCCGCCAGGCATCGACGTAGTCGGCCGGTGCATAGACATGCCCGTAGCCGGGCGGCGTCGGTGTGGTCACCGCCATGTCCACCGCCAGCTGCAGCATGGTCACCAGCGGAAACCAGCGCAGCGAGGGTGACACGTCCGGCCCGCGCGGCTCGCTCATCCAATCCGGCCGGCGCCAGGCGTAACGATGGTCGAAGAAGGTGATCGGGTCGCTGGCGTACTGCAGATAGAGCAGACGCATCGGCCCCCAGGGGGCATCGGCCGGCTCCGGTGTGCCCTGCTGGTTCATGAAGCGCACGAAGCGGCCATCACGGAACTGCGGGCGCCACTCCGGGCTGCCATCGTTGCGACTGTCGGTGAGGCTGCGCCACAGATCGCTGCGAAACGGCGGCCCGCTCCACAGCGCGCCATGAATGGGATCGCCGAGCAGCTCGTGCAGCTCCCATGAGCGTTGCGAATGCAGGGCACCGAGACTCAGCCCGTGCAAATACAGGCGCGGCCGGCGCTCCGGCGGCAGCTGCGTCCAGTAGGCATAGATTTCCGCGAACAGGGCGCGGGCCACGTCGCGGCCGTAATCCGCCTCCACCAGCAATGCCAGCGGGCTATTCAGGTAGGAGTACTGCAACGCCACGCTGGCGATGTCGCCATGGTGCAGGTATTCCACCGTGTTCATCGCCGCGGGATCGATCCAGCCGGTGCCGGTCGGCGTCACCACCACCAGCACCGAGCGTTCGAAGGCGCCGCTGCGCTGCAATTCACTGAGCGCCAGGCGGGCACGCTGGCGCGGCGTTTCGGCGGCGCGCAGACCGACATAGACGCGGATCGGCTCCAGCGCCGGCTTACCGCTCACCGCCGAGATCTCTGCCGCGGAAGGGCCGGAGCCGATAAAGCCGCGGCCGGTGCGCCCCAGCTCTTCCCAGCGCAGCGCGGAGGCGGCACTGCCGCTTTTCAGCGGTGAATCGGGCGGCGCCGTTTCCGGCTCGATCAGCGCATCGTACTGGGCGAACGAGGCATCCAGCGCCCGCAGCGCCTGTGCCACCAGCACGTCGGTGGCCAGCGACCAGAACAGCGCCAGCGCCACCAGCACGCCAATGACATTCGCCACCCGGCGCGGCAGGATGCGGTCGGCATGCCGCGAGACGAAACGCGACACCAGCCGATACAGCCGTGCCAGCGTCAGCAGGATGAGAAAGGTCGCCAGCGCGGTGAGGACTACCTCGATCAGATGCGCACTGCTCACCGGCTCCATGCCCATCAGCGCGCGGACGGCGTTCTGCCAGCCGGCGACCTGGCTGAGAAAGAAGCCCGCCAGCGGTACGCACACGGCGGCAATCAGCAGATTGACCCGTTCGCGCAAGTGCTCGGGGCGTTCCGGCAGGCCCAGATAGCGCCACAGCCAGCGCCAGAGCACGCCGATGCCGTAGCCGACCGCCAGCGCCGCGCCGGCCAGCACACCCTGGCTCAGCGTCGAGCGCGGCACCAGCGAGGGCGTCAGCGCCGCGCAGAAAAACAGCGTGCCCAGCAGCAGACCGAAGCCGGACAGCGAGCGCCACGCGGACAGCAGAGGGAGACGCAGCATCGATAACTCCATGATTGGTCCGCAGTCGGATGAGCAAAGCTTATCGCCTGGGCCTTTCGAGGCATCGCTGCCGCCACGGTTCCCGTCTGCGCCAGGCTGGCGGCGATCAATTCGATGCAACGATGACCGAGCGGCCGACTCAAACGACTACATTTCCCTTAGCACAGCGGGAACCGACGTCGAATGAGCACCCCAGACAATAGCTATATCCAGTGGCTGGTCGAGCAGTCCATGTTGCATGCGGCCCGCGAACGCGCGCGCCTCTACGCCGGCCAGGCGCGGCTCTGGCAGCGGCCCTATGCGCAGGCGCGGCCGCGCGATGCCAGTGCCATCGCCTCGGTGTGGTTTACCGCCTACCCCGCGGCCATCATCACCCCCGAGGGCAGCTCGGTGCTCGAAGCGCTGGGTGACGACCGGCTGTGGAGCGCGCTCTCCGAACTGGGTGTGCAAGGTATTCACAACGGCCCGATGAAACGCTCCGGCGGCCTGCGCGGGCGCGAGTTCACGCCGACCATCGACGGCAACTTCGACCGCATCAGCTTCGATATCGACCCGGCCCTGGGCACCGAGGAGCAGATGCTCCAGCTCAGCCGGGTCGCCGCCGCGCACAACGCCATCGTCATCGACGACATCGTCCCGGCGCACACCGGAAAAGGCGCCGATTTCCGCCTCGCCGAGATGGCCTACGGCGACTACCCCGGGCTCTACCACATGGTTGAGATCCGCGAGGAGGACTGGGAACTGCTGCCCGATGTCCCGCCGGAGCGCGACGCGGTCAACCTGGAGCCGCCGGTGGTCGATCGGCTGAAGGAAAAGCACTACATCGTCGGCCAGCTGCAGCGGGTGATCTTCTTCGAACCCGGGATCAAGGACACCGACTGGAGCGTTACCGGCGAAGTCACCGGGGTCGACGGCAAGGTCAGGCGCTGGGTCTACCTGCACTACTTCAAGGAAGGCCAGCCGTCACTGAACTGGCTCGACCCGACCTTCGCCGCGCAGCAGCTGATCATCGGCGATGCCCTGCACGCCATCGACGTGGCCGGTGCCCGCGTGCTGCGCCTGGATGCCAACGGCTTTCTCGGTGTCGAGCGGCGTGCCGAGGGCACCGCCTGGTCCGAAGGCCATCCGCTGTCGGTCACCGGCAACCAGCTGCTCGCCGGGGCGATCCGCAAGGCCGGCGGTTTCAGTTTCCAGGAACTGAACCTGACCATCGATGACATTGCCGCGATGTCCCACGGCGGCGCTGACCTGTCCTACGACTTCATCACCCGCCCGGCCTACCACCACGCGCTGCTCACCGGCGACACCGAGTTTCTGCGCATGATGCTGCGCGAGGTGCACGCCTTCGGCATCGACCCGGCTTCGCTGATCCATGCGCTGCAGAACCACGACGAGCTGACCCTGGAGCTGGTGCATTTCTGGACCCTGCACGCCTACGACCATTACCACTACAAGGGCCAGACGCTGCCCGGCGGGCATCTGCGCGAGCTGATCCGCGAGGAGCTGTACGAGCGGCTGACCGGCGAGCACGCGCCCTACAACCTCAAGTTCGTCACCAACGGCGTGGCCTGCACCACCGCCAGCGTGATCGCGGCGGCGCTGAACATCCGCGATCTGGACGCCATCGGCCCGGCCGAGGTCGAGCAGATCCAGCGTCTGCATATCCTGCTGGTGATGTTCAATGCCATGCAGCCCGGCGTGTTCGCCCTCTCCGGCTGGGATCTGGTCGGCGCCCTGCCGCTGCCAGCCGAACAGGTCGAGCATCTGATGGGCGACGGCGACACGCGCTGGATCAACCGTGGCGCCTACGACCTCGCCGAGCTTGCACCGGACACCGCCGTGTCCGCCGAAGGCCTGCCGAAAGCCCGCGCGCTGTATGGCAGCCTGGTGCAGCAGCTGCAGGACACCGGCTCCTTCGCCTGCCAGCTCAAGCGCATCCTTAGCGTGCGTCAGGCTTACGATATCGCCGCGAGCAAGCAGATCCTGATTCCGGACGTGCAGGCGCCGGGCTTGCTGATCATGGTTCACGAGCTGCCGGCCGGCAAAGGCGTGCAGATCACCGCGCTGAACTTCAGTGCCGAGACCATCAGCGAAACCGTCTGCCTGCCCGGCGTCGCACCCGGCCCGGTGGTGGACATCATCCACGAGCGGGTGGAAGGCGACCTCACCGAGAACTGCGAGCTGACCTTCAACCTCGACCCCTACGAAGGCCTGGCCTTGCGCGTGGTGAGCGCCGCGTCGCCGGTGATCTGAAGGTCCTCTTCGCGAGCCCCGGGCGCACGGCTATAGTGCGCACCGGCCCGGGGCTCGCCCTCGCCTTCGAGGATTTCGCGTGTCGTTCACCCCGCTTCTTCGCCGTCTTACTCTGTTGCTCGCATGCATGGCATGGGCCGGCGCTCCGGCTCTGGCGCAGATCGCCTGCCCGCCCGGCCAGCGATCGATCTGCCTGGCTGGCAACTGCCTCTGCGTGCCCGGTTCGGCAAGCGATACCCAGGCTGTGTATGACCGCGTGCAACGCATGACGGCGCTGGCGCTGCAGAACTGGATCCAGCAATCGCGCGATCGGCTGGTGGCCGGCGGTGTCGAGCCGATGCCGCTGCATATCCGCTCGCAGCTCGAAGCCTTTTTCGATCTGGCCGTGCTGGAGAGCGCGCACTACCGCGTCGGCGACGAGGTGGCGCTGAATGCCGGCAACACCATGCTGCGCAACCCGGACGTCAACGCCGTCACCCTGATCGACGTCATCGTCTTCCGCCACGCCAGCGACGCGCAGGACAACGTCGCGCTCTGGGCCCATGAGCTCAAGCACGTCGAACAGTATCTGGATTGGGGCGTCGCCGAGTTCGCCCGGCGCTACACGCTGGATTACCGCGCCGTGGAGCAGCCGGCGTATGCGCTGGAGCTCGAGGTGGAAAAGGCGCTGGGCGAGCCCGCTGGCACGAACTCGCCCTGATTGCGACCGCGGCTGATCAGCCCGCCAGTACCGAATCCACCAGCGCCTTGGCCTCGGCCTGAATGCGCTTGAGGTGCGCTTCGCCTTCGAAGCTCTCGGCGTAGATCTTGTACACATCCTCGGTGCCGGACGGCCGCGCAGCGAACCAGCCGTTTTCCGTTTCCACCTTCAGCCCGCCGATGGCCGCGCCGTTGCCCGGTGCCTCGGTGAGGATGCGCGTGATTGGCTGGCCGGCCAGCTCCTTCGCCGTGACCTGCGACGCGGAGAGCTTGCCCAGACGCGCCTTCTGCTCGCGGTTGGCCGCGGCGTCGATGCGCTGGTACACCGGCGCGCCGAAGCGGTCGGTCAGCGCCTGGTAGCGCTCGCTCGGGTCCTTGCCGGTCACTGCGGTGATTTCCGCCGCCAGCAGGCCGAGAATCAGCCCGTCCTTGTCGGTGGACCAGGCGCCGCCCTGCTTGTCGAGGAACGAAGCACCGGCCGATTCCTCGCCGCCGAAGCCCAGGCTGCCGTCCATCAGGCCGTCGACGAACCACTTGAAGCCCACCGGTACTTCTACCAGGCGGCGCTCGATGCCGGCGGCGACGCGGTCGATCATCGACGAGGACACCAGTGTCTTGCCGATGCTGGCCTCGGCACTCCAGCCCGGGCGATGGGTGAACAGGTATTCGATGGCCACCGCCAGGTAGTGGTTGGGGTTCATCAGCCCGCCGGAGCGGGTGACGATGCCGTGACGGTCGTGGTCGGTGTCGCAGGCGAAGGCCACGTCGAAGCGGTCCTTGTTCTCGATCAGCCCGGCCATGGCATGCGGCGAGCTGCAGTCCATGCGGATCTTGCCGTCCCAGTCCAGGCGCATGAAGCGGAAGGTCGGGTCGACCACCGTCGACAGCACCTCCAGCGGCAGGCCGAAGCGCTCGGTAATGCGCGGCCAGTAGTGCACACCGGCGCCGCCCAACGGATCGACGGCGAATTTCAGGCCCGAGCCGCGGATGGCGTCGAGGTCGATCACCCGCTCCAGTCCGCCGACATAGGCCTCGATGAAATCGAAGCGCTGGGTGGTCGCCGCCTTGAGCGCCTGGCGGTAATCCATGCGCTTGACGCCCTCGAGCCCGGCGACCAGCAGCGCATTGGCGCGCTCCTGAATCCACTTGGTCACCCCGGTGTCGGCCGGGCCGCCATTGGTGGGGTTGTACTTGAAGCCGCCATCGCCCGGCGGGTTGTGCGACGGGGTGATGACGATGCCATCGGCCAGCCCGCTCGTGCGGCCGCGGTTGTAGCTGAGGATCGCGTTGGAGATTGCCGGGGTCGGCGTGTAGCCCGGCTCACCATTGGTTTCCGCGCAGCCGGCGTCGATGCGCGTCTCGATGCCGTTGGCGGCCAGCACTTCCAGCGCCGAGATGAATGCCGGCTCGGACAGCGCGTGGGTATCCATGCCCATGAACAGCGGGCCGTCGATGCCTTCCTGGCGGCGGTAATCGCAGATCGCCTGGGTGGTGGCGAGGATGTGCCACTCGTTGAAGCTGCCCTTGAGCGAGGAGCCGCGGTGCCCGGAGGTGCCGAACGCCACCTGCTGCGCCGGGTCGGACGGGTCCGGGCGGTCGCTGTAGTAGCGCGCCACCAGGCGCGGCAGGTGGGTCAGGGTGTGCGGGTCGGGCAGGCGTCCTGCGTTGGCGGCGATACTCATCGGTCAATCCTGTGCGAAAAGGCGGTACGCCGGCCCTGGCGGGCGCAGCGCGAAGCGAATGAAACGCCAGTTGGCGCCATTAATCCAGAGCTTCGACCGCACCAGCGCCGGCGGTTCCATGCGCGGCTTTATCCAGCCTGCGACGTTTTGGCCAAGCGCGCTCGTCGCCCCGCCGGAACCTCCACTGCAGCACCCTTTCCACTGCTTAGCGGCTCGCGTTCGCGAGCCCGTGACCAGGAGGTTGTCACATGAACGTCGACGAACGCATCCGCCAGCGCGCCTATGAGATCTGGCAAGCCGAAGGCCAGCCGGAAGGCAAGGAAAGCGAGCATTGGCAACAGGCCCGCGAGGAAATAGAGCCCTTCTACAAGGAAGGCAACGCCGAGGCCGGCAGTGTGGAAAGCAGCGTTGCGATACCCATGCCGAAATCGGACAACATGCATTAACCACGCAGGCAGGGCGGCGAAGGCGCAGCAGGCGTCGTCCCGCCCGAATCTGTTGCCACGTTCTCACCCTTCCCATCCTGCGCCCCGGCGCGCTGGAGCCTGTCGTTACGCGCTGCTAGAGTGCCGCCGCTTGCCAACTACCGGCTGACAGGACGTCTGCCCAGCCGCCGCACAGGATGCTTCCATGAAAAAGCTCGCACTTGCCGTTGCCGTACCCCTGGCTCTTTTCGGGGCCGCCACCGTCTACACCAGCACCCAGGTCGAATCGACCGCCCGTGATGCCGTCGACCAGGCCAACACCAAGTTGCGCGAAATGAGCGTCGGCCCCGGAGCCGATGTCAGCATCGCCCTGCTCAGCTTCGAGCGCGGCCTGCTCTCCAGCGCCGCGCGCTACCAGATCGACTTCAACATTCCGGATGACGAAGGCAACGACCGTCAGTACAGCCTGCTGCTGAACGATCGCCTCGAACACGGCCCCTTCCCCGTCTCGCGCCTGGCCCGCGGCCAGCTGATGCCGGTCGCCGCGCAGAGCCACTTCGAGCTCGAACGCACCCCGCTGACGCAGAACCTGTTCGATGCCGCCGCCGGCGCAGTCCCGCTGGTGGGTGATGTCACCATCGGCTACGACGGTCGCCAGTACGGCGACCTGCGCTCGGCCGCCTTCGATCTCAAGAGCGAAGATGGCAGCGTTCGCGTTGCGCCCGGCACCATCAGCTTCGAGGCGAGCGAGGACGGCAGCGACGTGCGCATGGATGGTCAGCTGGCTGAGGTCGATCTCGACCTGCAACGCAGCGACAGTGGCCAGCCGGTGCGCATCAGCCTGCGCGGCATCGGCCTGACTGCCGACAAGCAGGACTATGCCAATGGCATCGGCTTTGGCCCTTCGGCCTTCAATCTCGCACGCATGGAAATCCAGCTCGGCGACGAGCCCGCCGTGGTTCTGCAGAACGCCTCGGTCGACGAAAAGCTGAGCCGTGGCAGCCGCGGCCTCGACCAGAGCATCGCCTACCGGGTGGGTGAAGTGACCGCCAAAGGCCAGAGCTTGCGCAACCTCGCCCTGGCCTTCAGCCTGCGCAACCTCGAGGAAAACAGCCTCAAGGCACTGGTCACCAGCTACCGGGAAATCCTCGACAGCGGCGCCACCCCGCAGGAATCCCTGGCCGGTATCACCAGCGCCCAGCAGCAGGAACTGCAGACCCGCGCCCTGCAGCTGCTCGAACACAAACCTACCCTGGCCCTCGACGAGTTCGGCTTCGAAACCGCCCACGGCGCCGCCCGCCTGTCCATCGTGCTCGATCTGCAATCGCCGAGCGCAGAAGCCTTCACCCCGGACGCGATGATCACCAGCATGCTCGCCTCGCTCAAGGCCGACGCCGGCATCGACAAGAACCTGGTGCGCGATATCGCCGGGCTGGTCGTGCAGAACAACCAGCGTGACGGTCAGCTCGATCCGGTGGCGCTGCAGCAGGAAACCGACGCTGCCACCGAGCTCTTCAGCGGCATGGCGCTGGACACCGGCTGGTCGCGTCTGGAAGGCGAGCGCCTGGTCAGTTCGCTGCACTACGCCAATGACAAGGTGACCTTCAACGGCCGCGAAATGAGCGTGCCGGAGTTCATGGGCTTCGCCTTCGGCTCGGTGCAAAACGCAGGTCTGCTGGGGCGGTAAACGACGCTCCTCAAGAAACATCAGCGTGCGGCCCTGCTCATCGGAGAACCGATGGGCAGGGCCGTTTTGCTTCCAGCCGGCAGCACAGCAGTGGTTGCCCAGGCATCAATCGCCGCACTCAGTCGTGCGAGGCGCCAGCCCCAAGGCGCTCACTCAGATAATCCAGAAAGCAGGTGATGCGTGAGGCCAGCGCGCTGTTGCGGTAATACACGGCGTTGATCGGCTGGCGCACGTCGACCCGCTGCGCCGCCAGCACCTCCACCAGCTCGCCGCGCTGGCGATCCCGGCCGGTCATGAAATCGGACAGGCACACCAGCCCCTCGCCGGCCAGCGCCAGTTCACGCGCGGTATCGCCGCTGGAGACACGCAGCGCCGGGGCGATTCGCCAGCTCTCGCCCAGCGCATGGCGCAGCGGCCAGTCGTTGAGGCGATCCGGCTCGGTAAAGCCGATCAGGCTGTGCTCCGCCAGGTCCTCGACCTGTTGCGGTGTGCCATGCCGCGCCAGATAGGTCGGGCTCGCCAGCACCCGGCGCATGGTGTGGCACAGCGGCCGCGCATGCAGAGTGGAATCCGGCAGCGGGCCGATGCGGATGGCCAGATCGATGCGCCGCTCCAGCAAATCGACGATGCGGTCATCGCTGTGCAGCTCCAGCTCGATCAGCGGATAGCGTGCACGGAAATCGCCGATCAGCGGCACGATCACATGCAGCATGAACGGCGAGGCGGTATTGACCCGCAAGCGCCCCGCCGGCGCCTGCCGCCGCAGCGCCATCTGCTCCTCGGCCTCCTCCACGCTGGCCAGAATGCGCCGCGCCTGTGCCAGAAACACCGCGCCCTCCTCGGTCAGCTCGAGGCGTCGCGTGGTACGCCGCAACAGCGTCACCGCCAGCTTGTCTTCCAGCCGACTCAAAGCCCGGCTGACGCCCGAGGCGGTCTGTTCCAGCTGCGCGGCCGCGGCGCTGATCGAGCCACTGTCGACCACGCTGACAAAGGCGAGCATTTCGTCGAGCTTGGTTTTCATCGGTGGAAATCGCATCGAAGGGCGGAAACAACGAGTCTGGCGGCAGCGCCGCGTGGCAGCAACCGGACCGGCGCGGGCCCCCGGCGGCGGATCCGTCGATCAGCCGCTGGCGAAAAGGGCCACGGCCTCAAACGCCCTTTTCATTCGGCCCCGGCACATTCACCCCGTCCAGCGTGGAACGGCTGTCGCCGGCGCCATCGGTGATCACGCTGAAACTGCCATCGGTCTCCAGCACCACCGCTTCGATGCCATCCAGCGCGGCCAGCCCCTGACTGCGCGCGGCGGCCCGCACCTCATCCTCGGTCACCCGCGCCACGCGCATGGCATCGTCGAGAAAACGCCCGCGAAAGAACAGCAGCGCCGGCTCGCCCGTCACCGTCCGCCGCACCCGCGCCACCCGCACGCTGGACCAGGTGACCACATACTGCAGCCCGATCAACAGCGCCAAGGCCAGCACCCCCTCGGCCAGCGACACATCGCGATTGAGCAGAATCGTCGCGAACGTCGAACCCAGCGCCACCGTCACCACCAGATCGAACGCATTCATCTTCGACAACGTCCGCCGCCCCGACAGGCGCAACAGCAACACCAGACTGATATAGGCCAGCACGCCCACCACCAGCGTGCGAATCAACGTCGTTCCGCTACTGAAAAACATGCCTTCCACGAGCACCTCCGCACCTGAGCCATGCAGGGGTGGACAGGGTAGGCGGGCGGAAAGTGCATACGGCGGGTATGGCGGTGCGTCAGGCGGAAGCGTGAAAAGCGGGATTAATCCATCGGATGCTTTACCCATACGTAAGCAGTGGCTAATGTGCCATCACGCGCAGCAACTGTGCACTCGATCAAGGTTTCGCTGTGACGCTACGAGCTACCGCTGCCCGTTGCGCTCGCGGCTACACAAAAAGGACCTGCACCGAGCGAAAGCTGGTGCATAAAAAGCAATACGGGCGTTGATATCACTGTATTGCCCAAGCTAGAGCAGATTTGTGCGAAGAGAATCTTATACACCACGCCCGTTCGGCGTCCTCCCTTATTGCTTAGCTAAAGCCGTATCAGAATATGGGAAATAAGTGTCAAGGGCGGCAAGTGACTATTCATATTTCACAAGTCGTTGTAATTAATGCATAACAATAGGTTCAAACCGCTCGCTTCGCTCACTGGGACGGGCTAAAGCCCGCCCCTTAACCAAACGTTATGCATCTTTTAGACATTGGAGAAACTTATGCAATTACTCAGTAGGGAAGAATTCAAGAGGGCTGCTGGAACGCCCTTTTTTCACAATCGAGACTTCTCTCTTTATGATGGTGCCCCATATGATTGCGTTTGTGGGAAAAAGCATCAATTTAGCCAATTCTCCAGCCAGAATTTCGCGTCTACAGGGGGTAGCGCTAAATTTATGGTTCAGTGCCCAGATAACCAAAATGCGGCAACATTAATTAAAACCAAGAATAAGTTTCTGATTTTGTTTGATCGCTTTATTTCCCTGGCTGGTTTTATAGAACAAAAATAGAGCCCTTAAAAGTCAAGCTATAAGTGGAATAAACAGTGGCCAGATTGATAGCAAAACTAATTAGCCTGATTATTACTTTAATCATGATTCCAATCGTTGTTGTGCTCGCCATTCCAATGGGGATACTAAAAGCTAGGCGGGCTCAAAAAAGTAGGCTTCTTTTTACTGGTGAAGAACAAGCTCTGTTAGCGAAAGCACAGAGGGCAATCAACATGGAAAATAATGGTCTACTCACGCCGGATAGAGACCTGCTTGAGGTGGCGAGATGTATTGAGGATGCACGATGTGATTATCAAATAATCAAGAGTCGCGAACGATTCGATGCTTCATTTGCAGAATTTTTAATTCCTAAAATTCAAGCATGCCATGTGATGGATTGGGGTAATGTTGTCAGTTATTTTGAGCTGTCTCGTTTTCTCTCTTCCCAGTCTCACTGCGAGCCACCTGGTGTTCAAGACCTTGTGCGAGCGCTTCAAAACTATATAGCAGGCTATAAAGATGAAAACGGGTTTTATCCAAAGAATGTCATGCTAGATCACAATGTTCACATGATGTTTGCTCATGCCGGAATTTATCGAAACGGAAGTGGTTATTTTGGTGAAACCCAGATAATTCCGGTTGCGAACATTGAAGGCGGAGTGACTTGGAAGGCTGTTGATCCTGCTCCAGCTAGTAAAAAATTTGACGATTTTGATGATGATATTCCGTTTTAAGAAAGGGGATAATATGAATCCTGCGATTAGCAAGCTTTATCAAGTGAAAGATGAAAGCAGGAAAAGGGGACAGATTTATTTACTCGCAAATGTTCCGTCCTGCTAGAAAAGTAAACCTGTCCCCTTTGTTTGCTTTGTTTTCGCGCCGCAACTGGAGGCTTGCGCTAATGGAAGTAGGCTGCTTGACCTGACGGCTATAGTAGGCCTGAAGCTAGACGCTCCCCTTCCACAGGAGCAAATCATGACCGACCCGAAATCGATGGACGACGACCAGTTTCTTGCAGCCTTTCTGGATTCCAGCATGCCGCCATCGGGCTTTGACCACCTGGGCCATGTTCGCGCAGCCTGGCTGCTGCTCCAGCGTCGCCCGCTGGAAGAGGCCGTATCGGAAACCTGTGATGCTATCGCCCGGCTGGCGACTCATCTCGGTGTCCCGGGGAAGTACAACCGAACCCTATCCGAAGCGCTGGTTCGTTTGATGGCGCATGGCGGCGCCACCGATAGGACACTCTCCTGGCCGAACTTTCTCGCAGCCAACGCCGATCTGGTCGGCGGTGCGCGCCTTGTTCTGGCGCGCCACTACAGCGACGAGACCTTGAACTCGACGGTGGCGCAGGAGCGCTTCACGCCGCCCGACCGCGAGCCTCTACCGTTATGAGCCACGCGCGCAAGGACACATTCACGCTCGGCCAGCTCGCCAAACGCGTCGGGCTGGCGCGATCCTCAGTCCTGCATTATGAGTCCGTCGGGTTGTTGGCTCCTTATGCACGTAGCCCGGCCGGCTACCGCCTCTACGGCGAGCCTGAGCTGGATCGTCTGCTCACTATTCGCCGCCTCCGGGAGTCCGGTCTGGCGCTAGCCGACATACGCATCATTCTCTCGCCTTCCGACGAATCAGACTTGCGCGGAGGCACCGGGCCTATGGCGATACTGGAGAAGCGACTGCTCGGCCTCACCCAGGAAGTGGAGCGTATCCGTACGCAACAGCGCCTTATTGCACATCTGCTCGCGGCTCCCGACATCCGAAACCGTCGGCAGCAATGGGACAAGGCGTCGTGGGTTGCGCTTTTGCGGCGTGCAGGATTCGACGAAGAAGCCATGCATCTGTGGCACGTTGAATTCGAGCGTGAGAACCCCGACGAGCATGCGAACTTCCTAACGTTGCTTGGCCTCAATCCGGCGGAGGTCGCCGAAATCCAGTGCTGGTCGAAGGCAGAAGCCAAATCAGACTAGGAAAAAGGGCCAGATTATTTGTTTGAAATGTGGCTTCAATAAATAAATCAGCTCCATAGGATGGGTTGAAGCCCACCGGAGCGGCCTCGAACAGCGAGGTGGCCTGGACCTGACGCGTGGAAAAGGCTTCGCCGTTTTCCACCCTACGCATACCCATGCCCATTCCCGGGCCTTGGCGGAGCAGGCGGGGTTGGTGGCGTAGGGTGGACAACGCTTCGCTTGTCCACGCGAAATCCGGCACTTGCTTACCGCTCGCCCCTAACCGTTGACTGCTAACTGCTGAAGACGCTGTGCGCGTTTGGCGAGAGCTGCTGGCTACGCTGCTCTGGCTTTTCGAGCCTGAGAAAGGCCCTGAGCTCGGCTTGCTTGGCCATGGCATCCTGATAACCCAGTTCGATCAGTTCACTGCAGTAGCCGGGTTCGAACAACAGGTAACTCAACAGCCCGCCGCCGCCTTCGCGCGTGCCGCCAGGGCCGCGCAGGAACAGGCGCATGGCGGCGGGCAGCTCTCGCCGATGGCGGGCGGCGATCCTGTCCAGCGGCTGGCTGGGGGAAATCACCAGCACCTCGACGGGCGTCAGGCCGTAGGCGCGCTTGCGTTGTTCGGCAGGCACCAGTCGCCCCAGCTGGTTGAGGCGTTCCAGCAGCTCGATGTCAGTCTCGACGTTGTCGATGAAGGTGCTGTTGAGCATGTGCCCGGAGATTTGCGCCAGGCTGGGGCTGGCGCCGGTCGGCCTCGGTGTTGGAGCGATCTCGCTCTGGTCATCCACCGGGTTGCCACTGACCCCGACCACCAGCACACGTGTGGCGCCCAGGTGCAGGGCAGGGCTGATCGGTGCGGTCTGGCGTACCGCGCCATCGCCGAAATACTCGCGGTTGATCTTTACCGGCTCGAAGAGCAGCGGGATGGCAGTGCTGGCCAGCAAATGGGGTATTCCCAGGCGGGTCGGCACACCCACCCGACGATGGCGCAACCATGGGTCGATGGCCGCATGCCCCTGATAGAACGTCACCGCTTCGGCCGACTCGTAGCCGAATGCCGTCACCGCTATCGCACGCAGTTGCTGTTGGCGCAGTGCTGCGGCGATGCCGGAAAAATCCAGTTCACGCTCGAGCAGCCTGGCCAGTGGCGAACTGTCGAGCAGCGCAACGGGCACCTGCTTGCCGATACCGAACATGCTGTGACCGAGGAAACGGCTGGCCTGGCGCAACACGCCCGGCCAGTCACTGCGGTACACCTGATCGGTATGGAAACTGCGCCAAACGCTGCTCAAGCGCCGCACCGCCTCGCGAAAATGCAGGGCGCCACAGGCAAGGCTGACGGCATTGATCGCGCCCGCCGAGGTGCCGACGATCACCGGAAACGGATTGCCCGCCGGGTCAGGCAACAGATCGGCAATGGCCGACAGCACACCAACCTGATAGGCCCCACGCGCGCCGCCGCCCGAGAGGATCAGCCCTGTGGTACCTGGATTTTTTACAGCGTCCTCGGTCATCGTCGATTCCAGTTCGAGGTATTCGGTAGTGCCTGGGCTCGCCGCAAGACCAACAGGGTCGGTCGCCTCGCTGGCGAAGGCGACAGAGATTATCAACAGGGCAATACGCTACCAATCTAAACATGCCGCGGTGTCGCGCCGCTGGGTTTCATGGGGGCGCTGTGTTTCGGGCTTTTTCCCTATGTCTTAAAGACGGCAGCTCTTGCGGTTAGCGAGGTAGCCTGGACGTAACGCGTGGAAAAGGCTTCGCCGTTTTCCACCCTACGCATGCGCGGTGTCGGCAGAGGAGGCCGAGTGGCGTAGGGTGGACAACGCTGCGCTTGTCCACCGATGCGAATCGACGGGCAGGGCAGGTGGTTGGCGAAACGCTCGAGGGTTCGGGGCGTCCAACCGGATGCCGCGCCCGAGCGGTCGAATTCGGGAAAGACGCCCGCCCACCCCGCCACAAAGCAGACCTCCCATGTTGTTCCGCCGTTTCGAAAACCTGATCGACGTCTTCAAACCTAGCCCGGACGTTGCGCCGCCGGCCGGGATGCTGCGCTTCTATGCCCATTACCTGAAGCAGGTCTGGCCGTTGATGACGGCCGTGCTGGTGGTGGGCTTCTTCGCGGCGCTGATCGAGGTGGCGCTGTTCAGCTTTCTCGGCCAGTTGATCGATATGGCCCAGGCGACCGATGACGCGCGGACCTTCTTCGCCGAGCACCGCAACGAGCTGCTGTGGATGGCGGCGGTGGCGCTGGTCATCCGGCCGCTGGTGTTCGGCCTGCACAACCTGCTGACGCATCAGGCGATCAACCCGGGGCTGACCAATCTGATCCGCTGGCAGAACCACCGCTACGTGCTCAAGCAGAGCCTGAACTTCTTCCAGAACGACTTCGCCGGGCGCATCGCCCAGCGGGTGATGCAGACCGGGCCGTCGCTGCGCGATTCGGCCATGCAGGTGATCGATGCACTGTGGCATGTGGTGGTCTATGCCGGCAGCGCGCTGTATCTGTTCGCCGCCGCCGACCTGCGCCTGATCGTGCCCTTGTTGCTGTGGATCGTCGGCTACAGCGCCGCGCTCTGGTACTTCGTGCCGCGTATCCGCGCGCGCTCGGCGGCGGCGTCCGCGGCGCGTTCGAAGGTGATGGGGCGGGTGGTGGACGGCTACAGCAACGTCGCCACGCTCAAGCTGTTCGCCCATTCGCGGGAGGAGGAGAGCTACGCCCGCGAGGCGATGCAGGAGCTGCTCGGCAAGTTCCGCCTGCAGTCGCGGGTGATCACCAGCCTGGATTTCCTCATCACCTGCATGAACGGCCTGTTGATCGTCGGCACCGGCGCGCTGGCGCTGTGGCTGTGGAGCGAGGCGCTGATCACCACAGGCGCTATCGCCCTGGCGCTGGGCCTGGTGATCCGCATCAACAACATGGCCGAGTGGATCATGTGGGTGGTCAACGGCATCTTTGAGAACGTCGGCACCGTGCAGGACGGCATGAAGAGCATCGTCCGGCCGCGTGATGTGCTGGACCCCGAGGACGCCAGGCCGCTGCAGGTGGAGCAGGGCGGCGTGCGCTTCGAGGATGTGCATTTCCACTACGGCAAGCAGGGCGGGGTGATCAGCGGGCTGACCATCGACATTCGCCCGGGCGAGAAGATCGGCCTGGTCGGGCCGTCGGGTGCGGGCAAGTCGACGCTGGTCAACCTGCTGCTGCGCCTCTATGACCTGGAAAGCGGGCGCATCCTCATCGACGGGCAGAACGTCGCCGAGGTCAGCCAGGAAAGCCTGCGCGCCAATGTCGGCGTGGTCACCCAGGACACCTCGCTGCTGCACCGCTCGATCCGCGACAACCTGCGCTACGGCAAGCCCGACGCCACAGAGGAAGAACTCTGGGCCGCGGCGCGTAAAGCCCGCGCCGACGAATTCATCAAGACCCTCGACGACAGCCAGGGCGGCCTAGGCTTCGAGGCGATGGTGGGCGAGCGCGGCGTGAAGCTCTCCGGCGGGCAACGGCAGCGCATCGCCATCGCCCGGGTGCTGCTCAAGGACGCGCCGATCCTGGTGCTCGACGAAGCCACCTCGGCGCTGGATTCGGAGGTCGAGGCGGCGATTCAGGAGAGCCTGGATACCCTGATGGAAGGCAAGACGGTGATCGCCATCGCCCACCGGCTGTCGACCATCGCGCGCATGGATCGGCTGGTGGTGATCGACAAGGGGCAGGTGATCGAGACCGGCACCCACGCCGAGCTGATCGCCCGCGGTGGCCTCTATGCGCGGCTGTGGCAGCACCAGACGGGTGGGTTTGTCGGGGTGGATTGAGGGTGGTGGCGAGGCGCTGCAACTTGTCCGCCAAGGGAGGGTGCGAGGTAGCTTGGAGGTGACGCGTGGAAAAGGCTTCGCCGTTTTCCACCCTACGCAGATATTGAGCGTCGGCGGCGCGGGCTGGGGTGGCGCAGGGTGGACAACGGGGAGGGGCGATGCAGTCAGCGAAACGGTGCTCGGTTGATGACGTCCGTTGAAGCCAAGCCAGAACCCGCCCATTGGCCAAACGGACTACGCTGCTTGCTTTGATCGTTGTGCGGCACCAATTAACGTCCAGCTGGAGTCAGGCGCATGAGTGAAAACAGAACGTTAACTACGGCAAGAACACTGCCGTACACGCCAGCCGAGATATACGGCGCTTTTGCCTCAGCCGATCTGCTCGCTGCATGGTGGGGGCCCGAAGGTTTCAGCAATACATTCGAGATCTTCGAGTTTGCACCGGGCGGTCGCTGGAAGTTCGTGATGCATGGGCCTGATGGGAAGAGCTATAGCAATGAGAGCAGGTTCGAAGAACTCGTTCCCGATTCAATGCTGGTCATCAGGCATGATTGCCCACCGCACTTTACGCTGACCATCGAACTTATCCCTGCCGGGGATGGCACGCGCATGACCTGGAGCCAGGTCTTTGAGGATGCGGAAACTGCGCAAGCGGTCAAGGCAAGAGCGGGTTCCGCGAACGAGCAAAACATTGATCGGCTTACGCGCGTGCTCGCTGAGTCGACGGGTGGCGCATAACAGTTCCGGCAGCATTCAGGATGAGCGAGGCCCTCCATCTCCAGCTCTCGCTGCATGCGGTTAATGCCCGTGGACCGCGCCCGCGATGCAGGCCGCTACGACTCGTCGACTCAGCTGAACCCTCATACGTCGTGCTCACTCGTACCTCTAGCCGCCATTAATCGAGAGGGAGTCCGCCATGAGCGATAGACAAGCCAGCGTTCGTCACGCCGCCGCGCAGCAGCGCTATGAGTTGCTGGTCGACGGCCAGCCACTCGGCTTTGCCGAGTACAGCGAGCAGGGCGAGCGGATGGTTTTCACCCATACCGAGGTCGACCCCAGCCTGTCCGGGCAGGGGCTGGGCAGTGTGCTGGCCAAGGCCGCGCTCGAAGATGCGCGTCGCTGCGGCAAGCGGGTGGTGCCGCAATGCGAGTTCCTCGCCAGGTACATCGAGCGCCACGCGGAATGGCAGGATCTGGTCGATCCGGCCTGAGCGGTACGTCTTGTTCAGCGGGACTTATTGCCGGGGCTGACGCTCTTATCTGAGTGATCGCTGCCGCCGCGTCGGCACGGCATCGCACCCGCAGCAGGTTTCGTCAGAGGGCAATCGCGTGGATGGTCGAGAGTTTGTCTGGGCGCATTTCAAGCTCAATGCCGAGCAGCGCCTGCGGGGCTTCAACTTCTTCGTGGTGCTGGCGATCTTTGCCGATGGCGGTGTACTGGCGGCGCTGCAGCGCGGCTTCTCGCCGGGGCTGCTGATTCTGCTGGGCGCTTTTACCATGCTGCTCGCGCAGGTCTTCTGGCTGGTGGACGCGCGCAGCCGGCAGCTGCTGGAGCTGACCATCGTCGCACTCAAGGAGATGGAAGCCGAGTATCCCGAGAGTTACCGGCTGTTCGCCGCCGATGCGCTGGGGCAGAGCCGGGTGATCAGCTACACCTTCGCCATCCGTGCGCTGCTGCTGGCGCAGATGGGCTTCGGTCTGGGTGTATGCGCTTACGGGCTCTACCAGTGGTGAGGCGCAGTGTTCAGTGCGGCAAGGCCAGGCGGCGTACGGCAATCGCTGCGTCTCCTTCCGGCTGAGAGACAGGGGCCAGGTCTTCGCCGGTTTCCCAGGAAAAATCGCGCTTTTTCACTGCCTGGATGAACAGCCGGTCACCGGCCTCGCATTCGGTGCCGATGGCCAGGTCATAGGCGGCGATGCGGATCGGGCCGGGACGATGGGTGAGAAACAGGTAGCTGTGCTTGTTGACCCGCCCAACCGTGCGGCCATCCACGCGGTAATCCACGGCACCGGTATTCAGCAGCGCTGGCAGCGCCTGTAGGTACAGGTAAACCGCGCATTCATCGGTGCCAGGCCGGTAGTTGCGGGCGCTGACGGTTTCGGCGCCGGAGGACGACCCATCGAAGCACTGGCCGTTGCTGAGGCATTCGTCGAGCTTGGCGGCTTCAGCGAAGTCGACGCGGCCACGCTGGTCGAAATGGACGAGCAGCCAGAAGTATTGTTCGAACGCCGTACTGGTTGTGCCTCCGATTACACCGGCGAGCGTGCGGGAGTCGCTGAAGTACCAGTAGCGGTTGGACGCCCGCGTCAGCAACGGCTCGCCCAGCAGGCGGCGGACCTGGCTCCGATCGGCCTGGTGCAGCTTCTGCAGCAGCTCCGGCCCATATGGCTGCTCGTTGAACAGCCCGACCGGAATCACCAGACACGCGCTGCAGAGCGCCGCCAGCAGCGTCAGTACGGCCCATCTTGTCGCCCTCAGGTAACTCGCTGCCAGCATGACCGAATCCTCCTTGCAGGCCGTTTTATCAGTATGGCCCGGATTAAGCCCCGTGATGGCCGGGAGGCTCCTCAACGAGCGACTGGGGCGGGCCGCCGTTAACGCGTTGCGCGGAACGCTTGCGGCGGGCTTCCGGTCGGTATTAGCAACCGACGGGAGAACTGACGATGACGACTTCGAGCAATCTGGTATGGGCTGCCCTGGCGATCGGCGCGGTGACGGGCATGCGCAGCATGCTGGCGCCGACGCTGGTCAGCCGGGCACTGAGCGAGCGCGATGATCTCGCCGGGGCGGGGGAGGCCGCGCAACTGCTGACGTCGGATACGGCACAGACCTTCCTGCCCACGCTCGCGGTCAGCGAGATGATCGGTGACAAGCTGCCCTTTGCGCCGGATCGCACCATCGTGCCGTCGATGATGTTCCGTGCGCTGTCCGGCGGTGTGAGTGCGGCGGCGCTGGCCGGTGTGCGCCGCGAGCCGATGCTGTTGCCGGCACTGCTCGGCGCGACGGCGGCGCTGGTCGCAGCCAAGATCGGGCTGAGCCTACGCAAGCCCTATCAGCCCAGGCCGCTGGTCAACGCGGCGCTGGGTGCGGTCGAGGAATGTCTGGCCTTGACGGTCGGCAAGGCTGGGTTGCGGCGGGCGCTGGGCGAAGGCGGGCGGAGGCGGTAACACGCCACTCGCGCTTCACGTAGCGGTGATGTGGACGCGTGGCAAAGGGTTGCCGTTTTCCGCCGTACGGCCGGTGCTGCCGGGGCCGTCACTCAGGCGTGAGCTCGGCCTTGTGCGGATTGCTCTGGAGCAGACGTGCGTGGGCTTCGGGGTAGCGATAGGCGAAGGTGGCGTGTTGCGCGGCGAGTTCGGCCTGCATGGCCTCGCGTTCATGGGCGGGCAGCTTGGCCAGGTATTTCCGGGTGATCGCGTACTTGGCCGCCATCAGCTCGTCCTCGGCTTCCCGTAACTCCGCTTCGTAGGCTCTGGCGCGCCGTTCACGTAGCGCCGTCTGGTCGGTGTGCATGTTGCCGCCTTCATGCAGGACGAAGGCGCTCTTCGACGCGCCTTCGGTCTGCTCCATGGCGGGCTGCGCGGCCCAGGCGCTCGAAGCGAGAAGACAGAGCATCAGGCAGGACGAGACGGTTCTCAGCGTAAGCATGGCGTGGCCCTCTGCATGCTTGGCAGCGCTCAGGCTGCCTGAAGCGCCAGCATACGCCAGGTGCATCCAGCACTCAGCGGTCCGGCCTTGCGCCAATCGTCGCAGCAGCGGGAGCCTATGGCCTTGATGAATCGCAAGTCGTCACGGGGTGAAAGCCCGGCCGGGACCTGACAGAAAACGGGCCGCATGATGCGGCCCGTAGGACTGCGGTCAGCTCGGTCGCTGGATCACGCAGATACGGTCGCGGCTGAGCCCTGCATCTCGGGTGCCGACGCCCGCTGCGACTTCCGGCATTTCGCTGCTGCTGCCATGGCCGGTCGTGCCTGCGCCAGTCGGAGCAGTGGTGGCGGTGGTGTCCGGGTAGTCGGTCCCGGCCCGCTTGGCCGCGCTGCCGATGTCATAGCGGCCAGTGTCGGCCGAGCTGCGGTCGTTGTAGTCGGTCGGGTCGGTAGTGTGGCCTACGCCGGCGGCGGTGTTGACTCCGGTGCCTTCGCCGACACGCTCGCTTGCCGATCGTATCCCGGTAGCCGTCGCAGCGGTGCCCGTTGCGGGGGTGGTGAAATGCTTGTCCAGGTGGCTGTCGCCGCCGGTCGCGCCGGCATAGGGGCTGCTCGGGCCTGGGTAGCCTTCGACTGTGCCAGTGCCGCCGCGCTCGTTTATGTCGATGGCGCCGTTGTATTCCATGGCATCGCGCGCCTTGGCCAGCTGGTCTTCATCGTCGACATCCACGGCGATAACCAGGGCGCCGCGGCGCACGGCATCCGGATAGGCGGTGGCGTAGTGGCGGTGCGTTTCGTGCGGCTCATGGCCGAACAGCGATTTGAAGAAATGCGTGACCTTGGATTCGTGATGCGTACGATCCACCGGGACGTCGGGAGTGGTGGTGTAGGGCGCGTCGTAGGCATGGATATCGGCGCTTTCGGCGCCAATGGCGTGAATCTGTTCGCGCGCTATGCCTCGCGACATCAGGTCGCCGCGAGTGCGGTTGGCGTCGGTCAGCGTTGCGAACGCTGCTACCAGTGTGTGTCTCATGATCCACCTCACGTTGTGTTGAACAACCGGGTTGTGAGCGCTCTGCACCTGTCGCGATGGCAGCGGCCGTGTGCTGATGGCCGCGTCTGTCGCGGATTAACGGCGCTCATGAACATTGGGTCGGAGCGCACCGGCATAGTTCAGCGTGGAGGATCAGCGGTCGGAGGAGGGCAGCGCGGTCGCTGCGCGAAGGACGTGCGCGTGACGAGGAAGCTCTGAAGCAGAACGCCTCGCCGGCTACCCGGCGGACGGGCCGGGCAACCAGCGCGGGCAGGCAGCGGGCGATGGCAGGGGCTTTGCGCTTTCTACCGGCCCGCTGGGGTTGCGCTTCAGTCGAGGTCGGCGGCGCTGTGGCGCTCGGGTGCCTGCTCGGATTCCTCGCCCCAGGTGCGATTGACCTTGCGTCCGCGGATCACGGCCGGGCGCTCGGCGACTTCCGCGGCCCAGCGCTGCACATGTTTGTAGTCCTGCACGGAGAGGAATTCGCCGGCGTCGTACAGCTCGCCCTTGGCCAGCACGCCGTACCAGGGCCAGATCGCCATGTCGGCGATGCTGTAGTCGTCACCGGCCACGTAGCGGTTCTCCGCCAGCTGGCGGTCGAGCACGTCGAGCTGGCGCTTGACCTCCATCGCGTAGCGGTTGATCGGGTACTCGTACTTCTCCGGCGCGTAGGCGTAGAAGTGCCCGAAGCCGCCACCGAGGAAGGGCGCCGAGCCCATCTGCCAGAACAGCCAGTTCAGCGTCTCGGTACGCGCACGGATTTCCGTGGGCAGGAAGGCGCCGAACTTCTCCGCCAGGTAGACCAGGATCGAACCGGACTCGAACACCCGCAGCGGTTCGCCGTCGACGCTGTGATCGGCCAGCGCGGGAATCTTCGAGTTGGGATTGATCTCGACGAAGCCGCTGCCGAACTGGTCGCCGTCACCGATGTTGATCAGCCAGGCGTCGTACTCGGCGCCCGCGTGGCCGGCGGCGAGCAGCTCTTCGAGCATGATCGAAACCTTCACGCCATTGGGCGTCGCCAGCGAATAGAGCTGTAACGGATGCTTGCCCACCGGCAGCACCTTCTCCTGCCGCGCACCGGCGGTGGGGGCATTGATACTGGCGAACTTGCCGCCCGAGGGCGCGTCGTGGGTCCAGACCTTCGGCGGGACGTAAGGGGTATCAGGCATGAACAATCTCCTCGGTGGCTACTGGGGATGTGCAGGGCATGCTACGCCCTCGGCCGGCGCTGTCGAAATCAAGCGGGTCGATATTGGTCATCGATGGGCGATGGTTTGTTCTGCGAGGTGGTTTGTTGAGATGAGCTAGAAGATCTTTTTCCCGATCGGTAAAAAATCCAGTGCACTGGCCAGCGACGGAGAGTATTTTCCCTATTGGGAAAAAATTGGGAATGAGCTGTTTCCGAAGACCAAATTGTACGGAACGGGAAAATGGGTGGACCTACCGCATTTGTTTCGATGGCCGAGCTGGGCAAACTGATCCAGCGCACTCGCAAGGGGCAGGGGCTGCGTCTGGTGGACGCTGCCGGCCTATGCGGCGTGAGCGTGCGCTTTCTGAGCGAGCTGGAAAATGGCCGTGAGAGCTGTTCGTTCGGACGGGTGCTGAACGTGTGTCATACGCTTGGCATCGAGCTGTTGGCGGCTAGACGTGACGGGAGCGACCTGTGAGCGGACTGCTCGGCGCCTACCGGGGTGATTGCCGTATCGGTGAGCTTTGGCTGGGTGACGATGGCCGCAGCATGGGTTTTCGTTATAGCGAAGCAGCGCGGTTTGCAATCTCCAATAGCTTGCCGCTTGCAACCGGTATGTTTGCGCCAACGCTCGGCACGGCACATAACTGGTTTGCCAATCTGCTTCCCGAAGAAGCTTCGCGGCAGTTGCTGGTGAACCGGCTTGGGATCGCCGATGACGACTTTTCGCTGTTGGCCGCCATCGGTGGTGATTGTGCCGGTGCGTTGCGCATTGTTGACCCGGAGCGGGCCGATGCGTTGATCGAATCTGGCCAGGAGCCGGTTGACCCCAATCAGCTGGCGCGCTGGGCGCAGGGTAAGGAGCGCTACGCCTTGTTCCAGCCGGGCAAGGCGACACGGCTTTCGCTTGCCGGCGCCCAGGACAAGATTCCCGTAATTCTCGAAGGCGGCCAGCTCTACCTCCCGAGCGGTACCGCCGCTTCTTCGCATCTGATCAAGTTCTCGCTAAAGCCGGCGTTGGTTTTCAACGAGCTCTATATGAACCGCCTGGCTCGGATCGCAGGGCTTGTGGTTCCGGACTCGCATGCAGGTCAGGCAGGGAAGGCTCACTACCTTGCTGTGACGCGTTACGATCGTGAGCGAGTGGATAACCGGATCGAGCGTGTGCACCAGGAGGACATGTGCCAGGCGCTTGGCTATCCGCGGCGGCTCAAGTACCAGGAAGAGGGCGGCCCGACGCTGGCTGCCTGCGCAGACCTGTTGCGCGCGGTGACGGCCATGCCTGCGCTGCAGGTGCGCCAGCTGCTGCGCTGGCAGATATTCAACGTGCTGGCCGGCAACAGCGATGGCCATGCCAAGAACATTTCGCTGTTACAAGACGCCAAGGGGCGCTGGTCATTGGCGCCGGCCTATGACCTGGTATGTACGATGGTGCTGCCATACAGCCCCAGTCTTGGTTTCGCGGTCGGCGGTAACTTCCATCCGCAGCAGCTGCGCAGAGCCGATTGGGAAGAGCTGGCGCGCCACATGGGCCTCGCGCCGCCGTTCGTACTGCGGGAGCTGCGGCAAATGCTGGATCTGCTCGAGCCAGCTGCCAATAGCGCTGAGTTGCAAGCTGAACTGCAGACGGTTGGCATGGATGAGGTGGGTTGGGCGAAGGTGCAGCATGTGCGCAAATACGTCGTTCAGCAGTGCCGCCGCTACCGCAAGCTGTAGCGGCCAGGGTCCTGCCGTGGTGAATGCCTACAGCCCACGCTAGCGCTTCGCTGTGTGAGATTGCCGCGAGCGTGGCAACCATAGTCAGTAATCGATCAGCGGTATTGCCAACAAGCGGTGCTGACGGTCCGGCATGCAGGGGTCGCGTTAGACTCTTTCTTTCTGCCCCCCCTTCGACGCGGGGCCAAACCGTAACAGGACGGCACGATGCTTCTCAGCAAACGCGATCAGACCCGTATGGAACGGCAACTCTCGAGCTGCCTGAGCCAGGCCTGCGAAGCGGGCAAGGCGGAGATCGTCGGATTCAGCTGGCTCACCCATGAGGTCGATTACGCGCGCTTTCCCGAGAGCCTGCAGGTCACCTGGGTATTCGTCACGGAGGCACAGAGGGCGCTGGCGATAGGCCAAGGACAGGGCGCCCGAATGCAGGCGCTCACCCAAGCGGCGCTGGCTGAGGCGGGTATCGACATGAGTGCGCTTATCGCCCCGGTGCGCTCTGACAGCGAGGAAGCCTGCAAGCGCAACGATGGCGGTGACTGGCAACGGCGCCTGGCCCGCAACGCCACGACAAGGCACTGACAGTGGCCAAGGACGTCGAGAATCCGTGCATTTCCGTCTGCAAGCTCAGTGACGAGCTGTGTACCAGCTGCGGGCGCACCAAGGATGAGATCCGCAAATGGAAGCGCATGAAGCGCCCGGACAAGAAGGCCACGGTAGAGCGCGCGGCGCAGCGGTTGAAGGGACTGAAGAAAAAAAAGAAGTGATGGCCGGGCGATGGGCGCCTTCGCTGCCGATGACGGTGTGGTCACCAGCCGTGTGCCTGCCTCGCAGGCGCTGATTTAGTGCGAAGCGCCTCAGGTTGCAGCGGCTGTCGATTGCAATCAATCCACCACGAACAGCTTCGCCCCCACTTCGGTGGATGAACGATGCGGCTCGGCGCCGTCGGCGACCTGGTAACTCATGCCCGGCGTGAGGACGAAGCGGCGACCATCAGCAAGTTCGGTATGCAGTTCGCCTTCCAGGCACAGCAGGATATGGCCCTTGCTGCACCAATGGTCCGCCAGATAACCCGCGGTGTACTCGACCATGCGCACGCGGATGCCGCCGAACCGGCGGGTGCGCCAGCAAGCGCTGCCGGTTTCGCCTGGATGCAGGGTGGGTTCAATGGTCGCCCAGTCGGTAGTGCCGAAGGGGAGGTCGTTGATGTCCATGTCTGACGCCTCTTAGTGGTCTTGCAGAAAGCAGTGGTGATTGCTGCGGTCCAGTGGCTGACTGAAGCCCCCCGGAGTCGCCATGGTCCGACGCAAATCGGGACACCCGGTACACAAACGAAAAAGCCGCTGACCTCTCATGGGGCAGCGGCTTTTTCGGTTGCGGCAACCAGGCCTCAGCCGCGGGCGCCACGTACTCCGGCGCTGATCTCGCGGCACAGGCCGAGCACGCCTTCCACCGCGTCTTGCGGGCTCTTGGCGCTGGCGATCTGGTCGATCAGCGCCGAGCCCACCACCACGCCGTCGGTCAGGCGGGCAATGGCGGCGGCCTGTTCCGGCGTGCGGATGCCGAAGCCGACGCACACCGGGATATCGGTGTGACGCTTCAGGCGAGCGACTGCCTCCTCGACGTGTTCCATGGTGGCGGAACCTGCACCGGTCACGCCGGCCACCGAAACGTAGTAGACGAAGCCCGAGCTGCCGTTGAGCACGGTGGGCAGGCGCTTGTCGTCGGTGGTCGGGGTGGTCAGGCGGATGAAGTCGATGCCCACCGCCTGCGCCGGGTCGCAGAGTTCGTCGTTATGTTCCGGTGGCAGGTCGACGACGATCAGGCCATCGACGCCAGCCTCTTTCGCGTCTGCCACGAAACGTTCGACGCCGTAGGCGAAGATCGGGTTGTAGTAGCCCATCAGCACCAGCGGGGTGCTGGTGTTGCTTTCGCGGAATTCGCGGACCATCTGCAGGGTTTTCGGCAGGTTCTGCTTGGCCGCCAGGGCGCGGATGTTGGCCAGCTGGATCGCCGGACCATCGGCCATCGGGTCGGTGAACGGCATGCCCAGTTCGATGACATCGGCGCCGGCATCCGGCAGGCCCTTGAGGATGGCCAGCGAGGTGGCGTAATCCGGGTCGCCGGCGGTGACGAAGGTCACCAGCGCCGCGCGATTCTGTTCTTTCAGCTCGGCAAAGCGGCTCTGCAGGCGGCTCATGCGTGCGTCTCCTGTTCGCTCATGTGGTGCATCACGGTCTGCATGTCCTTGTCGCCGCGGCCGGAGAGGTTGACCACCATCAGGTGCTCCTTGGGCAGTTTGGCCGCGCGCTTGAAGGCCTCGGCCAGGGCGTGGGCGGATTCCAGCGCGGGGATGATGCCTTCCAGGCGGCAGCACTGGTGGAAGGCCTCAAGGGCTTCGTCATCGGTGCAGGGCACGTATTCGACGCGCTTGATCTCGTGCAACCAGGCGTGCTCGGGGCCGACACCGGGGTAGTCGAGGCCGGCGGAAATCGAATGCGCGTCGGTGATCTGGCCGTCGGCGTCCTGCAACAGGAAGGTGCGGTTGCCGTGCAGTACGCCCGGCGCACCGCCGGCCATGCTCGCGGCGTGCTTGCCGGTGTCGATGCCGTGGCCGGCCGCTTCGACGCCGACAATCTGCACGGATTCGTCATCGAGGAACGGGTGGAACAGGCCGATGGCGTTGGAGCCGCCACCGATGCAGGCGACCAGCGAGTCGGGCAGGCGGCCTTCCTTCTGCATGATCTGCTCGCGGACCTCGTTGCCGATCACCGATTGGAAATCGCGCACCATGGCCGGGTAGGGGTGCGGGCCGGCGGCGGTGCCGATCAGGTAGAAGGTGTTGTGGACGTTGGTCACCCAGTCGCGCAGGGCTTCGTTCATCGCGTCCTTCAGCGTGCCGGTGCCGGCGGTGACCGGGATCACTTCGGCGCCCAAGAGCTTCATGCGGAAGACGTTGGCCTGCTGACGGTCGATGTCGGTGGTGCCCATGTAGACCACGCACTGCATGCCGAAACGCGCGGCCACGGTGGCGGTGGCCACGCCGTGCATGCCGGCGCCGGTCTCGGCGATGATGCGCTGCTTGCCCATGCGTTTGGCCAGCAGGATCTGGCCGATGCAGTTGTTGATCTTGTGCGCGCCGGTGTGGTTCAGGTCTTCGCGCTTGAGGTAGATCTTCGCGCCGCCGAAGTGTTCGGTCAGGCGCTCGGCGTAGTACAGCGGGCTGGCGCGGCCGATGTAGTCGCGCTGGAAGTAGGCCAGCTCCTCGAGGAAGGCCGGATCGCTCTTGGCCTTCTCGTATTCGGCGGCCAACTCGTTGATCAGCGGCATCAAAGTTTCGGCGACGAACTGACCGCCGAAGCGGCCGAACAGGCCACGATTGTCGGGACCGGTGCGGTATGAGGTCATGTGAGGCTCCTGTCTGGGCTGGCTGCCAAATCCGGCTGGCGTCTGCGGTCAGGTTGCGGACCCGAGCGCTGCCACGAGGGACGGCAGGTGCGATGGCCTCAGAGTACGGCTATGGGCATCCGGTTAAAAGCGATAAGATCGCCGCAACATGTCAGGAAAATTCACACATATGCCGCACGAACTTCCACCACTCAACGCCCTTCGTGCGTTCGAGTCGGCCGCCCGCCTGGGTAGCGTAAGCGAAGCGGCCCGTGAGCTGCACGTCACCCATGGTGCCGTCAGTCGGCAGGTCAGGCAGCTCGAGGAGCAGCTGGGCATCACGCTGTTCGTCAAGGATGGCCGCGGCGTAAAACTCACCGATGCCGGCGGGCGTCTGCGCGAGGCGGCCAGCGAGGCCTTCGAGCGTCTGCGCAGCACCTGCGCCGAGCTGCAGCGACAGACTGCCGAGGCGCCGTTCGTCCTCGGTTGCCCCGGCAGCCTGCTGGCGCGCTGGTTCATTCCGCGGCTGGATCGGCTCAATCGCGACCTGCCGGAGCTGCGCCTGCAGCTGTCCGCCAGCGAGGGCGAGCTGGACCCGCGCAAGCCGGGGCTGGATGCCACGCTGTGGTACGCCGAGCCACCGTGGCCGGCGGACATGCAGGTGTTCGAGCTGGCCGCCGAGCGTATCGGCCCGGTGCTCAGCCCCTACCACCCGCGTTGTGCCGAACTGCGCAGCGCGCCGCCCAAGGCATTGCTCGAAGAGACGCTGCTGCACACCGCCTCGCGGCCACAGGCCTGGCCGACCTGGGCCAGCCAGCAGCAGCTGGACCCGACACAACTGCGCCTGGGGCAGAGCTTCGAGCACCTGTATTTCCTCCTGGAAGCGGCGCTGGCCGGGCTGGGCGTGGCCATCGCGCCGCAGCAGCTGGTCGCCGATGACCTGAAATCGGGGCGGCTGCTTGCGCCCTGGGGTTTCGTCGAAACCAGCGCCCGGCTGGCGCTCTGGGTGCCGGCACGGCGGCTGGATCGGCGGGCGGAGCGGCTGGCCGACTGGCTACGAGCAGAGCTGCGGAGCGTGGAAAAGCCAAGCTGACACACGCCAGGGCAGGCGGGCCGTCACGCGACCGGCAGTGCCTCTCAAAAACGGGCTGGCGTGTGCTGTTGGGCGTGAACACTGCACGCAATAGCGAAGCCGAACCGGTGCCAGCCCGGCCGCATTTAACGGCATGGCGACGAACGGTGTCGCCGTTTGTCTGGCGCCACTAAAGCGGCGCTGGCTGCGTCGATACAGTCGCATGATCCCCAGAGTTAGCATCCGGTGGCGCTGATGCCGGAGCTGTCTGCAGTCGTTCGAGGAGAACAGTGATGGTGATGACACGGCGTGTCGGTTTGTTGATGTTCGTGGTGCTGGCGGTCGCGGCCGAGCAGGTGGCCGCCAAGGCGGACCCGGCGGTGGAAGCTTCGCTGAAGGCGGGTCGGCCATTTGTCGAAGGTGAATTGCTGGTGCAGTTCAAGCCTGGCGCCTCGGAGGCGGCGAAGAGCGCGGCCTTGAGCAAACAGGGCGCCAAGGCCGCGCAGAAGCTGCTAGACAAGGCTGCACGCAAAGACGCCAAGGGCGATCTGGTGCAGGCGCAGCTGGGCAAGGGCAAGAAAATCGATGCCGCGTTGCTGGCCCGGCTGGCTGCCGACCCGGCGGTAGAGTTCGTCGAGCCGAACTGGATCTACCGCACCCAGCTGGCCAACCCCAACGATCCGGGGCTCGCTAGCCTCTGGGGCATGCAGGGCGCGACCACCTCGCCGGCAGCACCCTACGGCAGTGGCGCGCTGGCCGCCTGGAACGCTGGCGCAGCCTGTTCGAGCCAGATCCACGTGGGCATCATCGACGAAGGCGTGATGACCACCCATGGCGATCTGCGCGCCAATATCTGGATCAACCCGGGCGAGGGCAGTCGCGCCGACCGCAAGGACAATGACCGTAACGGCTTCATCGATGACATCCACGGTTGGGATTTCAGCGCCAACGACGCCAGCGTCTACGACGGCCCGGCCGACGACCACGGCTCGCATGTGGCCGGCACCGTTGCCGCCGTGGCCAACAATGGCGCCGGGGTGTTCGGCGTCTGCCCGAGCGCCAGGCTCATCACGGCGAAATTTCTCGGCGCCAATGGCGGCACTACCGCCGGTGCGGTGAAGGCGGTCAACTACCTGACCCAGCTGAAGCTGGCAAAGAAGATCAATCTGGTTGCGACCAACAATTCCTGGGGTGGCGGTGGCTATTCCCAGGCGCTGTACGACGCCATTCGTGCCGCTGGCAATGCCAACATCCTGTTCGTCGCTGCGGCGGGCAACAGCGGCCTCGACATCGACGCGACGCCAAGCTACCCGGCGAGCTATCAGCTGCCGAACGTGATCGCCGTCGCCGCGATCGGTCAGAACGGGCAACGCGCAGGCTTCTCTAACTACGGGGCGAAGAGCGTGCACATCGCCGCGCCGGGCGTCGATATCGTTTCCACGGTGCCGACTGCCAAGGGCGCGGCCGGTTACGCCTACATGAGCGGCACCTCCATGGCTGCTCCGCACGTCACCGGTGCGGCCGCGCTGTACGCATCGCTAAACCCCTGCGCCACGGCCGCGCAGACCCGCGAAGCGCTGCTGCGCCTGGCCGTGCAGGACCCGCAGCTGACCGGCGTGGTGCAACTCAATCGCCGCCTGGATGCGTCGAAGATCGGTCGTGAACTGGCCTGCGGCACGCCTTGAGATAGCTACGCTTGCAATGTCCAACCAGGCCGGGCGCTGAACGCAGCGGGTAAAAGCGTAAGCGCAACGAGCGCCGGCGCCCGCTCGTTGCGTTCCTGCAAGGCACGGCCGTGTGCATCGTTTGCCGCCGGGCGGGATATAGCCGTTCGCAGACGCCCATGCCGGCCTGAACTCGGTCGCCGCCGTCGAGTCCTACGCGGCACGGCAGCGGAGCGATCGCGTGATCGCAGCGGCTTTTCCGATGCCTTCTTCCGCCTCGAAAGGACTTTGCGAATGAATGCTTGCGCTTCTGCTGCGATGCTCGTGGCCAGCCTGCTGCTGGCTGGTGCTGCCCATGCTCAACCGATTGAACTGGATGGCATTCAGCTGTCCCGCGATGTGCCCTGCCTCGGCAAGGATGTGAACATCTCCGGCAGCGCCAACAAGATCAGCCTTACCGGCGAGTGTGGTGTGGTGCAGGTCTACGGGACGGAGCATGAGGTCAGCCTGGCAACGGCCTCGGCGCTGGAGGTTTCCGGTATCGACAACAGCGTGACGGCGACCTCTGTCGGCCGACTGCTGGTGGACACCAACCAGAACCGCATCCGCACCAAGGTCGTCGGACACGGGCAGACGGCGATCGTCGAGGTGTCGGGCGGCGAGCATGAACTGGAACTGGAGTTCGACGGGCCCGCGCAGGTCACCCTGGACGGCATCGACAATAAGCTGAAGTGGCGCGGTGACGAGCCGGCGCTGTCGACATCCGGTATCGGCCATCAGATCGACCGCCAGTAGCGGCGGGGTTACGTCGGTTCCGACGGCTGCGCGCCGCTGCCGAAGCGTCGGCGGTAGTCGCCGGGCGAAAGTCCCACCAGTCTCTGGAACACCTTGCGAAAGGCGCCCGGGTCCTGATAACCCACCGCCCAGGCCACCTGCTCGATGCCACGGTTGGTCAGCTCCAGCAGTTCCCGCGCCTTGCCGACGCGCAGCTGCTGGCAATATTCGGTCGGCTTGAGGCCGGTGGCCGCGCGAAATCGGCGCAGGAAGGTGCGTTCGCCCATTCCGGCCTGGGCGGCCATGACGGCGACGGGCACGGCGCTGGCGCTCTGGCTCTGCAGCCAGCGCTGCACCCGCAATACGGCCTCGTCGCCATGATCCAGGCGTGGGGCGAAGCTGCTGAAGTAGCGCTGCGACTGCCGCGTCAGGTCGATCACCAGATAACGCGCGGTTTCCGAGGCAATGGTCGGCCCCAGTAGTCGCTCCACCAGCGCCAGGCCGAGGTCGGTCCAGGCCATCAGGCCGCCGGCCGTGATGATGTCGCCGTCATCGACGATCATCCGGTCCGCATCCACCTGCACCTTCGGAAAGCGCTCGCGCAGCGCCTGGGCCAGACCCCAGTGGGTGGTGACGGTGCGGCCGTCGAGCAGGCCGGTTTCGGCGAGCAGAAAGGCGCCGGCGCAGACCGAACCGAGGGTGACGCCGGCCTGATGACATTGCCCCAGCCAGGCCGCGAAGGGTTGGATCACATGCGCCTCGGGGCGGGCCTCCAGACACGGCGGCAGGATGATGATCCGTGGCGAACGCTGGCTGCCAGGCAGGCTGTCGAACACCCGCTGAATGCCTGATGTGCCGTCCTGCAGCGCCCAATGCGTGACGCGCAGGGCTGGCAGCTTCGCGGCACCGCGTTCGGCCGCCATGCGGTTGGCCACGCTGAACAGGTCGGTCAGCCCGTAAACGGCCGCCAGCTGCGCGCCCGGGTAGAGGAGCAGGCCGATTTCCAGCGTCTCGGGTGCGGCAGGCATGTCAGTTTTTCCCACGATAATGTCGGTCTGGCCCATCCTCGGCGGTCGCCAGGGCATCTACAGTCTGCAGACGGGCATTGGGCTCACGACAGGAGAGAGTGATGGGCAAGCGAGCGTTGGTTCTGGTCGACATCCAAAACGATTATTTCCCGGGCGGCAAGTGGACCCTGCACGGGATCGAGGCAGCGGCGGACAACGCGGCGCGTCTCCTTGCCGCGGCGCGGGACGCGGGTGATCTGGTGGTGCATGTGCGCCACGAATTCGCCTCGGCGGATGCGCCATTCTTCACGCCGGGCTCGGATGGCGCGCGGATTCATCCCAAGGTGGAGAGCCTTGCGGGCGAGCCGGTGATCCTCAAGCATCAGGTCAACTCGTTTCGCGACACCGAACTGGAGGCCCTGCTCAGGGGGCGCGGCGTCGACACGCTGACCATCGTCGGCAACATGAGCCATCTGTGCATCGATGCCATCACCCGTGCCAGTGCCGATCTCGGCTTCAGCGCCACGGTGATCCACGACGCCTGTGCAGCGCGTGACCTCGAATTCAATGGCACCCAGGTGCCGGCGGAGCAGGTGCATGCGGCGATCATGGCGTCGCTGGCGTTCGGCTATGCGAACGTGCAGTCCACCGAGGCCTATCTGGCCGAGCGGCAGTAACGGCGGGCAAACGCAGGCAAGCACATCACCGCTGTTCAGCCGTGATGTGCTTGTAGCTCAGGGGTACAGCGCGGCTGGCTCAGCTGGCCAGCGCGGTCTGCGTGGGTAGCAATTCGGCCGCGGTGACCTTGTCCGCGGCATAACCGCGCGGGTTGCGGCTCTGCCAGCGCCAGGCATCGGCGAGCATGCTGGTCAGGTCCTTCTCGGCGCGCCAGCCCAGTTCGCGTTCGGCCTTGCTCGGGTCCGACCAGCACTGGGCGATGTCGCCGCTGCGGCGCGGCTTGATCACATGGGGCAGGCTGCGGCCGGTGACTTCCTCGAAGGCGGTGATCATCTCGCGCACCGAATGACCCTTGCCGGTGCCGAGGTTCCACGTGGAAACACCGTGAATCAGCTGCAGACGTTCCAGGGCTTTCAGATGACCTCTGGCCAGGTCGACCACATGGATATAGTCACGGATACCGGTGCCATCCGGCGTCGGGTAGTCGTTGCCATAGACGTTCAGTTGCTTTCTACGGCCGACCGCCACCTGCAGCATGTACGGCAGCAGGTTGTTCGGCACGCCGTTGGGGTCTTCGCCGATCAGTCCCGACTCGTGAGCGCCGATGGGGTTGAAATAGCGCAGCAGACCGATCGACCAGCGTGGGTCGGAGTCTGCCAGGCCCTTGAGCACATTCTCGGCCATCAGCTTCGATTGGCCGTAGGGATTGGTCGGCACGCCGGTCGGGCGGTCCTCGGTGATCGGCATCACCGGCGACTCGCCGTAGACCGTCGCCGACGAGCTGAACACCAGCTTGAACACGCCGGCTTCGGCCATCGCCTGGCACAGTGCGATACTGCCGCCGACGTTGGTTTCGTAATAGCGCAGCGGTTCGCGAACGCTTTCGCCGACCGCCTTGAGACCGGCGAAATGCATCACTGCGGTGATCGGATAGGCAGCGAACAGCGCCTTGAGCAGCGCCCGGTTGCGCACGTCGCCCTTGACGAAGTGCAGCGGCCGGCCAGCCAGTTGCTCGACGCGGTCGAGGGCCAGCTGCGAGCTGTTGCACAGATTGTCCAGCACCAGCACTTCGTGGCCGGCGTGCAGCAGTTCGAGCACTGCGTGTGAGCCTATGTATCCAGCCCCTCCTGTTACCAGAATCATCTGTCTACCTCCGAAATTCGCAGTCTTTCGACACGCTCGGGACACTGCGGCGGGCCATGGCTGGCGCTGCATGAGTCTCCGTAATTGGGTTCGGCGAAACGGAACGGGACGGCGACGACAAGCTGCGCGCGGGGGGTTCCGGTGCCGGTTTAAATCAGGCGTCCTGCTGATAGGGACGGGGTGAACTTCGAACGAGTTCCATCTACCCGCCGGCCGGTCGACGGGCTGCGCTATCGGATGATTGGCGGGAACCCGTACCGCTGATTGCCGTCCACTACCGGCGGACGACGCGGGTTGCAGGACGTTTTGACAGCCCCGTGTCGCACGTCGAAACGCCTTACGCAGGGCAGCGCTGGCATCGGAGTGGCAGGTGAACGGGCAGGAGCGCCTGGGCACGGTTACCGACACGAGGTGCTAGATGAGCTGGGCCGGCCCTTTCCAATACGACATCGGCAAATCCCGTAACGCGCAGCAGGCGCCGGCCGAAGTGGTCTTCGATGATCAGGTGCCGACGCTGCTGTGTCTGTCGCACCTGCGCTGGAGCTTCGTCTACCAGCGCCCTCAGCACCTGATGTCGCGTTTCGCCCGTGACTACAACGTGCTTTTCCATGAGGAGCCGATCCCCACCGAGGATGCCGAGCCCTGGCTGGAAGTGCGCCCCGAGGAGAACGGCGTGCAGGTGCTGATTCCCCGGTTGCCGGCGGGCTGCGAGGGCGAAGACGCGACCCGCGTGCAACGTCAGTTGCTCGATGGCTACCTGGAGAAGCTGGGCGTCAGCGACCTGCTGCTCTGGTATTACACGCCAATGAGCCTGGCCTTCTCCGATCACCTGGCGCCCAACCTGATCGTCTATGACTGCATGGACGAGCTGTCGGCGTTTCGCGGCGCGCCGCCGCAGCTGATCGAGCGCGAAGTGGAGCTGATGTGCCGGGCCAATCTGGTCTTCACCGGCGGCTACAGCCTCTACGAGGCCAAGCGCCAGCGCCACGACAACGCCCACCCGTTCCCCAGCAGCGTCGATGTCGAGCACTTCGCCGCCGCGCGCCGGCCGCAGCATGACCCGGACGACCAGGCGGAGATTCCCCATCCGCGTCTCGGCTTCTACGGCGTGATCGACGAACGCCTCGACCTCGAACTGATCGAGCAGGTCGCGCGGATGAAGCCGGACTGGCAGATCGTGTTGATCGGCCCGGTGGTCAAGATCGACCCGGCCGAGCTGCCGCAGCGCGACAACATCCACTACCTCGGCGGCAAGACCTACGACGAGCTGCCGCAGTACCTGTCGGGCTGGGACGTGGCGATCATGCCGTTCGCATTGAACGAGTCGACCCGCTTCATCAGCCCGACCAAGACCCCCGAATACCTCGCCGGCGGCTGCCCGGTGGTCTCCACGCCGATCACCGATGTGGTGCGCACCTACGGCGATACCGGCATCGTGCGTATCGCCGACAGCGCCGAGGCGTTCGTCGCCGCCACCGAAGCTGCGCTGGCCGATGCCGAGGACCGCGATGCGCTGCTGGCCAAGGCCGACGAGATCCTTGGCGATATGTCCTGGGATCACACCTGGAGCCTGATGAAGGAGAAGATGCAATGCGCGATATGAGCCCGCAGGACCGCAACCCGGAACGTCTAGGCGCAGGCTCTGGCGACCAGACACAGGCGCGCAGGCGCGGCTTCGACTACCTCATCGTCGGTGCCGGTTTTGCCGGCAGCGTGCTGGCCGAGCGGCTGGCCCGGGGCTTGAACAAGCGCGTGCTGGTGGTCGACCGCCGCCCGCACATCGCCGGCAACGCCTACGACTATCACGACGAGTCCGGCGTGCTGATCCACCGCTACGGCCCGCACATCTTCCACACCAACGCCCAGCGCATCGTTGACTACCTCTCGCAGTTCACCGAGTGGCGGCCCTACGAGCATCGCGTGCTGGCGCAGGTGGACGGGCAGGAAGTGCCGATCCCGATCAACATGACCACGCTGAACAGGCTCTACGGTCTGAACATGACGACCGAAGAGGAGGCGGCGGATTTTCTCGCCAGCCGCGCCGAGCCGGTGGAGAACATCCAGACCAGCGAGGACGTGGTGATCAACGGCATCGGCCGCGAGCTGTACCAGAAGTTCTTCCGCGGCTACACCCGCAAGCAGTGGGGTCTGGACCCGTCGCAGCTGGACAAGTCGGTGACCTCGCGCATCCCCACCCGCACCAATACCGACGACCGCTACTTCACCGACAGCTTCCAGCAGATGCCCAAGCATGGCTACACCCGGATGTTCGAGAAGATGCTGGCGCATCCGAACATCAAGGTCATGCTCAACACTGACTACCGCGAGATCCGCGACGAGGTGCAGTACGACCACCTGATCTTCTGCGGACCGATCGACGAATACTTCGACTACCGCTTCGGCAAGCTGCCGTACCGCTCGCTGAAGTTCGAGCACAAGCAGCTCGAGCAGGAACAGTTCCAGGCCGTGGGTACGGTCAACTACCCCAGCGAGGACGTGCCCTACACGCGCATCAGCGAGTACAAGCACCTCACCGGGCAGGTCCATCCGAAGACCAGCGTCACCTACGAGTACCCCGCGGCCGAGGGCGACCCCTATTACCCGATCCCCCGTCCCGAAAACGCCGAGCTCTACAAGCGCTATCAGCAGCTGGCGGACGAGACGCCCGGCGTGACCTTCGTCGGCCGTCTGGGCACCTACAAGTACTACAACATGGATCAAGTGGTCGGGCAGGCGCTGGCGCTGTACAAGCGCATCGAGGAAGCCGAGCTGGCAACGCAGCCGCAAGCGGTGCCCGAGCAACTCGGCTGAAGCCAGACGGTCGTTATGCATGAGCCTGTCGCCGCGGCAGGCCAGTGCCGCTCGGCTGCCGCCCGGCTGTAGCGAGTCATCCATGAGGTAAACGATGCACCACCCCAGTCTGTTCAAGAGTTTCTTCCTTGGTGGTTTCGAGTGTTCGAACCACCGGCGCAGCGACGGCCGCCGTCTCGATCTGATTGCCGCGACGGGGCACGACCGCTGGGCGGCCCACGACTACGCCGAGCTGCACCGCTACGGCCTGCACAGCGTGCGCGACGGTCTGCGCTGGCACCTGATCGAGCGCCAGCCAGGGCAATACGACTGGTCCAGCTTTCTGCCCATGCTGCAGGCGGCGCAGCGCCAGGGCACCCAGGTGATCTGGGATCTGTGCCATTACGGCTGGCCGGACGACATCGACATCTGGCGACCGCAGTTCGCCGAGCGCTTCGCCCGCTATGCCGCAGCGGCCGCGCAGCTGATCAAGGACGAGACCGGTGAGGTGCCGTTCTATGCGCCGCTCAACGAGATTTCCTTCTGGGCCTGGGCCGGCGGTGACGAGGCCTATTTCAATCCCATGGCCCGCGGCCGTGGCTTCGAACTCAAGCACCAGCTGGTGCGCGCCACCATCGCCGCGATGCAGGCGATCCGTGCGGTCGAGCCACGGGCGCGTTTCGTTCAGGTCGACCCGGCCATCCATGTGGTCGCGGGCAACGACCGGCCCGGGCCGCAGCGCGACGCCGAGCGGTTCCGCCAGTCGCAGTTCGAGGCCTGGGACATGCTCTGCGGCGAGCAATGGCCGGGCCTCGGCGGTGCCCCGGAGTACCTCGACGTGCTGGGCATCAACTACTACTCGAACAACCAGTGGTACCACGGCGATGGCCGTACCATCGAGCGGCACAACCCGGATTACCGGCCCTTCAAGGGCATCCTGCGGGAGATCCATCAGCGCTATCAGCGACCCTTGTTGATCGCCGAAACCGGGGCCGAGGGCGACGTGCGCGGCGACTGGCTGCGCTATGTCAGCGAGCAGGCGGGCCTGGCCATGCAGGCCGGGGTGCCGGTGGAAGGCATCTGCCTGTATCCGGTGCTCGACTACCCGGGCTGGACCGACGAGCGCCACTGCCCGGTCGGCCTGCTCGGCTTCCCTGACGAAAACGGCAAGCGCTGCGTGCACGAGGGCCTGGCCGACGAGCTGCGGCTGCAGCAGATGCGTTTCAGCCAGTCCAGCCCGGCCCCGCAGTTCGCCGAAGCCACGCCATGAACCAGGCGACCGGGATACCGCAGGCGCAGGCGGACGAGCTGCCGTTGCCGAGCCGCCCGGTCGCCTTTCTCTGGCATTACATCTGCGCCCGGCCCTGGCATTTCGGTGGCCTGCTGGCGCTGATCATCGGTGCCGCCAGCTGCGCGGTGGCGGTGCAATACGGCATGAAACTGCTGGTCGACGCCATGGCCCAGGGCACGGCGGATCGCGGCTCGGCCAACGTCTGGTGGCCGCTGGGGCTGTTCATCGGCCTGATCGTCACCGAGAACGTGTTCTGGCGCCTGGGCGGCTGGCTCGGCTGCCGCACCGTGGTCGCCAGCGTGGTGGATATCCGTGTCGACCTGTTCAAGCACCTGACCGGCCACCCGATGCGCTATTTCACCGAGCATTTCGCCGGCTCGCTGGGCAATCGCATCTCCGCCGTCGGCCAGGCGGCGGGCGCCATCTACGGCGGCCTGGCGTGGAAGATCGTGCCGCCGATCGTCGACTTTCTCGGCGCCGTGGTGGTGCTGCTGACGGTGGACGTGCGCATGGCGGTGGCGCTGATCCTGTTCGTCGCCATCGTCGCCGTGCTGATCACCGGTTTCGGTATTCGTGGTCGCTACAAGCATCAGCGCTTCGCCGCGCAATCGGCGCGGGTCGGCGGCGAGCTGGTGGATGCGGTTTCCAACGTCTGGACCATCAAGGCCTTCTCCGCCCGTGACCGCGAGGCCGAGCGCCTGGCCCACGAGATCGGCTTCGAAGCCCGCGCCCAGCGGCGCAGCTGGATGTACCTGGAAAAGGCACGGGTGATGCACGACATCTGCCTGTCGGTGATGGCCGGCGGCATGCTGATCTGGGCGATCCAGTTGTGGGTGGGCGGCGAGGTAACGGCCGGCGACGTGGTGCTGGTCAGCGCGCTGACCTTTCGCATCCTGCATGGCTCGCGGGATCTGGCGCTGGCGCTGGTGGACGCCACGCAGCAGATCGGCGCGATCGACGACACCCTGCGCATCATCGTCCAGCCCCACGGCCTCGATGACAGCGACAACCAGCTGATGCTGGCCGAAGGCGATATCACCTTCGAGCGCATCGGCTTCAGCTACCCGGACCGCGGCGCCGTGTTCGAAGGCCTCGACCTGCATATTCCGGCCGGGCAGAAGGTCGGCGTGGTGGGCTCGTCCGGCGCCGGCAAGTCGACCCTGATCAACCTGATCCAGCGCCTCGACGACGTGCAGGACGGGCGCATTCTCATCGATGGCCAGGATATCCGCAGCGTCAGCCAGGACAGCCTGCGCGAGAAGATCGCCGTGGTGCCGCAGGAAACCGCGCTGTTCAACCGCAGCATCCGCGAGAACATCCGCTACGGCCGCCCGGACGCCAGCGACGAGGAGGTGGGCGAGGCGGCGCGCAGTGCCTTCTGTGATGGCTTTATCCGCGAGCTGCCGCAGGGTTACGACACCCTGGTCGGCGAGCGCGGGGTGATGCTTTCCGGCGGCCAGCGCCAGCGTCTGGGCATCGCCCGCGCCTTCCTCAAGGACGCACCGATTCTGATCCTCGACGAAGCCACCTCGGCGCTGGATACCCAGTCCGAAGGCGAGATCCAGGCGGCATTGAACAACCTGGTGCACAACCGCACCGTGGTCGCGGTGGCGCACCGCTTGTCCACCCTGGCGAGCTTCGATCGCATCATTGTGCTGCGCGACGGCCGTATCGTCGAAGACGGCCCGCCGCAGGAGCTGCGCCGTCAGGGTGGTGAGTTCGACGCGCTATGGCGCATGCAGGCCGAAGGCTTCGCCCAGGAACCCGGGCCGGCGGTATGAAGCATGTAGCGGTGTCTTCGAGGAGCCTGCGCTCGCTCGGCTACGACCCCGAGCAGCAGGTGCTGGAAGTGCAATTCAGCAGCGGCGCGCTGTACCGCTATGAAGAGGTCCCGCCCGATGCGGTGCAGGCCTTGCTCGAAGCTGACTCGCTGGGTCGGCATTTCAATCAGGTGTTCAAGCCGCAGCATTACCGCTATCGGCGCGTGGAGTGATCGTGCCAGGAACCGCGTGGAAGCTGCGCGTTAGCCACCCTGCGTGTGCCGCTGCAGGTCGTAGGGTGGATCGCGCTTCACCGATCCACGGGGTGGCCATCCACGGGGTGGGCATCCACCCGGTGGCGGTGCGGTGGATGTAGAAAGCGACATCCACCCTACGAACCGCGCGGCATTTCCCGCCATCAGGATTCGCCGTCCGCCATCGCAGACTGACCGCTGCGCTGAACTTCCGGGGCGATCTGCGGGCCTCAATGAACAGGACGCGTCATCACCGAGCGGAGGCTCTCCAGACCAGAAGGGGATTGTTTCAATGTCGGATCATCACACCTACAAGAAGGTTGAAATCGTCGGTTCCTCGCGCAACAGCGTCGATGAGGCGATTCAGAACGGTATCGCCGAGGCGAGCAGCTCGCTGCAGAACGTCGAGTGGTTCGAGGTCGGCGAAATCCGCGGCCACGTCGAGAACGGCAAGGTCGGGCATTTCCAGGTCACCATGAAGGTCGGCTTCCGCCTCGCCAACAGCTGATCTGCCGTCCAGGCGACCCGGCAGCGACTGATTGGTCGGCTGCCCGGGATGCCGGCTTCACCCCTGGCCGTCGGGCGTCTCGCCGCGGCTGCGTTCGTAGCGCCGCAACAGCGGCTGGGTGCTCAGGCCGTGCACCACGATGCTCAGCGCTACCACCGATAGCACCAGGCCGATGATCGTATGCGCTTCTTCCGGCAGCAGGCCGTGGGTCACCGCATAGCTCAGGTAGTACAGGCTGCCGATGCCACGGATGCCGAACCAGCCGGCCGTCAGGCACTGGCCGCGGTCGAGATAGCGCCGCGGCATCAGCAGCATCACGCTCAGCGGACGAATCAACAGGAACAGCGCCAGGCCGAGCGGCACCGCGCGCCAGTCCCAGTGCACCGAAACCAGTACGCCGAGCATGGTCACCAGCAGCACTTCCAGGCTGCGTTCCAGCTGTCCGCCAAACGCCAGCACATCGCCCATCAGTACGCCGGCGGCGACCCGCGGTTGCCCGAGCTGTCGGTCATCCAGTGACAGCGCGCGCGGCGCCAGGCCACCTTCGGCAAGATGCGGCACGGCATCGTTGATCAGCTCTTCGGACGGCGTCTCCGAATCATCGGCGGCGGCCATTTCCGCATGGCGCAGGCCGAGGCCCGCGGCGAACACGGCGAGAAAGCCCCAGGCACCGGCCAACTCGGCGCCGACGTAGGCCAGCGCGATCAGCGCCAGGGCCAGCGAATCGTTGGGCGACATGGCGGTATCGGTGTGGCGTGCGCGCAGGTAGATCGCCACGCGGCCGACCAGCTTGCCCAGCAGAAAGCCGATCAGCAGCCCAGCCGGCACCGCCCATAACAGCCGATGCAGCGCCCACTCGCCGACCCAGTCGGCTTCCAGCTGGCCCTGGGCGATCAGCATCAGGCCGAAGACCACGAAGGGGAACGCGGTGCCGTCATTGAATCCCGCTTCGCCGGACAGGCCGTAGCGCAGGCGGTCGCTGTCGCGGGCATCGTTGACCTGCACCAGGCTCGCCAGCACCGGATCGGTGGGCGCCAGGATCGCGCCGATCAGTACTGCGACGCCCCAGCTCAGGCCGAACACGTAGTGACAGAGCAGGGTGACGCCGCCGATGCAGGCGAGCATCACCGGCCCGGCCAGCACATAGGCGCTTTTCCACGCCGGATGGCGTAGCGGCATGCGCAGTTTCAGTCCGCTGACGAACAGCGATACCAGCACGGCGACCTCGGTGAGGTGTTCCATCCAGCCGGCGATATGCAGGAATTCCATCTCCCAGAGGCCGATGCCCAGCTGGCCGATGAGCACGCCGAAACCGAGGTAGATCAGCGACGTGGTGATCGGCAGCCAGCGCAGGAAGGCCGAAGCGAGGGCGAGGATCAGTAGCAGGACGCCGAGTACGGCCATCCATTCGAGAAAATTCATGCGTGTTCCGGTGGCGGGGCGCGTCGTTGCGCCCAGGGAATGTGTGCCATTGGAACGGTGGTCGGCGGCAGGGTTCGCCGGCAGGGCCGTAGTAGGCCACCGCCGGTCAGGGCAGTCGCCCGCTGCTACTGGCGCAGAGCGGCAACGATCTCGAAGGCGCGATGGCGATCGGTGGTTTCGTAGAGGTCGCAGGTGAAGATCAGCTCGTCGGCCTGGGTCTGCTCCAGCAGCACCTCGAGGCGCGCGCGAACCTTTTCCGGGCCGCCGATCAGCGCCAGGCCGAGGAAATCGCCCACCGCCTGCTGTTCGTGCGGCAGCCACAGACCCTGCATGCTCTGCACCGGCGGGCGCAGCACCAGGCTCTGGCCGCGGATCAGCGAAAGGATGCGCTGGTAGACGCTGGTCACCAGATGTTCGGCCCGCTCATCGCTGTCGGCGGCAATCAGCGGCACGCCCAGCATCACGTAGGGTTTGTCGAGCACCGCGGAAGGCTTGAAGTTGTCACGGTAGAGCTTGATCGCCTGGTGCATGTAGCGCGGTGCGAAATGCGAGGCGAAGGCGTAGGGCAGGCCCTTGGCTGCGGCCAGCTGGGCGCTGAACAGGCTGGAGCCGAGCAGCCAGATCGGCACGTTGCTGTTCACGCCGGGCATGGCGATGACGCGCTGGTTCGGCTGGCGCGGGCCGAGCAGCAGCTCCAGCTCCTCGACGTCCTGCGGGAAGTCGTCGGCGCTGCCCATGCGGTCGCGACGCAGGGCGTGGGCGGTGAACTGGTCGGCGCCCGGTGCGCGACCGAGGCCCAGATCGATGCGGCCCGGGTAGAGCGCCTCCAGCGTGCCGAACTGCTCGGCGATCACCAGCGGTGCGTGATTGGGCAGCATCACGCCGCCGGCGCCGAGGCGGATGCGTGTGGTGTTGGCCGCCAGATAGCCGAGCAACACTGCGGTCGCGGCGCTGGCGATGCCGTCCATGTTGTGGTGCTCGGCGACCCAGAAGCGCTCGAAGCCGAGCCCCTCGACGTGCCGCGCCAGGGCCAGGGCATTGTGCAGGGCCTGGGCTGGCGTGCCGTCATCACGAATGGGGGCCAGGTCGAGGGCGGAAAAGCGGGTCTGGGCAATGCGAGACATCGGTTACCTCATGCGAAGAATGCTGTCGGCTCAGTGGCAGTGTTCGGCCTGGGCCTCGGCCACCACGTTGCGCTGTTCGTCGCGCAACCAGCCTTGCGGGGTAAAGCCCAGCGAGCGGGCCTGGAACAGGTAGCGCTGGCCGGGCTGGAAATCGTCGTAGCGGACCACCAGGGTGCAGCGAATGGTATGGGTTTCGCCAAACAGGCCGAAGGCGCCCCCTGTCACTTCGAATTCATAGCGCGCTTCGAGTTCATGGGCGCCTGGCGGGACCTGGAAATAGCGGCCGTCGGGCGTGCGTTTACCGTCCAGCTGGTCGGACATGAAGATGTCGCTGGTCTGTGCGGTCATCTCGACCCAGGCCATGTTCGGATCGGGTTGCGGCAAAGGCCCTGCGCAGCCGGTCAGCAGCAGGGCAAGGATGGCGAGGGAAAGTGAGCGACGCATGACTGGATCCTCGGCGAATGGCTGGGCAAGACGCGCTGGCGCCTGTCCGATGCCGTCGAGGGTGCGCCAGAAAGCGGCGCATTTCAACGCAGGCTCAGCCGCCGGCGAGGTCGCCGCAGCCCTTTTCCTCGGCACGCGCCAGCACGTACTGGTGCTGGTCATAGAGCTTGGCCCACGGGCGGAAACCATAACCGCCGGCGACCAGTCGATAGCGCGCGCCGGCAGTGAACCTGTCGTACTCCAGGGTCAGTTTGCAGTCTCGCGCGAGGGCGTTGCTGCCCGGCCCGATGTTGGCGCCGTCGACGTCGAAGCGGTAACGCATCTCCAGCTTGCGGCTGCCGGGGGCTACCTGGAAATAGCGCGAATCCTCCAGCGTCCGACCGTCGACGGCGACGGCCTGCAGCTGGGTTTCGCCGTTCGGATTGAGATCGATCCAGGCCTGCTCGGGGTCGGGTTTGGGCATCATGGCCGCGCAGCCGGTCAGGCTGGCGAGGAACAGGAGAAGAAGGAAACCGCGCATGTGCAATGCTCCAGCCGAAACCATCCGGCCCGGCGAGAAATCGAAAGAGGAAGCCTGGTAGCCGCAGGTTGCATTCGACGGCATGGCCTTTGTAGGGTGCGCTACGCGCGCCGGCGCCGCCCGACCACTGACCGGTTCATCCGATGCCCAAGCCCAACGCCGCCTTGATCGACACCCGCAACCTGCACTGGGTTCCGCTGTTGCTTGCCGTCTGTCTGAATGGTTGCAGCTATTACAGCCAGCTCGCGGTCGGCCAGCTCGATCTGCTGCGCCAACGCCAACCCATCGAAACACTGATCGCCGACGACACACGCGACCCGGCGCTGCGCCAGCGGCTGGCCGAGGTACTACAGGCGCGCACGTTCGCCAGCCAGGCGCTGGACCTGCCGGACAATCGCAGCTACCGGCTCTACGCCGAGCTCGGGCGGCCGTATGTGGTGTGGAATCTGTTCGCCACCGAGGAGTTCTCGGTCAAACCGCTGGAGCACTGCTTTCCCATCGCCGGCTGCGTCGCCTATCGCGGCTATTTCTGCCAGGGCGCTGCCCGCGGCGAGGCGGCACGGCTGCGCATGACCGGGCTGGATACCCATGTGGCGGGCGTCGAGGCCTATTCCACCCTCGGCTGGTTCGCCGACCCGCTGCTCAGTTCGATGCTGCGGCGCAACGACGAGCAGCTGACCGCGCTGGTGTTCCACGAACTGGCGCACCAGCAGCTGTACCTGCCCGGCGATACGGCGTTCAACGAGTCCTATGCCACCTTCGTCGAGCGCGAAGGGCTGCGGCAGTGGCGTGCCCATCGCGGCCTGCCGGAGCAGGACGAGCAGGGGCGGATGCGCTATCGGCAACTGGTTGAGCTGTTGCTCGATACGCGCAGCCGCCTGGACAGGCTGTACGCCTCGGATCGCCCGACACCCGAGTTGCGCGCGCTCAAGCAGACCGAGTTCACGGCGCTGCGTCAGCGCTATCGGGCCTTGCGTGATGAGCAATGGCAGGGCGACGCGCGTTTCGATCGCTGGTTTGCCCAGCCGCTGAACAACGCCACATTGTTGCCGTTCGGCCTTTACGACCGCTGGGTGCCGGCGTTCGCCGCGCTATTCGAAGAGAACGGCGGCGACTGGGCGCGCTTTCACGCAGCGGTCGCGACCCTTGCCGAGATGCCTGCCGACGAGCGGGAAGCAACGCTCGTTCGACTGGCCCGCTGAACAAGCGAAACGGCGCGCCCGGCAACGGCGCGGGTTGCGTCGGGTTTAAGCGCTAGAGCCGAAAATCCTCGATTTACCGTTTATCGGCAGCGATCTGAGGATCCGCTGAACGGTTCGAATCATTTTCCAGCCGCCCCGGTCCCCTTTATAGGTCGCGCATTTTCCCACGCGGCGATCCCCCCTATGCCTGATACCCCACGAATGACAACGGAGGCTCCATGGAGACCATTTCCGGAATTCTCGACAACAAAGGCACGCCACTGGAGAAGCAGAAGTTCACCTGGAAGGAAATGGCCGGCAAGCCGATCAGCAAACTCGATGACGATGCGTTTACCCGTGTGCGCATCATCCTCATGAACGGTGTCGAAACCGACGCCTTGCGCCTGAAACACGGCATCGCCCGTTTCAACAAGGAGCTGCGCCTGCCGCTGGCCGAGATCCGCCGCGTCGAGCAGCACCAGGCGACGATGGTCAACTGGCTGATCGGCGCCGATCACTCGCCGCTGGAAACCACCGTGGCCTACGAACAGGTGGCCATCGAGGTGACCGCCGCCGTGGCGCAGAACGAGCCCGACCCCTATCAGGCGCAGACCTATCGCTTCGGCCTGCTGGAAGACTTCGATCACCTGTACCGCTACTCGGCGATGCTCGATCGCCTCGAGGGCAAGGATGCCAACAACATCCTGCAGGGCTATACCGACATCGTGCCCGGGCGCAAAACATCGGAGCACCATCGTCATCCGGAAAACGATATCCGCGACAACTACGAGAAGAACTCCGCCGCGCTGATCACCAAGATCCACGCGGCGCTGATCACCGGTGCGGAGTACCAGACCCACGATTACTACATGAACATCGGCCCGCTGTTCGCCGACCCGCTGGCGCGCCAGCTGTATGCCGAGATCGCCTCGGTGGAAGAGCAGCACGTGACCCAGTACGGCTCGCTCTCCGACCCCAGCGAGAGCCATATGGAGAAGTGGCTGGTGCATGAGGCGATGGAGGTCTACATGTACGCCAGCTGCGCCGAGCAGGAGAGCAATCCACGCATCAAGGCGATGTGGGAGCGCTTCCTCGATTACGAGCTGGGCCATCTCAACGTCGCCTGCGAGTGGTTCAAGAAGCTCGAGGGCCGCGACCCGGCGGAGATCCTCGCCGGACCGCTGCCGAAGATGGTCGAGTTCAAGAGCCAGCGCGATTTCGTCCGCCAAGTGCTGGCCGCCGAAGTCAACCTGCGTACCGCCGGCCCGGTCTACGTGGACAAGGCCAAGGAACCGCAATCATCGCTCGATTACCGCAACCACCTCGCCTCGCAAGGGCTCGCCTCGGACATCGTCTCGGCGGGTTACCAGTGGGCACCGGGTGGCGAACTGATGCGCAAGGCTTCCTGAGGAGACGACCATGGCTACTGCAGCGAAAGTGGGTACCAATTTCACCGGCGTACAAATGTCCCCGAAGGACACCAAACGCCTGCTCGACGCGGTCAACGAGATTCATCCGGACGTGCCGGGCGACGAGCGCGGCATGTTGGTTGAACGCGCCGAGCGCAACGAAGAAGCTGACCGCATCGGCTCCGTACCGGTGCCGGGTTCGGCCAAGGGCATGCTCAAGACCGGCTTCGACATGATGAAGGGCAAGAGCCCCGAGGTGTTCATCGACAAGCTCGGCGAGCGCCTGGCCTTTGAGCGCAACGGCGTGCGTCTGTACGAGGCGATGATCGCCAAGGCGCGCAACATGGACACCGGCAACGATCTGGTGGGCGTGCTGCAGCACATCCGCGACGAAGAGTTCGAGCACATGATGCTGGTGCATGCGGCGATGGAGAAGCTCGGTGCCGACCCGACCGCGCAGACGCCCTGCGCCGACGTCGCCGGGGTGATGGCGATGGGCATCATGCAGGTGCTGACCGATCCGCGGACCAATGTTCCGCAATGTCTGAATGCGTTGCTGACGGCCGAGCTGGCGGATAACGCCGCCTGGGAACTGCTGATCGAGCTGGCGCAGGCGGCCGGTCATCCGAACATCGCCGACAGCTTCGTTCATGCCAAAACCCAGGAAGACGACCATCTGGTGAAGATCAAGACGCTGATGCGCCGCGATCTGATCATGCAAACCAAGTAACAGCGTGCGAGCGGGACGCTTTGGCGCACATCACCGAAAGGGGTGTGCGTCTTTTTTATGGGCGGGGAATGGCTGCCTCGCCGTTCTGAAAAAGGAGTATTGCCTGACTGGCGGATAGCACGCGGTGAATGAACGTCTTCAGCTCTCGCCGATTGGCGAGGTGCTTGGGAGCTTGGTTTCGCCCTGCTGGGCGAGTTCCTTTTGGCAGTCGCCCCAAAAGAAACCAAAAGGTCTTGCCCCTGCCATCCGGCCCCGCGCTTCGCGCGGGGTTCGTTCGCTCCATCGCTGCTTCAGGGGTCGACTTACAAGGGCCATCCATGGCCCTTTAAGCCTTTCGCCGCATCCCTGCGGCTCACCCCCTTACGCACCGATTCCACTCACCCTCCTGATGGGGGCGAATGGCGTCGCCTGATAACTTGTGCGTAAGAACCCAAGCAAAGCGTTTGATCCTGTCCACTCTCCTAGGCGCGCTGTAGAGATTTGGGGCTATCAGTGTCCGCTTAAAATCCGAAGTCAAAAGCGATCCGGCTGTTCTGCTCGCACGGCCCACCAGGCAACTCGCAAACGGCCATGAAGCAAAACGTTCATCCAACGCACCCAGCCTGCCTGGCCGGAAAAGAACCAAAGAAAAAGGGGTGCCGCCTGCGCGAACACCCCTCATCAACGATCACCGGCCAGCCGGTCAATCGTTCCCGACACTCGCCGTTTGCACGGTACAGCCCCAGACTTCCAGCGCCGGCTGGTCCGCTTTTGGCGGGCCGAGCCATTCGCTCATCGCGTGGCAACGCTGGTCAAAACACAGTTGGTAATCCCCTGCCTCGGGGGTTCGCCCCAGTCGCAGGAGTGGCAACGCAGGCATCTGGCGCTGGTAGTGCCAGGCTCCGTCGCGCAGTTCGGCGTCATCCGGGATTTCCATCCCGGCACCAGAACCCTTGACCCGCGCTTCGCCGAGCAGCAGCCCGTCCGGCGTCACGCGGTAATCCTCTTCCCAGCGAATCTTCTCGATGGTGTGGTTCCACGCCAGGGTGAAGGCGGGCGTGGGCACTTCGGCCCACACCACGCCGGCCAGCCCCAGGCAGAGACCGATCACGCTGTCGCCGGCTCGGCGCGACGGGCGCGCCAGATGTGCTGGATAAGGAACAGCGCACCGAGGGCGAAGCCGATTTCATCGCTGATCGGCATCGCCAGCACCATCGAGGCGGCCGCGGCAAAGGCCAGCACCTTCTCCCACAGGGCCATGGGCCGTTGCAGATAACCGGTGAACACCGCGCCCCACAGGCCGACGGCGAAGGCCGCCTTGAACAGCATGTAGAGCGTCGCGCCCCAGTCGCCGCCCTGCATCATCAGCGCCGGGTTGTACACCGCCATGAACGGCACGATGAACCCGGCGATGGCGATGCGGATGGCCCACATGCTGATCTTCAGCCCCCTTTCCTTGGCGATCGGCGCGGCAGCGAAGCAGGCCAGCGCCACCGGCGGGGTGAGGTCGGCCATGATGCCGAAGTAGAAGACGAACATGTGCGAGACGATCAGCGGCACGCCCAGGTCGAGCAGCGCGGGCGCGGCGATCGAACTGGTGATGATGTAGTTCGGGATGGTCGGGATGCCCATGCCCAGCACCAGGCAGGTCAGCATCGTCAGCAGCAGCGAAAGGAACAGGTTGTTCTCGCCGACCGCCAGGATGTAACCGGCAAAGGTCGAGGCCACGCCGGTCAGCGAGACCACGCCGATGATCACGCCGACCAGGGCGCAGGCGATACCCACCGGCACCGCGTGGCGTGCGCCTTCAACCAGCGCATGCAGGCAGATCACCAGGGTGTCGCGGCCGCCCTTGATGAACCAGCACACCGCTACCAGCGCGGCGATGACGCCGAAGATCACCCCGATGCCGAGCTGGAAGAAGCCGGCGCAGAGCAGGCCGAGGGCGATCCAGAAGGCGATGCGCAAGGCGAAGTTGGAGACCTTGAGGATGATCGCCGAGCCGAGGATGACGATTGCCGTCAACGCCAGGCCGATGGTGCCGGCGAACATCGGTGTGCGCCCGGAGAACAGCAGCCAGACCAGCACCACCAGCGGGATCAGCAGGTACCAGCGCTCCTTCACCGCGGCCATGGCGCTCGGGCATTCGTCCTTCGGCAGGCCCTTGAGGCCGGCGCGCTTGGCTTCCAGATGGACCATCCAGAACACCGAGCCGAAGTACAGCAGCGCCGGAATCAGCGCGGCCTTGGCGATCTCGACGAAGGGCACGTTGATGGTCTCAGCCATGATGAAGGCCACCGCGCCCATCACCGGCGGCATGATCTGGCTGCCCATCGAGGAAGTGGCCTCGACGCCGCCGGCGAACGCCGGGCGATAGCCGAAGCGCTTCATCAGCGGGATGGTGAACTGGCCGGTGGTGACCACGTTGGCCACGCCGGAACCGGTGATGGTGCCCATCAATGCCGAGGACACCACCGACACCTTGGCCGGGCCGCCGAGCTTGTGGCCGAACAGGCCCATGGCGAAGTCGGTGAACAGCTTGATCATCCCCGCCTGCTCGAGGAACGAGCCGAACAGGATGAACAGGAAGATGTAGGTCGCCGATACGTAGGTCGGCGTGCCGTACAGGCCTTCGGTGCCGAACGACAGCTGGTTGACGATCTGGTCCAGGTAATAGCCGCGGTGCGCGAGATCACCGGGCAGGTATTCGCCGAGCAGACCGTAGGCGAGGAACAGCGCGCAGATGATCGGCAGGGCGATACCCATGACGCGGCGCGCGGCCTCGAACACCAGCACGATCAGCGTCAGTCCCACCACCATGTCGGCAGTGGTCATGTCACCGGAGCGCTGGATCAGGTCGGCCTCGAAGTACCACTGGTAGAAAAAGGTGGCGAAGCCGGCCAGACCGAGCAGCCAGGCCACTGGCTGGAACGGCTTGCCGTTGCCCCGTGCCGGGTAGCAGAGGAACACCAGCAGCAACAGGAAGCCGACGTGACCGGCGCGTAGTACCTGGCTGGACACCGGGTGAAAGGCGGCGGTGACGATCTGGTAGATGGAGAACAGCAGGGCGACGTAGAACAGCGCCCTCGGCCATTCGCTGGGGCTGGCGTGCAGCCCTTGGCTTTCGCTCATGGGAATCACTCTCTCACTGCAAGGGGATGCCTGTAGAAGCAGGCTTGCCGACGAGGCAACGCAGGCAAGCCTGCTGCTACAAGGAGCGGGCTGGAGCAGGCGCTACGGCCTGCTCAGCCCGTCGTTCAGCGCTGGGTTACTTGAGAACCCCGGCTTCCTTGTAGAAGCGCTCGGCGCCCGGGTGCAGCGGGATCGGCAGGTTCTTGGTGGCGTTTTCCAGCTTGATGTCCTTGGCGGCGGAGTGGGCGTTGCCCAGGGCGGCCAGGTTGTCGAACATCAGTTTGGTCATCTGGTAAGCCACTTCATCGGAGACCTTCTCGTGGGTCACCAGGATGTTGGTGATGGCCACGGTCGGAACGTCGGCGTCCTGACCGTCGTAGGTGCCGGCCGGAATCACGCCTGCCAGATAGGCATCGCTCTCGATCTTCTCGACCACTTCGGCCGGAATCTCGACGAAGGTCACCGGCATGGTGCTGGCCAGGTCGCGGATGGCAGCCATGCCCAGGCCGGAGGACTGCAGGGTGGCGTCCAGCTGGCGGTTCTTGATCAGCTCGACCGACTCGGCATAAGGCAGGAACTCGACGCGGCCCATGTCCTTGTAGTCCAGACCGGCGGCCTTGAAGATCGCGCGGGCGTTGAGCTCGGTGCCGGACTTCGGCGCGCCGACGGAGATGCGCTTGCCCTTCAGGTCGTCCAGGGTCTTGATGCCGGATTCGGCGCTGGCGACGATCTGGATGTAGTTGTTGTAGGTGCCGGCAATGGCACGCAGGCGCTTGAGCGGGGCCTTGAAGCCGGCGTCCTCGACACCGTTCCAGGCATCTTCCACCGAGTCACCCAGGGAGAAGGCCAGCTCGCCGCGACCGGCCTGCAGCAGGTTGAGGTTTTCTACCGAGGCCTTGGTGGCCTGTACCGAAGTCTTGGCGCCGTCGATCTTGTTGTACTGCTGCGACAGGGCCACGCCGATCGGGTAGTACACGCCGCTGGTGCCGCCGGTGAGGATGTTGATGAAGGTCGGCGCAGCGACGGCCGCGGTGCTGGCAGTGAAGGCCGCAGCGGCAGCGAGCAGGCCCAGGCGTTTGGTCAGTCTCATGGTGGATCTCCGTTTCATTTTTATTGGTTGACGCAGCATGTTGACGATAGACGATGCCGCATTCAGCGAACGCGCCGGTCGAACAAGCAGAGGGGCGATGGCGCCGGGAAGTCCGGACGAGTGATATCGCTGGCAGCTCTTCTTGTCGTTGGAATCGCATCGAGCAGATTGCCAGTAGCAGAAGCCGTGCCAGCTGCTTTGAGGGCTCTAGGCCGCGGGTGATGGCGCAGAGCGCGGTGTCAGTAGGCAAAAATCCGCCTATGACAATGATCTGATAGGCGGGATCTCGCTCATGTACCGGCGAACCCTTCCGCCACGCAGCCTTCGAATGTTCAACGAGGACGGGAGGGCACATGACGGAAGCAGCGGCAGCAGATCTGGGCATCGACGTGATGCAGGGCGAAGCCGAGCTGTTCAAGTGGTTCGTCGCCAGCTTTCTGTTCGGCAAGCGTATCCAGCGCGACATCGCCGCCGAGGCCTATCGCGTGCTGGTCGAGCGCAACCAGTTGGACACGCCGGACAGGCTTCGCCGCTCTGGTCATCGTCGGTTGGTGCAGTTGCTCGGCCAGGCGCGCTACGTGCGTTACGACGAATCCACTGCAGCGCGGTTGCTGAAACTCTGCGACAAGCTGGAAAGCGAGTACGGCGGCAGCCTGAGCCGCCTGCGCGAGCTCGGTGAGACACGCAGCGGGGTGGAAAGGCGCCTGCAGGAATTCGAAGGTGTCGGGCCGAAGACCGTGGAGATCTTCATGCGCGAGGCGGCGCGGGTCTGGTTCTGAGCGCGCCGGACGGCGCTTGCCAAGGCCAACCGAACGGTTAGAGTGGCGCCATCGCACCGCCGAAGTCCGCCATGCGCATTTTCCTGCTCGCCCTCAGCCTGTTCCTGCCCATCGCGGCCAGCGCCGCGCCGGCGCCCTATTACCAATGGCAGAGCAAGCTCGACGGCACCATCATCTGCCGCCAGACCTCCCCAGGGGAAGGCTGGGAGCAGCTCGACGGCCGACCCTTCCGCGATCTCAACTGCAGCATGCCCGCCGCGCGCGTCGACCGGCCGAGCGGCGTGCCGGGTTTCCGTCCGCAGCCGGGGCGCTGAGCCGACGTCAGCCCTGAATCCGCTCCATGCTTCATGGCCGTAGGGTGGAAAACCGCGAAGCGTTTTCCACGCGTCGGAGGCCCTGCCCTACGTTTCGTCTTGCAACGGACCCATGGTGGATAAGCTTCGCGTTATCCACCCTACGCTCGCACCGACACCGACACCGACACCGACACCGACACCGACACCGTAGGGTGGAAAACCGCGCAGCGTTTTCCACGCGTCACCAGCGGGCCAACGGCTGTTTCGTCCCGTTCCCTGAAGTCAGCTTTCGCGTCGTCCGTGCAGCGCTAGAGTGTCATCCCGTCGTGCGCCAGGCGCACGTTGCCCGGTAATTCCCTCGGCGCCTGCATGAACCAGGCATCCAGCTCGTGGCCGATATGGGTCAGCACGGCTTGCGCCGGCTGCAGTTCCTCGATGCTCTGCAACGCGCGGGTGAGGTCGTTGTGGTTGCGCGGTGGCGTATCGCGTGGCGGGGTTGAGCAGTCCAGCACCAGCACATCCAGCGCGGTGTCCTGCAAAAGCTGCCGCGTACTGTCCGGCAGGCCGACGGTGTCGGTGAGGTAGGCAATGCGGCGGCCATGACCTTCCAGCAGATAACCGAAGGTGGGTTTCGAATGCACCAGCGGCAGGGCGGTGACCCGCAGCGTACCGAGGGTTCGCTGTTCAAAGGCGGCGAACGGCTCGCTGAAATCGAGGATGCCGGGGTGCTTGTAGAGATCGGCGAGGCCTTCGGGATCGTCCGGGCCGAGTACTGGAATGCGCAGGCCGATGCCCCAACGCAGCTGCAGCAGGCCCTGGGCGTGATCGGCGTGGTAATGGGTCTGCAGGATGCCGTTGAAGCTGCCCGGGGCGAAGCGCTCGCAGAGATCCGGCAGGCCGCTGTCGAGCAGCCAGCGCAGCTCGCCGCACTCCACCAGCGCCGAGCAGGCACGGCGGCGACGGTTCGGATCGAGCTGCGCGGCGCGGCATGCCGGACAGCTGCAGTTGTACACCGGCACCTGCGCGGCGCCGCCGGTGCCGAGCAGGGTCAGCCGCATCGGTGGTGCTCGTCGAGCAGGTGCAGCAGGCGTTCGACGCTGCTCGCCAGCGAGGCGGAGTTGTCCAGGCGGATGTAGTCGTCCAGCTCGCCGCTGAACAGTTCGTTGCGTGCCAGGCGCGCCTCGATCTGTTCGGGGGTTTCCCGGCCGCGGTTCAGCAGGCGCTCGCGCAGCACGTCCTGCTCGACGGTCAGCAGCACCGCCAGCAGCTCCGGGTAGCGCTGGCGCGCCTCCGGCAGGTAACCACGCGAGCCGTTGACCAGCACATCCTCGCCGGCCGCCAGCCAGGCGTCGATTTCCGCGGGAATGCCGTAGGCCAGACCGTTGGCGCGCCAGGCGAGGGCAAAGGCCTGTTCGGCTTCCATTCGCGCGAACTGCTCGGCGCTCACCGAATGCGCGGCTTCGCCGATGGCCTCGGCCGAGCGGGTGATGACCCGCCGGGCGATGCGCACGCCACGCTCGGCGAGCGCTGCGCGAGCGGCGTCGAGCAGACTGTCCTTGCCGGCACCGGAGGGGCCGATCAGATAGATCAGGCGGCCTTGCATCAGGTTACTCCCGAGGGTCGAAAGTCGAGGGTGGGCGGGCAGTATAGAGCCCGCCGCAGGTGCGGGGGCGGCGCGGTCGACAGGCTGTGCTCGGCGCATCAGAACACCCTCCGGCCCTGGCGCCAGACCTGGCCGATCACCGGCTGGCCGTTGTGTACCTGCGCCTGCACCAGGTCCGCGCGCAGGCCGACGGCGATCTCGCCACGATCATCCAGCCCGGCCGCGCGTGCCGGGGCCAGGCTGATGGTGGCGATGGCTTGGGGCAGGTCGTAACCGTTGTCCTGCTCGGCCAGGCCCAGTGCGGCCTGCAGCAGGCTGGCCGGGTAGTAGTCGCTGGAAAGGATGTCCAGCACGCCGCGTTGCGCCAGGTCGGCGGCGGCGATGTTGCCCGAGTGCGAGCCGCCACGGACGATGTTCGGCGCGCCCATCAGTACCTTCAGACCGCGCGCGTGGCTGGCCTCGGCGGCCTCGAAGGTGGTCGGGAATTCGGCGATGGCCATGCCGTAGTCCGCCGACTCGGTAACGTGCTCCAGGGTCGCGTCATCGTGGCTGGCCAGCGCCAGTTCGCGGCTGCGGCAGATATCGACGATGGCCGCGCGCTGCTGGTCGCTGTGCCGCGCCGAGTTGGCCAGCTGCTCGGTCACGAAGGCATCCATCTCCGCCGGGCTCAGGTGGTACTTGCCCATGTAGTACTCGCGGTACTTCTCCATGCGCGCGAACTGGCGCTGGCCCGGCGCGTGGTCCATCACCGAGACCAGCTGCACCAGCGGCTGCTCGACCAGCTCGCGGAACAGCTCCAGGCACTGCGGGTGGCTGACTTCGCAGCGCAGGTGCAGGCGGTGCTCGGCGCGGGTCTGCCCGGCCGCTTCGGCCGCGGCGATGGCCTCGAGCATTACGCCGAGCTGCTGCATGCGCTTGCCCTTGGGATTGATATCGCCGATCGACAGCGCATCGAACACCGTGGTGATGCCGGCGGCGACGATCTGGGCGTCATGGGTAAGCACCGCCGAGGCGGATGGCCAGTCCACGCCGGGGCGCGGGCTCATGTGCTTTTCCAGGTTGTCGGTGTGCAGTTCCACCAGCCCCGGCAGCAGCAGGGCGCCGTCCAGGTCCTGGGCCTGCGGCAGACTGCTGGCGCCTGCGCTGATGTCGGCGATCAGGCCGTCGCGAATCAGCAGGCTGCCGTGGATCACCTGATCGGCCAGTACCAGCCGGGCGTTGCTGAGTATCTGTTCAGCTGGCATGGGCCAGGTCCTCCTGCGTCATGTCCAGGTAACGGTCGGCGACTGCCTCGCGGATCGCGCGGTCGTGGAAGATGCCGATCAGCGCGCTGCCGGCCGCCTTGGCCTCGTCGATCAGTTCCAGCACCACGCGGGCGTTGGCTTCGTCCAGCGAGGCGGTGGGTTCGTCGAGCAGCATCACCGGCCAGCTCACCATGAAGCCGCGCGCCAGGTTGACGCGTTGCTGCTCGCCGCCGGAAAAGGTGCCGGGGGCGAGCTGCCAGAGCCGTTCGGGAATGTTCAGCCGGGTCAGCAGCGCCTTGGCCCGCGCCTCGGCGTCGGCACGCGTCCAGCCGCGCGCCAGCGCCGGTTCCATCACCACCTCCAGCGCCGGCACCCGCGGGATCACCCGCAGGAACTGGCTGACGTAGCCCAGCGTCTGCCGGCGCACGGCGAGTACCTGGCGCGGCTCGGCGCCGACCAGCTCCAGCCAGTCGCCGGCATGGCGGATGCGGATGCTGCCGCCGGCGGGCAGGTAGTTGCCGTACAGCGTGCGCAGCAGGGTCGACTTGCCGGCGCCGGACTGGCCGTGCAGCACCAGGCATTCGCCGGCCGCGACGGTGAAGCTCAGCCCGCGCAGCACCTGCAGGCTGACGCCGTGCTGCTGGTGCAGGGTGAAGGTCTTGGCGAGGTCACGGACCTCGATCAGCGTGTTCATGGCGGATTCCTTCATGGCTGCAGCACCGAGGACACCAGCAGCTGCGTATAGGGGTGCTGCGGGTCGTCGAGGATCTGGTCGGTCAGGCCGGCCTCCATCACTCGCGAGCGGCGCATCACCATCAGCCGGTCGGCCAGCAGGCGCGCCACGGCGAGGTCGTGGGTCACGATCACCACCGCCAGATCCAGCTCGCGCACCAGCCCGCGCAGGAGGTCGAGCAGACGTGCCTGCACCGACACGTCGAGGCCGCCGGTGGGCTCGTCCATGAACACCAGCTTCGGACTGGAAACCAGATTGCGGGCGATCTGCAGGCGCTGCTGCATGCCGCCGGAGAAGGTCCGCGGCAGGTCGTCGATGCGCGCCGGGTCGATCTCCACCTGTTGCAGCCAATCCAGCCCGGCGGCGCGCAGCTGACCGTAATGCCTGACGCCCTGGGCCATCAGCCGCTCGCCGATGTTGGCGCCGGCGGAAACGCCCATGCGCAGGCCGTCGCGCGGGTTCTGTTCGACGAAGCCCCATTCGGTGCGCAGCAGCGTGCGCCGCTCAGCCTCGCTGGCGGCGTAGAGGTCGAGCCAGTCGCCGGCAGCATCGCGGTACTGCACGCTGCCGCGATCCGGCGGGCAGCGGCCGCAGAGCAGCGAGAGCAGGGTGGACTTGCCCGAGCCGGACTCGCCGACGATGCCCAGCACTTCGCCGGGGTAAAGGTCGAAGGACACGCCCTGGCAGCCCTTGTCCGGGCCGTACAGGCGGGTCAGGTCGCGCACCGCGAACAGCGGCTCGGTGCTGACGCTTGCGGCGGGCAGCAGCTGTTCGGCGGCGCTCATGGGCGGTTCTCCTGTTGCTGGGCGCGCTGCGCGCAATAGTCGGTATCCGAGCAGACGAACTGCTTGGTCCCGGCGTCGTCGACGATCAGTTCGTCGAGGTAGGAATCGCCGCTGCCACAGATGGCGCAGCACTGTTCCCATTGCTGGATCTGGAACGGGTGATCCTCGAAATCCAGGCTGACCACGCGGGTGTACGGCGGCACGGCATAGAGGCGCTTCTCGCGGCCGGCGCCGAACAGCATCAGCGCCGGGCTGCGGTCCAGCTTGGGGTTGTCGAATTTGGGAATCGGCGACGGGTCCATCACGTAGCGCCCGTCCACCGTCACCGGATAGGCGTAGCTGGTGGCGATGTGGCCGAAGGTAGCGATGTCCTCGTAGAGCTTCACGTGCATCACGCCGTAGTCGCCCAGCGCGTGCATGGTGCGCGTCTCGGTTTCCGACGGCTCGATGAAGCGCAGCGGCTCGGGAATCGGCACCTGGTAGACCATGATCTGCCCGGCGGCGGGCGGCGTTTCCGGGATGCGGTGGCGGGTCTGGATCACCGTCGCCGCGGGGGTGCGCTCGGTGGTGGCGACCCCGGCGGTGCGGGCGAAGAAGCGGCGGATCGACACCGCGTTGGTGGTGTCGTCGGCGCCCTGGTCGATCACCTTGAGCACGTCGTCGGCGCCGAGAATGGCCGCGGTCAGCTGCATGCCGCCGGTGCCCCAGCCGTAGGGCAGCGGCATCTCGCGGCCGCCGAAGGGCACCTGATAGCCGGGAATGGCGACCGCCTTGAGCAGCGCGCGGCGGATCATGCGCTTGGTCTGTTCGTCGAGGTAGGCGAAGTTGTAGCCCGCCTCGCGGGCGGGGATGGCGTGGGCATTCATGCGCGTTTCTCCTTCGCTGGCGTTTCAGCGAGCGCTTCGGCCGGCTCGGCCTGCGGCTGGCGCAGCTTGCGGATCAGCTCCAGCTCGGACTGGAAGTCGACGTAGTGCGGCAACTTCAGGTGCGAGACGAAGCCGGCAGCCTCGACGTTGTCGCAGTGCATCAGGACGAATTCCTCCTGCTGCGCCGGGCCCTGCACTTCCTCGCCGTACTCGCCGGCACGCAGCGCGCGGTCGACCAGCGCCATGCCCATCGCCTTGCGCTCGGCATAACCGAAGGCCAGGCCGTAGCCGCGGGTGAACTGCGCCTGCGCGGCGCTCTCGCCGACGAACTGGTTGACCATCTCGCACTCGGTCAGCTCGATCTCGCCGAGGCAGACCGGGAAGCCCAGCTCCTGCGGCTCGATCCAGACCTCGGCGGTGCCGATGCGAATCTCGCCGGCGAACGGGTGGTTGCGGCCGTAGCCGCGCTGGGTCGAATAGCCCAGCGCCAGGAGAAAGCCCTCGTCGCCGCGCGCCAGTGCCTGCAGGCGTTCGGCGCGGCTGCAGGGCAACTCCAGTGGCTCGCGGGTGAGGTCCGGCACCGGCTCGCCGCGGTCGATTTCCGGCGTCATCAGGCCTTCCTCTCCGAGCAGGCCGAGTACGCGGGGGCAGTTGCTCAGCGTGGCGCTGGCATCCACCTGCGGGCCGGGGCGTTCGCCTTCGGCGAGCAGGGCGAAATCGAGCAGGCGGTGGGTGTAGTCGAAGGTCGGGCCGAGCAACTGGCCGCCGGGCACGTCCTTGAAGGTCGCCGAGATGCGCCGGCTGAGCTGCATGGCGCCGGTGTCCAGCGGCAGGCTCTCGGCGAAGCGTGGCAGCGTGGTGCGGTAGGCGCGCAAGAGGAAGATCGCCTCGACCAGATCGCCGGCGGCCTGCTTGATCGCCAGCGCGGCGAGTTCCTCGTCGTACAGCGAGCCTTCGCTCATCACCCGCGCCACGGCGAGCGGCAGCTGCTGGCGAATCTGCTCGACGCCGAGTTCGGCGATGCCGGTGTCACCGCGGCGCTTCTTCGCCAGCAGCGCGTGGGCGTTGTCGATGGCCTGTTCGCCACCCTTGACCGCGACGTACATCAGGCCACCTCCTGCAGCGAATCGCCGATGCGCGTGCTGCGCGGCAGGCCGAGCACTTCGCCATCGGCGCAGATCAGCGCGTCCAGCCCGCGCGGGAAGTCGTTGCGTGCGGCGCGCTGCTGCCAGAACGCCGGCGCCAGCGGCAGGCCGACCAGGCGGCTGCCGTCGATACCCGGGCCCTGCCAGCTCAGTGCCGGGCCGCGGTCGAGGTGCTCCAGCTGGATCAGCAATGTGCAGGACTGGTCCGGGTAGCGTTCGCTGCCGGCGTAGAAGCCGGAGAGGTCGTCCAGGGCGGCGGCGTCGAGCAGGGCGAACATGGCCTCCCCGCGTGTCTCGACAATTGGGCAGCCACAGTGGAAGGCCAGGTTGGTGCGGATTGCCGGGGTGTCGAAGGCCGGCGCCAGCCACAGCGGCGTGTCGTTATCCAGCAGGCTCAGGCACAGCGCGTAGCCGGCAGCCTGCAGTGGCTCGATGGCGGCGACGCTGACCAGCGGCTGGCGCGTGCCCGGTTCGGACAAGGCCTTGAGCGCGGCGCGAAAGCACTTCTGCGCGTCCAGCACCGGGTCGGCGAAAGCGGCCTGCAACAGGTCGGATGGGGCGCGATGCATCAGTCTTCTCCTCGCAGCAGCGTGAAGAACTCCACGCGGGTAGTGGCGGTTTCGGCAGCTTGTTGCGCGGCGCGTCGGGCCTGCGCGGCGGCCAGCGGTTCGATCAGCTCGGCGAGCCAGCGGCTTTGTTGCGGGCCTTGCAGATGGGCATCGGCGAGGGCGGCGAGCTCGGCCTGGCGCTTGTCGCGACCGGCGCGGTAGCTGTAGCCGGTGCTGCCATCGGCCAGGCGCACCACGCAGCGGGTGACGCTCATCTCGCCGAGGTTGAACGGCGCGCCGGTGCCGCCCATGCGGCCGCGCACCAAGGTCATGCCGATTTCCGCCGGGCGGATCAGCTGGTAGGCGCAGTCGCGCAGGGCGCTCTCGAAAGGCGCCAGTTCGGCGGCACTGGCGCGGGCCAGTACGGCCATCCAGCGCTGGCGTGGGGATTGTTCGCGGGTGTGCATGGGGTTCTCCATCAGGTGGCGACCTGGTATTGGAAGCGGTCGGAACGGCTGGCCGAGAGGGCGATCTCCAGCGGTCGGCCGCTGGCGTCGCAGGACAGGGTGAACACCGACAGCAGCGGCATGCGCAGGGGCATCAGCAGCTGTGCGGCCTCGTCGCGATCGGCCAGGCGCGCGCCGATCAGGCTGAAACGGCGCGTCAGCGGCAGGCCGCGTTCGCCGAGGTAGCGGCGCAACGAGCCGCCCTGGTAGTCGGCGAGCAGTTCGGCGTGGCTGGCGCAGTAGCGGTGGCGGATCAGGCTGACCGGCTCACCGTCGAGCAGGCGCAGGGTGCTCAGCTCGATCAGCGCGGCGCCCTCGGCCAGTTGCAGGTGGCGCGCTTCCTCGGCACTGGCGCTGAGCTGGCGGCGCTCGAGCAGGCGCGCCTCGGTGCGCACGCCGAGGGCGGCCAGCGCATCGCTGTAGGCGCTGTCGGCCTGCAGCGGATAGACCAGCGGGCGTTGCAGCACCTGCGTGCCCTTGCCCTGGCGGCGCAGCAGGCGGCCCTCGTTGATCAGCTCGTCGACGGCGCGGCGCAGGGTGTGGCGGTTGACCGCGAAGCGCCGCGCCAGCTGCATCTCGCCAGGCAGGAAGTCGCCGATGCGGTAGTGGCGCAGCTCGCCGCGCAGCACCTGGGCCAGTTCGAGGTAAAGCGGTTCGCTGGGTTGTCTAGACAACTGCATGGTTTTTTTCGAGAGGCGCACAGCGCCTCACTCCGTCAGATGAAGAGCTTGCGCAGGCGTTGGGAGCACAGGTCGATCAGGCTCACCACGGCGATGATGATCAGCAGCAGGGCGGCGGTCTGGCCGAACTGGAAACCGCGGATGGCTTCCCAGAGGATCACGCCGATGCCGCCGGCGCCGACCATGCCGACCACCGTGGCCGAGCGTACGTTGGATTCGAAGCGGTACAGCGAGTAGGAAATCCACAGCGGCAGTACCTGCGGAATCACCCCGAAGATGACTTCCTGCAGCGCACTGGCACCGGTGGCGCGCACGCCTTCCACCGGGCCTGGCTCGATGGCTTCCACCGCCTCGGCGAACAGCTTGGCGAGCACGCCGGTGGTGCTGATCCACAGCGCCAGCACGCCGGCGAAGGGGCCGAGGCCGACGGCGACGACGAAGAGCATGGCGAAGACCATCTCGTTGATCGACCGGCAGGCATCCATCAGCCGGCGCACCGGCTGGTAGACCCACCAGGGCACGATGTTCTCGGAGCTGAGAATGCCGAGCGGGATGGCGCAGACGATCGCCAGCAGGGTGCCCCAGAGGGCGATGTGCACCGTGGTGATCATCTCCTTGAGGTACAGCTGCCAGTTGCTGAAGTCCGGCGGGAAGAAGTCGGCGGCAAAGGTCGCCATGTTGGCGCTGTCACGAATCAGCAGCAGCGGATTCATCTCCGCGCCCTGCCAGGACCAGGCCAGTACGGCCAGGCACAGGCCCCAGCCGAGCAGGCGCAACCAGCTGCGCTTGTCGTTGCCCGCCAACGGCGGTGTAGTGCTCAGAGTGGTCATGTTCGGTTCTCACAAACGGCACGGACGGGGGCGTGGCGCCAGCGCGCCGCGCCCGGCGTTGCTCAGCTGGCCTTGGCGGTCGCTGTCTTCTGCTCGCGCTCGGCCATGCGCTGCTCCAGCTTGGCCAGCTCCTGGTCGATGCCCTGCAGTTGCGCCTGGCGGTCGCTGTCGGAGAGCTTGCTGTCGGCGGCGACTTCGCTGCGCTTCTTGAACAGCTCCAGCTGGCGGATCGGCAGCAGCTGGTCGTTGTCGGAGGCGCGGAACGGTGCCCACTGCAGGCCGGCGAGGATTTCCTTCTCGGCCGGCTTGGCGCCGTAGCTCATGAAGAACTCGCGCAGCCTGTTCTTCTGCTCGTCGCTCAGGTTCTTGCGCCACACCAGCGGGTCGGCCGGGATCAGCGGCGAGGTCCAGACGATCTTCAGTTGCGCGGCCTTGTCCGGCGCGGTGATCTCAAGACGCTCCATGCCTTCGCTGTTGAAGGTGCCGACGTCGACCTGCTTGTTCGCCACCGACAGCGCGTTCACTTCGTGGCTGCCGTTGAGGCTGCGCTTGAAGGCCTGGCCGGCGTCGACCTTGCTCTTGGCGAACACGTAATAGCCGGGCACCAGGTAGCCGGAGGTGGAGTTCGGGTCGCCGTTGGCGAAGGTCAGGCTCTTGGCGTTCTTCAGCACGTCCTCGACGGAGTTCAGGGCGCTGTCCCTGTGCACGATCAGATGGCTGTAGTAGCCCGGGCTGCCGTTGGCGGCGACGGTCTGCGCGAAGATTTCGCCGCCGGCGCGATCCACCGCTTCCATCGCCGACTTGTTGCCGTACCAGGCCAGATCGACCTTGTCGAAGCGCATGCCCTGGATTACGCCGGCGTAGTCGGGTGCGAAGAAGGCCTTCACCTCGTAGCCGGTCTGCTTGCTCATGTCGGCGAGGAAGGGGTCCCAGACGCTGCGCAGGTTCTGTGAGGACTCGGTGGAAATGATGCCGAAGGTGATGGTCTCGGCGGCCTGGGCGGTGCCGAACATCGCACCGGCGAGCAGCGTGGAGGCGGCGAGGGCGCGGCTGAAGCGTTTCAACATGGAGGTCACTCCTTGGGTGTGGCGTTGGTTGTCGGGTCGGCGGGCGGCTCAGCCGTTGACCAGCTGCAACTGGCGCGGCTCGGCGCTACGGGCTCGGTCGGAGAACAGCAGGCTGGCGTCCAGATCGGCGCCGTAGAGATCGTTGAGCAGGCGGTCGCTGAGCGCCGCCGAGGGGCCGTCGTAATGGATGCGGCCGCCCTTGAGCGCCACGGCGCGCGAGCAGTAGCGCAGGGCGTAGTCGACCTGATGCAGGGTTACCACCACGGTCTTGCCGTCCTGGCGGTTGATGTCGGCGAGGATTTCCATGACCTTGCGCGCCGACTCCGGGTCGAGCGAGGCGATCGGCTCGTCGGCGAGGATCACCTCGGCCTGCTGGGTCAGCGCACGGGCGATCGCCACCCGCTGCTGCTGGCCGCCGGAGAGCGTCGAGGCGCGCTGCGCGGCGCGCTCGGCCAGGCCAACGCGCTCCAGTGCGGCCATGGCCTGACGCTTCTGTTCGTCACTGAACATGCCCAGCGATCCGCGCCAGCGCGGCATGCGGCCGAGAAAGCCGAGCAGGACGTTGTCCAGCACGCTGAGCCGGGTGACCAGGTTGAACTGCTGGAAGATGTAGCCGATGTCGGCGCGCAGGCGGCGTACTTCGCCATGCAGACGGCCGGTGGCCTGCACCTCGCGGCCGAGCACCTCGATACGCCCGCCGGCTGAGCTGTCACAGCAGGCCAGTCCGGCCAGATGGCGCAACAGCGTGGACTTGCCGGAACCGGACGCGCCGATCAGCGCCACCATTTCACCGGGCTGTACCGCCAGGCCCAGGTCGAACAGCGCCTGCTTGCCGGCGAAGGTCTTGTTCAGTCGCTCGACTCGAATAGCCGCATTCATCGTCTTGCCCTCTCGTCTGCGCGGCCGGGGAGGTCGGCCAACTTGTCTAGACGAGAAGGTAGCCAGGCTCTGTTGCAGTCCGACTAAGCGTCGATGAACCTGCGATGACCGTTCGGTGAAGCTTCGATGGTCAGCGCAGCGGCGGCCGCTTGGCGCGCGATCAGCGCACGCGGCGCTTTGCCTCGGCGAGCCGGCGCCCTAAGCTGAACGCCGTTACAGCGCCCGCGTGCCGCGTCGCCTACACGACGCCGGCATTTCAGAGAAAGAGGAAGAGCATGAAACAGAAGATCGTATTCATCACCGGCGCCACCTCCGGCTTCGGCCGTGCCACCGCTCGCCGCTTCGCCGAGGCCGGCTGGGCGCTGGTCCTCACCGGGCGGCGCAGCGAGCGCCTGGAAGAGCTGCAAAGCGAGCTGTCGGCGAAGGTGCCGGTGCACATCGCCACCCTCGACGTGCGCCATGCCGGCGCGGTGAAGGAGGTGGTCGAGCAGCTGCCCGCCGAGTTCAGCCAGATCGATTGCCTGGTCAACAACGCCGGCCTGGCGTTGGCGCCACAGCCGGCGCAGCAGGTCGATCTGACCGACTGGCACACCATGATCGACACCAACATCACCGGCCTGGTCAACGTCACCCATGCCTTGCTGCCGACGCTGATCGCCACCGGCAAGGGTGCCAGCATCGTCAACATCGGCTCGGTGGCCGGCCACTGGCCGTATCCGGGTGGCCACGTCTACGGCGCGACCAAGGCTTTCGTCGAGCAGTTCGGCTATAACCTGCGCTGCGACCTGCTCGGCACCGGCGTGCGCGTCACCGACATCGCCCCGGGCATGGCCGAGACCGAGTTCACCCTGGTCCGCACCAAGGGCGATCAGGCCGCCAGCGACAAGCTCTACCGCGGCACTACCCCGCTGACCGCCGAGGACATCGCCGAGCAGATCTTCTACGTCGCCACCTTGCCGGACCACATCAACATCAACCGCCTGGAAGTGATGCCGACGCGTCAGGCCTGGTCGCCGTTCAACATCGATCGCGACAAGTAATCGGCTCCAATAAGCGTGGCGTGCAACGCGCCGCGCCTGCTGCATCCCCAGCAAACCGGCCGTCCAGACATATCGTTAACCCAAACGTAACGATTGCGTCCGCTGCTTGATTGATGACCCTTCGGTCACATCCCTACTGTGCGCTCCACAAGCGGAAAAACTGTGGAGTCGCCATGACAACAACAATCTCCCCACCGCCGCAGTGGTCGCGTCGTCGCGCTGAAAAAGCCCGTCGTCTCGACCAGGTGCGCAGCCTCGCCGATGGCGTGGTGCTGCCCAGCGAGCGGATCGTCGAGGCCCTGGAACTGCTGATCGCCCCCGGTGATCGCGTGGTCCTCGAGGGCAACAACCAGAAGCAGGCGGACTTCCTCTCCCGCTCCCTGGCCAAGGCCGACCCCGGCAAGCTGCACGACCTGCACATGATCATGCCGAGCGTCAGCCGCGCCGAGCACCTGGATCTGTTCGAGCGGCAGATCGCCCGCAAGCTCGACTTCTCCTTCGCCGGCCCGCAGAGCCTGCGCATCAGCCAGCTGCTCGAAGACGGCCTGCTCGAAGTCGGCGCCATCCACACCTACATCGAACTCTATTCGCGCCTCTTGGTGGACCTGATCCCCAACGTCGCGCTGGTGGCCGGCTTCCAGGCCGACCGCCACGGCAACATCTACACCGGCCCGAGCACTGAAGACACCCCGGCGCTGGTCGAACCGACCGCGTTCAGCGATGGCATCGTGATCTTCCAGGTCAACGAGATCGTCGACGAGCTGCCGCGCGTGGACATCCCGGCCAGCTGGGTGGATTTCGTCGTCGTCGCCGACAAGCCGTTCTACATCGAGCCGCTGTTCACTCGCGACCCGCGCCACATCAAACCCGTGCACGTGCTGATGGCGATGATGGCGATCCGCGGCATCTACGAAAAACACAACGTGCAGTCGCTCAACCACGGTATCGGCTTCAACACCGCCGCCATCGAGCTGATCCTGCCGACCTACGGTGAGTCGCTGGGCCTGAAAGGCAAGATCTGCCGCAACTGGACGCTCAACCCGCACCCGACGCTGATCCCGGCGATCGAGACCGGCTGGGTGGAAAGCGTGCACTGCTTCGGCACCGAGCTGGGCATGGAGAACTACATCGCCCAGCGCCCGGACGTGTTCTTCACCGGTCGCGATGGCTCGATGCGCTCCAACCGCATGATGTGCCAGCTGGCCGGGCAGTACGCCGTGGACCTGTTTATCGGTGCCACCCTGCAGGTCGATGGTGATGGGCATTCCTCCACCGTGACCCGTGGCCGCCTGGCGGGCTTCGGCGGTGCGCCGAACATGGGCCACGACCCACGCGGTCGCCGCCATCCGACCCCGGCCTGGCTGGATATGGCCATGCCCGGCGGCGAGGCCCCGGTGACCATGCTCGAGCGCGGCAAGAAGCTCGTGGTGCAGATGGTCGAGACCTTCCAGGAAGGCGGCAAACCCACCTTTGTCGAGCAGCTCGACGCCATCGAGGTGGCGAAGAAGAGCGGCATGCCGCTGGCGCCGATCATGATCTACGGCGACGACGTCACCCACCTGCTCACCGAGGAAGGCATCGCCTACCTGTACAAGGCGCGCTCGCTGGAAGAGCGCCAGGCGATGATCGCCGCGGTGGCCGGCGTTACCAGCATCGGCCTGCGGCACAACCCGAAGGACACCGAGCGCATGCGCCGCGAAGGGCTGATCGCGCTGCCGGAAGACCTCGGCATCCGCCGCAATGACGCGTCTCGTGAATTGCTCGCCGCCAAGAGCATCGCCGAACTGGTCGACTGGTCCGGCGGCCTCTACAACCCGCCTGCCAAGTTCAGGAGCTGGTGATGAGCGCACTCATTGCAAGACAGGCGCAGCCGACACTGGCCGAGCGCCTGGCAGACCTGGCGGTGCAGGCGCTGATCGACGAGGCCGACCTGTCGCCCAAGCCGGGGCTGGTCGACCGGCGTGGCAACGGCGCGCACGACGATCTGCATCTGGGTCTGATGCACGCCTCGGCGCAGTCGCTGTGGCCGGCCTTCGCCGCCATGGCCGATGCGGCGCGAGCCGAGGGCCAGGTCAGCCAGGCGCTGCGTGAATCTCTCGGCCAACTGGGTCGCGACGGCGAAGCGGAAATGCTGCGCGTCACCAACGGCGTGAATACCCATCGCGGCGCGATCTGGGCGCTGGGGCTGCTCAGCGCAGCGGCCATGCTGGAAAGCGGCGCGGCGGCCGATCGAATCGCTGCAAGCGCCGCCGCCCTGGCGCGGCTGGACGATCCGGCCGCGCCGCACAATCCGGACAGCCACGGCGCGCGGGTCTGCCGTCGCTACGGCGTACTCGGCGCGCGCGAACAGGCCCAATACGGCTTTCCCGCGGTCATCGAGCACGGTTTGCCGCAGCTCCTGGCCAGTCGCCGTGCCGGTGCCGGGGAGCAGAACGCCAGGCTCGATGCGCTGCTGGCGATCATGAGCAGTCTGAGCGACACCTGCGTGCTGCATCGCGCTGGTCTTGAAGGGCTGACCCGCATGCAGGTCGGTGCCCGCGCCGTACTCGAAGCCGGTGGTGCCGCCAGCCTCGCCGGTCGCCGCCAGCTGCGCCTGCTCGATCGCGACATGCTCGCCCTCAACGCCTCGCCGGGCGGTGCCGCCGACCTGCTTGCCGCCACCCTTTTCCTCGACCGTCTGGCGCCGCATGCGCCGGCGCCGACTGGGAGCAACTGAACATGGAAACCCTGTCTTTCGAATTCGCCGCCGGGCAACCCGCCCGCGGCAAGGCCCTGGTCGGCGTGGTCGGCTCGGGCGATCTGGAAGTGCTGCTGGAACCCGGCCAGGCCGGCAAGCTGGCGATCCAGGTGGTCACCTCGGTCAATGGCGCCGAGCAGCGCTGGAAGAATCTGTTCGAGCGGATGTTCCGCGAGCAGAACCTGCCGGCACTGAACATCGATATTCACGATTTTGGGGCCACACCGGGCGTCGTGCGTCTGCGCCTGGAGCAGGGACTGGAGGAGGTCGGCCATGACTGATGTGTCCGCTAACACCGTGGCCCGTTTACTCGAGTCGCGCAGCTTCGTCGAACTCGGCGCCCGCCAGCGCGCTCGCGCGCTGCTGGATGAAGGCAGCTTCCGCGAACTGCTCGATCCGTTCGACCGCGTCACCTCGCCCTGGCTGCCGAAGCAGGGCATCGTCACCCAGGCCGACGACGGCGTGGTGGTGGCCAAGGGCAGCATTGACGGCCAGCCGGCGGTGATCGCCGCCATCGAAGGCGCCTTCCAGGGCGGCAGCATGGGCGAGGTCGGCGGCGCGAAGATCGCCGGCGCGCTGGAACTGGCTGCCGAAGACAACCGCAACGGCATCCCGACCCGTGCCGTACTGTTGTTGGAAACCGGCGGCGTGCGTCTGCAGGAAGCCAACCTCGGCCTGGCGGCCATCGCCGAGATCCAGGCCGCCATTGTCGAGCTGCGCGAGTACCAGCCGGTGATCGGCGTGGTCGCCGGTTCGGTCGGCTGCTTTGGCGGCATGTCGATTGCCGCCGGGCTGTGCAGCTACCTGGTCGTTACCCGTGAGGCCCGCGTCGGTCTCAACGGCCCGCAGGTGATCGAGCAGGAAGCCGGCCTCGACGAGTACGACTCCCGCGACCGCCCGTTCATCTGGAGCCTGACCGGTGGCGAGCAGCGCTACGCCTCGGGTCTGGTGGACGCCTATGTCGCCGACGACACCGACGCCATCCGTGCGCAGCTGCACGAACTGTTCGCCCTCGGCAAGCCGGTGCAACCGCGCAGCCGCCGCCACGCCTGGTTCCTCCAGCGCCTGGCCGATGTCGATACCCGCACGCAGCTCGATGCCGCCGCCGTGCGTGCCCTCTATGAAGGAGATGCCCAATGAACCGTGGACTGAACTGGTTGCAAGCCTTGGCCGGCGGTCAGGCGCAGGCCGGCTATCCGGCCTCGGTGAAGGTGGTCGACGGCACGCTCGGTGAGCGCACCGCCCGCTATATCGCCGTGGTGCCGGATGCCGAGAATCCCTTCCCGCGTGCCCGCAACGGCGAAGTCGGTCTGCTCGAAGGCTGGGCGTTGGGCCAGGCGCTGGACGAGGTGATCGCCGCCGATCGCGACAGGGCCGACAGGCGTGTGCTGGTCGCGGTGGTCGATGTGCCGAGCCAGGCCTACGGCCGTCGTGAAGAAGCGCTGGGCATTCATCAGGCGCTGGCCGGTGCGGTGGACGGCTATGCCCGTGCGCGGCTGGCCGGGCATCCGGTGATCGCACTGTTGGTGGGCAAGGCCATGTCCGGCGCCTTTCTCGCCCACGGCTATCAGGCCCAGCGGATCATCGCCCTGCGCGATCCGGGCGTGATGGTGCACGCCATGGGCAAGGCCGCAGCGGCGCGCATCACCCTGCGCAGCGTCGAGGAGCTGGAAGCCCTGGCCGAATCGGTGCCGCCCATGGCCTACGACATCGACAACTACGCGACCCTCGGCCTGCTCTGGGAAACCCTCGCCGTGGACAGCATCGAGCAGCCCGCGGCGGCCGACCTGCAGCGTGTGCGTGACTGCCTGAACAAGGCCGTCGCGGACATCGGCAGCAGCAGCGACCTGCGCGGCCGCCTCGGCGCGCCGAATCGCGAAGCGTCGTCGCGGGTGCGCGAGCTGTTGCGCGCGCAGTGGTAGCGGACACCTGAAGCGGGCGTATCCGCCGAACCCGTCAGCGACTCGACAACAACAATCACAAGGAGGCTGTAGATGCACGACACTCCACGCCCCCACGACCTGCTCTGGGGCATGCGTCCCGAGCAGCTGCCGGCCGATGCGCCCGCCTGGGCGGTCGCTGTGCTCGCCGCTGGCCAGCCAGTGGTGGTGCGGCGTGCCGTCGTCGCGCCAGGGCAGGTGGCGGTCGGCCTGCGCGGGGCCACGCGAGACCAGCGCCTGGCCGCGCTGATGCCGGTCGAGGCGATCAGCCATCGGCTGACACCGGAGCAGCTGCTCGATCGTCGCGCCAGCGAAGACCTGCCGGTGTTCCGCGGGCTCGCCGAACTGCGCCCCTTGCTCGATGCCCTCGGCCATGCCTGGGGTGTCACCGGCTCGGCCGGCTTCCAGCTCGCCACCGGCTTGTCGGCGGCGCACCCGGACAGCGATCTGGATCTGCTGCTCAGAGCCGAGCGCCCGCTGCCACGCAGCGAGGCGCGCCCGCTGTTGCAGCTGCTCGAACGCCGCGCCTGCCGCGTCGACCTGCAGCTGGAAACCCCGCTCGGTGGTGTGGCGCTCAGGGAATGGGCCGGTGACGCCATGCGGGTGCTGGTCAAGACCGCCGGCGGGCCGCGCCTGGTAACCGATCCTTGGGCCGCGGAGCGTGCGGCATGAGCAGCCTGTTCGCCTTTCCCGGCCAGGGCGCGCAGAAGCCCGGGATGTTGCAGCGTCTGCCCGAGTCGCCGGAAGTCGCCGCGACCCTGGCCGAGGCCAGTGCGGTGCTCGGCGAGGATGCGCTGCTGCTCGACTCGGCCGAGGCGTTGCAATCGACCCGTGCCGTGCAGCTCTGCCTGCTGATCGCCGGGGTCGCCGGGGCGCGCCTGCTGATGCGCGATGGCCAGCGGCCGGACTACGTGGCCGGGCTGTCCATCGGTGCCTACGCCGCGGCGGTGGTCGCCGAGTCGCTGGATTACGCCGATGCCCTGCGGCTGGTCGCCCTGCGTGGCGAGCTGATGCAGCAGGCCTATCCCGAAGGCTTCGGCATGACGGCGATCCTCGGCCTGTCGCTGGGCGCGGTGGAGGCGCTGCTGGCCGAAGCCGAGGGGCCGGCCTACCTGGCCAATATCAATGCCGAAAACCAGCTCGTCATTGCCGGCAGCGATGCCGCCATGGCCGCGGTCGCTGCTCAGGCCAAAGCGCTCGGCGCATCCTGCGCGCGGCGCCTGGCGATGAGCGTGCCGTCGCATTGCGCGCTGCTGCAGGCGCCGGCAACGCAGCTCGCCGAGGCTTTCGCCAAGATCAACCTGCGTGCGCCGCGCATTCGCTATCTCAGTGGCTCGTCCGCGCGGCCGGTGTTCGACGCCGAACGCCTGCGCGACGACCTGACCTTCAACATGTGCCGCGTCGTCGACTGGCACGGCACCCTGCGCACCGCCTACGAGCGCGGCGTGCGTTTGCATATCGAACTGCCCCCCGGCTCGGTGCTGACCGGGCTGGCGCGGCGGGTTTTTGAACAGGGTACGCTGGTCGCCTTCGACGGCGCCCGGCTCGACACACTGGACGCCTTGCTGCGTCAGGAGGGCAGCCAGAGCCGATAGACCGCGTGCACATTCAGCGCGAGCCAGCCTTAACTCGCCGACTGATCGATGGATAAAAACAACTAACTCGACAACACGCGCCCAGCCCTCTGCAGGCTGCAGCGCAACCAAAAGGACAATAACAATGATCATCTTTGGTGTGGCCTTTCTGGCCCTGTGTACCCTCACCGGCATCTTCGTCGGCGAGTTGCTCGGCAAGGCGATCGGCGTGCCGGCCAACGTCGGCGGCGTGGGTATCGCCATGGTGCTGCTGATCCTCATCGGCAGCTATCTGAAGAAGCGCGGCCTGTTCAATCCGGAGTCGGAGCAGGGCATCAAGTTCTGGAGCGCCGTGTACATCCCGATCGTGGTCGCCATGGCCGCGCAACAGAACGTCTACGGCGCTCTTGCCGGCGGGCCAATGGCGATTCTTGCCGGCGTCGCGGCCGTCGCGCTGGCCTTCATGCTGGTCCCGGTACTGGACCGGATTGGCCGAAAAAAGCTTGAGGCCGACCCGACACTGCCGGCTGATCCAGCCAAGCCGCTCACCAGCAGCACACGGGGGTAACGGCCATGTACGAATCGCTCATGAAAGTGATCAGCGGCTACGGCCTGATCAGCGGCTTCGCCATCATCGGCGCAACCATGTGGATCTCCTACTGGCTGTCGGACAAGCTCACCAAGGGTCGCCTGCATGGATCGGCGGTGGCCATCCTCATCGGTCTGTTGCTGTCGTACATCGGTGGCGTGGTAACCGGCGGGCAGAAGGGCCTGGTGGATATCGCGCTGTTCTCCGGCATTGGCCTGCTTGGCGGAGCCATGCTGCGTGACTTCGCCATCGTCGCCACCGGCTTCGGTGTCAGTGTCGACGAGCTCAAACGGGCCGGCATGGTCGGCGTGCTGGCGCTGTTCATCGGTGTGCTCGCCTCGTTCGTAGCGGGCGTGGCGGTGGCCATGGCGTTCGGCTACACCGATGCGGTAAGCCTGACCACCATCGGCACGGGCGCGGTGACCTACATCGTCGGCCCGGTCACCGGCGCGGCGATCGGCGCCAGCTCGGAAGTGATGGCGCTGTCCATCGCTGCCGGCCTGGTCAAGGCGATCGTGGTGATGGTCGCCACGCCCTTCGTCGCGCCCTACATCGGGCTGAACAACCCGCGTTCGGCGGTGATCTTCGGCGGCTTGATCGGCACCTCCAGTGGTGTTGCCGGCGGTCTGGCGGCCACCGATCCGAAGCTGGTGCCCTACGGCTGTCTGACGGCCGCGTTCTATACCGCACTGGGCTGCCTGCTTGGCCCGTCGCTGCTGTTCTTCGTGATGCGCGGGTTGTTGGGCTAACCGTTGCGCCGGTGAGCGGCCGGGCCCGGCCCTGCCGCTCCAGGCGAGCGCTGTTCCGCAGCGCGTTCGATGGATGCCACGAGCCTCCCGTCCGCGTCATCCAAACGTGGGGGTTACAGCGCTGGCATTTTCTGGCAGGGTAGGCTTCGAATCGCGACAGAATGCCGCAACTGGCGCTGACGCGAATCGATGTGATTGCGGGAGAGACTGCCGCTAGGCAGCGCCGAAGGAGCAACCGCCCCGGAAACTCTCAGGCAAAAGGACCGCTATCACTGCTGAAACTCTGAAGAGCCGCCCGGTTTTCGTCGCCGGGCGCACCGAAGGAGCAAGCGAGCCGTCACGCGCTCGTGAATCTCTCAGGTCCAGAACAGAGGGGGCGCCCGCCGCGCGTTGGGCGCACGGGCTATGACCCCCTTGACGTTCTGGAGCGACAACAATGAAAACAATCGCAGTCATCGGTGGCGGTATCACCGGCGTCACCACCGCCTATGCCCTGGCCAAGCGCGGCTTCTCGGTCACCCTGCTGGAAAAGCACCGCTACGCGGCGATGGAAACCTCCTTCGCCAACGGCGGCCAGCTGTCGGCCTCCAATGCCGAGGTCTGGAACCACTGGTCGACCATCGTCAAGGGTCTCAAGTGGATGCTCAAGAGCGATGCGCCGCTGCTGGTCAATCCCAAGCCCAGCTGGCACAAGCTCTCCTGGTTCGCCGAGTTCATCGGCTCGATTCCCAATTATCGGCAGAACACCGTTGAGACCGCACGCCTGGCCATCGCCGCGCGCGAGCACCTGTTTGCCTGGGCCGAGGCCGAAGGCATCGACTTCGACCTGAAGAAGAAGGGCATCCTGCACATCTACCGCGACAAGGCCGGCTTCGAGCATGCGGGGCTGGTCTCACGCCTGCTCGCCGAAGGCGGCCTACCTCGGCGCAGCGTGACGCCGGAGGAAATGCGTGCCATCGAGCCGACCCTGGCCGGCACCTATTACGGTGGCTACTTTACCGAGTGCGACTCCACCGGCGACATCCACAAGTTCACCCATGGCTTGGCTATGGCGATCGAGCGACTCGGCGTGCGTTGTCTGTATGGCGAGGACGTGCAGGCGGTGGCCACTGACGGCAAGCGCGCGACCGTGACGCTGGGTGGCGCTGCCGGTGGCGAGCGCCTGGAGTTCGACGGCCTGGTGATCTGCGCCGGCACTGCCAGCCGTGCACTGGCCGCGCAGCTCGGCGACCGGGTGAACATCTATCCGGTCAAGGGTTACTCAATCACCGTCAACCTGACCGACGAAGTCAGTCGCGCCTCTGCACCTATCGTCAGCCTGCTCGACGACGAAACCAAGCTGGTCAGCAGCCGCCTCGGTGATGATCGTTTCCGTGTCGCCGGCACCGCGGAGTTCAATGGCTACAACCGCGACATCCGTGCCGATCGCATCCGTCCGCTGGTGGACTGGGTCAACCAGTGCTTCCCCGGCGTTAACACCCGCAGCGTGGTGCCCTGGGCCGGCCTGCGGCCGATGATGCCGAACATGATGCCCAAGGTCGGCCGCGGCAGCGCGCCATGTGTGTTCTACAACACCGGTCACGGCCACCTGGGCTGGACGCTGAGTGCGATCACCGCGGACATGATCGGTAACGTTGTGGCGCAAGGTCTGGGCCGCCCGGCACCGGTAACGTCCGGGCAGACAGCCGTCGCATAACGCAGTCGGCCGTAGGGTGGAAGACGGCGAAGCCTCTTCCACCGCTGCGTGCCAGATCGGCGCAGTGCCATGGGCAGCTTCACGCGAGGCGCAGGCATCTGCGTTCCGGCGTGCCGTTAGTGTCCGCGTGAGGCTTGGGCGCATGCAATCCGGCGGCGTAAAAGACTGCGTGGATAAGCTTCGCGTTATCCACCCTACGTTGCGCCAAACACAGAGGTCGTAGGGTGGAAGACGGCGAAGCCTCTTCCACCACTGCTGCGACGATCATCCCGGCCCGTCTGGCCATATGCCGATGCGTGGAAAGCCGCTGCGCGGATTTCCCTACACCGCTTCAGCTCGGGTGTTTCAGGCTGTACATCCGGCATTCGGCGAGCAGCGCCAGCAGGTTGGGGTCGCGCTCCTTGGCCTTGAGGAACACCACGCCGATATGCTGTTGCAAGTGATAACGCGCCTGCAGCGGGATCAGCCGCACCCGCGATTCGTAGACCATGCCCACGCGCCCCGGCAGCAGCGCGTAGCCGACCCCGGAATTGACCATGCTGAGCAGGGTGAAGATGTCGTTTACCTGCATCGCCACCTGCGGCTCGAAGCCCGCCAGCTGGAACACCCGGTTGCCGTCCTGGTGGGTGGCGAAGCCCTGCGACAGGGTGATGAAGGTGGCGTCGCGCAGGTCGCTGAGGTCCACCTCGCTCTGATTGGCGAAGGGCGAGTCGGCCGGCGCGGCGAGGAAGATGTCGTCGGAAAACAGCTGCACCTGGGCGCAGTCCGGGTCGGCCACGCTTTCGTTGAGCGACACCAGAATGGCGTCCAGCTCCATGTTCTTCAGCTTGTAGAGCAGGTCGACGTTGGAGCCGAGGATCAGGTCGATGTTGAGTTCGCTGCGGCGCAGTTTCAGACCCATGATCAGCTGCGGCACGGTCTTCACCGTCAGCGAATACAGCGCGCCGAGCTTGAAGCGCTCGGCCGAGAAACCGGCCGCCTCTCGGGTCTGGCGCACCGTCTCGAGCACGTCCTTGACCAGCTGCTGGGCGCGCTCTTCCAGCACATAGGCGCTTTCCAGCGGAATCAGGTTGCGCCCCTCATGCTTGAACAGTGGGCAGCGCAGCGCGCTTTCCAAGGAATGGATGGCGCGGTGCACACTGACGTTGCTGGTGTTCAGCTCCACCGCGGCCTTGCCCAGATTGCCGCTGCGCATGAAGGCCAGAAACACTTCCAGCTTCTTCAGGGTCAGTTCTTCGTCGATCTGCATGGCCGTTGCTCCGCGGGCGGGTCGACGATTATGCCGGACGGGCGCGCACTGCGGCGCCTCACCAGCGCAGCAGGCGCGGCCCGAGCAGGGCGCCGAGCACGCCGGGCAGCAACATGCCGAGCAGGTACCAGAGCGCCCAGAACGGCACCGCCATCTCCGGGCAGTGCAGGCTGTAGGCGAGCGCAGCGACGCTGCCAGCGAGCAGACCGGCAGCGCCGCCGGCCAGATGCGGGCGTGTCGGTGCCAGCCCGCGCAACGCCCAGAACGCGGCGATGAACGCGGGGATCGACAGCAGCGCGATGTTCGCCAGGCACTCGCGCCAGGTGTTGCCGAGCAGCAGCGGCATGCGTGCGTCGGCCGGGGCGGTAATCAGAATCGTCAGTGCGGCGACCCAGACGATCACCACCGGTGCCGCCAGCAGCGCCCAGCTGTGACCCACCCGCGTGCCGGGGCGCGCCAGTCGTGTGGTCAGCAACAGCGCACCGAAGAACAGGGTCGCCGGCAGTGCCAGCTTGGCCCAGAACAGCGGCGTGGTGGCGATCACCGCCAGGTCGGCGCGAATGCCATAAGCGGTCACGATCAGCAACAGCGCGACGGCCAGGCCGCACAGCAGCGCCGTGGCGAAGCGCTTGGCGACGACGTGCCGGTCTACCGGCGCAACCTCGCTGGCGAGCAGGGCAATCAGGTCATCGGTTTTCATGCGCCACCTCGAATCTTCGCCGCCAGGGCCTTGAGCCCGCGATGGATGCCGACCTTGATCGCCGAGCTGGAAAGCCCAGTCAGACGCGCAGTTTCTTCCACCGAGCGGCCCTCCAGTTTGACGTGAACGATGGGTAACCGCTGGCGTGGCGGCAGCTGCTCTAGCAGCTTGCCCAAGTCACGGCGGGCCTCGGCCTGCGCGTTGTCCTGTACGGCGAGCAACTCGTCGGCCTCATCCAGCCAGTCCGTCTGCGCGGCCTGACGGCCACGGGTGCGGTAGTGGTCGGCCAGCTTGTAGCGACAGATCGCCTGCACCCAGACCGTCAGCGGCTGCTCAGCGCGATAGGTCTGCCGCGCATTGTGCACCGCCAGCAGTACCTCCTGCAGAACGTCTTCCAGCTCGCTCGACTGCGACAGGCGGCGACGCAGAAAACCGCGCAGATGGCCGCCGAGCTGATCAAGGAATGCCCGATAGGCCCTCGCATCGCCATCGAGCCCGCGCAGCAGCAGCGCGCGCAGCTCGTTCTCGCGGGCCTGGAGTGTCTCCTGAGAGGTAGTTCGTTCCATCGGCTGCTCTGGTTACAGGTGGAACCGCGAAATGTCCGCCGCCCGTCGGCCAGGGTCACGGTAGGGACGTCGCGAGAAAATCTCAAAATAATTTTTCGCTGGCTGTAACCACCACGACTGACGCAGCGAATTACCTCACGAGCCATCTGCAGATTCGCCGATGGCCACTCAACGATTGCGGAGAATCCAACATGAAGGCTCTCAACCTTGCGGCTGCCGCTATTGCCCTGGCTTCGATCGCCGTGGGCGCTCAGGCAGGCGAAAGCGACAAAGGCGACATGGAAAAATGTTACGGCGTCGCGCTGGCCGGACAGAACGATTGCAAGGCTGGTGCCGGCACCAGCTGCGCCGGCAGTTCCAAGCGCGATTACCAGGGCAACGCCTGGAAACTGGTGCCCGCTGGTACCTGCACCTCGATCGAGACGCCCAAGGGAATGGGCTCGCTGACGCCGGTCGAGCGCTGAGCCTAGCGTGCCGGCCATGCAGATCCTCGGAGCAGGACTAGGGCTGAAACCCGAGCATTACGCGGACGCCTGTGCCAGCGTGGCGGAGGGGCTGTGGTTCGAGGTCCATCCGGAAAACTACATGGTCGGCGGTGGCCCGCGGCTCGACTGGCTGGAGGCGGTGGGGGCACGGCACCCGCTGTCGCTGCATGGTGTGTCGCTGTCGCTGGCTGCCGACTGTGCACCGGACGAGACGCACCTGCAGCGACTCAAGGCGCTGGCCGAGCGTGTGCGGCCGGCGCTGATCTCCGAACACCTGGCCTGGTCGAGCTGGCGCGGCAACTACCATCCCGACCTGCTGCCATTTCCACGGACGACGGCGGCTTTGAGACGAATCGCGGCGAACATCGAGTGGACCCAGGAGGTGCTTGGGCAGCGCATCGCCATCGAGAATCCCAGCCACTATTTGCGCTTCGAGCAACATGAGTGGGACGAGATCGACTTTCTCGCCGAACTCAGCCAGCGCACCGGCTGCGGCCTGCTGCTGGACGTCAACAACGTGCAGGTCAGCGCACACAACCTGGGTTTCGATGCGGCTGCCTACCTGCGGCGTTTTCCGGCCGCGCCGATCATGGAGATCCACCTGGCCGGGCACAGCCGGGATGACGCGTCTTCGCTGCTGATCGACTCCCACGATGCGCCGGTGGACGCGGCGGTCTGGGCGCTCTATCGGCAACTGATCGAGCGTATCGGCCCGCGCCCGACGTTGATCGAGCGCGACGACCAGCTGCCGGCTTTCGAGACGCTAATGGACGAGCGCGCTCGTGCCCAGCAGACGCTCGATGACGTGGGGGGCTGGCAATGAGCGGCTCGCTGGCGGCATTTCAGGATGCCTTCGTCGCGGCGCTGACCGGCGCGCCCGGCAGTGCGGCGGGCGAGGTCGCTGCGCTGGCCGCGCAGCCTGGATTTGCGGTGTACCGCAATACGCTGCTCAAGGGCTGCGTTGATGCGCTGCGCGCCAATTTCCCTTCTGTCGAACGACTGGTGGGGGATGAGTGGTTCGCCGCCGCTGCGGCGCTGTACGCGCGCGCGGAGCCGCCGCGCGGAGGCCCGTTGCTTGAATACGGGGAGGATTTTTCTGCGTTTCTGCAGGGTTTCGAGCCGGCGCGAGCGCTGCCCTATCTCGGCGGCGTTGCGCAGCTGGACCGGCTCTGGCTCGAGGTATTCAGCGCCGTGGAGCAACCGGTCCTTGCGCTCGCTGCCCTGGCGACACAAACCCCGCAGCAGCTGGCCCGGCAGGCCCTGGTGCCGCGCGCGGCGCTGCGCTGGCGGTGGTTCGCCGAGCTGCCGGTGTACAGCATCTGGAGTTGCACCCGCGAGCAGCGCGAGGTGCCGACGACGCTGGTCTGGCAGGGCGAAGGAGCACTGCTGAGCCGAAGCGCCAGCTGCATCGGCTGGCAGCCACTCGAACGCGGCGGCTGTGCCTTTCTCGACGCCTGTGCCGCTGGCCGCTCGCTGCAGCAGGCCTCGGAACACGCGCTGGCGGTCCAGCCGGAGCTCGACTTCAACGACCTGCTAGGCCGGCTGCTGGCGGCAGGCGCGTTCGCCGCTTTGGCGCCGACGACGCCATCCACATGAGGAAGCTGACATGAACGTCATGCACAACCTGCCGCTGCGTTTGCGTCAACAATGGAACGGGGTCGCGCAGCGGATGCAGCAATTGCTCGGCGATTCGCTGCTGCATCTGCTGGCACGCTTGGCCATCGCGGCGATCTTCCTGCTCTCCGGGCGCACCAAGGTGAGCGGCGTGTTGGACATCACCCCGGGCACGTTCGAGCTGTTTCGCAGCGAATACGCATTGCCTTTGCTACCGCCGCCTATCGCGGCGCACCTGGCGACCTACGCAGAGCACCTGTTCCCGCTGTTGCTCGTGCTTGGCCTATTCACGCGGCTGTCGGCGCTGGCGCTGTTGCTGATGACACTGGTGATCCAGCTGTTCGTCTACCCCGACGCCTGGTCGACCCATTTGAGCTGGGCGGCGCTGCTGCTACTGCTGATAGGGCGTGGCGCCGGCCGGCTCTCGCTCGATCACCTGTGGGGAATTCGCTAGCGCCGGCCTTGAATCGCCACGTCAGGCAGGCACGACGTCCTCATCTTCGGGAATCTCATCGGTGACGAACACGCGAGCGTGATCGCTCTGCGCATCTTCGATGTGCAGGCCGAAGTAAAGGGCATCATTGGCGTCCCAGAACGCCTCGACCTGCTCAAGCGAGGCCTGCTCGAGCAGGACCTGGCCGGTGTGTTCGAGGATGATGGAATAGCGGCGATTGGCGGACATGAAAGTGACTCTGATCATCGGAAGAGCTGCACCCCGCAGCTGTGATGTCATTTTGTCACTTTGAAAGGCTTAATCCCTGCCCGTTCATCGCCCGAGCGCTTTTCTCTGCCGAACGGTTAGTGAGCGGTGGTGACAACACCACTACATCCCGCTCATTGCCAGTTGGCTTATTTGTAGGCCAAAAAGGATTGCAATCGAATGCAGTTTGCAATCAGGAGATAATATTTATATCGAATTGATGACGAAGGAAGCCGATAAACATACTGATCCAGTACACGGTAAGTGTTATGCAGGTGAAGTAAAGCCAAGCAGTTATAGGGCGGCTTACCTTTGGTCGAGTCACACCGAATGCGTAAAGAAAACTATATCGGTGCATTCGGCAGAAGGTATCAAACGGACTATAGGATTCCCACTTGACATTGGGCAGCCGAGAGAAGTACGGGTCGAGCCGACGAATTCCGTGGAAGCAGATATAAATGCCATTAATGCCTCCGGCTACGAATAGTAGCAGCCATCCGAGATATAAGATTCGCTCAAGCACCAAGGCTGCGTTCATATCAGTAAATTCCCCGATAAATAATAGTGCCCACCTCTTCGCCAAAACTGCCGCCTTCAGACCCTCCGTAATAGGCGCCGGCAGCGGCGCCAGCGATTGCGATCACTGCGAGGACAGGAGCTCCAATCGTGACACCGAACGCAAGTGCAATTCCTCCCACCACGGCAGTCGCTACTTTGGCACCTGCGAAACCTCCTACGGCACCCCCTCCCGCACTGCCAAAGAATCCGGTTACCTGCTTGAAGCTAGTTTGAGTACAGACTTGGTCATTGCCCACCGTGCAGGCTTCTTGAATCGCATTCAATCGAACGCCTCCGTCGATGGCGATGCCCAAATAACCTAAGCGGCTAGCACCCTTCGCCCAATTCGAAACCGTATTGATGCGTTGCCCAAGCTGCGGAACTTCGCCTCTTTCAGTAATCGCAGAAGCGTTATGCAGGATCGATTTTGTAGATAGTCCGAGTGTGGTCTTGATGCTGTCGTAATTACGGATATTGATAGTTGAAAGGGTCAGGCGGCCAAGGGAATGATTCAGCTGGCCGAATAGCTGCTGGCGCTTCGCATAGAACTCCGGCGAAAATCGGTTGGGGTTTCCGGTGCGGCTGAGCTCGTCGACATACGCGACGTTGATCTTTTCCAGCGTGCTCCTGACGTTCCCTAGCTGGCGTCCGGCTGCGGCACTCAGTACACCCAGCGCGGTGCTCTGGTGGGATGCGACGGTTTCCAACGAGACGTAGTCCAGAACTTCCAGATGTCGCTTGACCGTCATGGCTTCGGCGGGTGTCAGCTGTTGGATGCCTTCACTTGCAAGCCGCGCCTGTTCCCTGAGGGCTTCCAGGCGATGTCGGTCGGCGTCGGTGCGCGGCATGTTGGAGATGATGACGATCTCTCCAGGCAGTACCGTCTCGTTGAGATGCTCGTTGTTTCGCTGGAACAACGAGCGGTGGAGGAAGTGCATTTCACGTCCGTAGATCGCCTCATAGATCGATTGGCGGCTCTGCACCTCTTCGTTCCAGTAGAAGGCGACGTCGAATGCAGCCCCGCTGCACTGGCTGTCCTGCATGATCTGTCCCGCGGTGCAGCCGGGGCGCGCCGGGCTGCTCGTTGCAGGCATGCGTAACATCTGGCCAGCCTGGATCTGGTTGGGGTCTTCAATCTGCGGGTTCAGGCGTAGCAGGCTGCTGACGGTGGTGCCGTGATCGCTGGCGATCCGGGTCAGGGTGTCGCCCCTCTGTATCGTGTATTCCATTCGCTTTATCCATGCAGTCCAAGCAAGCTGGCTTCGATTCGAGCCAGCCGGTGCTCGGCAGGTTCTTCCATGTTGGCCAGTCCGGTGCGTATCTCAGGACTGTCGATGGCCTCAGGAAATTGCAGCGCCAACTCAACGTAGGCGAACAGCTGCTGTTCGGAGCTGATGCTGAGCGTCTCAGCTTCCGCTACGCGCTGATCAACGATCACATCCAGCTCGGAGGCCGACTTTCCATGAAAGTCGTCTGCAGAGAAGTGGTTTACCAGGCGCTGGTTGAAGCGCTGTCGCTCCTGTTGTTGCCAATGAGCGAAGTGCTCGGGATGGATCGAAAACCAGCCCTCGTCGTCAGCAGGTCTGCCGGGAGAAATCTGGTTTGTGGTGAAACCTCGCCATTCGCTCTGCTCGGTGGTCAGCAAGATGCCGCTGACAGGGCCGAGCCAAGCGCTCAGCTCCTCTTGCGTGAGGCTGTCGAAGAAGCGTTCGCTCAAGGCCGGGTCGTAGAATCGGCAGAACGCCAGTTCACCGGAGGGCAGACTGACGCTCAGCAGGCTGCGCAAATGGTTCGCCAGGTCATTGATGCTTGCGGCGCTTTCCAACAGCAGCCCTGCCGATTGCCAGCGCTCCCGGTTCTGCCACATCAGATGCTGCCCCGCGAGGCTGTACAGGACGGGGCTGCATTCCAGCATGGACTCATGGCGCGTGCCTCGGTACAGCGGCTCCAGACGGGGTGCGTCGTCGTGCTGGTAGATGATCTGCAGAGCCGGTAATGCAGCACCATCGAGCAGCAGGTAAAGGTCGTCCCGCTCGATGTCCGGTTCTTCTACAGCCTGCATCAGGCCGTGCTCGCGTTCTTGCCGCATGGGCAAACCTCCAACTGGCATGAGCCATCGGCTTGCATTCCGCATTGCTTGACCAACAGCAGCTTGGCGGCCGCGGCCTGCTTGAGTTGCCGCGACATGTTGATCAAGGCCGGCAAGGTGAGGCTGCCGGCAACGGCGCTGGCAGCCAGCCATGGCATTACCGGTGCCAGAATCTTCAGACCCGCCCCCTTACCCGGTGCGCCACCCGAATTCATCCGGATCGTTGCGCCGCTCAGCGTCACGCCGCTGGGGTCGAGCTTGAGGAAACTGCCGCCGCCGGAGGCGGTGAGTTCCATGCCGGCGTCGATGACGACCTTGCTGCCGGCGTAGTAGTGGATCTCGTTGCCCGCCTCGATGAACTGCCCGGTGCCGATCTTCAGGTGTTGGCTGTTACCCACGGTGAGGTGGTCGTTGGCGCGGATTTCGGTCTTGCGGTCGGCGTGGGTGGTGCGGTTTTCTTCGGCCTTGAACTCGCTGTAGCTGTTGGCTTCCACGGTGTCGTGGCGTTCGTGACCGACGCGGATCTTCTGGTCGTGCTCGATGTTCTCGTCCCAGTCGCGTTGGGCGTGGATATAAATCTGTTCCTGGCCCTTACGGTCTTCGATGCGCAGCTCGTTGTAGCCGCCGCCACCCGGTGAGCTCAAGGTCTTGAGCACCGTGCGGGTCTTGTTCGCCGGCAAGTCGTAGGGGACCTGATGTTCCTTGTGATACAAGCAGCCGGTGACCAGCGGTTGATCGGGATCGCCTTCGAGGAAGGTCACCAGCACTTCCATGCCGACCCGCGGGATGGCGATACCGCCGTAGCGGTCGCCGGCCCAGCTGGAGGAGACGCGCAGCCAGCAGCTGGTCTTGTCGTCGGCCTGGCCTTCGCGGTCCCAGTGGAACTGGACGCGTACTCGGCCGTACTCGTCGCAGTGGATTTCTTCGCCGGCCGGGCCGGTGACCACGGCGGTCTGGCTGCCGAGCACCTTCGGTTTCGGATGGCGAAGGGCCGGGCGGAAAGGGATATCCCAGGGCGTGGCGGTGAAGTGGTTGCGGTAGCCCTGAGTGAAGCCGTCACGTGACTGGCTATCGCTCGTGACCGACTCCTCCAACACCTGCGGCTGTTTGCCTTCATGCAGCACCTCGGTCAGCAGCCAGAGCTGGTTCCAGTCGCTGCGGGGGTGTTCGCCGAGCGGGAGGAAGTGCCCGCTCGCAAGTTGCGGCTGGTCGCTTTCGCCTTCGGCCAGTTCGTAGTCGTGGCGGTGGCGCTCCAGGGCGCGTTGCGACAGGTGCTTGCCGCGGGCGCGCTCGGTGAAGCGGCCGGGGTAATCGTAGTCTTCAAGGTCGGGCTGGAAGTCGCTGTGGAAGGCGGCCTCCATGCTCAGACGTGGCTTCTCGAAATCGTAATCGCGGCGCGTGACGCGGCTGGTGCGGGTTTCCAGGCGCAGGCCGAAACGCTTGATCACCGGCTGGTCGGCGACCAGACCGCTGTCCTGCTGATAGGCGGTGGCAGCGAGCTTCGGGAAGACGGTCTGGTCGTCGCCGAACACCAGCACATGGCCGTTCGCGCCGTGCTGGAAGTGATAGTGGATGCCCTCTTCCTCACACAGGCGCTGGATAAAGTGCAGGTCGGATTCGTCGTACTGCACGCAGTATTCGCGCGGCGGGTAAATCACCGGGCCGAGCTGGAAGCGGTAGGCATCGGCCTGGATGCCGTGTTCCTCGAGCACCTGGGCGACGATCTGCGGCACGCTGAGGTGCTGGAAGATGCGCTGGTTGGTGCGATGGGCGAGATAGGCCAGCTGCGGCACAAGCGTGAGCCGATAGCGGGTCAGGCGCTGGCCGGACTCACCCTGCGCAGCCTGATGTACCAGCCCATGGATGCCGCTGCCGTCCGGCGCCAAGGCGAGGAAGGCCGGGCGATGCAGCAGGCGTTCCAGATCCAGGTCGGGGTGTTCGCTGACCAGTTCCAGGTCGAAGCGGTAGGGCTGGCTGATGGCCTCGCGGCCCTGGAATTCGAGCACCTTGAAGTCGTGCTCGACGCCTTCGAGGGAAAGCGTGAAGTGGGCCTGGTTGGCTGGGTTGAACATGGCGTCTTTCCTTCCTTAGAGATCGGCCGGGCTGATATTCAGCCGTTCCATGCGATACAGCAGCGTTCGCCGCGGCAGGCCGAGTTCGCGGGCGGCCTGGCTCTGGTTGCCGCCGTTCTTGCGCAGGCAATCCATGAGCAGGCTGCGTTCGACCCGCTCCATGCGTTCGCGCAGGTTCAGGCTGCTGTCCAGGCTCGCCTCCACATGCAGATTGAAGTGCTCCGGCAGCAGTTCACCGCCCTCGCAAAGCAGCACGGCGCGCTCCACCAGCCCCTTCAATTCCCGCACGTTGCCGGGGAAGGCATAGCCTGCCAGACGTTCGAGCGCGGCGTCGGACCAGCGACACAGATCGCGCTGCAGGAAGGCGCAGGCCTTGTCGGCGAAATGCCGGGCCAGGCGCAGAATGTCCTCGTCACGCTCGCGCAGCGGCGGCAGTTCGATAGGGAAGTGCGAGAGGCGGTAGAACAGGTCCTCGCGAAACAGGCCGTTCTCGACTTGACTGCGCAGGTCGCGATGGGTGGCGGCGACGATGCGCACGTCGACCTTGTGGGTCTCGGTGGAGCCCAGCGGGCGCACTTCGCCTTCCTGCAACACGCGCAAAAGCTTGGCCTGCAGCAGCAGTGGCATGTCGCCGATCTCGTCGAGAAACAGCGTGCCGCCGTTCGCCGCATCGAGCAGGCCGCTGCGGTCGCGGTCGGCGCCAGTGAAGGCGCCCTTGCGGTAGCCGAACAGTTCACTTTCCAAGAGCTGCTCAGGCAGCGAAGCGCAGTTCTGCACGACGAAGGGCTTGCTACGGCGGAAACCGCAGTCATGGATGGCGCGCGCCACCAGTTCCTTGCCGGTGCCGGTTTCTCCGGTGAGGAGCACATTGACCGGGCTGTGCAGCACCTTGCCGATCAACTGGTAGACCGCGCGCATGCGTGGGCTGTCGCCGATCAGGCCGTAACCGCTGGCGCAGGGGCTGACCGGTGCGGCGGGAGGCGCGGTGCTGCCGGGCGCGCGCAGGCGCTGGAGCAGATGCAGCTGGGCGAGGCCGAAGGCGCCGAGCTGGGCCAGCGAGCCGCTGAAGCCGTGCAGCTCGCGCGACTCGGTACTGGCCGTCAGCAGCAGGCCGGCGACGCGCTGCTGCTCGTCCTGCAGCGGCAGGCAGAGCAGGCTGCGCCAGGGGGCCGGGCTGTCCGGCAGGAAGCCCGAAGCGTGCAGATTGCTGTCCAGTTCGCTGAGGCACAGGGTCTGGTTCTGGCACAGGCAGTACTGCAACAGCTGTTCGCCGTCGTAATCACTCGGCAGGCTGGTGGCTTCGCGTGGCTGCAGCAGGCCGTTGTGCCACTCGGCCGAGAGCGTCAGGCGGGTATGGGTGGCATCCAGCAGATAGAGCTGGCTGAGCTGGCAATCGCTCAGCTGCGCGGCGGTTTCCACCAGCCCGCCGAGCAGGCTGTCGGCGTTCGCCGCGCGTGCCAGACCGGCGAAGCGACCGAGCAGGGCCTCGGCATAGCGCAGTGGTTGCGGTACCTGATTGAACATCGCGGACATCTCAGGCGAACTCACAGATCAGCGCGCCGTCGCCATCCAGCGTGGCGTGCACCCGCTGCAGCGGCTCGCCACTGGCCATGGCATCGAGCAGGCGGTCCACAACCAGCGGTTGCAGGTGCTGCTCGATCAGATGGTTGATCAGTCGCGCACCGCTGTCACTGGCGCCGCAGCGCTCGGAGAGGTGCGTGACCAGCGCCGGGCAGTGGCTGAACTGCAGCTGGCGCCGCTGCAACCGCTCACCGAAGCGCACAAGCTTGAGCGCGACCAATTCGTCGAGCACCGCGCCAGCGATAGGGTAGTAGGGGACCACCCGCATGCGCCCCAGCAGCGCCGGCTTGAAGTGCTGCGACAGCTGTGGGCGTATCGCCAGTTCCAGGTCCTCGGCAGTCGGCCGCTGCCCGGCGGTGCAGAAACTGGCGATGCGCTCGCTGGCGAGGTTGCTGGTCATCAGGATCAGGGTGTTGCGGAAGTTGATCTCGCGGCCTTCGCCGTCATTCGCCACGCCCTTGTCGAAGATCTGATAGAAGACGTTCATCACATCCGGATCGGCCTTCTCCACCTCGTCGAGCAGGATCACCGAGTAGGGTTTCTGCCGCACCGCTTCGGTGAGCATGCCGCCTTCGCCGTAGCCGACATAACCCGGAGGTGCGCCGATCAGGCGGGAAACACTGTGCTTCTCCTGGAACTCGGACATATTGATCACGGTGAGGAAGCGCTCGCCGCCGTACAGCAGGTCGGCCAGCGCCAGGGCGGTTTCGGTCTTGCCGACGCCGCTGGGGCCGACCAGCAGGAACACGCCCACCGGAGCGTCGGGCTTGTTCAGCCCGGCCGCTGCCGCGCGCATGGCGCGATCCAGCGCTTCCACAGCCTGTTCCTGCCCGCGCACGCGGGCGCGCAGGTCGGCGGCGAAGTTGGCGACCTGCGCGTTGTGTTCACGGGCCAGCTGCGCCAGCGGCACACCGGTCCAGTGGCTGATCACCTCGGCCACCAGGCGCGGACAGACCTCATGGCTGACCAGTCGCTGCTTGGCCTGGGCTGCGGCAAGTTCGGCCTGTACGGCGCGCAGTTCGGTCTCCAGCTCATCGAGCGATGGGACCTCGCCGTCCTCGTTTGCAGCGCTGCGGGCTTCGGCCGTGCGCTTGCGCAGGTCGAGCAGGCGCTCGGCGAGCAGGCGCTGCTTGGCCCAGCGGGTTTCCAGCTGCTCGATCTCGTCCCCCGCCGCGATCAGGCGCTGCTCCAGCCGCTCGAGGGCGGCCGCGTCGACCGGCAGGCCGACGGCCAGATCGCGGCGCATGGCTTCACGTTGACGCTCGCCTTCGGCGACCTCGCCACGCAGGCGTTCCAGCGCCTCGGGCGCGGCGGCGAGGCTGATGCGCACCCGTGCGCAGGCGGTATCCAGTACGTCCACTGCCTTGTCCGGCAGCTGTCGGCCAGCTAGGTAGCGAGCCGATAGCTCGGCGGCGGCCGCGACCGCATCGTCGCGCAGGTAGATGCCGTGGCTCTTTTCATAGACCGGCGCCAGCCCGCGCAGAATGGTGACGGCTTCCGGAACGCTCGGCTCGTGCAGTTGCACCGGCTGGAAGCGCCGGGCCAGGGCCGGGTCCTTCTCGAAATATTTCTTGTACTCGCTCCAGGTCGTCGCAGCGATGGTGCGCAGCTCGCCGCGTGCCAGGGCCGGCTTGAGCAGGTTGGCCGCATCGCCACTGCCGGCCTGGCCACCGGCGCCGATCAGGGTGTGCGCCTCATCGATGAACAGGATGATCGGCTTGGGTGAGGCTTTCACTTCGTCGATAACGCCCTGCAGACGGCGTTCGAATTCGCCCTTCACGCTGGCACCGGCCTGCAGCAGGCCGAGGTCCAGGCAGAGCAGCTCGACGCCCTTGAGTGCCACGGGCACTTCGCCGGTGGCGATGCGTAGCGCCAGGCCTTCGACGATGGCGGACTTGCCGACCCCGGCCTCGCCGACCACGATCGGATTGTTCTTCCGCCGTCGGGCGAGGATGTCGATCATCTGGCGGATTGCCGAGTCGCGGCTGAGCACCGGGTCGAGCTTGCCGTCGCGGGCCTGCTGGGTGAAGTTGTGGGTAAAGCGTGACAGGTTCGACTCGCCACCGGCGGCCGGCTTGCCGTTCGCAGTCTGCGGCTGCTGGCTGAGGGCGAAGTCGCGCAGGCGCTCGGCATCCAGTCGGGCCAGCAATGGCTGGTAATGGCTGCCGGCATAGCGCAGCGGATTGCGCAGCAGGGCGAGGATCAGCGCGGCCTGGTCAATCTGGCTCTGGCCGAGTTCCAGGCTCGCCACCAGCAGGGCATCCTGCAGCCATTGCACCAGCTCGGTGGAAAACACCGGGTTGCGCGACTCGCTGCGCTCGCCTCGCGGTTTTAGCGCCTGCGCCAGTGCGCCGGCGTCCACCTCGGCATCCAGCAAGGCTCGCTTGAGCAATCCATCGGAACGCTCGAGCAGGCCGAGCAGCAGGTCCTCGACGAGAACCTTGCTGCCGCCACGTACCACGCAGCGTTGGGCTGCGCCTTCCAGATCGTGCTTGGTTTCGGCATCCAGCGCCTGTACCAGCTGTTGCAGATCGACATTGATCATTTTCATCTTCCTTAATGAGTCTTGCTGCCCAAGGTGACCAGGCCGTCGGCACAGTCGCGTCCGAGCCAGCTGGTCCAGCCGAGGCGGCAGTTGTTGTCGGCGCCGATGCGCAGTTCACGGATCTCGTCCGGGCGAAGTTCCAGGCGCAGGTCGTAATCCAGCGGATCGCGCAGGGTGAAGCGCACCAGCGCACAGAGCGGCTGGTAGCCGCTGCCGATGGGCAGGAATTCGTGGAAGCGGTTCCAGTCCAGCTGGCGGATATGGATGCGGAATTTGCCGCTGCGGTCGCGGACCCGCTCGCCGAGCACCAGGCTTTCGCCCAGCTGGCTGTTGGCCTGGCCGAGATGGTTGCGTTGCTCGCCGAGGATTTCCACCTGGCGCTCCAGACATTGCTCAATGTTCAGCTCGGCGTGCTTGAAGTAGTAGCGCAGCACCGATTCGATCAGTGCCGCCGAGTGCGCGCGCAAGCTCAGGAGGCCGAGATAGGGCAGCAGGCGCTTCCAGTTCAGCTCCGGCGCGTTGCGGATGGCCTCGCCGCTGAGTCCGACCAGAGCGAACAGCTGCTCCGAGAAGGGGTCATGGGCGCCGCTGGTGAAGCGGGCTCGGTAGCGGTACTTCTGCCAGATCGGCAGCAGCAGGCGCTGCAGGCGATTGTTGAACAGGTCGAGAAAGTCGCGGGTCGGGTTGCCGTCCTCACTGTCGCCCAGTGCCTGTTCGCCGTAGAAGGCTGGCAGCGGCGAGCCGGCGCCGAACAGGCTGACCAGGTTGATGCGCAGGCGCGCCCGCCACTCGCTCTGCTCCTGGAAGAACTGCACCTGCTCGATATCGCTGCCGGGAAAGCCCAGGCTCGGGTTGGCCTGGAACTCCAGCCGCTCGTAGAGCGCCTCGTCGTCGAGGCCAGGGTTGAGCTGGCGCAGGTGATCAAGCACCAGCAGCACGCCCTGGAACAGGCTGTACTCGCGGATGCCGCGGTTGAGCGGTTTCAGAGCAGCGGTTGCTGACCCATGCGCGGCGTCCATTGGTACACCTCTCCCTGTGTGCTCTGCACGCGCAGCTCGTGATACGAGTTGAGGCTGGCGTAGAGGGCAAAGAATTCGTTGAGCACCGAGGCGAAGAGGAACAGATCGCCCTCACCGATGAAGCCGTCCTGGTTCATGGTCAGTTCGGTACGTACGCCACGCACCGGCAGCCCGCGATGCAGGCGATCGACGTGCTGGTGGGCGATATGAGTCAGGCCGCCGAGGCGCCGCCGGCTGACGTTCTCGGCATGCTTGTCGTAATAGCGCGGCAGGTCGTAGGTCTCGAGGATCACCTTGAGCGCCTCGACGTTGGCCAGCGACAGGTAGTTCAGCGACATGTTGCTGATCAGCTTCCACAGATAGTCGCGCTGCAGCGGCGGTGCGTAGCTCGGGGTGACCGCCGAGATATTGCGGAAGCTGAGGAACTCCGGCGTGTCTTCGCTGGGCCTACAGATGTCGCCGAGCTTCAGCTGGCGCGGCAGGTTCTGGTTGGTGCAGGTCAGCTCGATGGACAGCGTCTCGTGCTGGTCGAGGTTGCGCAGGCCGAAGCTGAGCCAGGTTTCCTGCCCTTCTCCGAGCAGCGAAGGTTGCTGGCGCACGCTGTAGTGCGGACGCGCCACCGGCACATCGAAGCTGGCGTCATGTTCGAAGGATTCGAACGGCACGTATTCTTCGTAGCCCATGCCGCCGGGTTTCCAGCCGGTGACCCGATCCACCGAGAACACGCCGCACTGCTGCGAATCGTACTCGGCGGGTAACAGCAGGTACTGGTCCTGCTTGCCGTCCAGGCGGATCGGGATGGCATCGTGCGGGAACAGGTTGACTACCGGTGTGCAGTACAGGCGCACGTTGTCCAGCGTTGGACGTATGCGCTGCACGCCGGCCTTGTGAATGTCGAAGCGCAGCTCCAGGCCGCGGGCCTGCTTGAGTAAATCCTCGGGGATGCGCTGGATGACCTCCAGACCCTTGAGGTCGACGAAGAGAAATTTGTCCGGGAAGGCGAAATATTCCTGCAGGTAGCGATAGCCGCGGAATGTATTGAGCGGGTAGGGGATCAGCGCCTCATCCTCGGCGAATCCCACCGGTTCGACCTGCTTGGCGTTGAGCTGCAAGGGCGTCAGCGGTCGGCCATCGGGACCGGTCAGCGGGTGGCCCTGCTCGTTCAGCGGCACCAGCTCGATGCCACCAAGGTGGCGCAACAGACTGAGGTAGAGCAGCTGGCTGATATAGGGCTCGCCCGCCAGATGCAGGCGCAGATGGCTGAGTCCGATCTCACCGAGATGGCCATCGGCGCTCATCTGCAGGCGCAGACTGAGCATCGCGCCGGTGCCCTTGACCGAATACTCCAGCGCCTGCAATGCCAGCGGCAGTACCTCGGTGGCGTAGGCGGTGCGAAAGCAGCAACTGACGCCCTGCACCGGATTGGATTCCACCGGCGTATTGCGCGGCACCGTCAGCGCCGGGCCGGGACGCTTCAGCGGATCGAACTGCAGCATGCTGAAGGCCGGCAGCGGGCGCATGTAGTTCGGCCAGAGCAGATGCATCAGCGAGTGGGTCAGTTCCGGCAGCTCGTCATCGAGCTTCTGCCGCAGCCGCCCGGTGAGAAAGGCGAAACCTTCGAGCAGCCGCTCGACATCCGGATCGCGCCCGGCCTGTCCGAGGAACGGCGCCAGCGCCGGGCTGCGCTCGGCGAAGCGCTTGCCCAGCTGGCGCAGGGCGGTCAGTTCGCTCTGGTAGTAATGGTTGAAAGACATGTCTAACGATTCATCCTTGTCGTTCCGTGTCCGGCGCTCGCGCGGATTGCGTCTAGCGTCGGCGGTAGCATCCCGTGGAGGTATCCATGTCCACGAGCAGGCAGTTGCCGCTTGGCACGAGTCTCATCCCGTCAAAAAACGCCCTCAGACCGCGTTCGCTCAACTCGATCTGCCCGTCCAACATCGCCCAGCGTCCTCGACCCTGGATGTCGAGGCTGCCGTAGTAGAGCACCGCCTCGAACGTTCCTTGCTCATGGAGCAGCAGCTGCGAGCCCATTTCCACCACGCCGACCAGTTCGTAGCGCCCGGCCAGTTCGCGCGGCGGCGGGGAAGTGTTGGTGCAGGCGGCCAAAGTCAGCGCTAGGACAACCAGCGCCAGGCGGGCGCAGCGTGAGGAGGGTTTACCACGAGCCATAGGGCACCCCATGTTGCCCGATATAGGCCTTGGCTTTATCGGAAAGGGGGCGATGTTCTCCGTTGGACGTGCCGCCGTATGGTCCGGCCTTGCTGATCGCTGCCTCGAAGCGACCGATTTCGATGGGCTCCAGGCAGGGGCCACCGACCCAGGCCTTGGCGATACCGCCGGGTGCCAGACCTATGGTGATGTCGTGTCGGTACAAACCGTCGATCATCCGCTTGTCCCCCTGGCAATAGGAGGAATGCTGCTCGAGCATTTCTTCGCGTACCCATTCGGGGATGTTGATACGCACGTTGTAGGTCTGCGGCTCGACCAGCGATTGCCAGCGTACGAAGATGATTTCAGGCAGGTCGATACCCGGCAGGTTCTTGCCGGCGCCGCTACCTACGCGCTTTGGCCAGCCTCGTGGATTGCCGCTGTTGTTGGAGGGGGACTGGATTGCCACGATGCCGCTATGCACTTGTTCATAGGCCAGTCCTCGGCGGTCGATCACGTCCACGCTTTCCACCCAGACTTCCATATAGTTGGGCGCCAGCAGCCCAACGTACCAAGCATTAAATGGCAGTTCGGGCTGGCCCTGGCTGGTGGCACAGCCGCCGAGTAGAAACACTGCGCAGACGAGGAGGAAGGTTCTCATTCGGGATAATCCTGTTGCGGCATGTTGTTGTAGCTCAGGCGGACGTTGGGCGCGGGCTTGCTGATCAGCAGACCACTGCTGGGTGTCCAGTGAGCTGAAAGGTGGATATAGCGTGACCAGAGCAGGCGCTCGTCCTCTTCGTCCAGGCCGTACCGGCTCCCTTGGGCATAGGCCAACAGGTTACTGGCAATCTTTTGAAGCTCAGCGGGTATTGCGGTTGTGCTTTCCTGGTCGTCGATAAAATCGAACGGAACGCCGTATTGCACAGCCAGCTCTCGCATTATTCTCAGATAGATAAGTGACAACTCGCCACGAACCTGGCGTTCGATGAACAGTAGGCCGTAGACCACGTCCTCCGGCGGCCGCTTGAAGCCGCGCTCGTAAAAGACAGGTTTACGGCTGGGCCAGACCTTGGGTTCTTTCAGCGCTTCGTCGGGCAGGCCGAGGGCTTTCCAGTGGTGATATTGCCGCCAGGTTTCGCGCGAGGCATGGGTCTGTTCGGGCGGCGTATTGGCCGGCACTGTGGAGCTGAGCGGGCGACTCAGCAGCAGCCGCTCGAGCATCAGGGGGCGGTAGCCGCCGCCAATATCCGAGTGCGCGCCGGGCAGACAGATTTCCTGGTGATCCGGGGCGACCCTGTTGAGGGCGAAGTTCCAGCGCTTCTCGTCGCGGGCGGTCAGTTGCAGCACCTTGCGTGCGCAGCCGGGCGGCAGATAAAGGTTGATGCCGGGGTTGAGGTGGTTGGCTGGATCATAGTCGCCTTTCAGCGGGTCGATAACGGCAGCCACCGTATCGAACAGGCCGATAAAGTTGATACGGGCATGGGCAGCCCAATCGAAGTTGTCGACCAAGCCGAACTGGCCGGGTCGCAGGGTGCCAGCCAGTACGCCGCCTCCGGGCTTGAGCAGTTCGTTGGCGAAATGCCGGGCCGCCGCTGCACCGCGACTGAAACCGAAGATATCGAACTCAAGAGTGTCGATTTGCAGGTCGGGGGTGTTTTCCAACAAGCGGCGCAGTTGCTTGACGATTTCATCGGGGCTTTTTATCACTCGCGCCGGTATTCCGGTGTCGCCCCGCCCGGTGATCTGCCCATAAAGCGAGTCGGCTTCGCCACTGCTGGTGCCGATACCTTCCATATAGATACGGACAACAGCGGATTCGGCATTGGTTGCTAGAGGTTGGTCGGTATCGTCCCGATACAACCCATACAACCGTGCCACATTGCTCGGCGCATTGCCGTAGCTGCCGTCGGGAGCCTGGGTGAAATAGCCGTCACCGTTGCTGTCGCTGAAACCATGGCTCTGGCAATAGTCGATGACTTCCTGCAGGGTGCGCTCGCCCACCAACTGCAGATCGTTCTGGCGGCATTGCGCGGTGACGGCGGCGTTGGCCAAGTTATTGCCGGTGCCATCGAAGAACACGCCGATACGGAGAGTAATGGCCTGGCGCGCCTGTTGCTGCGGCTGCTCGACCAGTTCCTCTTCCTCGTCTTCTTCTTCCAGGCCCAAAGGCGCGAGGTCCCCCGGCTCTTCCTGCCAGGCGCGGGCTAGCGGTGTGGCCGGAAGAAGGGACTTGACCGCGCTGGTTGCCGCAGCAATTGCAGCGGTCGCAATGCCAAGCGCTTCGGGTGCGAGGAAAGGCGCCGGGCTGTGACCGCTGCCGATGATCACCGTCCCCGAGCCTGCGGTGACGACATTGCCGTGGTTCCCCACACTGCCCACCACCGCCGCTGGTTTGCCATCAATCAGCACGTTGGGAATCACCGCGCTGGCCATCGCACCGCCGCAGGCGGAGGCGTCGCCTTGGCGCGCGGCCGGCAGGCCGTCGAACAGCACGTCGGGTGAGCCGACGGCAATGGGGTTGGTGCCATGGCCTGTCTTCGGACAGGCTGTGGGGTCGCCCAGGCGGGCTGCGGGTTTGCCGGACATCCGTTGTCTCCTTACTGGACCTTGACCTGTCCGCTGCCATCCAGGCTGGCGGAGAAGCTGACCTGACGTTTTAGACCATCTACTTCGAGCAGGCCTTCAATGGTGAAGGCGAGGCTCAGTGGGTCGTGGGTTCGCGGCAGTGACAGCACCCGCACCTGGGTCAGCCTGGGTTCGTACGCTTCGATGAAGCGTTCGATGGCGATACGCGCCTGCTGCAGCGAGTCGTGCAGCGACAGGCGCATATCGTTGAGATCGGGCAACCCGTAGTCGGGCAGCGTCTGCACGCTGCCCGCCCGGGTGCTGAGCATCTTCGCCAGATGGGCAGCCACCGAGGCCATTGCCGCGACTTCGCGGCTCCAGCCGGAACGCCGCGCGGCGTCGCCGCCGAGGCGTTCGAAAAGGCTGCCATATCCGTTCAAGTGCTTATTCCTTGTCCAGCTTGCCGACCAGCGACAGGGTGAAATCCGCGCCCATGTACTTGAAGTGCGGGCGCACGCTGAGGCTGACGCGGTACCAGCCCGGTTCTCCCTCGACGTCGCTGACGTTGACCTGGGCGGCGCGCAGCGGACGACGGCTGCGTACTTCGGAGCTCGGGTTCTCCTGGTCGGCGACGAACTGGCGGATCCACTTGTTCAGTTCCAGTTCGAGGTCAGTGCGCTCCTTCCAGGCGCCGATCTGCTCGCGCTGCAGCACCTTCAGGTAGTGAGCCAGGCGGTTGACGATGAACAGGTAGGGCAGCTGGGTGCCGAGCTTGTAGTTCAGCTCGGCGGTCTTGCCTTCCTCGCTGTTGCCGAAGAACTTCGGCTTCTGCGCCGAGTTGGCGGAGAAGAACGCGGCGTTGTCGCTGCCCTTGCGCATGGTCAGGGCGATAAAGCCTTCTTCGGCCAGCTCGTACTCGCGACGGTCGGAAACCAGCACCTCGGTCGGGATCTTGGTCTCGATCTCGCCCATGCTCTCGAAGTGGTGCAGCGGCAGGTCTTCCACTGCGCCGCCGCTCTGCGGGCCGATAATGTTCGGGCACCAGCGGAACTTGGCGAAGCTGTCGGTCAGGCGGCTGGCGAAGGTGTAGGCGGTGTTGCCCCACAGGTAGTGCTCGTGGCTACCGGCGACGTTTTCCTTGTAGACGAAGCTTTTCACCGGGTTGTCTTCCGGATCGTAGGGGTTGCGCAGCAGGAAGCGCGGCACGGTCAGGCCGACGTAGCGGGCATCTTCCTGTTCGCGAAAGCTCTGCCACTTGGTGAATTGCGGGCCCTCGAAGTGATCCTTGAGGTCCTTCAGATCCGGCAGGCCGGTGAAGCTTTCCAGGCCGAAGAATTTCGGGCCAGCAGCAGCGATGAACGGCGCGTGGGACATGCTGGCGACGCTGGCGACGTACTGCATGGTCTTGACGTCGGGCGCGCTGGGGTCGAAGAAGTAGTTGGCGATCAGCGCACCTACCGGCTGGCCGCCGAACTGGCCGTACTCGGCGGTGTAGATGTGCTTGTACAGGCCGGACTGTACGATCTCCGGGCTATCCTCGAAGTCGTCGAGCAGGTCCTGCTTGGAGGCGTTGAGCAGCTCGAGCTTGATGTTCTCGCGGAAGTTGGTGCGATCGACCAGCAGCTTGAGGCCGCGCCAGGAGGATTCCAGCGCCTGAAACTGCGGGTGGTGGAGAATCTCGTCCATCTGCCGGCTGAGCTTGGCGTCGATCTCCGCGATCATGCGGTCGACCATGGCCTTCTTAACCGGCTCGTTTTCGTTCTGCGGCTTGAGCAGTTCTTCGATGAAGGCCGAGACGCCGCGCTTGGCGATGTCGTAGGCCTCGTCGTCCGGGGTCAGGCGGGTTTCGGCGATGATGCGGTCGAGGATGCCGCCTTCGGCGAGGGGGGTGCCGTGCTCGACGGCGGCTGCGCTAGTGGTCATATGAATCTGCTTCCTTGTCGGTGATATCAGGCGTCCAGCTTCTCTTTGGCCGCCAGGCCCAGTTCGCCGAGTACGCGGTCACGCGAATCATCGTCGGCGAGTACGCTTTCGATGGCCTTGCGGAAGGCCGGGGCGTTGCCCAGCGGGCCCTTCAGGGCGACCAGGGCGTCGCGCAGTTCCATCAGCTTCTTCAGCTCCGGAACCTGCTCGACCAGATTGGCCGGGTTGAAGTCCTTCATCGAATTGATGCGCAGCTGCACGGCCAGCTCGTCATCGGTCTGCTCGTCCTGCAGACGGTTCGGCACGCCGAAGGTCAGGTTCAGCTCCTGCTTGGCCAGGACCTCGTCGAAGCTGTTCTTGTCGATGGCGATGGGCTTGCGGTCCTCGATCTTGCGGTCGTCGGCGCGCTGGGTGAAATCGCCCAGCACCATCAGCTTGAGGGGCAGCTCGACCTCTTCCTGAGCGTTGCCGGTGGCCGGCTTGAACGTGACGTTGATGCGTTCCTTGGGTGCAACCGAGCCTTCTTTGGCCATGGTGTTCTCCTTTGCGTTAATCCAGCACCACTTCGAGATCGAGGTGGCACAGCCTGCGGTAAATCTCATCCTTGCTTTCACGCACGGCGTGGTTCTGCGGCAGCAGCTCGCAACAGCTGTGCAGCAGGCGCAGTACCTCGAGGGCGAGATCGGGTTCCCAGCTGCCCAGGCCACTGGCCTCGAGCTGCTGGTCGAGTGCTTCGAGCTGGGTTTTGGCCAGCTCGTATTTCTTCGCCTGGTAGCACAGGCGGGCGAGGCTCAGCTGCCAGAAGAAGCGCTCGCGGCCGCCACGGGCGCGAGCCAGGCCCTGCTTGAGCTGTTGCACGGCGGGTTTGAGTCCCTCTTTGCGCAACAGCGGCAGCGCTTCCTGCAATGCCAGCTCCCAGCTCGGCTGCACGCCGCCAGCAGCAGGCGGCTCGTCCTGCCTGGCGGCTGTGGACGGCTGCACATGGGGCATGACCTGGCCGCTGATCCAGGCGCGGGTTTCGGCGTCGGCGAACGGGATGCCGTCGTGAAAGCGCAGCTCCTCCAGGCGCGGCAGCCGCTGCAGGAACAGCGCGAGCTGAATCTCCACCTCGCGCATGGCCTGTTCGGCCGCCAGCTCCTGCAGGCACTCCCAGGCCAGGCGCTGACCGTCCAGCCAGAACGGGGCACGCGCGGTGCTGTTCTCCAGATCCACCAGCAGGTCCGCGTACAGGCCCTGGGTGAAGCGTTCGCGGTAGTTGGCCAGCTTGTCGGCAGGTATCCCACGCAGGGCGGTGATCTGCTCGCCGTTGTGCTCCGGCAGGCTGTCGATGCTCAGCCACAGGAGCGTGCGTGAGAGGCGCAGCGGGCGCAGATCGCTGGTGCGCTGCTTGAGCCACCAGGCGGTCAGCGGGCGCGCCTGCTCCTGCAGATTGCGCACGGCCTTGAGCGCTTCCTTGTCATTCTCGATCGGTGAACCGGGAGCGAAGACCTGGCTGGCGACCTGCTTGACTTGGGCGAGGGCCGCGCCTACCGGTCCGGGCTGGGCCTGCCCCTGACTGGCGCGCTTGACCATGCCGTCGAGCTGGCGGCACAGCGGCAGCAGCAGCGGTGCGTCTTCGCCCAGATGGCCGGACAGGCATTGTTCCAGTGCATGCAGCTGCTCGGCGAGGCCACGGAACAGCGGTAGCTGCTCGCCGACCGGGACGTCTTCGGAAAAGGTCTGTTCGAGACGCGGCAGCAACCAGTTGATCGCGGCGGCACGGGTGCGTGGCTTGCGCGGATGCAGCTCGGTCCAGTGATTGCTGCACAGGTACTGCAGAACGCTTAGACCGGCCTGCAAACCGGCGAAGGATTCACGCTGGAACAGGCTCCAGGTCAGCCAAGCGGCGGCGCGCAGATCCTTGGACAGCGAGGTGAGCAGCATCTCGCTGCCTTCGCGGACCTTCTGCCAGTCGATACCGGTGGTCTGGTGCAGCGCCCCGGCCTTGGCCAGCTCGGTTTCCAGCAGTTCGAACTCGCTGCTGTAACGAATATCGTCGCCAGCGAAATTGCTGTCATTGACCGGCTTTCTGGCAAGTTCCAGATAATGCTTGCTGAGTGCGCTGGCGTGCATTGAGTCTTCCGTGACGCTCAAGTTCGATCCGTGAACTTTTGAAACAGCCGTAACTAATAAGAACAGCATGTTTCGAGAAAGGAGTGCGCAACTTCTTGCGCACCTTCCCTGCGCAACTAATTGCACAGGCCCTTATGGGGTGGGCATCCTAGACGGGGGGTATGCCTCATTCAAGGCGAGAAGTGTGATCTCTGTTGCAGTGAGAAATATTAGCTGACTATCGACGGAACTAATTCAAAAGTGCAGGGAAAGTTGCCTCGGCGATCTATTTAAGCGTGTGCGAAATAACCCAGTTGCATGTAAGTCATCACTTACATGCAACTATCTACTCGATCACAGAAAGATGATTGGTAGTGTTATAGCCGATAGCGGCGGCTGGTTAGTGCGCGGGGTCTGCGGTGATGGACACGCTCAACAGGTGCTGCTGACCTGGCTGCAATACCACCACGTCGTCCAGCACGTTGGCCGTCTCGATGCAGGCCATGCGCTGCCAGGCGTCGTCGGCGTAGCTGGACAGGCGCTTGGCCTTGTCGATCCACGGGTTCCACAGTACGGCGGAGCGCGAGCCGCGAGTGGTCAGCCGGATGCTGCGTTTCCATGCCGGGTCGATGAGCTGCAGGGTTGCCGGAAGCTGCAAGTAGATGCGGTCGGTTTCGCCGTTGAACGCCAGGTCGCCGTCCTGCTGCTGGCGCTGTTGCCAATCCAGCAGCGTATCGATGTAGGGGCAGCCGGCCAGGCCTTCTACGCGCACCTGATGGATGTCGCTGACAGCGAAGTAGCTGTGCAGGGCCTGGCTGATACTGATCGCCTCCGCGCCGACGTTGCGGCTGCTGAGGCTGAGCTCAAGCTCATCGGCCAGACGGATCTGCAGCGTCAGTTCGACCCGGTGTGGCCAGTCCGGCAGTGCGCCGAGCGCCTGCGAGCAGTGGAACTCGAGAATCGCCGTATCGCCTTCGCTGCGTTGTTCCCGCAGTTGCCAGGGTAGGGCGCGTACCAGGCCGTGGAAGGGCGCAGGTTGCTCGCCGCTGTAATTCGCCTGCACGGCTTGCGGGTTGCGCCCCAGATCGCCGAACCATGGCCAGCACACTGGCACACCGCCGCGTACCGATTGGCCCTGTTCGAAGGCGGCCTCTTCGCTGAGCCAGATGATCGGCGGCGCATCGCCCTGGCGATAGCTGAGGATCTGCGCGCCCTGTTCGGCGATCAGCAGTTCGTCCTCACCGCGACGTACTCGCCAGCAGGCAAGCTGGTTCATTTCGATGCGTTGGATATCGACAGGCATGGGGAATCTCGTAAGGGTTCGGATTTGCGTCTGACCGCAGAGTGAAGGCGGGATTCAGCCGGAGCGGTCAAAGGGTCACTGCCTCCTTGCGCAGGAAGCAGTGCGGGAGTCAGCGTCCCTGGCAGGCGTCGACTCGCAGCCAGCGCTCAAGCAGCTTGAAGCCTTGCATGAGGATAAAGGCGATCAGCAGGTAGATCAGGCCGGCGGTGAGGAACATTTCCTCGTGCAGGTAGGTGCGGGCGGCGATCTTGCGCGCCATGCCGGTCAGTTCCAGCAAGGTGATGGTGCTGGCCAGCGCGCTGGCCTTGAGCATCAGGATCACTTCGTTGCTGTAGGCCGGCAGGCCGATGCGCGTGGCACGCGGCAGGATGATGTGCAGCAGTGCCTGGCTGCGCGACATGCCCAGCGCGCGGGCGGCTTCGACTTCGCCATGGGGCACGTTCTGGATCGCGCCGCGGATGATCTCGGCGATATAGGCTGCGGTGTGCAGCGTCATGGTGATGATCGCGCACCAGTATGGATCACGCAGGTATGGCCAGAGCGCGCTCTGGCGCACCACGTCGAACTGCGCCATGCCGTAGTAGACCAGGAACAGCTGGACCAGCAGCGGCGTGCCGCGGAAGAAGAAGATGTAGCCGTAAGGCAATGCACGCACCGCCAGGTGCCGGGATGAACGGGCTATGCCCAGTGGCACGGCGACGATCAGGCCGGCGATGACCGATACACCGACCAGTTGCAGAGTCAGCCAGGCGCCGTCGATAAAGCTAGGCAGCCACTTGATGAAGATTTCCCAGGTCATGCTGCGCTCCGCACGAAGCCGCGGCCGGCACGTTTTTCAAGGAAGTGCATACCGACCATGGCGACGATGGTCAGGCACAGGTAGATGAAGGCCGCCACCAGGAAGAAGGTGAAGGGCTCCTTGCTGGCCGTCACCGCGATCTGCGAGCGACGCATGATTTCTTCGAGGCCGATCACCGAGACCAGCGCGGTGTCCTTCATCAGGATCATGAACAGGTTGCCGAGGCCCGGCAGGGCCAGGCGCCACATCTGCGGCAGGATCAGGCGGGTGAAGATGCGCCGTTTGCCCAGGCCCAGCGCCAGGCCGGCTTCACGGTGGCCCTTGGGAATGGCCAGCAGTGCACCGCGGAACACCTCGGTGGCGTAGGCGCCGAAGCACAGACCCAGGGCGATGGTACCGGCGGCGAACGGGCTGAGCGCGAGGTTCTCGATGCCGAACAGCTCACCGATGCCGCGAATCATGCTGATGGTGCCGAAATAGATCAGCAGCACCCAGAGCAGTTCGGGTACACCGCGCACGATGGTCGAATAGGTACCGCCCAGCCAGCGCAGCGCGCTGTAGGGCGAGGTCTTGGCGAGTGCGCCGAGCAGACCGAGCACCAGCCCCAGCGCCAGGGAGGCGAGGGCCAGTTGGATGGTCATCCAGGTGCCGGCGATCAGGGCCGGACCGAATCCGTGAAGGTCAGGAATCATAGGAACTCAAACACCGAAGCCCGATCGGCCAGCAGGCTGGCGATCGGGCTTCGGTTCGGTTGGATCAGTAAATGCTGAACGGGAAGTACTTGTCGTTGATCTGCTTGTAGGTGCCGTCGGCGATGATCTCGGCCAGCGCCTTGTTCAGCCGTTCGCGCAGTTCATCGTTGCCCTTGCGTACGGCGATGGCGATCTTGTCGTCATCGAATACCGGCTCGCCCTTGAACTCGAAGTTCTTGCCGGCGTCGCTCTTGAGCCATTCCCACTGCACGAAGGTGTCGGCGAGGATGCCGTCGACGCGACCGGAGGCCAGGTCCAGATAGGCGTTTTCCTGGGTGTCGTAGAGCTTGATGTCGACGACGCGGTCCAGGTTGTCTTCCAGCCAGGTGCCGGCGATGGTCGCGCGCTGCGCACCGATCACCTTGCCTTTCAGATAGCCCTCGTCGGTCTTGAAGTCGGTGGACTTGGGCGCCACGAACTGCAGCTTGTTGGTGTAGTAATGGTCGGTGAAGTCGACGGCGTTCTTGCGTTCCTCGGTGACCGACATGGAAGCAGCGAGGAAGTCGAACTTGCCGGCGTTCAGCGCAGGGATGATGCCATCCCAGTCGGAAGTGACCACTTCGCACTCGACCTTCATCTTGGCGCACAGGGCGTGGGAGATATCCAGGTCGAAGCCGACCACCTTGCCGCTGGCGTCGATCAGGTTGAAGGGTGGGTAGGCGCCTTCGGTACCAATCCGTAGTTTTTCCGCCGCGAATGCCTGAGTGCCGATGATCAGCGAGGCAGCAGCGGTCAGCAGGATCTTCTTATAGCTCTTCATGCGGTGTTGCTCCATTTAGCGATGGCTGGACATGAATTGTTTACAGCGCGCCGATTGAGGATTGTCAAATACCTGCTCGGGCGTTCCCTGTTCCTCGACCAGACCCTGGTGGAGGAATACCACTTCGCTGGACACCTGCTTGGCGAAATTCATTTCGTGGGTGACGAGCAGCATAGTCCGGCCTTCCTCGGCGAGCGACCGGATCACTGCAAGCACTTCTTGTACCATTTCCGGGTCCAGCGCCGAGGTGGGCTCGTCGAACAGGATCACCTTGGGCTGCATCGCCAGGGTGCGGGCGATCGCCGCGCGCTGCTGCTGGCCACCGGAAAGCTGATTGGGGTAAACGTGGCGCTTGTCGGCGATGCCGACCTTGGCCAGCAGGGCTTCGGCCACCTCGGTGGCTTCGGCCTTGCTCTGGCCTAGCACGCGGCGCGGTGCCTCGATGATGTTGTCGAGGATGGTCATGTGTGGCCAGAGGTTGAAGTTCTGGAACACGAAGCCCAGCTCGCTGCGAATCCGGTTGAGCTGCTTGCCGTCGGCGGCGACCAGGTCACCCTGCTTGTCGCGCTTGAGCTTGAGCTGCTCACCAGCCACCAGAATCTCGCCCTCGTGGGGGTTTTCCAGCAGGTTGATACAGCGCAGGAAGGTGGACTTGCCGGAGCCTGAAGAGCCGAGGATGGAAATCACATCGCCGTCACGGGCGGTCAGCGAGATGCCTTTGAGAACTTCCAGATCGCCGTAGCGCTTGTGCAGGTTGCGGATTTCCAGTGCAGGGATGGCCTCGGCCATGAGGGGTCCTCTTACAGACCGGCGAAGGCCGCCATGGTCTAGATATCTGATGGTGCGCTCCGCGCGAACTGCTCGCCGTCCTGGCGAGGCGCAAACCTAGCATGCGATGCGGCATGCGCCAAGCGCGATGCGGCGTTGAGCGGTATGACCGATCGGTCACGTTTCCCTGGCCAACAATGCGACTCCATCTGTATAGATGAAATCGACGCTGCACGCGCAGGCGCACTCCGGCGCGTGGCGCAAATGGCAGGATCGGCCCGTTCTGTGCGGGCGGAAGCTGAAACGGTCTCAGCTCGCTTCCGGCTTCGGCGCGTCCTGTTCGTCGGAAAGCATTTCGTCGTGCTCGGCCATCTTCCACGGCAAGCTCCCCGGCGAGATGTGCAGGAAGTGCAGATACTTCTCGAGCTGATCGAGTATGTCGCTAATGATGTCCGCCTGGTCGTATCCGTAGACGTCGTAATGCTGACCGCCGCGGCGCAGGAACACTTCGGCGCGGTAGTACTGCTCGTCGGTCTCCGGATCCTCGGTCAGCGCGAACGCTGGCATCGCGTAGCCGACCGCGCGGATCTCGTAGATGAAGTCCACCTGGTCGTCCTTGATGACCTCCAGGTAGAGCCGCGAATGGGCTTCATCGGTGTGCACTTCGGCAGCCCATTCCTGGCCGCTGAGTTCGCGCTGCACGCGGCGCATGGCTTTCAGCACCGTGGTGTTCATGAAGCCGTCGACCTCTTCCCGGCTGGGGAAGCTGACCATCCCAGCCAGGCGCTTCTTCCACAGCCCGGGTCCGGCGTTGCTCGCCAGCCGACTGCCCTGCATGTGGCTTTGCAGACTGGTTTCGTGGTGGCCTTCGATGACCAGTGCGCGCCACATGCCCAGCGCGGCGATCATCATGATGATCGCGAAGGGCAGCGCGCTGGCTATGGTCATGGTCTGCAGCGCGCTGAGGCCGCCGGCCAGGAGCAGGGCGGAGGCCACGATGCCCTCGATGCTGGCCCAGAACACTCGTTGCCATACTGGCGTGTGCAGCGCGCCGCCTGCGGCCAGCGAGTCGATCACCAGAGAGCCGGAGTCCGACGAGGTGACGAAAAAGGTGATGATCAGCACCACCGCGAGGAACGAGGCGATGGACGTCATCGGCAGCAGTTCGAACAGTTTGAACAGCGCGATGGCGTTGTCCGCCTGCACATCCGAGATCAGCGAGGTATAGCCCTCGACCATGATCATGTGCAGTGCGGTGTCGCCGAACACCGAGAACCAGAGGAAGGTGAAGATGGTCGGCACGAACATCACGCCAAACACGAACTGGCGAATGGTCCGGCCACGGCTGATCTTGGCGATGAACAGGCCGACGAAGGGCGACCAGGCGATGGTCCAGCCGAAGATGAACAGCGTCCAGTTGCCGATCCAGTCGCTGCGGCTGTAAGCCTGCAGGTTGAAGGTGCGCTCGATGATGTTGTTCAGGTAGCTGCCGGTGTTCTGCAGGAAGGTTTCGAGAATGAAGATGCTCGGCCCGACCAGAAACACGAAGAGCATCAGGCCGATCGCCAGGACCATGTTCAACAGCGAAAGGTTCTTCACACCCTTGTCCAGGCCGGCGACCACCGAGCAGATCGCCAGGCCGGTGATGATCGCGATGGCGATGATCTGCACGTTGATGCTGATCGGTATCGACGGCCAGAGGTAGTTGATGCCCGCGTTGATCTGGGTAACGGACAGACCCAGCGTGGTGGCAATACCGAACAGCGTGCCGAGAATGGCGAAGATGTCCACCACATGGCCAATCGGCCCGTGGATACGTTCGCCGATGATCGGATACAGCGCCGAGCGCATCGACAGCGGCAGACCGTGGCGGAACGAGAAGTAAGCCAGCACCAGACCGGTAAGGCCATAGATGGCCCAGATATGAAAGCCCCAGTGGAAGAAGGCAATCTGCATCGCCTGCTTGGCCGCGTCGACGGTTTCTCCAGCTCCGGCGGGTGGCGAGGCGTAGTGCAGCACGGGTTCGGCCACGCCGAAGAACAGCAGGGCGATGCCGTAGCCGGCGGAAAAGAGCATGGCGAACCAGGCCGGAAAGCTGTATTGCGGCTCGGCGTGATCCGGGCCCAGCTTGATGCTGCCCCAGGGCGTCATGGCGATGCCGACGATGAACACCAGGAAAAAGGCCACCGAGAGCATGTAGAACCAACCGAAGTTGGTGGTGATGAAAGCCAGCGTCGAGCTGAACACTTCACCGGCCAGTTCCGGATTGCTGATGGTTCCGATCACCAGCAGCAGTGTGACGATCACTGCTGGAATGAACACGGGGAACAGAATGATGGCCTTGGGCAATTTCCTAGCGGCGTCCATGGGCGGTCAGCCTCCGTTTGCGCGGGTGATGAGCGGGATGTACGCGGCGAAACCTCCGGATTGCCCGAACGCTGCCTTCTGGGTAGACGGCCAGAGGCACGGAATGATTCAGCGAAAAGATGCGATGGGTAGTCGATCGGGCCGGCGGTAGCCGCTAGAAGGCGGGTTGCAGCCCGTAGCGGCGCAGGATACGGGCGACCGTGCCGTCGGCGATCAGCGACTCCAGGGCCTGATTGAAGCGCTTGAACTCAGCTTCGCTCACCGCTGCACGAGAAAGCCCGATGGCATAGGACACCGCTTGCAGTTCGCCTGCCTCGTGGATATCCGCCAGCCGCTCCTGCTCGATCAGGTGCCAGGCCACGTCCTGGTTGACCACCGCCACGCCCTGCTCGCCGAAGCGTCCAGCCTGCAGCATGCGCATCAGCCGGCGGTTGTCCGATTCAAGAATGAGCTCCACATCGGCCACTTTCGTCAGATGCTGGCCCAGCACGAACGAGGTACCGGACGGCCCGTAGGCCGCCACGGTACGCCCGGCCAGATCCTCCGGGCGATGGAACACGAAGCGACTGGCCGAGCGCGCATAGACGCCATAGCGCGAGGTGACCAACATGCGGGTTAGGTGGAAGGCGCGTTCGCGTTCCGGCGAGCGGATCACAGTGAAGATGCCGTCCACCTCGCCGCCCTCGGCCAGCGCCAGTGCGCGGCGCCAGGGCAGCAGCTGGATCGGACAGTCGATTCGCAGCTGGGCGCATACCGCGCCAATGACGTCGACGAATGGGCCGGCAGGCGTATCAATTGGAGCAGTCGTCGCTGCGAAGGTGAACGGCGGGAAATCCTCGGTCACGAATCGCACTTGTTCGGCGTGGCTGTAGCCGACAGGCAGGGCGAGCGCCAGCAACATCGCAGTCCAGCGTACAGGCATGGTGATAGCTCCAGGGCGAGCGGCGACAGGTGCGGTCGCTTGTCCGTCATTGTTCCAGGCTAGCGCTTCGCTGGCGGCAACGCGACCCGGGCGTGGCAAACGCCTATGCGGTGCGGCTGAAATTGACGCCTTGAGCAGCGTCGAGGCGTGGCTAACGAGCGGCGCTGCGTGTTTGCTTGCGCCACTCCCATGGTGGCTGCTGTTCCGATTTGTGCAGGGACCAGATGCCACGCTTGAACTCCCTTGCGACAGCCTCGAGATCGAGCAGGGTACGGTCATTCAGCTGGCCGCGGTATGCCCACGCCGTGCCGGTCCTGACCATGTCGGAATTGACGTCGACGTCTCCTGCTCTGACGCGGGCCAGGGTTCGCCCCTGATCGTCGCGGCCCTTGATCGTGAGAAAGACATCCTTGCCGAATACATGGCTTGAAAGCGTTTGCCGGGCCTGGCTGCCGTACGGCTGTTTGAGATCGGGCGCGTCGATCTCCGCCATCCGCACCCTGAGCCTTTGGCCTTCGGCGGTGCGACAGCTGAAGGCGTTGCCATCAGCGATACCGATCACGCGACAGGTAATTACCTCGGCGCTGCCGGGCATCGTTGTGATGAGCAAGGCGGCGAACAGATAGCGCTGCATGATGGCGTCCGTGCGGTTCAAAGGCAGGCGAGGGTAACAGCGCACCTTTCCGTCAGACCGGAGCCAGGTCTCAGATGGCTCGCCTTGCTTCAACGAACGGGCAGGCGGTCACGTAGAGCGTTGCGGCGCCAGAGGAGAACAAATCGCAGGCAACAAAAAACCCGCACTAGGCGGGCTTCTTGTGGGCTTTCGGGTGATGCTGACACCACCTGAAAACGAAAGGTGGTGCCAGGGACGGAATCGAACTAATCGCTACAGGCCGCGTAGTTTCTGGCTTTATATGGTTCGCTGATTTGCCGATGCCCCCAAAAATGCCCCCAAAACGAAAAGTACCCCCGTTCTGGCTTCAATGGCTGGTTTCGGCGTGACGGTTCGTGGCCTGCTCCGGCCTGCTGTCAGGTGATCGGAATCTAAACCGATCTACTTTGGAAACCGTGGGGGCGTTTGATAGGCGTTGATTGTTTTTCGGCCTCACCCCTTGGGGCAACCTTGGGGTGCCTCCCCGTAATCACCCCGTCACCCTTACCGTGACCTTACCGTCTCGCCTTGCGGTGATCTTGGGGTTGCCTCGCCCTAATCTCGCCCCGTCCTACCGCTGCGGCTGGTCACCCTTGCCCTAACCTTGCCGTCCGCCTAACCCTGATATCACCCTTCGGCGTCGCGCGCGTACTGGTCACTAAACCGGCGTTCATGGGGTGTTTCCCCGAAACGGGGTAGTGCGTGAAAAGTGCGCGTGAGAAATGCGTACTTTCCGTGCGTACCAGCTTGCGAACTAACCACCGCATTGCCTGTTTTCTAATCTGAATTATGACGGCGCGAAAATCTGGCTCCCCCCTTCGTTCGGGCATTGCGCTTGCTCAGACTTTCAACCGGCCCTCCCCGTGGTCTTGGGTCCTCCCAAGGGGGCGCCCCCATTGCGGGTGATTCGTGCCGTGACCGTTCGCTATGTACGGCGCTGGCTGGCGGGTTGGTTGTTGTTTCGTTGTCTCTCTCCAGGCTTCGCAGGTCGCGCGCTGGTGCTGGGCAATAGGCCAACTTGCGCCGGTCGTTTCCGTGTGGCTGCTAATCGTTGCGGGCTTGCTGGCGGGGCTTCCAGCGGAAAGCGGAACCGGAAGCGGGTGCTGTCTGGAAAAGCCCGTATGAAGTGAAAAGGCGGGGCACGAATCACCCGTGATGGGTGCCGGGGTGGGGAAGAACCTAATGGGGGTGGGGTAGCGCCGTCCGTGGCGCCAGCGATCAAACCACGCGCAGCACGGGCGGTAGCTTCGGCCCGCAGGGGGCGCCGGGTGCGAATGGATCGGGTAGTGCGTCCTCTGGTGCGTGGTGGATGAAGTCGGCCATTGCCAGTAGGCAGGCTTGATACAGTGGCCCGCCATTGCCCCAGGCTGCGCCGTGCCCTGTCGTGCTGTCCTCCAGGCAGGCAATAAAGACCAGCGCCGTAATGTTGGTGTCGCCGTCGCGGATCGCTTGCGCTCGATGCGCTGGGTTCACGCTCAGCAGATCGCACAGCCGGTCAAAGCCAAGTGCCGCCGTGGTGCTGGTGCTTTGCAGGATGACGGCCCGGCCTATCCCGATCAGCGCCCGGTTCATACCTTCCAGCGATTCGGCTAGATGGTCGCTGGCTTGCTGCTCCAGGTCGGCAATGGCTGCGGCAGTGAATGGCAGAAAGGCTTTCAGTTTCGCGGCTTTGCGTCTCAGTGCGCGCCGCTCTTGGTGGATCGTTGCGCGCTCATGACAAAAAATGCGACATATCCGGCGCGTTGCGATTAGTTGCGCGCTCACGCTGGCGCCTGGCTTGTCGGCTATGTTGGCGAGGGTGCGAATCTGGCTGGCTTTCATGGGTTCGGCTCCTTTGGTGCGCCGTCTAGTTCGGCATCAGCCCAGCGCCAGCGAGCGGCGGCGATGGCTTCGGAATAGGTCATTGGCTGGCCAACCATGTAGCCAATCGGCTGGCCTGCTCTGGTGATCCTCCAGGCGGCGCGCTTCGGCTCGCTGGTGGCCTCTGGTTCGGTTGGTCGTGCTGGTGCGCTGGTCGGTTGCTGCGGATCGTTGGCAGCGGGTTGAACGGGTGCGGTAGCTGGTGCTGGTCGCGGATCGCTCGATAGCCCCAGGTGTTCGGCAAGCTGTGCAAGTGCGCTCATATCGCTTCCCTTTCGTGTTTTGCCGGGGTGACAAGGGTGACAAGGGTGACAAGCCCGAACGGCGCGGGTTGTAGCTGTCACCCGATGGTTTTGTGCCGGGGTGACAGGGGTGACAACTCACTGGTCTGTCACCTCTGTCACCCGTGTCACTTTTGCAGGGGTGACGGCTGCAAGCCCCGTGGCTCTAGGCTGTCACCCGTGTCACCTCTGTCACCCGTCGAAAATGCAAACTGCGATCAGGTTTCCGGCTCCAGCTTGGCCGGGTCTATGAAGTACAGCCGTTGCCGGCTTCCATCTGGCAGCCGCTTTAGCGCTTGATGCTTGCCGGTGTCTCGCTTGGCAATCGCTCCGACCGACTCCAGCGCCAGCACCACGCGCCCCAGGTCGTAACCCTTGGCGGCTTCCTCCAGGCCGGGGCGGTTGAACAGGTACAGGCGTCCGGTGGGGCTGTCCTCCCAATACCCGGCGCGGTCCCTGGCTTCGCCTTCGGGGTCATCGGCAGATGAAAAGCGGGTGTCACCGTGGCGGGCGATGAAGTCAGCGATGGCGCGCAATATCTGCCGATCCTCGCTTGGGCCTTGCCCCCGGCCTGCCCGCCATACCTCAAACAGCCCCAGCATTGCGTCGCGGGCGGCGCCAGTCGGAAGGGGGAGAATGCCAAAGCTAATAGCCAGTTCCCCCGCCATAGCCACTAGGGCGAAGCGTTCGGCAGCGCGGCTTTCCTGTCCGCTGGTGCTCGGGTACTGGTTGCAGAGTTGCGCCAGCAGCGCGGGCAAGTCGTCCTGCTCGCCAAGCTCCAGCAGCTTGCGGATGAACTGCGGCCCGGCGTGCCCGTAGTGGGTCACGCTGGCGCGCTGGATCGCGTCGGAGAACTCCCGGCCCCCGGTCATGCCGTGCAAGTTGTCCCAGGCTCCGAAGGCGCGGCGGGCGGGTATATCCAGCAGGCGGATCTCCTGCCCGGCTCGGCTGCGCTTGCCCCCTTCGGCCATCAGCGCCGATAGCCCCAGCTCACCGGATGAAAACAGCATGACGCGCCATCGCTTTGCAGCCCGTGCCGAACCGTTGCGGGTGGCTCTGGCCTTGCCGGTGCCGTTCGCCATTGCGTAGACCACGGCGCCTATCTCCCTTGGGTCGGCCTCGCCGATCTCATCCAGCGCCAGCAGCGTGTCATTGCGTTGGCTGGCGATACCTTCCAGGCCGTTGCCGGTAGCCCGCCAAGTGCGCTTGAAGTCCTCGCCGTGCCCCCATACCGAAGCCCCGGCCAGAATGGCGGAACTCTTGCCGGTGCTGGAATCGCCGACGATATGAAAGCCCCCGCCTTGCCGTTGGACGTGATACAGCAGCGGTCCCGCCAGTGATGCGCACACGCTCAGCACCAGCAGCGGGTTCCCCTCACACTTGGCGCCGATGCTGTCTTGCCAACCTTCCAGCGTTCCACCTTGGCGGTAATCGTCACCGTTGGCGGCTTCGCTCTGGAAGATCGCTTTGCCCTTGCCGATGTTCTGGCGCGGCATGATGAAAAGTTCGCGGGTGTGCCAGCCGGTAGACGTGGCCGCTATCACGCGGTCCTTTGGGTATTGCGCGGCGATGTACTGGCAGACCTTGGCGCGGCGCTGGTAATCCACGTCCAGGCCCATGCCCAGCAGAACGGACAGGATCGAATCGGGCTTGCCCGCCAATAGCTCGTTGGGCATTGCCCAGGTCAGTTCGCGGCGGTCGGCGTTGCGGAATCGCAGCAGGCGCCCGTAATCGCCGTCCTGGCCTTCGTTGCGGGTGACGGCTTCGACATGCAACGGCCCGCACAGCCATTCATCGAACGGCAGATACTCGCCGCTTTGCTTGTCCAGGCTTTGCCCGTGATACCAGACGCCGGGGCGCAGCTTCACGCCGTCCAGTGTGATGGTGTGTTCATACACCCGATAACAGGGGCGCTCGATGGCTGGCGCGACGGCTTCCGGCACAAGCGGGGTGACGATGGCTGCGCTCATTGTGCGGCCCTCCAGTTGGCTAGATCGTTGAAGTCGGAAAGCGCCAGCGGGGCATCGGCGGGGAAGGGTGGCAGCACCAGCCCACAGCCCAGCACGGCGGCGGCTTGAGTGGCTGCGGTGCGTCCGGGGTTGCCTTCGGTCTGGCGGTCGTCATCCCCCGCGATAATCAACGGGCTGTCCGGGTGGTGCCGTTGAAGCTGGCGCCCGACTTCCAGCAGGTTCCCCGCATTCATGGCGCAGGCCACGGCGGCGCCGGTTTCGTCATGGATGGTTGCCCCGGTTGCCCAGCCTTCGCAGACATACAGAGGCTGGCCTGGCTCCAGTACGCCAATAGGCGAATAGGCGCCCTTCACCCTTCCACCAGATAGGAAGCGCTTACTGCCATCCGCTGCGATGCGTTGCAGGTTGCACAGGTAGCCATCGGCGTACAGCGGCACCAGCAGAACGTCACCACGTTGGCGCAGGCGATGCGGGGCAATGCGCTTGCGGGTCAGGTAGGGGTGTCCGGGCGCAGCCGGTTGGGCATCGCTCCATAGCGTGCCCGCATAGCTGGCTGTCGCAATCTGGCGCCGGGTCTGGTCCGCTTCGCGCTGCTCTCTGGCGTGCTCGACGCGCTGGCGGATCAATTCGGCCTCCATCGGGTCGGCTGGTTTGCGGCTGCTCCAGGTGCTCGAACCTCCTGCCTTCCAGCTACCGAACGCACCCGACGCGATGCCGTCCAGGTGTAGGACGTACCAGCCGTTAAGCGTGCCGGGATTGTCGTCTGGCACGCGGAAACGGTGAATGGTGCCGTCTGCTACTGGCAGCCAATCCAGCGCCCCGAACGTGGCTTGCAGGGCGTCGCGGAAGGCCAGTTCGGCTTTCTCCAGGCAAGCCGATCCCCTCGGCGCACGGGCGCCGTTTTGAATGGTCATGGTTTAGCCCTCTGCGGACGGGTTTGGTGCGGCGGCCTTGCGGCTATGTTGTTCGTCCACCGCGCCGTTCGTGGTATCGACCAGCCGGCTGGACAGCTTGCCCAGCGAGTTAATCAGCCAGCCGATGTTGCGGGCGGTGTCCTTCTCCAGTTCGCCAGCGTCGGCGGTGAAGGCCAGCAGCTCGCCAATTGCGGCGATTCCTAGCGTCAGGTTCAGAACCTCGCAATCGGCGGTGCGCTCGACGGCTTCGAGCTTGTCATCCGAGTAATCGTTAAGAACCATCGGATCGGGCAGCAGGTGTCCCCAGCAAACAGGCTTCATTGCACACCCCCTACGGTTTCCAGGGAGCGGGCGCGGGCCATCGCTTCGTTGTAGCGGCGCAGACGGACGGACAGGGACGAATCAGCGCGCAGCGCGGCGAAGGCGCGGGCCTTCCAGGCAGCGGCATGGGTGGACGGATTGCGGGTGGTTTGCATGGGTGGTGCTCCAACTTGAGTAACGGAGCTGCCAGGAACCGTCGCCAAACGGTTAAGGGTGGCAGCCGTGCGCAGGTTGGCGAACCGGGCAAGTTGGCACCCGGCAGACCTTTCGGTCTCCCGCGCACGGCCACCATAGAGCGGCATTGCGAGCACAAAAAATGCGCCAGCAATGGTCTTGGGGCGCACGTGCGCCAACTTGAAGTTCAGGTCGCCAAACCCGGCCACGGGATTGACCGTGACGGGCGAACCATAGCGCCGCTGGTGCTGGCTGGCAAGGCAGGGAAGGGGCGTCGAGGCAGTCATGCGGCGGCCCTCCCTGCTTCGGGGTTGGTTCGCAGGTAGTACAGGGCAATGCCGCTGTGGTTGCGCCCGTGGTCGTCAATCAAGGTGATGCGCTGGGTTTCGATAGGGTAGCCCGCTTCGCGCAACTCCTTGATGCGTGCGGCCGGCATCAGGATGTTTAGCTCTCGACGTGCCGTGATGGTGTCGACGGGGCCAGCCTTCAGCCTGGCGAGCAAGCGGGCGCGCTGCGCTTCGGTGCTGGTACTATGGCCTGGCGTTTTCTTGGGGCTGGCCTGTTGGTCGGCCTTTTTTGTGTCGGCCATTTATGCAGCCTCCCCACGTTGGGCGGCGAGCGAATCGCACCATTGCAAAATTTCCGATTCGATCCAGGCAACGGACTTCGGACCAAGGGTGACTTGAGCCGGGAAAGTTCCGGCAGCAATGCGCCGGTAAATTTCGGATGTGGAAAGGCTGGTGTAGTCCTTTACCTTGGCCAGCTTGATAAAGCGGCGGGGAAGTTGGGTGGGGTTGATATGTGCGGCCATCGTTTAAGCCCTCCAGGGCAGTGCAAAGCGTTGTCAGGAATCAACGGTTGCAATGCTGTCGAGCTAGGCGCTATGTCAGAAAGAGCTGACATAGCGTCATGTCGCTATGTCATGGTTGTTGTCAGGACTTCGGCAAGCCGTCCGGTTTTATTGCAGCAGCCAATTCCGCGAGTTTTCGCGCATTCTCGCCTGTTCGTGCTGCCAGAAAGTTCTGAACCGTTTTCTGTATGCCGTATGGGGCTGGCTTCGTAATGTCATGCCCCTGCCAAAATTCAACGGCGGCGTCTCGCATGGCTTCTAAATGTTTTGTCGAATATGGAAAGATTAGGCCGTCGATGGCATTAGATAGTTGGTAGGCAGGATCGCCTTCTATGTATCGCTGGTGTGCCTCCCTCGCCGCAAGCTCTTCATCGGCCTTCTGCGCATAATAAGCGGCTTCGATTTCTTGGCGCAGGCTGCTGGCATCGGCCTCTGCTTGCATTGCGCGGAGTTCCGCAGCTTCTCGTGCATCTCGCTCTTGCTCCAGTTGGCAGCGCAAAGCAATCAATTCGCTCTGGCTCGAAAGGTTCTCGCCATCCCCCAACATGCCAGCTAGTGACTCGATGTCTCGTGGTTGGAAAATTGGGCCTCGCTTCCAGACAGGCAACTCCCCCATCCATTCGGTTTCCGTGCTGCCAACAATGTCGCCCTTGGTTAATAGAGATGACGACCAGCCGGAGCCGAAAGCGTCCATTGGGTTCGTTACGAGATGTATGCCTATGGCTATCGCCTGATCAAAACTTTCCCACGTGCGTCCTGAAACGCCATCCACATCTGCATATGCTCGACACTGCTGAGCTTCGCAGAGCTGTAACAACAGGCGCTCGGTAACTTGGGTCTTGGTTAGCGACTCCAGGTATTCAATCGCTTGGGCCATGTCTAACCAATAAAGCAGCCGGTATACCTTCTCCATAATTGCGCCCTCCCAGGCGCTCCCATCCTGAATAAATCGGCTGGTCAGGCGGGTGGGAAATCCGCTTTTCGCTCCGTCGAGCTAGGCCAGCCAAAAACCGTTAAGCCTTGCGCTTGATGCTCACCACGTTTGTGCCGCCACATTGCGCGTCTATCGAATCTGCCCAGGCTTGCATCATTTCCCGGCGCTGCTCCAGGTAAGTGGCGTGGTTGTAAGTGTCGCGGATTTCGTCGTTGTCGCCGTGGGCTAGCTGGCGTTCGATCCAGTCGCGGTTATAGCCGCGTCCGTTCAGTTCGGTACTCAGCAGGTGGCGGAAGCCGTGGCCGGTCTGGCGGCCTTCGTAGCCCATCAGGCGCAGCGCCTTGTTAATCGTGTTCTCTGACATTGGCCGGTCGGGGTTCTGCTGGCCTGCAAACACTAGCGGGTAATCGCCCGTGATTTCCTTGAGCTGGCGCAGGATGGCAACGGCCTGGCGGGGCAGGGGCACCACATGCGGGCGGCGGGCTTTCATGCGCGCTTTCGGAATGGTCCAGGTGGCGCCGTCCAGATCGAACTCGGACCACGGCGCCTGGCGCAGCTCACCAGGGCGAACGGCGGTCAGCACCAGCAAGCGGATGGCGCAGCGGGTCAGAGTGTTTAGATTGGTGACTTCTAGGATTTCCAGCAGCCCCGGCAGCTCATCGAAAGCAACGTGCGGATGGTGGCGGGTGGCTTTCGGCGGTGCGGCTACCACGTCCAGATCGGTGGCCGGGTTGGCTTCGACTACGCCACTCGCCAGCCCGAAGCGGAATATCTGGTGTAGCCATTGGCGAATCTTGCCAGCGGCGTTCAGCGTGCCCCGCGCTTCGACCTTGCGCACCAGCTCGACCAGCTCCGGGCGGGTGATGGCTTTAACCGGGCGCGCACCGATGCCGGGGATCAGGTCGTTTTCCATGTACAGCTTCGCCTTGTAGGCGGTGCTTTCGGCCCAGCGTGGCGCGTTGTAGGCGTACCACTCCCGCGCCAGCGTCTCGAATGTCACGCCATCGGCCCGTTGCGCTTGTTTGGCGGCTTTTTTCTCTGCGCTGGGGTCTGCCCCTTGGGCCAGCAGCTCGCGTGCGTCTGTGCGGCGCTGGCGGGCTTGCTGTAGAGACACGGCAGGGTAAGCGCCCAAGGCCAGCCGCTTTTCCTTTCCATCGAAACGGTACTTGAGGCGCCACAGCTTCGAGCCGTTGGGCGTCACCTCCAGATATAGTCCTTGGCCGTCCGTCAGCTTGTAGGGGCTGTCCTTGGGCTTGGCTACCTTGATCGCGCTGTCCGTCAGCGGCGTGGCTTTCCTTGGCATGGGGCGCACCTCGTAGGGGCATAAATTCGACCGAACTCGAATGCCCCCAAGAATGCCCCTAAAAATTCGGGCTTACAAGGGAAGGGTAGGGAATTGCAGGCAACAAAAAACCCGCACGGGGCGGGCTTCTTGTGGGCTTTCGGGTGGTGCTGACACCACCTGAAAACGAAAGGTGGTGCCCAGGGACGGAATCGAACCGCCGACACGGGGATTTTCAATCCCCTGCTCTACCGACTGAGCTACCTGGGCAACGGGGCGCTATTAGACGGATTTGCCTTTTGCCTGTCAAGCGCGCGCCGGAAAAATATTTAATCCGGACGGGCGCTTAGCGCAGCCGAAGGTCATTCACTCGGCGGTACGTAGCCTTCGGCCTTGGCGTAATCCTCGCCGGAGAAGAACTTGTCCATCTCGCCCTGAAGGAACTTGCGGTCCTCGGCGTTCATCATGTTCAGCCGGCGCTCGTTGATCAGCATGGTCTGGTGCTTTTGCCAATCGTCCCAGGCCTGCCTGGAGATGTTGTTGTAGATGTCTTCGCCTTTCTGGCCGGGGAATGGCGGGCGCTCGAGGCCGGGGAGTTCTTCGTTGTACTTGCGGCAATTCACGGTGCGGGTCATGGGTTTTCTCCTGCATGCAATTCAGCGGCGGCGCGCTTGAGCAGTGTCTTTACCGGCGCGGCGAGGCCGAGGCGCGGCGGGGTGGCGAGGTTATACCAGAGCCAGTCGGCCTCGGCCACGGCGTCAGGCGCGGACTTGACCCTGATCAGCCAGGGCTCGATAGCCAATTGGAAATGGCTGAAGGTGTGGGTCAGTCCGGGCAGCTCGCGGCGCTCTTCCAGCTGCAGCGCATGCCGTTCGGCCAGCGGATCGAGGGCGGCGAGGTCGTCCAGTTCCGGCAGGCTCCAGAGTCCGCCCCACAGGCCAGTGGATGGGCGCCGGTAGAGCAGGATGGCGCCGTCGCGATTGGCCAGCAGCGGCATCAGCGTGCGCTTCTGCGGCAGCGCCTTGCGTGGTTTGGGCACTGGAAAGTCGGTTTCGCGCCCGAGCAGATGGGCGCGGCAGCCGTCCTTGAGCGGGCAGAGCAGGCAGCTTGGGCGGCTGCGCGTGCACAGCGTGGCGCCGAGATCCATCATCGCCTGGGTGTAATGGTTGACGCGCTGCTGCGGGGTGAAGCGCTCGGCCACCTCCCACAGCTGGCGGGCCACTTTCGGCTCGCCGGGATAGCCTTGCTGGGCGACGTAGCGGGCCAGCACGCGCTTGACATTGCCGTCGAGGATCGGTGCCCTCAGGCCCAGGCTGATGCTGGCAATGGCGCCGGCCGTGGAGCGGCCAATTCCAGGCAGTTCGGCGAGTTTGTCGACGTCGGCCGGAAACACGCCGCCATGTTCGACGACGATCAGCTTGGCGGTCTTGTGCAGATTGCGTGCGCGGCTGTAGTAGCCGAGGCCGGTCCAAAGGTGCAGGACTTCATCTTCCTCGGCGGCGGCAAGCGCCTCGACGCTGGGCAGCGCGTCCATGAAACGGTCGAAATAGCCGAGCACGGTGCTGACCTGGGTCTGCTGCAGCATGATCTCCGACACCCACACCCGGTACGGCGTGATGCCCTGCTGCCAGGGCAGATCCTTGCGGCCGTGACTGTCGAACCAGTCGAGGACCGCTGTGCCGAACTGCTCCGGACTCATCGCTTGAACAGGCCCTTGAGCGCGTCCTTGAGTTCCGGGCTGACCTTGTCGCCGAGCTTCTCTTCGATCTTCTCGTTGAGTTTTTCCCCAGCCAGCCGCGCCGCGACCTTGCCTAGCGCGTCGTTGTCGAAGCGGCAGGCCTTGGCGCCCAGCTCCAGCGGGCCGCGGCAGCGCAGCGGCCATTCGATGCCGACGTAGCGCTCGTTGACCTGGCAGGCCGGGTCCGGCATGGCGCCCTTGTCGCCTTCGATGAGGATGCCGACGCGGTAGTCCATGCCCAGCACGCGCAGGTCGACATCGCCCTTGCCGTTGACGGTCAGGCCGGGAATGCTGGCCTTGAGGTCGGGGTTGCTGGCCACGCCGTTGCGTAGCGTCAGGTTGCCCTTGAGTTCGCGGAACGGCGTGTCCTTGCTGCGTGGGTCGCTGGCGAGTGGCTTGCGATTGAGCGTGGCGATGGCGCGGCACAGCTGCTGCTCGAGGTTGGCATCGACCAGCACACCGTTGTCGATGATGAAGCCGACCTTGCCGTTGAGGTTGTCGATCCAGGCCTTCTCGCTGTTGCCCTGGGTGCGCAGGTCGGCATCCAGGTTGAGCAGCCCCTTGACCACCACGTCCTCGCCCTGGCTTTCCAGCAGGCGCTCGACCGGCACGCCATTGAAGCGGTTCTGCACGGTCAGCAATGGCAGTGCCGGGCGTACGTCGAGACTGGCCGAGCCATCCAGGCGACCGCCATACAGGCCGGCGCGCATTTCCTGCAGGGTCAGCAAGCCGTTGCGGGTGCGTGCCTTGAGATTGAAGCCGTCCAGCGGGATTTTCATCGCGGTCAGGCTGCCGATGGCCAGGTTGACCTCGGTATCGAGCTTGCGCAGTTGCTCTAGCGGCAACACGGTCGCATCGCTCCAGGCCTGCTGGGTTGGCGCGTTGGGCAGTGGTGTGGTGCCGCTGCCGATTGCGCTGGCCTGGGTGCTCTTGACCTCGCTCTTGCGCGCTGCCTCGGCCGCCTGCTCCTTGCTCGGCGGCGGCAGGTAGCGATCCAGATTGAAGCGGTCGCCCTTGAGGTCGACGCGCAGCGCCTGGCGGGCGAAGTCGCTGACGGCGAGGCGGCCGGTGAAGGTGCTGTCGTCGAGTTTCAGGGTCAGCTCTTCCAGCGCGATGCTGTTCGGCGTGCCGCTCAGGCGGCTGACCAGTTCGGCTTTGCTCAGCGTTGCGCCATCGGCCATTGCCGGCAGTTTCTGGCCGGTGCCCTGGAGGAATTCGCGCAGGTTGAACTGCGCGACGGTCAGCGCGCCACTGATCTTCGCTTCCTTGTCCAGATCACGCGCCTTCAGTTCGCCCAGGCCGCGCAACTGGTTGGCGGTGAACTTGAGGCTGTTCCATTCGGCAATCTGCGCGGCAAGGTCGACCAGCAGCTGGCCCTGGGCGCTGAAGGTCAGCGTCTGGCCTTGCAGCGGTTCGCCGGAAGCCTCGCCGGACAGGCGCATGTCTTCGAACTGATAGCGTTTGAGCTGGTTGTCGAAGCGCAGCGCGCCCTGCAGTTCGGTACGTGCACGCATGACCGGTTGATTGCTGCCAAAGAAGGCGTTGAGCTTGACCGGGATCGAGCTGCCTTCGCGAATGGCGCCGGTCGTCAGCTCGATGCTTTCGGCGCTGTATTGCTGGCCGGTCTTGGCGTCGTGGTAGGTGACCCGCGCGTCGCTGACGGTCAGGCTGTCGATATCCAGCGTCAGCGGCTTGTTGCGCGAAGCTGGCGCTTGGTCGGCCTGTTCTGGGCTTGGCTCGCTGGCCTTCGGGGTTTGCGCGGGCTGCTCTGGTTGTTTGGCCGGCTGGCCGACGCCCTCCCAATTGCCGCGACCCTTTTCATCACGGTTCAGCGTCAGGTTGAGGCCGTTCACCTTGATATCGCTCATCTGCACTTCGCGGCTGAGCAGCGGCATTACTCGCACCGACAGGCCGAGCATGCGCAGGTCGGCGAAAGGCTGCTCCGGTGTCTGGGCGCTGGCCAGGGTGGTCTCGTGCAGCTCCAGACCGAGCCAGGGGAACAGGCTCCAGCCGATGTCGCCCTTGATGTCCAGTTCGAGGCCGGCTTTGCTGCGCGCCAGATCGCGGATCTCGTCCTTGTAGTCGTTGGGATCGAACAGGTGAGTCAGGGCGAAGCCTGCCGCCACCAGGATCAGCAACAGCCCGAGAAAGACCAGACCCAGGATTTTGCCGAGCGATTTCATGGACGAGTCCTTGTAGAAGAGCGATCTGAAAGGTGCCGAGTATAGCCCCGTGCCTGCGCTTGTCGGGAACGCGGTCGGCGTTGGAGTGGCATAAGGGGTGCGGGTTCCGCAGCTGGCCGCCGTACAGGGCAGCTGCGCCCTGTGGCAGTGAATCAGGCCGAGCGCGACGGTTGTGGTGCAGTCATGGGCAGTTAGAGCGAATCCAGCGGCAAATGGGTGCGCGCCGCCAGGGCGCTGGCTTCCAGATGCCCTGCAGGCGCGGCCAGGCGCAGTGGCTTGCCGGCTTCGCTGGCCTGACGCTGGGTTTCTTCCAGCAGGCGGCGACCGACGCCGCGTTTGCGGGTGACTTTGCGTACACACAGATGCGACAGGCGCCAGGCATCGTCGCCGCGCCGCAGCAGGGCGGCGCCGAGCAGACGGTCATTGAAGCGACCGGCGATCAGGCTGCCATCGGCCAGCGCTGCCTCGATCAGCGCTTCGGCGCTGGTATAGGGCGTCAGCAGCCATTCGGGTGCATCGGCGTAGATTTTCGCCAGATCGGTTAAATCCTGCGGGCTGGGCTGGGTGACGGATTCGACGTAGACGGGCATGGCGACCTTGCGACGGCTGAGCGGAATTGCGGCAAGGATACGCCGAACCGCCGCCAGCGCACGAGACGGCGGCGGTGGGCGCATGCGCTCAGTGCAGGCGATGGCGCTCGTGGAGGAAGCTCAGCACCGCACGGCGGTAGTGGTTGTACTCGGGGTCGTCGGCCAGGGCGATGCGGTCGCGCGGGCGCGGCAGCTTCACCTCGAGAATTTCGCCGATGGTCGCCGAGGGGCCATTGGTCATCATCACGATGCGGTCGGAGAGCAGCACGGCTTCGTCGACATCGTGGGTGATCATCATCATGGTGTTGCCCAGATCCTTCTGGATCTTCATCACCTCGTCCTGCAGGTGCGCGCGGGTCAGTGCATCGAGGGCGCCGAACGGCTCGTCGAGCAGCAGCACCTTGGGCTTCATCGCCAGCGCGCGGGCAATGCCGACACGTTGCTTCATGCCGCCGGAGATTTCCTGCGGATACTTGTTCAGCGCGTGGCTCATGTTCACCAGCGCCAGGTTGTGCTCGATCCACTCGCGTCGCTCGCGCTTGTTCATGCTGCGCTTGAACAGCTTGTTCACCGCCACTTCGACGTTCTCGTAGACGGTCAGCCAGGGCAGCAGCGAATGGTTCTGGAACACCATGCTGCGATCCGGGCCGGGGCCGCGGACTTCCTTACCGTCGAGGATCACGCCACCGAGGCTGGGGTCGAGCAGGCCGGCGACGATGTTCAGCACCGTCGACTTGCCGCAGCCGGAGTGGCCGATGATGGAGATGAACTCGCCCTTGGCGATGTTCAGGTTGATGTCCTTGAGCACCTGCGAGGCGAGGTTGCCGCGCACGAAACTCTTGTCCAGGTGTTCGATGGAGAGATAGCTCATGGCGTTGCTCCTCAGTTGGCCGGAATGCCGCGGGTGATGCGCTGGCCGACGAAGGCCACCAGGCGATCGAGCACGAAGCCGACCACGCCGATGTAGACGAGCGCGAGGATGATGTCGCTGATGCGCGAGGCGTTCCACGCATCCCAGATGAAGAAGCCGATGCCGACGCCGCCGATGAGCATTTCCGCGGCGATGATCGCCAGCCACGACAGGCCGACGCCGATGCGCAGTCCGGTGAAGATGTACGGCGCGGCGGCCGGCAGCATGATGGTCTTGAAGTACTCGAAACCGTTGAGCTGCAGCACCTGGGCGACGTTGCGGTAGTCCTGCGGGATGTTGCGGATGCCCACCGCGGTATTGATGATGATCGGCCAGATCGCGGTGATGAAGATGACGAACAGCGCCGAGGGATGGCTGTCCTGAAAGCCCGCCAGCGACAGCGGCAGCCAGGCCAGTGGCGGCACGGTGCGCAGCACCTGGAAGATCGGATCGAGGCCGCGCATGGCCCAGTCCGACTGGCCGATCAGCACGCCAAGGCCGACCCCGGCGACCACCGCCAGCATATAACCCACCGCAACCCGCTGCAGGCTCGCCAGCAGCTGCCAGGCCAGGCCCACGTCATTGCCGCCGTTGTCGTAGAACGGATCGATGATCAGCTCCCAGGTTTCCGCGACCACCTGCGAGGGCGGCGGCAGCGCGGCGTCCGCGCCGGAGCAGAGCATTTCCCAGATCACGCCGAGCACCAGCAGGATCACCAGCGGTGGCACCAGCTGTTGCACCGCGTAGCGGCCGCTGCGCCGAGCCAGTGCGGCGAGCCGGGAAGGGCGGACGATGGATACCGGCTCGGCGCTGGCGGACTGCAGTTTGACGTTGGCATTCATGGGCTTTTCCTCGCGGGTTGCGGTTATCAGGCCATGGCCTTGATGGTCAGGCTGTCCAGATAGGCTTGCGGGTTCTCCGGGTCGAACACCTTGCCGTCGAAGAACTTCTCCACGCCGCGGGAGGTGGAGGTCGGGATCAGCTCGGCGGGCAGGTTCAGCTCGCCGGCAGCGGCGCGCCAGATGTCTTCGCGGTTGACCTTGGCGATCAGCGCCTGGCTGTCGAAGTCGCTTGGCAGGTAACCCCAGCGCTTGTTCTCGGTAAGGAACCAGAGGTCGTGGCTCTGGAAGGGGTAGGAGGCGTGGTCGTCCCAGTAGCGCATCTGCTCGGGGTGGTTCTCGATGACCTTGCCGGTGCCGTAGGCGAAGTTGCCCTTCATGCGGTCGACGATGTCCTTGTAGGGCGCGCCGATCCACTTGCGCTGCGAGCAGATCTTCGCCACTTCTTCCTTGTTCTCCGGTTTCTCGCAGAACTGCTGGGCCTCCATGATCGCCATGGTCAGCGCCTTGGCCGCGTTGGGGTTGGCCGCCACGTAGTCGCTGCGCAGGGCGAAGGCCTTCTCCGGATGGTTGTGCCACAGCTCGCCGGTGGTGTTGGCGGTGTAGCCGATCTTCTGGTTGATCAGCTGGGCGTTCCACGGCTCGCATACGCAGAAGGTGTCCATGCTGCCCACCTTCATGTTGGCAACCATCTGCGCCGGCGGCACGACGATGGTGTTGATATCGGCGTTCGGGTCGATGCCGCCGGCCGCCAGCCAGTAGCGCATCCACAGATCATGGGTGCCGCCGGGGAAGGTCATCGCCGCACTGACTTTCTTGCCGCTGGCCTTCTTCGCTTCCAGCGCGGCCTTGAACGGCGTGCTGTCGAGGCCGATCTTCAGGTCGCGATATTCCTCGCCGACCGAAATGCACTGACCAGACAGGTTCAGCCGCGCCAGGATCGACATGGCCACCGGCTGGTTGTTCGGCGTGACGATGCCGGCGCTGATCAGGTAGGGCATCGGCGTGAGGATATGCGCGCCGTCGATGCCGTTCTTCGCCGAACCGAGCACCAGGTTGTCGCGGGTGGTGCCCCAGGACGACTGCTTGAGCACCTCGACTTCGGTCATTCCGTACTTGGCGAAAAAGCCCTTCTCGGCGGCGACGAACAACGGTGCGGCGTCGGTCAGGGCGATGAAGCCGAGCTTGGCCTTGCTGGTTTCCACGTCACCGCCCGCCGCCCAGGCGGCCGAACGCATGCCCAGGGACATGCCGCCGAACAGGGCGACGCCGCTGGCGGCGATGATCGAATGCTTGAGAAAGCTGCGGCGCGAGGCCAGCGTTACGCTGCTGGGCTGGTCGTTGTTCGGCTTGTCGGTCATGGTCGGGTTTTCCTTTGGGCGAAAAAAAACGGCGCCACACCGCCCGGCTGGAGCCGGAGAGCGTGGACACCGTTGTCCTGATGAGGAGTTGTGAAGCCGAAAGATCCGGCCTTGCCTGAGCTTTGCGAAAGCTGTGCCAGAAGTGCTCCGGCGGCACCGGGCGGGTGCGGTCGCGGCATCGAATCACCCGATGGCTTCCATCAAATCAAGCACTTGCGGTGGCGCCGCAGACCGAGCGCGCCCGGCTCGGTGATTGGCTTGCTTGAGATGAACTGCGCTTGGCGATCCTGCGGGGCTGGCGGCGCATGCACATCCGCGGGGCAGGCATGCTGTGCTGATGGTGCGGCGTGCCTGTTTTCAGTGCCTGGAACGATGGCCCAGGGTACGGGCCGGGGCGCGCTCGGCGGGCTGTGCCAGTGCCAGCAGTCGCTGGGCGACCTCCTCCAGGCGCAGGCCCTGATTCATTGCCGCCTGGCGCAGCCAGCTGTAGGCCTCGCCCTCGGAGAAGCCCTGCTGGCGCATCAGCTGCTGCTTGGCGCGCTCGACCTGCTTGCGCTCGTCCAGCGCCTGACGCGCCTCACGCAACTCTTCATTGAGACCCTGCAGGCGCACGCTCTGGGTTAGCAAGAGTTCCAGGGTCGAGCGCGCCACCATCGCGGTCATGCCGTCCGGCGGCGGCGCGTCGAGATCGCTGGCCTGCACACTGAACAGCTTGGCCTGCTCGGCAGCGGCGTGCATGTCGGCGATGCCATCGAGCAGCTTGCGATGGCTCTGCAGATCCTTGCGGATGCGCTCGATGCTGTAGCGGCACTGTTGCAACAGGTCCTGCTCCAAGCGCGTTTCGACCTGCTTCATCGCGTCGATGCGGTGCGTGTGCAGCTCGAACCAGAGCTCGCACAGCTGCGGTTCGACTGCCGCGCCCGGGCTGGTGCGGCGGGCGATGTCACGCAGGCGGCAGGCGTTGATGTTCGTCTCGCTGGCACACAGCGCTTGCCATAGCGCCTGCGCTGCCGGGCTGGCGAAGCGGCTGAAGGTGGCGAAGCAGCGCTCCTGGCCTTCGAGCAGGTGCTCCAGGCGCTCCAGCATATCCGCGCGGAAATAGCCGCTGGCGAAGCCGACCACGCCGAGCGCACGCTCCTGGCCGGCCAGTTCCTTGCCCTGCATGAAATTGAACAGCGCCACCAGGCAGCGGGTGATATCCGGATCGGCCGCGGTGTCGGCCGCCTCGAACACCACTGACAGCAGCCCACCGATCAGCCGTACCAGTGTCGCCGTCGCGTCCTGCATGCTGATGGCGTGCTCGCGGATGCGCCGGCGCAGCGCCGGCAGCTCGTCGAGGCTGTGCAGGGCATAGGCGATGCGGGTGAACAGGCGGGTCTTGTCGGCGCTGCTGACGGCGTCCAGATCGATGCGATCCAGATCCAGGCGCACCTCGCGCTCCAGCGCCTCGGCTTCCAGGCTGAGCACGTCCAGCTGCTGACGCTGATGTGGCGCGTTACCGCTGAGGTAGATGTTCGAGTAGCCGCGCTCTTTCTGCAGCGCATGCACCAACTGGCTGATGCGGGTGACCAGTTCGCAGGTGCGCGCCAAGTCTTCCAGGCCGAGCAGTTCGCTGCGCCGGGACGCCAGCATGAAGCGCAGGGTCGCAGGCATTTTCCGTCCGTGCATGGGCGGCACCTCCGCGGGTTGACGCGCAGGTTCCTGCAAGATGCAGTCCAGCGCGCCCTGCGCGTATCCGCACTGCGGCGTTTGCGCCTATAATGTGCCCCTTTTCGCCCACGATCAGCGGAGCTGTTGATGTCCGAACGTACGGCTTACGTAGAGCGCAATACCCTGGAAACCCAGGTCAAGGTCACCATCAATCTGGATGGCACCGGCAAGGCGCGCTTCGCCATCGGCGTGCCCTTCCTGGAGCACATGCTTGACCAGATCGCCCGTCACGGGCTGATCGACCTGGATATCGAATGCAACGGCGACCTGCACATCGATGACCACCACACCGTCGAGGACGTCGGCATCACCCTCGGCCAGGCCTTCACCAAGGCCATCGGCGACAAGAAGGGCATGACCCGCTACGGGCATTCCTACGTCCCGCTGGACGAGGCGCTGTCGCGCGTGGTGATCGACTTCTCCGGGCGCCCGGGGCTGACCATGAACGTGCCTTACACCCGCGCGGTGGTCGGCAAGTTCGACGTCGACCTGTTCCAGGAATTCTTCCAGGGCTTCGTCAATCACGCCCTGGTGACCCTGCACATCGACAACCTGCGCGGCATCAACACCCACCACCAGATCGAAACCGTGTTCAAGGCCTTCGGTCGCGCCCTGCGCATGGCCGTCGAGCTCGATCCGCGCATGGCCGGGCAAATGCCTTCCACCAAAGGGTGCCTGTAATGCAGACCGTTGCCGTCATCGACTACGGCATGGGCAATCTGCATTCGGTAGCCAAGGCGCTGGAGCACGTCGGCGCTGGCCGCGTGCTGATCACCAGCGATGCGCAGGTCATCCGTGAGGCCGACCGCGTGGTGTTTCCCGGCGTCGGCGCGATTCGCGACTGCATGGCAGAGATTCGCCGGCTGGGCTTCGATGAACTGGTTCGCGAAGTCAGCCAGGACCGCCCATTTCTCGGTATCTGCGTCGGCATGCAGGCGCTGATGGAGCGCAGCGAGGAGAACGAAGGTGTCGATTGCATCGGTCTGTTCCCCGGCCAGGTGCGCTTCTTCGGCAAGGACCTGCACGAGGACGGCGAGCATCTGAAGGTGCCGCACATGGGCTGGAACGAGGTCAAACAGGTGGTCGACCACCCGCTCTGGCACGCGATCCCGGACAACGGCCGCTTCTACTTCGTGCACAGCTACTACATCGAGGCCGGCAATCCGCGCCAGGTGGTCGGTCGCGGCCATTACGGCATGGACTTCGCCGCCGCACTGGCCGATGGCTCGCGCTTCGCCGTGCAGTTCCACCCGGAGAAGAGCCACACCCACGGCCTGCAGCTGCTGCAGAACTTCGCCGCCTGGGATGGCCGCTGGTAAATGAGCCGGGCCAAGCTCAAGCCGCCGGTCCTGACGCTGGATGCCGCTCAGGAGCAGGCGGCGCAACAGGTCATCAAGCGCTTTCTGCAAGAGCGCTTCGAACTCGAGCTGGGCTCGTTCGAGGCGCAGGAAGTGCTCGATCTGTTCGCCCGGGAAATCGCGCCGCTGTATTACAACAAGGCGATCTTCGACGTGCAGACGCACCTGAAGGAAAGGTTCGAAAGCATCGAAAGCGACTTGTGGGCGCTCGAGAAGAGCTGACCCTTAACCGACACTTGATTTGAACAGGTTCAAGCCATGCTGATTATCCCCGCTATCGATCTCAAGGACGGCGCCTGCGTGCGTCTGCGCCAGGGCCTGATGGACGACGCCACGGTGTTCTCAGATGACCCGGTGGCCATGGCCGCCAAGTGGGTCGAGGCCGGCTGCCGTCGTCTGCACCTGGTCGACCTCAACGGCGCCTTCGAAGGCCAGCCGGTCAACGGCGAAGTGGTCACGGCAATCGCCAAGCGTTATCCGAACCTGCCGATCCAGATCGGTGGCGGCATCCGTACCCTGGAAACCATCGAGCACTACGTGCGCGCTGGCGTCAGCTACGTGATCATCGGCACCAAGGCGGTTAAAGAGCCTGAGTTCGTCACCGAGGCCTGCCGCGCCTTTCCGGCCAAGGTCATCGTCGGCCTGGATGCAAAGGACGGTTTCGTCGCCACCGATGGCTGGGCCGAAGTCTCCAGCGTGCAGGCGGTGGATCTGGCGCGCCGCTTCGAGGCCGATGGCGTCTCGGCCATCGTCTACACCGACATCGCCAAGGACGGCATGATGCAGGGCTGCAACGTCGAGGCCACCGTGGCGCTGGCCAACGCCAGTCGCATCCCGGTGATCGCGTCCGGCGGCATCCACAACATCGGTGATATCCAGAAGCTGCTCGATACCAACACGCCCGGCATCGTCGGCGCTATCACCGGTCGCGCGATTTACGAAGGCACGCTGGACGTCGCCGAGGCGCAGGCGCTCTGCGACCTGAAGTACAAGGACGAGTGATTCGAACTGCGGTGGATCGGTGAAGCGCGATCCACCCTACACGCTACCTGCAGCTTGAAGCCTGCGGTTTGAAGAAGCCGCTTTCGGAGAACGCCATGGCCCTGGCCAAACGCATCATTCCCTGCCTCGACGTGGACAACGGCCGCGTGGTCAAGGGCGTCCAGTTCGAGAACATCCGCGACGCCGGCGACCCGGTGGAAATCGCCCGTCGCTACGACGAGCAGGGCGCCGACGAGATCACCTTTCTCGACATCACCGCCAGCGTCGACAACCGCGATACCACGCTGCACACCGTCGAGCGCATGGCCAGCCAGGTATTCATCCCGCTGACCGTGGGCGGCGGCGTGCGCAGCGTGCAGGACATCCGCAACCTGCTCAATGCGGGCGCCGACAAGGTCTCGATCAACACCGCCGCGGTGTTCAACCCGGACTTCGTTGGCGAGGCCGCGGACCGTTTCGGCTCACAGTGCATAGTCGTCGCCATCGATGCGAAGAAGGTCTCCGCGCCGGGTGAGCCGGGACGCTGGGAAATCTTCACCCATGGCGGCCGCAAGCCCACCGGCCTGGATGCGGTGGCCTGGGCGAAGAAGATGGAAGACCTCGGCGCCGGCGAAATCCTGCTGACCAGCATGGATCAGGACGGCGTGAAGAGCGGCTACGACCTCGGCGTAACCCGTGCCATCAGCGAGGCGCTGTGCATTCCGGTGATCGCCTCCGGTGGCGTCGGCAACCTGCAGCACCTCGCCGATGGCATTCTCGAAGGCAAGGCCGATGCGGTGCTTGCCGCCAGCATCTTCCACTTCGGCGAATACACCATCCCGGAAGCCAAGGCCTACCTGGCCGCCCGCGGCATCGTGATGCGTTGATCTCAGCCAGTAGATGAACAAGGCTTAATGCTCGATACAAGGAACCGTCCGCGGCTGTTGCGGACAGGCAATCAGGAGATTTCACGCATGCTCAAGACCATCGCTTCCCTTGTCGCTGCGGCGCTGCTATTCGGCGCTACGCTGAGCCACGCGCAGGCACCGGTGAAAATCGACCTGCTGACGGAGAACTTCCCGCCCTACAACATGGCGGATGACGGCAAGAACTTCGCCCGCGACGAGCACATCAGCGGCATTGCCGTGGATATCGTGCGCGAGATGTTCAAGCGCGCCGGCATCGATTACAGCCTGACGCTGCGTTTTCCCTGGGAGCGCATCTACGGCATGGCCCTGGAGCAGGCCAACTATGGGGTGTTCGTCACCGCACGGCTGCCCGAGCGTGAAGAGCTGTTCAAGTGGGTCGGCCCCATCGGCCCGGACGACTGGGTGTTGCTGGCCCGTGGCGACAGCCCGATCAACCTGACCAGTCTGGAGCAGGCCAGCCAATACAACGTTGGTGCCTACAAGGGCGATGCGATCGCCGAGCATCTGGAAGGCCAGGGCCTGAAGCCGGTGCTTGCCCTGCGCGATCAGGAGAACGTGAAGAAGCTGATCGACGGCAAGATCGACCTCTGGGCCACCGGTGACCCCGCCGGCCGTTACCTGGCGCGTCTGGAAGGCGTAACGGGGCTCAAGCGCGTGCTGCGCTTCGATAATGCGGAGCTGTATCTGGCGCTGAACAAGCAGGTCGACGACGAAACCGTGCAGAAGCTGCAACAGGCGCTCGATCAGATGCGCAGCGAAGGCCTGATCGACCAGATCAACGCACGCTACCTCTGAGCTGATCCACCGGTCGGCGCGCATCCGCGCCCGACCTCTGTCGTGATGACGGCGCGCCAGCTGGGTGCGTCGCGCATCCTTCTCGCGCCTTTCTGGCGCGCCCACCGCTTCGTGCTTTGGCCATCCCTGAGCTGCGCTGCCGCGCCGCTGCGCTGGTTCGCATCTTGCTTCCGACCGCTTCGGCCACGATCCGCGGAGGGGCGGGTCGTGAATCAGACAGGGAGCGAGCCATGCTGAAACGAATCCTAGCCGTCATCATGCTGCTGCTATGCAGTCACGCCCGTGCCGAGCTGTCCGACGACTATCGCGTCGTGTTGCTCACCGAGAACTTTCCGCCATTCAACATGGCCGAGGACAACAAGAACTACGCGGCCGATGCAAAGATCCACGGCATCAATGCCGATATCGTCCGCGAGATGTTCCGCCGGGCGAACATCCGCTATGAGCTGAGCCTGCGCTTTCCCTGGGATCGCATCTACAAGCAGGTCCTCGAACAGCCCGATCAGGGTCTGTTTTCCACAACCTTTACCGCCGAGCGTGAGCCGCAGTTCAAGTGGGTCGGCCCGCTGGCGAGCATCAGCTGGGTGCTGCTGGCGCCGTCGGATAGCCCGTTGCGTCTGACCGGACTGGAGGAAGCACGCAATCTGCGCATCGGGGCCTACAAGAACGATGCCGTGAGTCAGCATCTGGAGAGCAAGGGGCTCGCGCCGATCAACTCGCTGCGCGACCAGGAGAACGTCGGCAAGCTGCTCAAGGGGCAGATCGACGTCTGGGCCACCGCCGATCCGGTCGGGCCCTATCTGGCCAAGCAGGAAGGCGTCACCGGTCTGAAGCCCGTGCTGCGTTTCAATGAGGCGCGCTTGTTCCTGGCGCTAAACCGGGCGACGCCGGACGAAGTGGTCGAGCGCTTACAGCGGGCGCTGGACGCGATGCGCGCCGATGGCACGGTGGAGACGCTGCTGCAGCGCTATCTCTGATGCTCAGCGGTAGATGCCGCCGCGTCCGTGCGCGGCCATTGCCCGGTTGCTGCGGGTGGCGATCATCTGGCCGACGCCCACCCATTCGATGCCCTGCGCCGACAGGCGCGGCAACTCGCGCTCCAGCAGGGCCAGAGTGCTCTCATGAGGATGGCCGATGATGACCACCGAGCCCTGTTTGCGCGCCAGTGCGATCGCGGCTTGAAAGCGCTCGGCTACGGCAGTCGGGGATGGGTCATCGTCGAGGAAGATATCCCGCGACAGGCTGGCCAAAGCCGCGCGCTGCGCACTCGCCGCCGCTACGGTGCGCGGGCTGGTGCGGCTGTCGAGGAAGAACAGGTGGCGGCGCTGCAACTCGCTCATCAGCCAGCTCATCGGCTGTACCTGATCGGTCATGGCGCTGCCCATGTGGTTGTTCAGCCCGCTGGCATGCGGCACTGCCGCGAGCGCGGCGTCGAGCCGTCGCGCCAGTTCGTCATGCGGTAGCTGAGGATGCCAGGCGAAGCGGCCCTGAGCAGGCGCCATCGGCATGTGCAGCATGACCGTCTTGCCGGCGCGATGGGCCTGCTCGGCTAGGTCTGCGGCGTGGCGGGTGTCGGGAAGAATCGCAAGGGCCACCGGCCCCGGTAGTTGCAGCACACGGCGATCGCGTGCCGGGTTCTGCCCGAGGTCGTCGATTATCAGGGTCAACCGCGGTCGCGGGACATGGTCCGGCGTGGCCGCGGGCTCGTCGCCATATAGCGCCTGGCTGGCGAGCATCACCAGCGCTGCCAGGCCTGCCGCCCAGCCGGCCATCTTCACTGGCCGCGGGTGAGGTTCAATCCCTTGAGCAGATTCAAGGCCTGGCCGAGCTGGTAGTCGTCGTCCTGCGGTCGTGGCGAGTCGCTGGCGATCTGGGTGGCGGTCGGGCGGTCCGGGCCGCCGTTGCCGTTGCCCAGGTGGCCGGCCAGATCGGCTTCGCGGAAGCCGTCAGCAGCCTGTTCACGGGTCAGCTTGGCGCGTTCGACCTTGATGTCCGGCTCGATGCCCTGGGCCTGGATTGAGCGGCCGTTGGGGGTGTAGTAGAGCGCGGTGGTGAGCTTGAGCGCGCGATCATTGTTCAGCGGCAGCACGGTCTGTACCGAACCCTTGCCGAAACTGTCGGTGCCCATCACCACGCCGCGCTTGTGATCCTGCAGCGCGCCGGCAACGATCTCGGATGCCGAGGCGCTACCGCCGTTGATCAGCACGACCAGTGGCACACCTTCGCTGGCGTCGGCCGGGTCGGCATTGAAGCGCAGCTCGGAGTTGGCGATACGACCCTTGGTGTAGACGATCAGGCCCTTGGTGAGGAAGTGGTCGGAAATCTCCACTGCGGCCTGCAGCACGCCGCCCGGGTTGTTGCGCAGATCGAGGACCAGCCCGTTCAGTTTCTTGCCGTCGTTGTCCTTCTTCAGCTTGGCCAGCGCCTTGCCGACTTCCTCGCCGGAATTGACCTGGAACTGGGTGACGCGCAGGTAACCGTAGCCCGGCTCGAGGATCTGGCTGCGGACACTGCGTACCTTGATGACCGCGCGCTTCAGCTTCACATCGAACGGCTGGCCGCCCTCGCGCACCAGCGTCAGGCTGATGCTGCTGCCCGGCTTGCCGCGCATCTTGCCGATGGCGTCCATCATCGACAGGCCCTTGGTTGGCTGGCCGTCGATCTTGACGATCAGGTCGCCAGCTTCGATGCCGGCCTTCGATGCCGGGGTGTCGTCGATCGGCGAGACGACCTTGATGAAGCCATCTTCCATGCCGACCTCGATGCCGAGGCCGCCGAATTCACCGCTGGTGCTTTCCTGCAGTTCGGCGAATGCCTCGGGCTCCAGATAGGCCGAATGCGGATCGAGATTGCTGAGCATGCCTTTGATCGCATTCTCCAGCAGGGTCTTGTCATCCACCGGCTCGACATAGGCAGCCTTGATGCGGTCCAGCACCTCGGCGAAGGTGCGCAGCTCATCCAGTGGCAGGGGAGCTTTGGAGCTCGGCACCGCCGCTTCCGCCGGTGGCTGCTGGGCCCAGGCGCCGCCCTGCATCCCCAGCAATATGGCCAGAGCGAGCGTGGATGGGCGGGCGAAACGGCGCAGGTGCAACATGTCGAACTCCAGTTATGAGAGGGCGCGCTTGGCGATGCGGGCGGTTCGGCAAGCACCGAAGCCGCGGCTCGCTAGCCTTGCGCGCGACACCATTGGGCGGGGTCGCTGGGGCGGCCCTGCTGCCGAATGGCGAAATACAGTGCGGCGGTTTCCTGGCCGCCGCTGGTGCCTACTGTGGCGATCGGATCGCCGGCCTTGACGATGTCGCCGGCGTCACGCAGCAGGCTCTGGTTATGACCATACAGGCTCAGGTAACCATTTCCATGATCGAGTATCACCAGTAGTCCGGCGCCACGTAGCCAGTCGGCGAATACTACCCGGCCGCCATGCACGGCGCGGACCTGAGTGCCGACGCTGGCACCGATCAGTACGCCGTCCCACTTGGTTCGAGCGTCGCCGCCGCGCGGAGTGCCGTAGCGGGCGACGAGACGTCCGTCTACCGGCCAGGGCAGCTTGCCCTTGGCCTGGGAGAACGGCCCGCCGAAGTTGCCGCCGGCACTGGACACCAGCGGGCCGCTCGGCGCGGTGCTGGCGCCGGTCTGGGATTGTTGCTGCTGTTGCTGACGCTGGCGCTCGGCAAGCAATGCGCGCTGCCGTGCTTCCTCGGCCTCACGGGCCTGGCGAGCCAGGGTTTCTTCGATGGTCTTGAGCACGCGCTCGAACTGGGCCTGCTCCTGACGGCGCGCCTGCAGTTTCTGCTCGCGGCTGGAGAAATCGCTGTTGAGCTTGGCGAGGGTCTGCTGGCGTTCCTTGCGCACCTCGGCGAGTTGGTTGCGGCGTTCGAGCAGACCATCCTTCTTTTCTGCCAGCAGACTTTGCTGCGTGGCGATGTCGGCTTCGACGTTGGCCAGCTGGCGCAGCGTCTCGTTGAAGTTGTCGAGCTGCTCGAGACGCGCCTTGTTGAGGTAGTCGTAATAGGTGATGGTGCGGCTGAATTTTTCCGGATTCTGCTGGTTGAGCAGCAGCTTGAGGTACTCCTGCCGGCCATTCTGGTAGGCGGCACGGGCCTGCAGGCCGATCAGTCGTTGTTGTTCCAGGCGAGCACCTTCGAGCGTGGCCTTCTCGTCGTTCAGGCGCTCCAGCTCAGCCTCGCTGCGGTCGATTTCCTGTTGCAGGGTATCGACCTGCTTTTCCAGCTGGCCCATCTCGCTTTCGGTGGTCTTCAGCTGCTTCTGGACGCCGGATTTCTCCTGCTCGATCTGCTTGAGCAGCTTCTGCAGTTCGGCAACGTCCTGGCGAGCGGCTTCGATCTGCTGCCGCGCTGCGGCACGTTCGTCCGCCACGGCGGGACCGAGCAGGCAGAGGAAGGCTAGGGCGAGAAAAGTACGAGGCATTGGAGGGCGTCAACCGAGCGTTATGACCGACGTAGTATGCCTAAAAAGCAAGCTGGAAGCTTGAAGCCTGTAGCGGGAAACGGCGGCTGGCGCCATCCGCTTCCCGTCTGGCGATCAACTCAGCTCGACGATCGAGCGACCGGTCATCTCTGGCGGTACCGGCATGCCGAGCAGGGTCAGCATGGTCGGCGCGACATCGGCCAGCACGCCGCCCTGGCGGATGGTGACGTTGCGCTTGCCGATATAGACGAACGGCACCGGCTCGCAGGTATGCGCGGTGTGCGCCTGGCCGGTCATGACGTCTTCCATTTGCTCGACGTTGCCGTGGTCGGCGGTCAGCAGCGCTTCGCCGCCGACCTTGTCCAGCGCCTCGACGATGCGGCCGACACAGCTGTCCAGGCATTCCACTGCCTTGACCGCGGCTTCGAACACGCCGGTATGCCCGACCATGTCGCCGTTGGCATAGTTGACCACGATGACGTCGTAGCGCTGATTCTCGATGGCATCGACGATACGGTCAGTGACCTCGGGCGCGCTCATTTCCGGCTTGAGATCGTAGGTGGCGACCTGTGGCGACGGGATGAGGATGCGTTCCTCGCCGGGGAATGGTTCCTCGCGACCGCCGGAGAAGAAGAAGGTGACGTGCGCGTATTTCTCGGTTTCAGCGATACGCAGCTGGGTCTTGCCGTTGTTGGCCAGGTACTCGCCGAGCACGTTGGTCAGCGCCTCCGGGGCGAAGGCGGCCGGCGCGGGGATGCTTGCGGCGTACTGGGTGAGCATGACGAACTCGGCCAGTTGCGGCACGCGAGCGCGCTCGAATTCCTTGAAGCCGGGCTCGACGAAGCAGCGGGTCAGTTCGCGGGCGCGGTCGGCGCGGAAGTTCATGAATACCACGGCATCGCCATCCTCCACGCGCACCGGCTCGCCGATGCTGGTGGCCTTGACGAATTCGTCGCTTTCGCCGCGCTCGTAAGCGGCGATCAGACCATCCACGGCGTAGTCGGAGCGGTGCTCGGCCTTGCCGTTTACGATCAGCTCATAGGCCTGCTGCACACGGTCCCAGCGGTTGTCGCGGTCCATGGCGAAGTAGCGGCCGATCAGGCTGGCGATACGGCCCTTGCCCAGGCGGGTGAAGGTGGCCTGGAGCAGTTCGATGGAGTGCTGTGCGCTCTTCGGCGGGGTGTCGCGGCCGTCGAGGAAGGCGTGCAGGTAGATCTTCTCGGCGCCGCGCTGGGCAGCCAGTTCGGCCATGGCGACCAGATGATCCTGATGGCTGTGTACGCCACCGTCGGAGAGCAGGCCGAGGATGTGCACCGCCTTGCCGGCACCCACGGCCTTGTCGACTGCACCGCAGATGGTCGGGTTGGCGAAGAACTCGCCGTCGCGGATCGCCTTGGTCACCCGGGTGAAGTCCTGATACACCACGCGCCCGGCACCCAGGTTCATGTGGCCGACCTCGGAGTTGCCCATCTGCCCGTCCGGCAGGCCGACATCCATGCCGCTGCCAGAGATCAATCCGTGCGGCTGGCTGGCCAGCAGGCGATCGTAGACCGGCTTGCGCGCGGCGTGGATGGCGTTGAAGTCCGGGCTGTCGCTGTGCCCGAAGCCATCGAGAATGATCAGTACCAGAGGTTTGGGCGCGGCGGTGGGGGCGACGGACATGCTTTCGGGCTCCTTGCACGGGGGCGGAAAAGGGCGGCCAGTCTACTGGCTGGCCGGGGCGAGGTCACGAATCATCAGGGTTCAGCCGGTGGGAGGGGCTGTGTATACTGGCCCGCATTTTATCGTCCGGGTACCCGTTGATGCTCGCTAACCTGATTGAATTTGTCTCTAACCACTATGTACTCAGCAGCCTGTTCGTGGTGCTGTTGATCCTTCTGTTCATCACCGAGACACGCAAGGGTGGCAAGAGCCTGAGCAATCGCGAACTGACGGCACTGGTCAACAGTGGCGAGGGCGTGGTGTTGGACGTGCGCGTCAAGAAGGAGTTCGACGCCGGCCATATCGTCGATGCATTGAACATTCCCTACGAGAAGCTGGTCAGCCGCACAGGCGAGCTGGAAAAGCACAAGGCCAAGACCATCATCGTGGTCGACGCCATGGGGCAGCACGCCGGAACGGCCTGCCGTGAGTTGCAGAAGGCAGGCTTCACCGCCGCCAAGTTGTCGGGAGGGATTTCCAGCTGGCGCGGCGACAATCTGCCAGTGGTCAAGTAATCATGCCCAACGTCGTCATCTATACCACCGCCTGGTGCCCGTTCTGCATCCGCGCCAAGGCGCTGCTCGATCGCAGGGGTGTCGCCTACGAGGAGATCCCCGTGGATGGCAACCCGTCCCTGCGTGCCGAAATGGCCAGCAAGGCCGGACGCACCTCGGTACCGCAGATATGGATCGGCGATAAACACGTCGGCGGCTGCGACGAGCTGCACGCTCTGGAGCGCGCCGGACGTCTCGACCCGTTGCTGCAGGCCTGAGGCCGGCAGCGCGGGTCCGCGAACAACTCAAACGACACGCACAACTGGATAGAAGGTTGCAGAAATGACCGAACAAGCTAACAACGGCGGCGCAGCGTCGCAGAACGAACAGGGCGCGCAGTTCTCCCTGCAGCGCATCTACGTCCGCGACCTGTCCTTCGAAGCGCCGAAGAGCCCGGAAATTTTCCGTCAGGAATGGAATCCGAGTGTCGCGCTGGACCTGAACACCAAGCAGAAGGCGCTTGAGGGCGACTTCCATGAAGTCGTGCTGACCCTTTCGGTCACCGTGAAGACCGGCGAAGAAGTTGCCTTCATTGCCGAAGTGCAGCAGGCCGGGATCTTCCTGATCAAGGGTCTCGAAGCCGCCGCCATGAGTCACACCCTTGGCGCGTTCTGCCCGAACATCCTCTTCCCGTACGCCCGTGAGGCGCTGGACAGCCTGGTAACCCGCGGCTCGTTCCCGGCTCTGATGCTGGCTCCGGTGAACTTCGACGCACTCTACGCCCAGGAAATGGCGCGTATGCAGGGCGCGGGCGAAGCACCCAGCACCGCCCACTGATACGGATCGTGCAGGAAGCGTCTGACGCTTCCTGCATCCTCCTTCTGCGCGTCAGCGCACCTGCACCACCAGCTTGCCGACCGCCTTGCGCTGCCCCAGCGTGGCGATAGCCTTGCCGGTGTCCTGCAAGGCAAAGCGTTGCGATACCAGCGGCTTGAGCTTGCCTTCGGCGTGCCAGGCGAACAGCTGGCGGAAATTAGCCGCGTTGTCCTGCGGTTGACGCTGGGCGAAGGCGCCCCAGAACACACCGATCAGCGAAGCTCCTTTGAGCAGTGGCAGGTTCGCCGGCAGCGCCGGGATATCCCCGCCGGCAGCAAATCCCACCACCAGCATGCGGCCGTTCCAGGCGATGCTGCGGAAGGCTTCTTCGAACAGCTGGCCGCCCACCGGATCGTAGATCACATCCACGCCCTGGCCGCCGGTGAGTTCCTTCAGGCGCTCCTTCAGGCTGCCTTCGCTGTAGTTGATCAGCTCGTCGGCGCCGGCGTTCTTCGCTACCTCCAGCTTCTCGGCGCTGGAGGCGGCGGCGATGACTCGTGCGCCCATGGCCTTGCCGATCTCCACGGCAGCCAGGCCGACACCGCCAGAAGCGCCCAGCACCAGCAGAGTCTCTCCATGTTGCAGATTGGCGCGCTGGGTAAGCGCATGCATCGAGGTGCCGTAGGTCATGCTGAAGGCGGCGGCGGTGTCGAAGTCCATGCTCGGCGGAATCGGCAGCGCGTTGCCGCCAGCCACCGCAACCTGCTCGGCGAAGCTGCCCCAGCCGGTCAACGCCATGACCCGGTCGCCGACCTTGAGGTGGCTGACCTTCTCGCCGACCGCGGCGATGACGCCGGCCGCCTCGCCGCCGGGCGAGAACGGGAACGGCGGCTTGAACTGATACTTGCCCTCGATCATCAGCGTGTCAGGAAAATTGACCCCGGCGGCATGCACGTCGAGCAGGACTTCGCTCGGTTTGATCTGAGGGGAAGGGGCATCTTCGAGCACCAGGCTCTCGGGCGGACCGAAGCTTTTGCACAGGACGGCTTTCATCGTTTTTCCTTGTTCGACTGGTCGGACGCTTGCCGCCCGACGATGGATGGCTCGACTACTCAGGACTATCCAGTCTAGGAGCGCTGCGTAACGAGGCAATCAGCATCGTTCGCTGTAATGGCGGCGTATAAGCGGCGGGCAGTTGCGTGGTGGGCTTGGGTGCGCGGCGGCGACTGGTTATGCTGGCGCAGATTTTCCCTGGAGCACTGCCCCGTGAAGTACCTGATAACCCTGTTTCTTGGTTTCGCACTTGCCGGGCCGGTGCTCGCGCAAAACTCGGCTGACGAAGCGGCCCCGCAGACGCTCTACTACGCGCTGGTGCCCGCCATGGTCGGCAACTATGGTTCGGGTGAGCGGCTGAAGTACTACAAGGCTGATGTCGCGCTGCGCATCTCCAGCAAGGAGGTGGAAGATCGGGTCAAGCATCACGAGCCGCTGATCCGCCATCAGCTGGTGATGCTGTTTTCCCAGCAGACCGACGAGACCCTGAGCGGTCCCGAAGCCAAGGAGCAGCTGCGTCAGGAGGCCTTGCGCCAGGTGCGCGAGGTGCTGGAGCAGGAAGAAGGTAAGCCGTTGGTGGATGATCTGCTGTTCAACAATCTGATCATCCAGTAACTCAGCGCAGCGCCAGGATCGCCTGCCACTCGTCCATGCTGACCGGCATCACCGAAAGGCGGCTGCCTTTCTTCACCAGTGCCAGTTCGTGCAGCTCAGGCTGTGCTTTCAGGCGTGCCAGCTTCAGCGGCGACGCGAAGACTTCCACGAACTCGACATCGACTGCGCTCCACGGATTGGTCTCGTCGCTGGCCTTGCTATCGTGATAGGGGCTGGCGGGGTCGAGTGCGGTGGGATCGGGGTAGGCGCTACGAGTGACTCTGCCGATTCCGGCAATGCCGGGCTCCGCGCAACTGGAGTGATAGAAGAAGAACTGATCGCCTTCCTGCATATGCCGCAGGAAATTACGCGCCTGGTAATTGCGTACGCCGTCCCAGCGACCACGACCCAGTTTTTTCAGATCCTGGATGGAAAATTCATCCGGTTCGGACTTCATCAGCCAATAAGGCATGAACCTTGCTCTCCCGTCAGTCGGTTCGATCAGACCATGATGGCAAAATCTCCGACAGTCGGCTGCAATACCTGTTTGCGCGGTGCCGAAGCTTCACGGAAAATGCCGCGGCTGTATGGTGGCCTATCGAGTCCTAGAACGATAAATCACACCGACTCGACGCAAGCATTTCGCCTGGTAGGGGGAGGCGAACACAAATGAAACGTAAGCCCGATATTCTGTGGATTTTGGTCTTCATCTTTGGTCTCGGCGTAGTCACCACGGGCTATACGCAGAGTCTGTGGGAGCAGCAGGATGGCGCGGCCGGCATGGCCCCGGTCATTCAGGTGCAACAGGCTCAGCAGCGATGACCTCGCGCCGCATGGATGCGGCGCTTCATCATCCGACGTACCAGCCCTGGTCCGTCACCGTAGCCTGAAGGGCTACATCCCAACTTTCCAGCGGTAGCTGATCGACCCGCTGACATTCGTGAGCGAGTCCCAATAACGTCGGTTTGTGACTTTTTTTGCGCATGGCGCGATACGCCAAGCTGCGATCATAGAAGCCGCCACCCATACCCAGCCGCCCGCCATTGCCGTCGAAGCCCACCAGCGGCATCAGCAGCAGATCGAGCGCCCAGACGCGGCGTTGTCGAGCGGTCCGGATTACGGGTTCGGGAATGCCGAAACGGTTACGCCGCAGTCGCTCGCCGGGCTCGATGCGCTGAAAGACCATGCGCGTACGCGGCCATGGATTCAGTACCGGGAGATAGGTCGCTTTGCCGCGGCGCTGAGCAGCGTGCAGTAGCGGACGTGGATCGATTTCACCGTCGTTGGGCAGGTACAGGGCGATATGCCGAGCGCGACGGAATAGCGGATGCTGAGCCAGTTGCCGGTAGAGCCGGCGAGCGGCCAGGCGTTGCTGCGCAGGTGTCAATTGGCGCCGCGCTTGGCGCAGCTTGCGACGTAGCGCTGGGCGCGAAAGGCCTTCGGCTACGATCATCAGAAGTGGCTCCCCAGCATGCCGCTGCCAGCGTAGGCCCTTGAACCCGAGAGTTCAAGGTGGCGACTACAGAGTACCTTAAGGCTTTCCGTCAGGCGGACATGCACACCGGCACCACGTGTAGCCTCCATGGTATTGCTTATCGGGAGAGGGTCATCGCCGACTGGCGAACATGCCAGGGAGTTGGCCGCAGTATAACGCAAACTGGCTACCGTTGATCAGTTGCCAGAAGGGTTGGGGTCGGGGGCCAGGGCGCTGTCGACGCGCTCCAGCAGCATGCGTACATGTTCGCGTGCGCTGTTGGCTTCGGCGTCGAGGCGATCATGCTTGTGCAGCAGTTCGTGAGTGATGTTCAGGGCAGCCATCACCGCCACGCGATCGGCGCCGATGACTTTGCCGCTGCTGCGAATCTCGCGCATCTTGCGATCCAGGTAACGGGCCGCACCTTCCAGATTGCTGCGTTCCTCTGATGGACAGGCAATGCAGTATTCCTTGTCCATGATGTGCACGGTAACGGTGTTCGGCTGGGTCATGAGTCCTGCTCCAGGGCTTTCAGGCGCGAAATCATTGATTCGACCTTCAATCGGGCCATTTCGTTCTTTTCGATCAGATGAGCGCGCTCTTCACGCCACGCCCGCTCATTGGCCAGCAGCAGATGGTTCTGCGCCTTGAGCTGTTCGATGCGCTGAATCAGCTGCTCCAGCTTGGTGGTCAGCGCTTTGAGATCGGCGTCTTCCATGGGATTCCTGTTGGGGCACTGCTGAAGACGGAAGCGATGGCCGGGGCCTTCGATGGTCTTGCCGCGGCCGCCGGTGCTAGGATACGAAGCCTTCATTCTAGTCATTGCGCCATCGTGCGCCTAGCCGCCATGTCCATTCAGAATTCCCCGTATGCCGCCTTCGCCACACTTCTGGCGGGCAGCCCGCAAACCGTTTCTCCCGCCGAATTGCACGGCCTGTTGCTCGGGCGCAGTTGCGCCGGCGCAGGTTTCGAGGTCGAGCCCTGGCTGACCGATGCGTCGGACCTGCTCGGCGAAGCACCGCAGGACAACATTCGTCAGGCATTGATCGGCCTGCAGGAAATGGTCAAGGGCGAGCTCGCCGGTGACGACATCGCCGTTGTCCTGCTGCTGCCCAGCGACGATGCGCCGCTCGCCGAACGCGCCGTGGCGCTGGGCCAGTGGTGCCAGGGCTTTCTTGCCGGCTTCGGCCTGGCTGCCGGTGATCGTGCGCTGAGTAGCGAAGCCATGGAGGTGCTGCAGGATCTGTCCGCTATCGCGCAGATCCAGGATTCGCTGGACGAGTCCGAGGACGGCGAGACCGACTACATGGAAGTGATGGAGTACCTGCGCGTAGCGCCGCTGCTGCTGTTCACCGAATGCGCCAAACCGCTGCCCGCTGCCGCGAAACCTTCCCTGCATTGAGGACACCGTTGCGCCCATGACTCGCATCCCCAGATCGGAATACGCCCGTCGACGCAAGGCGCTGATGGAGCAGATGGAACCCAACAGCATCGCCATTCTGCCGGCGGCGCCGATGTACATCCGCAACCGCGATGTCGAGCATGTCTACCGCCAGGACAGCGACTTCCAGTACCTCTCCGGCTTCCCCGAGCCGGAAGCGGTGATCGCGCTGATTCCCGGGCGCGAGCATGGCGAGTACGTGCTGTTCTGCCGCGAGCGCGATCCCGAGCGCGAGCTCTGGGACGGCCTGCGGGCCGGGCAGGACGGCGCGATAAGTGAATACGGTGCCGACGACGCCTTTCCCATCGGTGATATCGACGACATCCTCCCGGGCCTGATCGAGGGCCGCGATCGGGTCTACTACGCCATCGGCACCAACGAAGCCTTCGATCATCGGCTGATGGAATGGATCAAGACCATCCGCGGCAAGGCGCGCCAGGGCGCACAGCCGCCCAGCGAATTCGTCGCGCTCGATCATCTGCTGCACGACATGCGCCTGTTCAAGTCGAGCAACGAGGTGAAGGTGATGAAGCATGCGGCGGAGATTTCCGCTCGTGCGCACATCCGTGCCATGCAGGCCAGCCGTGCCGGCCTGTTCGAGTACCACCTGGAAGCCGAACTGGATTACGAGTTCCGCAAGGGCGGCGCGAAGATGCCGGCTTACGGCAGCATCGTCGCCGCGGGTCGCAACGCCTGCATCCTGCATTACCGTGAGAACGACGCACCGTTGAAGGACGGAGATCTGGTGCTGATCGACGCCGGTTGTGAGATCGACTGCTACGCCAGCGACATTACCCGTACCTTCCCGGTCAACGGTCGCTTCTCACCGGAGCATAAGGCTATTTACGAGTTGGTGCTCAAGGCCAACGAAGAGGCCTTCAAGCATATCACCCCGGGCAAGCACTGGAACGAGGCTCACGAAGCCACTGTTCGGGTGATCACCGCCGGGCTGGTCGAGCTGGGCCTGTTGCAGGGTGAGGTGGACGCGCTGATCGCCAGCGAGGCCTACAAGGCCTTCTACATGCACCGTGCCGGCCATTGGCTGGGCATGGATGTGCACGACGTCGGCGACTACAAGATCGGTGGCGAATGGCGTGTGCTCGAGCCGGGCATGGCGATGACCGTCGAGCCGGGCATCTATATCGCAGTGGACAATCAGAACGTGGCCAAGAAGTGGCGCGGTATCGGCGTGCGCATCGAGGACGATGTGGTGGTGACCCGGACCGGCTGCGAAATCCTCACTACTGGCGTGCCGAAGAGCGTCGCCGAGATCGAGGCGCTGATGGCCGCCGCTCGTGAGCAGGTCGCCTGACATGCAGAGCCTGGCGATCATCGGTGGTGGGCTGGTCGGGGCGAGTCTCGCGCTGGCATTGCAGGATGGCGCCCGTGAGCGCGGCTGGCGCATCCACCTGATCGAGCCGTTCGAACCCGGCCATGAGTACCAGCCCAGCTATGACGCGCGCTCGACTGCACTGTCCTACGGCACCCGGCTGATCTATCAGCGCCTCGGCTTGTGGGAGCGGATTGCCGAGCGTGCCGAACCGATTCTGCGCATCCACGTGTCTGAACGTGGCCGCTTCGGTGCTGCGCGGCTCGACTGCGCGAGTGAAGGCGTCGAGGCGCTGGGCTACGTGGTCGAGAACGCCTGGATCGGCCATTGCCTGTGGCAGGCGCTGGATGACGAGGTGGTGATCCGTCACTGCCCGGCGGAGATAGAGCGGCTGGAGCCCGGCGCCGCGGGCTATCGGTTGAGTTTCACCGACGGTCAGCGCCTGGAATGCGACCTCACCGTGCTGGCCGATGGTGGTCGCTCCGGCCTGCGCGAGCAGCTCGGTATCCATGTTTCGCGCCGGCCCTACGGCCAGACCGCGCTGATCGCCAACATCACCCCGGGCAAGTCGCACGGCGGACTGGCGTTCGAGCGCTTCACCGAAGATGGCCCGATGGCGCTGCTGCCGCTGCAGGACAATCGCTGCGCGCTGGTATGGACGCGCGCCCAGGCCGACGCCACGCGATTGGCGCAGGCGCATGAGGCGGTCTTTCTCGCCGAGCTGCAGGAAGCCTTCGGCTACCGTCTGGGCGCCTTGCAGCAGGTTGGTGCCCGACATCTCTATCCGCTGACGCTGATCGAGGCCGAAGAACAGGTTCGCGCTGGACTGGTGGTGCTCGGCAATGCGGCGCACAGCCTGCACCCGATCGCCGGGCAGGGGTACAACCTGTCGCTGCGCGATGTGGAAGCGCTGAGTGAAGCCTTGCTGCACAGTGACGCCGCGCTCGGCGACCTTGCGGTGCTGCAGGCGTATGCGCACAGGCAGCGCCTGGACCAGCGTCTGACCGTCGGTTTTTCCGATCAGGTCACCCGGTTGTTCGTCGACTCCGGCCGGCTGGTCGCGGCGGGCCGCAACCTCGGCCTGCTCGGCCTGGATCTGACGCCTTCAGCCAAGCGCTGGTTCGCTCGGCAGGCCATGGGTCTCGGGACTCGCCTAGGCTGACGCCGCCACCAGAAGGACTCTGCATGAGCGGCTCCCGTTTGGCGCGCAGGGCGCGGTTCCTGCGCTGGGCTTTGAATTTCTACCCGCCGTACCTGGGAGCGGGCGTGCGGGTGCGACATATCAGTGCAGATCTGCGCCTGGTTCAGGTAAAGATGGTGTTGCGCTGGTACAACCGCAACTATGTCGGCACGCAGTTCGGTGGCTCGTTGTACTCGATGGTCGATCCGTTCTTCGTGCTGATGCTCATGGAGAATCTGGGGCGCGACTACATCGTCTGGGACAAAGCGGCCAACATCGAATTCGTCACTCCGGGACGCGGTGCGGTGTACGCCGACTTTGCCATCAGCGACAAGCTGCTCGACGAGATTCGTGCGCACACTGCCGATGGCAGCCGCTACCTGCCGAAAATGCATGTCGAAGTGCGCGATGGCGAAGGCACGTTGGTGGCGCGGGTGCAAAAGACGCTCTACATACGACTCAAGCCGCGGGCGCGGCAGCCAGGAGAGAAATGATGCAAGCGGATCTGGTCATCGTTGGCGCCGGCATGGTCGGCAGTACGCTGGCGCTCGCCCTCGAAGGCTGCGGGCTGGACATCGTCGTGCTCGATGCGAGCCCGCTCGAAGTCGCCACCTTCGACCCGTCCGGCGACTTCGAGCCGCGGGTCAGCGCACTGTCCGCCGCCAGCCAGCGCATCTTGCAGCGGGTCGGCGCCTGGCCGGGCATGGCCGCACGGCGCGTCAGTCCCTACACCGACATGCACGTCTGGGATGGTTCCGGCACCGGCCAGATCCATTTTTCTGCCGAAACGGTGCATGCCGAGGTCCTCGGGCATATCGTCGAGAACCGCGTGGTGCAGGATGCGCTGTTGGAAACCATGCAGAGCCATGGCCAGGTGCGTTTGCTTGGCAACGCTCGCGTCGAACAACTGCTACGTACCACTGACGGCTGGCAGCTGACGCTCGTCGACGGCCGCGAGCTGCGCACGCCATTGGTGATCGCAGCGGACGGCGCCAATTCGGCGATACGCCGCCTGGCAGGCTGCGAAACCCGTGAATGGGACTATCTGCACCAGGCCATCGTGACCAGCGTGCGCTGCCGCGATCCGCACCAGCGCACCGCCTGGCAGCGCTTTACCGATCACGGTCCGCTGGCCTTCCTGCCATTGGAGCGCGATGGCGACCGGCACTGGTGCTCCATCGTCTGGTCGGTTACCGAGGCCGAAGCCACGCGCTTGATGGCACTGGATGATGTGGCCTTCCGTGCGGCGCTGGGTCGCGCCTTCGAGGAACGCCTGGGCGAGGTGCTCGAAGCCGATCCGCGGTTGTGCATACCGCTGCGCCAGCGCCACGCCAAGCGTTACGTGCAGCCGGGGCTGGCGTTGATCGGCGACGCCGCGCATACCATTCATCCGCTGGCGGGGCAGGGCGTTAACCTTGGTCTGCTGGATGCCGCCGTGCTGGCAGAAGTGATCAGGGCGGCCATAGCACGCGGCGAGCGGGTGGCCGATGTGCAGGTGCTTAGCCGCTTCGAGCGCCGCCGCATGCCCCACAACCTGGCGATGATGGCGGCCATGGAAGGCTTCGAACGGCTGTTCCAGGCCGATCCACTGCCGCTGCGCTGGCTGCGCAACACCGGCTTGAAGGCGGTGCAGGCGCTGCCGGAAGCAAAGGCAGTTTTCGTTCGTCAGGCGCTCGGACTGAGTGGCGATTTACCAGAGCTGGCGCGGCCCTAATAGCAAATTGATATTTACAAAACATTACCTGCACGATTTGTCGCATTGAGAAGGTAAATAACATTCACTACTATTCAGCCTCTGTTTCAACTCACCAAAGAGGCTGTTCCATGCAGGCAAGCAAAGGTTTACTCGCCGCCCTGGCGCTGACGGCGCTGTCGGGTGCTGTCCAGGCTGCCAACGAAGTAGTGGTTTACTCCTCGCGCATCGACGAGCTGATCAAGCCGGTGTTCGACGCTTACACCCAGAAAACCGGCGTCGCGATCAAGTTCATCACCGACAAGGAAGCCCCGCTGATGGCCCGCATCAAGGCCGAAGGCGCCAACACCCCGGCCGACCTGCTGCTGACCGTGGATGGTGGCAACCTCTGGCAGGCCGAAGAGATGGGCATCCTGCAGCCGCTGAACTCCCAGGTGGTCAAGGACAACATTCCGGCGCAATACCGCTCTTCCAGCGATGCCTGGACTGGCCTGTCGCTGCGTGCGCGGACCATCGTCTACTCGCCGGAGCGGGTCAAGGATGGTGAGCTGAGCACTTATGAAGCGCTGGCCGACAAGAACTGGGACGGCCGTCTGTGCCTGCGCTCCAGCAAGAAGGTCTACAACCAGTCGCTGACCGCCACCATGATCGAGACTCATGGCGCCGAGAAGACCGAGCAGATCATCAAGGGCTGGGTCGGCAATCTCGCCACCGACGTGTTTGCTGACGATACGGCACTGGTCCAGGCCGTCGACGCCGGCCAGTGTGATGCCGGTATCGTCAACACCTACTACTTCGGTCGCCTGCATGAGCAGAACCCGCAGCTGAAGGCCAAGCTGTTCTGGCCGAACCAGAACGACCGTGGCGTGCACGTGAACCTGTCCGGCATCGGCCTGACCAAGCACGCGCCGAATCCGGACGCCGCGCGCAAGCTGGTGGAGTGGATGACCAGCGAAGAGGCGCAGAGCATCTTCGCCGATATCAACATGGAATACCCGGCCAACCCGAGCGTGAAGCCTTCGGCCGAAGTGGCCGCATGGGGCGAGTTCAAGGCCGATACCATTCCAGTGGAGGTGGCTGGCAAGCGCCAGGCCGAAGCCATCAAGCTGATGGATCGCGCCGGCTGGAACTGATCAGCCTGTCGCGCTTGCAGCGGTGACGTGCGGCACACCAGCCGCGACGTTTGCCGCTGCGGTTATACTCGGCGCCCCGGCCTGGTCCGGGGCGTTGTCTTTTTTGCTGTCGAGGCTTGAGTGTCCCATCCCGTCGAGCGCCGCTGGTATCCCATCACTTTTGCCGTCGCGGCGCTGGTCCTGTTGCCGCTGAGCATTCTGCTGTTCAGCTGGAGCAGTATCGATACCGAGATCTGGTCGCACCTGTGGGATACCCAGATGCCACGACTGCTCGGCAATACCCTGACGCTGCTGCTTGGGGTTGGAGTCGGTGTGGTGGTACTTGGCGTCAGCCTCGCCTGGCTGACCGCACTGTGCGAATTCCCCGGGCGCCGCTGGCTGGATTGGGCGCTGATGTTGCCATTCGCCATTCCCGCCTACGTCTTGGCGTTCGTCTTCATCGGCCTGCTGGACTTCGCCGGGCCGGTGCAAAGCCTGGCGCGGGAATGGTTCGGCAGCGGTATCCGCTTTCCGCGGGTGCGTTCTACCGGTGGTGTCATCACCGTGCTGGTGTTGGTGTTCTACCCTTACGTCTATCTGCTCGCGCGCTCGGCATTCCTCGCCCAGGGCAAAGGATTGATGGAGGCGGCACGGGTGCTCGGGCAGTCACCCTGGCAGGCCTTCTGGCGGGTGGCATTGCCGATGGCGCGCCCCGCCGTCGGCGCCGGTCTGGCCCTGGCAATGATGGAAACCCTGGCCGATTTCGGCGCCGTGTCGGTGTTCAACTTCGATACCTTCACCACGGCGATCTACAAGACCTGGTACGGCTTCTTCAGCCTGACCAGCGCAACCCAGCTGGCCAGTTTGCTGCTGCTGGCAGTGATGCTGGTGCTCTACGGCGAGCGTCGCGCGCGTGGTGCGGCGCGCCCGGCCAACGAGCGGGCTCGCTCAGCGGCGCTCTACCGGCTGACAGGGGTGAAGGCGTTTGCGGCCAGCGCCTGGTGCGGCTTGGTATTTCTCTGTGCCTTCGTCATTCCGCTGCTGCAGTTGCTCGCCTGGCTGTGGCAGCGTGGCCGCTTCGACCTCGACGAGCGCTACGCCGGGCTGATCCTGCACACGCTCTATCTCGGCGGCATCGCCGCATTGATCGTGGTAACGGTGGCCTTGCTGCTGGCCTTCGCCAGGCGGCAGGCGCCGGTACGTTCGATCCGCAGTGCGGTGGGGCTGGCCAACCTCGGCTACGCCCTGCCGGGTTCGGTATTGGCGGTATCGATCATGCTGGCGTTCAGTTACCTCGACCAGAACCTGGTAATGCCGCTATCCAGCTGGCTTGGCGGCGCGGGCAAGCCGATCCTGCTCGGCAGTCTCGGGGCGCTGCTGCTGGCCTATCTGATTCGCTTCATGGCGGTTGCCTTCGGCCCGCTGGAAAATGCGCTGGCGCGGATTCGCCCGTCATTGCCGCAGGCGTCGCGCAGTCTGGGTGTCGGCGGCCCGGCGTTGTTCTTCCGGGTCTATCTGCCCTTGCTGCTGCCCGGCACGCTGAGCGCTGCATTGCTGGTATTCGTCGACGTGCTCAAGGAAATGCCGGCAACCTTGCTGATGCGCCCGTTCGGCTGGGACACCCTGGCCGTACGTATTTTCGAGATGACCAGCGAAGGGGAATGGGCTCGCGCCTCGCTGCCGGCGTTGACCCTGGTGCTGGTTGGACTGCTTCCGGTGGTGCTGCTGATTCGTCGCTCGGCACGGCGAATCGGCTAGCTGCACAAGCGATTGGCGCCGGCGCTGTAGCCAGCGGAGTGGCTGCTTCGGGCCACTGCGCGACCTCCAGTCTCCTGCTGCCTGATCCGCCGTGACCTGCCGCCACCTTGGGGCTACAATGCGCGCCATTCGAAAGTCGCCGGTCCCTGCAGGGCCCGGCTTTACTGACTTTTCCAATGCCGATTCGGCGACCTGCCCGGAAGGAGAAACCCATGGGTCAGCGTACTCCCCTCTACGATCAGCACCTTGCGCTTGGCGCCAAGATGGTCGACTTCGGTGGCTGGGACATGCCACTGCACTACGGCTCCCAGGTAGAAGAGCATCACCAGGTGCGACGTGATTGCGGAGTGTTCGACGTCTCGCACATGACCGTGGTCGATGTGGCCGGCGAACAGGCCACAGCCTATCTGCAACACCTGCTGGCCAACGACGTGACGCGCCTGAAAGGCACGGGCCGGGCGCTCTACACGGCGATGCTCAACGAGCGCGGCGGCGTGATCGATGACCTGATCGTCTACCTGAGCGAATGGGGCTACCGCCTGGTGGTCAACGCCAGCACCCGCGAAAAGGATCTGGCCTGGATGCAACAGCAGGCGGCCGGCTTCGCCGTCGAGGTCAAGGAGCGCCCGGAGCTGGCCATGCTGGCGATCCAGGGGCCGCATGCCCGTACGCGCACGGCCGAGCTGGTCAGCCAGGCACGCGCCACGCTGATCCAGGAACTCAAACCATTCCAAGGCTTGGCCGAAGGCGACTGGTTCATCGGTCGTACTGGCTACACCGGTGAAGACGGCCTGGAAATCATCCTGCCGGCCGAACAGGCGCCTGACTTTCTCAGCGAGCTGGTCGGCGCCGGCATCCCGCCGATCGGCCTTGGTGCCCGCGACACCCTGCGTCTGGAGGCCGGCCTCAATCTTTACGGCCAGGACATGACCGAAGACGTCTCGCCGCTGGCGGCCAACATGGGTTGGACCGTGGCCTGGGAGCCGACCGAGCGGGAATTCCTCGGCCGTGCCGCACTGGAGCAGCAGCGCGCCCAGGGCGACCTGCCCAAGCTGGTCGGCCTGGTGCTGGAAGAGCGCGGCGTGTTGCGTGCCCATCAGGTGGTGCGGGTGAACGGCGTTGGCGACGGCGAAATCACCAGCGGCAGTTTTTCTCCTACGCTTGGCAAATCCATCGCCCTGGCGCGCGTGCCGGCTGGTACAGGTGAGCGTGCGGAAGTGGAGATTCGTGGCAAGTGGTACCCGGTGCGGGTCGTGCAACCGACATTCGTGCGGCACGGCAAGGTACTGGTGTAAATTCGACCGACTGTTTTGCGCGACTGCTGTCAACAGCCTTGAGGATCCAACAATGAGCAATATCCCCAGCGATCTGCGTTACGCCGCCAGCCACGAGTGGGCCCGTCTCGAAGCGGACGGCAGCATCACCGTCGGTATCTCCGATCACGCCCAGGAAGCGCTGGGGGATGTGGTCTACGTCGAGCTGCCCGAGGTCGGACGTCGGCTCAATGCCGGCCAGGAAGCCGGTGTGGTCGAGTCGGTGAAAGCCGCGTCCGACATCTACGCGCCGGTGTCCGGTGAGGTAGTCGCGATCAACGAGGCGCTGGCCGATTCGCCCGAGCTGGTCAACAGCGACGCCTATGGCAGCTGGTTCTTCCGCCTGCAGCCGAGCGACCCGGCGGAGCTGGACAAGCTCCTTGACGCAGCCGCCTACCAGGCCGCCTGCGACGCCGACGCCTAAGCATCATCCGCAAAAGCCCCGCTCTGTCGGGGCTTTTGTTTTTTCCGAGAGTAGCAGCCATGCCGTATATGCCGAGCCTTTCCCAACTCCAGCAACCCGATGCCTTCCTGCGCCGTCACCTCGGCCCTGATCAGGCCGAACAGCAGGCCATGCTCGACGCCCTGGGCCTGACCAGTCGCGAACAGCTGATCGAGCAGACCGTGCCGCCGGCGATTCGTCTGCAGGACGAGCTGAGCCTGCCAGCGGCGCTGGACGAGCAGGCCGCGCTGGCCAAGCTGCGTGGTTATGCGGAGCAGAATCAGCTCTGGACCAGCCTGATCGGCATGGGCTACCACGGCACCATCACCCCGCCGGTGATCCTGCGCAACGTGCTGGAGAATCCGGGTTGGTACACCGCCTACACGCCCTATCAGCCGGAGATCGCCCAGGGCCGGCTGGAAGCGTTGCTCAACTATCAGCAGATGATCATCGACCTCACCGGTCTCGACCTGGCCAACGCCTCGTTGCTCGATGAGGCGACCGCAGCGGCCGAGGCCATGACCCTGGCCCGACGCATGGCCAAGAGCAAAAGCAATCGCTTCTTCATCGACGAGAATTGCCACCCGCAAACGCTCTCCGTGGTGCAGACCCGTGCCGAAGCGTTTGGCTTCGAACTGATGGTCGGCACGTTGGACGAGTTGGCCGGACAGGAGGTGTTCGGTGCACTGCTGCAGTACCCGGATACCCATGGCGAGATCCGCGATCTGCGGCCCGTCATCGAGCAGCTGCATGCGCAGCAGGCGCTGGCCTGCGTGGCGGCCGACCTGCTCAGCCTGCTGTTGCTGACCCCGCCGGGCGAACTGGGCGCCGACGTGGTGCTCGGCTCGACCCAGCGCTTCGGTGTGCCGATGGGTTACGGCGGCCCGCACGCGGCCTATTTCGCTAGCCGAGACGAGTTCAAGCGCGGCATGCCGGGACGCATCATCGGCGTGTCCAAGGACGCCCGTGGCAACATCGCGCTGCGCATGGCGCTGCAGACCCGCGAGCAGCACATCCGCCGCGAGAAGGCCAATTCCAACATCTGTACCGCGCAGGTGCTGCTGGCCAATATCGCCGGTTTCTACGCCGTCTACCACGGCCCGCAAGGCCTCAAGCGCATCGCCCAGCGCGTGCACCGGCTGACCGCCATCCTCGCTGCCGGGCTGGAGCAGAAGGGCATCGTCCGCGTCAATCAACATTTCTTCGACACGCTGACTCTCGAAGTCGGTGGCGCGCAGACCGCGATCATCGACAGTGCCGAAGCGGCGCAGATCAACCTGCGCATCCTCGGCCGCGGTCGTCTGGGCGTGAGCCTCGACGAGACCTGCGACGAGCGCACCGTCGAACAGTTATTGGCGATTTTCCTCGGCGCCGATCACGGCCTCGATGTCGCCGCGCTGGATGCCGGCGAGCTGGCCGGTGGCATTCCCGCAGGGCTGCAGCGTGAGAGCGGCTACCTGAGCCACCCGGTGTTCAACGCGCACCACAGCGAAACCGAGATGCTGCGCTACCTCAAGCAGCTGGAAAACAAGGACCTGGCGCTGAACCAGGCGATGATCCCGCTCGGCTCCTGCACCATGAAGCTCAACGCCACCAGCGAGATGATTCCGATCACCTGGGCCGAGTTTGCCAACCTGCATCCGTTCGTCCCACGCTGTCAGGCCCAGGGTTACAAGCTGATGATCGAAGAACTGGAAGCCTGGCTCTGCGCGATCACCGGCTTCGACGCGATCAGCATGCAGCCGAACTCCGGTGCCCAGGGCGAATACGCCGGCCTGGTCGCGATCCGCAAGTATCACGAGAGCCGCGGCGAAGGGCAGCGCGACATCTGCCTGATCCCGTCCTCGGCGCATGGCACCAACCCCGCCTCGGCGCAGATGGTCAGCATGCGTGTGGTCATCGTCGAGTGCGACAAGGGCGGCAACGTCGATCTGGAAGACCTCAAGCGCAAGGCCGCCGAAGCCGGTGACCGGCTGTCCTGCTTGATGATCACCTATCCGTCGACCCACGGCGTGTATGAAGAGAACGTGCGCGAAATCTGCGCGGCGATCCACGCCCACGGCGGTCAGGTGTACATGGACGGTGCCAACCTCAATGCCCAGGTCGGGCTGGCGCGGCCGGCGGATATCGGCGCCGACGTGTCGCACATGAACCTGCACAAGACCTTCTGCATCCCCCATGGCGGTGGCGGCCCGGGCATGGGGCCGATCGGCGTCAAGGCGCACCTGGCACCGTTCGTGGCCAACCATCCGGTGGTCGAGCTGGAAGGCCCGCAACCGGGCAACGGCGCGATCAGCGCGGCGCCCTGGGGCAGTGCTAGCATCCTGCCGATCAGCTGGATGTACATCGCCATGATGGGCCCGCAGCTGCGCGACGCCACGGAAGTCGCCATTCTCGGTGCCAACTACCTGGCCAATCGCCTTGGCGATGCGTTTCCCGTGCTCTACGCCGGGCGTAACGGCCGCGTTGCGCACGAATGCATCCTCGACCTGCGCCCGCTCAAGGCGGCCAGCGGCATCAGCGAGGAGGATGTCGCCAAGCGCTTGATGGACTACGGCTTCCACGCGCCGACCATGTCCTTCCCGGTACCCGGCACGCTGATGATCGAGCCCACCGAGAGCGAGTCGAAGGCCGAGCTGGATCGCTTCGTCGAGGCGATGCTGAGCATCCGCGCGGAGATCGCCAAGGTGCAGGACGGCGAATGGCCGGCGGACAACAACCCGCTGGTACGTGCGCCGCATACCCTGGCTGACGTGATCGGCGAGTGGGATCGCCCCTACAGCATCGCCGAGGCGGTGACGCCGAGTGCCCACGCCCGTGCGCACAAGTACTGGCCGGCGGTGAACCGCGTGGACAACGTCTACGGTGACCGCAACCTGTTCTGCGCCTGCGTGCCGGTGGATGCGTATCGCGACTGAGAGGGGATGACGGCCTGGGTGGTGTCGTTGGCGGCATCCACCCCGGCTCGGCGGGGCGGATCGATGGAAAGTGATCCGCTATTTGGCTGCGCTAGGTAGCCGGCGATCCCGCCGATGCACCGTGGGGTGGATGCTGCCTTTCACATCCGCCACGTGCCCGGAGGCATGGCGTGGTGGATCAGCGATGCTGCGCTACCTCAGGCTTCAGGCGCTTGCTCTTCCTCGGACTCTTCGTCCAGCAAACCCAGCCAGCTCGCCAGTACCAGCTGCGCTTCTTCAACGCCCTGCCGCTTGGGCGCGGAGAACAGCTGAACGCTGACGTCAGCGCCCCAGCCTTTTTGAATGTCGCGCTGGATCGCCAGCAATGCATTCTTCGCGGCGCCAAAGGCCAGCTTGTCGGACTTGGTCAGCAGGATGTGCAGTGGCATCTGACTGGCGCTCGCCCAGTCCAGCATCATGCGGTCGAATTCGGTCAGCGGGTGGCGAATGTCCATCATCAGGAACACGCCGGCCAGGCTTTCACGACTGCCCAGGTAGGCTTCCAGATGGCGCTGCCAGTGCTGCTTGAGCGGAATCGGCACCTTGGCGTAGCCGTAACCGGGCAAGTCGACCAGTCGGCGCTCCTCATCGAGACGAAAGAAGTTGAGCAGCTGGGTGCGCCCGGGGGTTTTCGAGGTGCGCGCCAGATTGGCATGGGTCAGGGTGTTCAGCGCGCTCGACTTGCCCGCGTTGGAACGGCCGGCGAAGGCTACTTCCAGACCCTCGTCGGCCGGGCACTGATCGACCTTGGCGGCGCTGATCATGAAGGTGGCCTGTTGGCAAAGGCCGAGAATCGGGTTTTTCGGTAGCATGGTCGTTCCGGTGAGTGCCACGGGTGCGGCAATGGTTCGTTTCCGTTTCAGAAACGGGAGTATATAATGCCGCAGTTTTTATGTGCGCTTTGGCCTGATATCGTGCTGCGCGTAGGGTTCGGACGGATCCGGATGCCTGTGCGGCGGTAGCGCCGCCCTGATGCGAATGCCAAGCGTGCCACTATAACGAGCGTCGCCCGGCTCGATTGCCATGCGCGACCCGATGAATTCCCTTTCAAACCCTTAGCCGTAGTTGGATTAGCTGATGAACAAAGTACTCGTGAGTCTGCTGTTGACCCTTGGCATCACCGGTATGGCCCACGCGGCTGGAGACGCCGAAGCTGGTCAGGGCAAAGTTGCAATGTGTGGCGCCTGCCACGGTGCGGACGGCAACAGCCCGGCGCCGAACTTCCCGAAACTCGCCGGCCAGGGCGAGCGCTATCTGCTCAAGCAACTGCAGGACATCAAGGCCGGCAGCACCCCGGGTGCTCCGGAAGGCGTCGGCCGCAAGGTGCTGGAAATGACCGGCATGCTCGACCCGCTGAGCGATCAGGATCTGCAAGACATCGCCGCCTACTTCTCCAGCCAGAAGGGCAGCGTCGGCTATGCCGATCCGGCTCTGGCCAAGCAGGGCGAGAAACTGTTCCGCGGCGGCAAGCTGGATCAGGGCATGCCGGCCTGCACCGGTTGCCACGCGCCCAACGGTGTCGGCAACGACCTGGCCGGTTTCCCCAAACTGGGTGGCCAGCATGCGGCTTACACTGCCAAGCAGCTGACCGATTTCCGTGAAGGCAACCGCACCAACGACGGCGACAGCATGATCATGCGTGGCGTTGCCGCCAAGCTGAGCAACAAGGACATCGAAGCGCTGTCCAGCTACATCCAGGGCCTGCACTGATCGCGACAGTAGGCTGATCGAGAAGGGCGTCCGGGCCAATAGTCCGGACGCCCTTCTGCGTTTAGGGGCTGGCTACGCCACCTTCGTCACGGTGCGGCATGGGCAGATGAAAAACGCTGGCGAGTCCCGGCGTTTTGCTGCAGCCTGTTGCGCCATCGGTCCGTCGTAAACAGGAGTACTTCATGCGCAATTTCCTACTCACTGCCATTTTTGCCGCTGCCAGCCTGTTCGGTGCTGCAGCCCAGGCAGCGGAGTTTCAGGCCGGCAAGGAATATGTCGAGCTGAGCAGTCCGGTGCCGGTCGCCGACCCGAGCAAGATCGAGGTGGTCGAGCTGTTCTGGTACGGCTGCCCGCACTGCTACCAGTTCGAGCCGGTGATCAAGCCCTGGGTCGAGCAGCTGCCCGAGGACGTGCAGTTCAAGCGCATCCCGGCGATGTTTGGCGGGATCTGGAACGTACACGGACAATTGTTTATCGCGCTGGAATCGATGGGCGTGGAGCCGAAGGTCCACGATGCGGTCTTCGCTGCCTACCATCAGGAGCGCAAGAAGCTCGCCACGCCTGACGAAATGGCTGATTTCCTTGCCGGTCACGGCATCGACAAGCAGGCCTTTCTGAAAGCCTACAACTCGTTCGGTGTGCGTGGTCGCGTAGAGCAGGCCAAAAAACTCGGCATGGCGTATCAGATCACCGGTGTGCCGGTGATGATCGTCAACGGCAAGTATCGTTTCGATCTCGGCTCGTCCGGCGGCCCGGAGCGCACCTTGCAGGTGGCCGACTTCCTCATCGAAAAAGAACGCGCGGCGCGGTAAGCCGAAATGCTGCGTCGTTGGAGCGCGCCGCGCCATGCCGGACCCGGCAAGGCGCGCGTCAACGCGCACTGCCTGGCCAGTAGCGGTCTGCCGTCGGACGGGCGGTTGCGGCTGCTCAGCTTCAACATCCAGGTCGGCATCAGTACCGAGCGCTACCACCATTACCTGACGCGCAGCTGGCAGCATCTGCTGCCCCATCCGGGGCGGGCGGGCAATCTGCAGCGCATCGGTGAGGTGCTTGGCAACTACGATCTGGTGGCGCTGCAGGAGGCCGACGGCGGCAGCCTGCGTTCCGGCTACGTCAATCAGGTCGAGCACCTGGCTCATTTGGGTGCGTTTCCCTATTGGTATCAGCAGCTCAACCGCAATCTCGGGCGGTTCGCCCAGCACAGCAATGGTGTGCTCAGTCGTCTCGAACCTCAGGGTCTGGAAGATCATCCGTTGCCCGGGCCGTCGGGGCGTGGGGCGATCCTGCTGCGCTTCGGCGAGGGGCCGGACGCGCTGGTGGTGGTGATGATGCACCTGGCGCTGGGTGGCGGGGCGCGGACGCGCCAGCTGGCCTACATTCGCGAGCTGATCGGCGGCTACCGCCATCAGGTCCTGATGGGTGACATGAATACCCACGCCAACGATCTGCTGGAAAATTCGCCGCTGCGTGATCTCGGCCTTCTGGCGCCGCAGATCGAAGCGACCTTTCCGAGCTGGCGACCGCAGCGCTGTCTGGACCACATCCTGCTCAGCCCCAGCCTGACGCTCGAGCGCGTCGATGTGCTGGCATTGCCGATTTCCGATCACCTGCCGGTGGCCGTCGAGATCAGACTGCCTGATTCGCTGCAGGCCGATTCCTTGCCGGTTCAGGTGAAAGACACGAAATGAGCGACGAAGCCGAACGCTGGAAGGAAAAGTATCTTCAGCTCGTCGAGCGCCAGGACCAGCTGGAAGCCCGCTGGGAACAGCGCGTGGATCTGCTACGGCGCAGTCTGGTGCGCAGCAGTCTGGCGGTGGAAGGTGCCGACCCCGCGGTCGAGCGCTGTCTGCATGCGATGCGTGAGGTGCTGCGCGAGGGCGATCTGGACGATGGCCTCAGCCAGTTGGTGCCGCGTCTGGAAAAGGCCGTACTCGATTCCGAGCGGTATCGGCAGGAGCGCGCGGTGCGGTTGACCGAGGCACTGCATCGCCTGGTCGCCCAGCTGCTGGCACTCTCGCCTCCGCCGGAACTGCGCAAGCCTATCAAGCGCTTTGCCAAACAGCTGGACCAGCGCGCCGCTCAGCTCCGCGAGCTGCCGGGGCTGCTTGGTGAGTTGAGTGTTTTGCAAGGCCAGGTGCTGACGCTGCAGGAGGATGCCGCGCCGCAGCAGGGTGGATTTCTGAAGCGCCTGTTCGGTGGCCGGGACAGCCAGTTGGCGGCGATCCCGCTCGAGACGGCGATTCCGGCTGGGCTGTCAGCTCCCGCAGAGGTGACGCTCGCGGCCGAGGCGGTTGTCGGTGGCGAGACGGCCGTTGCGTCCGCCGCGACCGAAGCGGTCGTGGCGGTCGTGGCGCCAATCTTGGCCGAGCCGGCGAACGACGAGCAGCAGGCAGTCGAGCCCGTTTCATCAGCGGCCGAGCCCGACGCGGACGCGGTCGAAGCTGGGGCCGATGCCGAGCTGCCGCCGGTGGCCGAGCCGCTGCCGCCGGAGTCCGCCTACGCTCTGCCGGACTCCCCCGAGCCGGCCTTCAGCGTTGTGGCTGATCGCGTGGAGGCGACGCTCAGCAATCTGCTCGACAATCTGCATCTGCCCGAACAACACCAGCCGCAGCTGCAGACGCTGCGTGCGCGTATCCAGCACGGATTGAACTGGTACGAGCTGGTGCCGGTGCTGGACGACCTGGCGATGCTGATGATTGCCTTCAGTGATCAGGGCCAGCGGGATTTCGAAAGCTATCTGCAGACCTTGAACGAGCGTCTCTCGGCAATGCAGGAGAATCTGCTCGCCGCGCACCAGGGCCACAGCGAAGGGCGCGATGCGGCGCAGGCGCTGGACGAGGAGCTGCGCGAGCAGGTGGGTGGTCTGCAGCACAGCATGCGTCAGGCCACTGATCTGACCAGTCTGAAGAAGGTGGTGGAGGCGCGCCTGGACGGGCTGCTGGATACGGTGGATACCTATCGCCAGCAGCGTAGCCAGCAGGAGCAGAAGCTCGGCGAGCGTCTGCAGCAACTGGTCAGTCGGGTCGGCAGTCTCGAACAGGCCGCGCGCGGCCTGCGCGGCCATCTGGAAGAGCAGCGGCAGAAGGCGCTGCAGGACCCGCTGACCGGGCTACCCAACCGTGCGGCCTGGAACGAGCGTCTGGATCTCGAGTTTGCCCGCTGGCAGCGCTACGGCGGCGACCTGCTGCTGGCCGTGCTGGACGTCGATCACTTCAAGCGGGTCAATGACGGCTACGGCCACCTGGCGGGTGACCGAGTGCTGAAGATCATCGGCAGTGAATTGCGCAAGCGCCTGCGCAAGACCGACTTCATCGCCCGCTTCGGTGGAGAGGAATTCGTCGTGCTGCTCCCCAACACCCCTTACGAGGCGGGGCAGCAGCTGATGGATGCGCTGCGCGATTCGATCAGCAATTGTCCGTTTCACTTCAAGGGCGAGCGCATCGTCATCACCCTGTCCGCTGGCCTAACCGCATTCGGCGAGGACGATACCACCGAGCGTGCATTCGAGCGGGCTGACGGCGCGCTTTACCGCGCCAAGAACGCGGGTCGCAATCGCGTCGAGCTGGCCTGACCGGCCGGCATGGCCACTGGCGGATCGCCCGGTATAATCACGACCCTTCTTCGCACTGGCCCGAGCTGCTGCGCATCTGCGTCATTTCGCCGTCGACACAGAGGTCGTCCCGATGAAAGCCATCACCGCCATCCTGATGCTCTTGCTGCTGGCCGGCTGCGCCAGTGGCCCGCGTATCGACACCAGTCATAGTTCGATCGGCCATGACAGCCGCAGCCAGTTCATCGTGCTGCACTACACCTCAGCCGATCTGCCGCGTTCGCTGGAGCTGCTCAGCGGTCGCGACGTCAGCAGTCACTACCTGATTGGCGAATCACCGGCGACCATTTACCGGCTGGTGGACGAGAACCGGCGTGCCTGGCATGCCGGTGAAAGCGAATGGAATGGCCGCACCTGGCTCAACGCCACCTCGATCGGCATCGAACTGGTCAATCGCGGCTACGTCGAAAGCGCCGACGGACGCCGGCTCTGGCATCCCTACTCCGACGCACAGATCGACGCGCTGGTGGTTCTGCTCAAGGACATCATGGCGCGTCATGAACTCAAGCCGGGGGCCATCATCGGCCACAGCGACATTGCCCCGCAGCGCAAGGTCGATCCGGGGCCGCTGTTTCCGTGGAAGCGTCTCGCCGACGAAGGTCTGGTGCCCTGGCCCGAGGCTGGCGCGGTAGCCGTGGAACAGATGCGTTATGCATCCGAGGGCCTGCCGCCGGTCGTCTGGTATCAGGATGCCTTGGTTGCTCAGGGCTACCGGGTCCCACGGCACGGGCATCTGGATGCCGAAACGCGCAACGTCATCGCGGCCTTTCAGATGAAGTATCGGCCGGCGCGTTTCGACGGCGAGCCTGATGCCGAAACCGCTGCGATGTTGCAGGTGCTCGCCAACCAGGCGAAGCGCTGAGCTCAGTAGGCGGTGGTGCCGATCAGCCGGGAGTCTGCCAGCGCCGCGCTGCGATGCTCGGCAGCGGCCTGATAGTCGCGGTCACCGATCATCGCCAGAAAGGCTTCCTTGGATGGATAGCTGACCAGCAGCAGGTCATCCCATTGCTCGTCAGGCGGGGCGATCAGCGCCGCATGGGCCTTGGCGCGAACCTCGACCGCGCCGCCGCTGGCCTGCACCTTGGCCAGCGCCACCCGGCTGTAGCGCGCATAGGCTTCGCGGCCGCTGCAGGGGCTGTGCGGGCTGCCCGCCGGATAGGTTGCCTGGTCGTTATAGCGCAACAGGTTGAGCATCAGGATCGGAACCCCGGATGGCATCGACGCCGCGTAATCGGCGAGCTGCTCGGGGCTGGGGTTCAGGCTCGGCATGGGCTTTCCTCGAAGGTGCGCTCAGATCGGCAGCGCGACGTAGAAGATGGTGCCGTGGCCGATCCGCGAATGCACGCCGATGCGACCACCATGCAGCTGAGCGATCTCCTTGCATAAGGCAAGCCCCAGTCCGGCGCCGCCACGGCGTCGGCCGATCTGCACGAATGGCTCGAAGATTCTCGCCTGCTGGCTGTAGGGAATGCCCTCGCCGTTGTCCTCGACACTGAGGATCATCCGTTCGCCATGGTGGCGGGCCAGCAGTCGCACCTCGCCGCCCTTCGGCGTATGGCGCAGGGCATTGCTGAGCAGGTTGTCCATAACCCGTTCGATCTGCTGGCGGTCCAGCATCAGCGTTGGCAACGGTTGTTGCAGCTCCAGCTTGAGCTGCACGTCCTGCTCGTTGGCCGCCACCTCGAAGCGTTGACGGGCAGCCTCGAGCAGCTCGGGGATGTCGCACTGCTCCAGCTCGAGCTTCTGCTGGCCGCTCTGGTAGCGCGAGAAGTTCAGCAGGTCGTTGATCAGCCGCACCAGGCGCTGCATCTCCTCGTGCACGGTATCGAACAGGTCCGACTCGCGGCTGCCGGCCGGGTAGCGCAGGCGTTCGCGCAGCAGACTGAAGGCCATCTGCATGCCGGTGACCGGCGTGCGCAGTTCGTGGGAGGCGCGCAGCACGAATTCGTTGCGCACGCGCTCGAAGGTGCGCTGATCGGTGACATCGTGCAGAACCATGACCGCACCGCTGATGCTGCCGTCGTGATGGCTGACCGGGCTGATGCGCCAGGCCAGCAGGCGGCGTTCGCCGTCGGCTTCGATGATCAGATCCTCGGGTGGATCGGACAGCGACTTGTCGTCCAGCACCTGGCGCGCGGCGTTGTCCAGTTCCGGATGGCCCAGCGCTTCGCCCAGCGTGGAACCCAGGTGTTCGTTTTCCCAGGCGAGCTGGCGCTGCGCCACCGGGTTGGCGTGCTCCAGGCGTCCGTCACGGTCGATGATCAACAGGCCGTCGTCGATGCTGTCGAGCAGGGCCTGCAGACGCTGCTGGCCGTTGACCAGTGCTTCGACATTGGTTTGCTTGAACTCGTGCAGGGCCTGCGCCATCAGACCGAAGCGCCGGCTCAGGGACGACAGCTCGGCGATCGGCGGTGTCGGCAGGGAGATGTTGAAATCGCCGCGCCCGATCTGGTCGGCCGCTGCGGACAGCCGTTCGATCGGCTCGCCGAAGCGCCGCGCAAAACTGTGTGCGGTGATGAAGCCAATCAGCAGCACGGCAATCGCGGTCAGGCCCAGCAGTCCTGCCAGCAGCGAAGCGCGATCGCGGCTACGCAGCTCGGTGTCGCGAATCTTGTCGTAGGCCGCGCGCTGCATGTCGCTCATCAGGCTGCGTACCTGATTGAAGGCCTGGCTCAGCGAATTGTCCTCCAGCAGCGTCCAGCTCTGGTGTCGCGCTGCATCGAGCTCTTCGATGAATCTGGCGTAGGCGCTGGCAACTGCCTGGAAGGCCTGACGGTCGGTGTCGTCACTGGCTTCGGCGATGCCGCGCTCGAGGGTTTGCTGAAAGGTCTGACGCACTGCGTCCAACGCATCGAGGTTGTGATCCTCGGCCAGCATGACGATGAGGTGGTTGCCCAGCGCCTGACGCAGCTGCTGATTGATCTCGATGATGCTGAAGTTGTTGCGGATCAGCTGTTCCTGGCTCTTGGCCATCTGCATCACGCTGACCAGTGCCAGCAGCAGGCCGAGCAGGGCGACCGTCATCAAGGCCGAGAACCCGAGGAATAATCGGGTCCGCAGCTTCATCTGGAGTTTCATAGGCCGTACTGCTTGCGTTTTCGGTAGAGGGTTGAGGCGTCGATACCAAGGATGCGGGCAGCCTGCTCGAGCGTGTCGCTGGTGCTCAGCACGCCGGCGATATGCGCTTTTTCCAGTGCCTCCAGGCTCAGCGGTTCGCCGATGCGTGGCGCATTGCTGCCAACCTGCTCACCGAGGCCCAGGTGGCTGACCTCGATCATCTGCTGCGGGCAGATGATGCTCGCGCGCTCCACGACGTTACGCAGCTCGCGGACGTTGCCCGGCCAGCGATAGGTCTTCAGCGCCGCAATCGCGGCATCGCTGAAGCCACGTGCCGGGCGGCCGTAGTTTTTCACGAACGAAGCGAGGAAACGTTCGGCCAGGGCAAGCACATCCTCCGGCCGTTCGCGCATCGGCGGCAGATTGAGGGTGATGACGTTGAGGCGATAGAGCAGATCCTCGCGGAACTTGCCTTCGCGCACCATCTCTTCGAGGTTCAGGTTGGTCGCTGCGAGAATGCGCACGTCTGCGCGGCGCGTGACCGGATCGCCGACCCGTTCGTATTCCTTGTCCTGAATGAAGCGCAGCAGCTTGGGTTGCAGGGCCAGCGGGAAGTCGCCGATCTCGTCGAGAAACAGCGTGCCGCCGTCGGCCTGGTTGACCCGCCCCAAGGTGCTTTCGGTGGCTCCGGTGAAGGCACCGCGATTGTGTCCGAACAGCTCGCTTTCCATCAGGTCGGCTGATAGTGACGGGCAGTTGATGGTGACGAAGGCCTTCTTCGAACGTCGGCTCCAGGTGTGGATCGCGCGTGCCAGTTCGCCTTTGCCGGTGCCCGATTCGCCGAGGATCAGGATGTTGGCGTCGGTGTCGGCGACCTGGCGTGCGGTTTCCAGCACGGCCATCATCGCCGGACTGTGCGAGCCCAGAGCGTCGCTGCGCTGTTTGATCTCGCCTTCCAGCGCTTCCAGGCGGGCAGCCATCTGGCGCACTTCCAGCTGCTTGGCGGCGGACAGGCGAAGCTGTTCAGGACTGCAGGGCTTGAGCAGGTAATCGGCCGCGCCGGCCTGCATCGCATCGACGGCGGTGTCCACCGCCGAGTGGGCGGTGACGATCACCACGCGCATCCAGGGCGCCAGCATGCGCATCTGCTGCAGTACATCCAGGCCGTTGTCTTCGCCCAGGCGCAGATCCAGAAAGCACAGATCGAACACCTGGCGCTGCAGGATGGCCTCGGCCTGGGCTGCGCTGGCTGCGGTCATCACCGTATAGCCACGGTCCTCCAGGCAGTAGCGGAAGGTACGCAGGATCGCCGCTTCGTCATCCACCAGAAGGATGCGTCCGCCGTTGTCCGTCGTTTGGTCCATGGATGCTCCCATCAAAAAAGGCGAATTCGGTCGCTGAAAATTTCGATTATGGCGTTTCGAGCGCTGGAACGCGCCGTTGCGTTGCTGGCGAGTGCTTTAGTCTCTGAAAAGCCTTGCAAGTTGCACGGTGCAGACACGGCTTTCCTGCATGCTGCATTCCGCCGCTATCGATGCCTCACTGCAAGTAGCTGATTTGCCTCCGTTTGCCTTGCAGGCCCCGCTGGCATGGGCCTTGCGACCCTAGGAAAAGCGCGTCGTTTCCCGCCTTGGGCCGCAGGCGCAGCCGCAAATTCAAGCAGGAGGTCCCATGAACCAGTCCATGAATCAGCTTAACGAGCTCATCGAACTGACCCGCGACGGGCAGCGTTTCTACCAGCACGCCGCCGAGGAAGCAAAGGACGTGCAGCTGCAGCACCTGTTTCGTGACCTGGCCCAGGCCAAGACACAGATCATCCAGGCGCTGAGCGTGAAAGTCGCTGCTCATCACGAGCAGCCGTCGCAAGGTGGAACCTTGACCGGCCGCATGCGCGAACTCTACGCCGACGCGCGCTCGCGCATCGGCGATCACGATACCGCCTACGTCGACCAGTTGGAGCAGACCGAAGCGCACATCCTGCGCGCCTTCGAGGACGCCATTGGCGCTGCCGAGCCGGATGTCCGCGCCTTGCTGGCCATCGAGCTGCCCAAGTTGCGAGCGTGCCATGAGCGGATGCGCCAGTTGAAGGACGCTCGCCATTAATGGTCGTGCAAAACGCCCGGGCCGCTGGGGGCTCTCATGCAAATTGAGTTGCGGGCGGCGCTTGTTAAATACTTAAGTAATTGATTTATAAGAATTTTATAGCGCCGTTCGGCTTGGCACGGCCCCTGCAATAACCCTAGCAACGAAACAATGTCGCCACGCTTAGAAGGAGTTGAGGATGAATCGCCAAGGCCGCTTTTCATTAGCCAGCAAGGGTTTCCTCTCGGCTGCGGTAGTCATGCTGATCATGGGGGCCGAGCGCCCAATGTCACAACCGCTCAGCCAGGCGCAACAGAATTCTGCGGAACGAATCGGCATGTATGACGCTCAACCTATTGAGCTCACGCGGACCGGCCAACAGCCGCAAACCATCGACTATCGCCAGGCGCCTGCCGAGCAGCGCTGGGTGTTTTGAGCAACGAAGGGGACGTGCAAGCGAGCCAGCAGGGATGCGTAAAGAAATCGATGCTGATCGGGCTGATCTGATCCGCTGAGAACCGTTCCTGAACCAAGAGGAGTCACACCATGCTGAGTTGGGCTATTACATTCCTGATCATCGCCATCATCGCTGCGGTACTGGGCTTCGGTGGTATCGCAGGCACCGCAACGGGTATCGCCAAGATCCTGTTCGTAGTCTTCCTGGTGCTGTTCGTGGCATCGCTGATCTTCGGCCGCGGTCGCGGACCGCGCGTTTGATGCATCGATGGCCGCCCGCAAGGGCGGCTGCATTCTGGAGAGGCAACGGCATAGGAAGCCATATTCGCCGGGTCATGTTCGGCAATCGAAGATGATCCAGAGCGGCGCAGAGCGTGAGGCTTTGCGCGCTCACCCCTCAGCGGGGGGAACCAGGGGGTCGGGTTGTTCTGCTTGCGGAGTGACCTAGGGGTACAGGGAGTACCCCCTTCATCGGACCGGGTTCTGTGTGGCTGCGGCCAGGGGTGGTTTCACCCCTGGCGTGCAGCAATAACCTCGACGCATTCCTATCGTCACACCTCCAACTCCCTTCTGCGATTGCTACCCGTTCTGCGGGTGACCCCTGCCGTCTGGCACCGCTATCATCGCGTCCAGCTTTGACGGGAGAACGACATGCTCAACGGCCTCTGGCTGGGCTTTTTTCTGGTTGCCGCGGTTGCCGCCCTGGGGCGCTGGCTGATCGGTGGCGATCCTGCTGTGTTTGCGGCATTGGTAGAAAGCCTGTTCGCCATGGCGAAACTGGCCGTGGAAGTGATGATCGTGCTGTTCGGCACGTTGACCCTGTGGCTGGGCTTTCTGCGTATCGCCGAAAAGGCCGGGCTGATCGAGCTGCTGGCGCGCCTGCTCGGGCCATTGTTCCGTCGTCTGATGCCTGAAGTGCCCGCAGGCCATCCGGCGCTGGGACTGATCACACTCAATTTCGCTGCCAACGGCCTGGGGCTGGACAATGCCGCCACGCCGATTGGTCTCAAGGCGATGCGCGCATTGCAGGAACTCAACCCACTGCCAAGCGTGGCCAGCAATGCGCAGATCCTGTTTCTGGTGCTCAATACCTCCTCGTTGACCCTGTTGCCCGTATCGATCTTCATGTATCGCGTGCAGCAGGGCGCGGACGATCCGACCCTGGTGTTTCTGCCGATTCTGCTGGCCACCAGTGCCTCATCGCTGGCGGGCCTGCTGGCCGTTGCGCTGATGCAGCGGTTGCGATTGTGGGACCCGGTGGTGCTGGCCTACTTCATCCCTGGCGCGTTGCTGCTCGGTGGCTTCATGGCGCTGCTCGCCGGGCTGTCGGCGACCGCCCTGGCCTCGCTGTCGTCGTTGCTCGGCAACCTGACCCTGTTCGGCCTGATCATCGCCTTCCTGGTCGTCGGCGCGCTGCGCAAGGTGCAGGTATACGAGGCGTTCGTCGAGGGGGCGAAGGAGGGCTTCGACGTCGCCAAAAGTCTTTTGCCCTATCTGATTGCCATGCTCTGCGCCATCGGCGCGCTGCGGGCATCCGGCGCGTTGGATCTTGGTCTTGAAGGCATCCGTTGGCTGGTCGAGGCGCTGGGTTGGGATACGCGCTTCGTCGATGCCTTGCCCACGGCGCTGGTCAAGCCGTTCTCGGGCAGTGCGGCACGGGCGATGCTGATCGAAACGATGCAAAGCCAGGGTGTGGATAGCTTCCCGGCGCTGGTGGCCGCGACGGTACAGGGCAGTACCGAAACCACCTTCTATGTGCTGGCGGTGTATTTCGGTGCGGTGGGCATCCAGCGGGCGCGTCATGCGGTGGGTTGCGCGCTGGTGGCGGATCTGGCCGGGATCATCGCGGCGATCAGCGTGTGCTACTGGTTCTTCGGCTAAGCGACCGGACGCCAGGACTGCGCCGTCCAGCGCGCGGCGGCGCTAGTCAGCGATAGCATTTTCCGGACAAAGAAAAACCCCGGCCACGCTTGTGCATGGCCGGGGTTTTCAGGTGCCTGGCGCCGACGGGATCAGCGTTGCCTGCGACGCCGCTGCATCCAGACGATCAGCGCGAACAGCAGGAAGCCCGGTGCCCACATGAGCTCCTTCGGCCAGCGATCGGTCGGTGCGCGCACCGAGAGGATCTGCTGATCGAACTCCAGACCGGCGTCGGCCGCCGGGCTGCCGAAGGTGACGCTGTCGACCAGCAGTTTGCCGTCCTCTTCGTAAGTCAGCAGGCCGATCTTCTCCAGCTTCTCCTCGCCCGAGGCGCCGTCCGGGATCGCCAGCAACAGGACGAATTCGCGCGGGTCACCCACGGCGTCTTCGCCCAGCACGCGCAGGCGCAGCTGACTGTCCTCGTCGACGTTGCCCAGGGCCTCGACCAGCTGCGCCGGCGGAATCTCCTGGTAAGGGTCGTGGATCATGTCCATCCAGAATCCCGGGCGGAACAACGTGAAGGCGACCAGCAACAGCAGCACGCTTTCGTACCAGCGGCTGCGCACCAGGAAGTAGCCTTGGGTGCCAGCGGCGAACACCAGCATGGCGATGGTCGCCACGATGAAGATCAGCACGCCGTGCCAGAAGTCCACGCCGATCAGCAGCAGGTCGGTGTTGAAGATGAACAGGAACGGCAGCGCCGCGGTGCGCAGGCTGTAGTAGAAAGCCGTCACCCCGGTTCGGATCGGATCGCCCTTGGACACCGCCGCCGCTGCGAACGAGGCCAGGCCCACTGGTGGTGTCACGTCAGCCATGATGCCGAAGTAGAAGACGAACAGATGCACCGCGATCAGCGGCACGATCAGGCCGTTCTGCTGCCCCAGCGCCACGATCACCGGCGCCAGCAGGCTGGACACCACGATGTAGTTGGCGGTGGTTGGCAGGCCCATGCCGAGGATCAGGCTGAGGAACGCGGTGAGCAGCAGCATCAGCAGCAGGTTGCCCATCGACAGCAGTTCGACCAGATCGGCCAGCACCAGGCCGACGCCGGTCTGCGACACGGCACCGACGATGATGCCGGCCGCTGCGGTGGCGATACCGATGCCGATCATGTTGCGTGCACCGGCGATCAGGCCCTCGCGCAGGTCGATCACGCCGTCGAGGAAGGTGCCGTCCGGGTGGCTGCGGTCATGACGCATCCACGACAGCAGCGGGCGCTGGGTCAGCAGGATGATCACCAGCATCACCGAGCCCCAGAAGGCCGAGAGGCCGGGCGACAGACGCTCGATCATCAGGCACCAGACCAGCACCACCACCGGCAGCAGAAAATGCAGGCCGGAGAGCAGTACCGGACGGGTTTCCGGCAGCTTTTCCAGCGGCATGTTCGGGTCTTCATGAGGCAGCGGCGGGTTGCTCGCGGCGATCTTCAGCAGGCCGAGATAGACCACTGCCAGCAGCGCGCCGATTACCCACAGCGCCGAGTCGCCGAGCAGCGGTTTGAGCCAGCCGAGGCCGTAATAGACGCCCAGGGACAAGCCGGAAATCAGCGCGGCGCCGAAGACGAAGCCGATCAGACGCTGCATCCAGGGTTTGGCGACGTTGGCTCGTGGTAGAGCCTGCAAGCCGAGTTTCATCGACTCCAGATGGACGATGTAGATCAGCGCGATGTAGGAGATCAGTGCCGGCAGGAAGGCATGCTTGATCACTTCCACATAGGGAATGCCGACATACTCGACCATCAGAAACGCCGCGGCACCCATCACCGGCGGCATGATCTGGCCGTTGACCGAGGAGGCCACTTCCACTGCGCCGGCCTTTTCTGCCGAGAAGCCGGTGCGCTTCATCATCGGGATGGTGAAGGTGCCGGTGGTTACCACGTTGGCGATCGACGAACCGGAGATCAGGCCGGTCATGCCGGAGGCCACCACAGCGGCCTTGGCCGGACCGCCACGGAAATGTCCGAGCATGCTGAAAGCCAGCTGGATGAAGTAATGCCCGGCTCCGGCGCGTTCGAGCAGGGCGCCGAACAGCACGAAGAGAAAGACGAAGCTGGTGGACACGCCCAGCGCGATGCCGAAGACGCCTTCGGTGGTGATCCACTGGTGGTTGGCCAGGGCGGTGAAGCTGACGCCGCGATGGGCCAGCAGGCCAGGCATCCACGGGCCGGCGACGCTGTAGACGAGAAATACTAGGGCGATGATCGCCAAGGGTGGGCCGAGGGCACGGCGCGTGGCTTCCAGCAGCAGGGGAATACCGATGCAGGCGGTCACCAGATCCATGGTGGTCAGGTTGCCGGGGCGCTGCGCCAGCTGCGAATAGGCGATGAACAGGTAGGCCGCACTGGCTGCGGCGACCAGGCCAAGGGCGATGTCGACCAGCGGTACGCGATCACGCGGCGAACGTTTGAATGCGGGGTAGGCGAGAAAGGCCAGCAACAGGGCGAACGCCAGGTGAATCGAGCGGGTTTCGGTGTCGTTGAGCACGCCGAAGCCGAGGACGAACGGCAGTGGCGAGGCGATCCACAATTGGAACAGCGACCAGAGCAGCGCAAGCCCGGCGATGACTGCGGCCATCGGCCCCGCAGGTGAGCGCGCGCCGACATCCTGGGCGATCAGTTCCTCGGTGGACAGTTGTTTGTCTTGCATGAAATGAGGCCTGTTTTTCAGGTAACGGAACCGCGAAAACCCGTGGCCAACCGGCGCACGGGTTCTCAGCGAGGCATCGCAGCGATCAGGGCCGCCTCAGCGAGGCAGCCCTGGCGAGCCTTACAACCAGCCGCGTTCCTTGTAGTAACGCTCCGCGCCTTCATGCAGAGGCGCGCTCAGGCCGACTTCGATCATCTCTTCCGGCTTCAGATCCTTGAATGCCGGATGCAGACGCTGGAAGCGCTCGATGTTCTCGAACACCGACTTGACCAGCTGGTAGACCACTTCGGCATCGACCTTGGAAGTGGTGGACAGCACGGCCTTGCCACCGATGGACTGGGTCGCCTGGTCGTTGCCTTTGTACAGACCGCCCGGGATCTCGGCCTTGGTGTAGTAGCTCTTCTCTTCCAGCAGCTTGTCGATCTCAGGACCGGTAATCGGCACCAGCACCGCATCGGTGGTAGTGGTCGCTTCCTGGATCGCGCCATTGGGGTGGCCGACGAAGTAGGTCATGGCATCGATGTTGTTGTCGCCCAGCGCGCTGGCCTGTTCGGCCGGCTTCAGCTCGGCGGCCAAGGAGAACACCGACTGGTCCCAGCCCTTAACCTTCATGATCTCTTCGAGGGTGTCGCGCTGGCCGGAACCGGGGTTGCCGATGTTGACGCGCTTGCCCTTGAGGTCGTCGAGGCCCTTGATGTTGGCGCTGCGGCGGGCGAGTACGGTGAAAACCTCGCTCTGCAGGGAGAAGACTGCACGGAGGTCGTCCATTTTCCCTTCTTTCTCGAAGGGGGCGACGCCTTCCATTGCCTTGTACTGGTGGTCGGACTGCATGATGCCGAAGTTGAATTCGCCACTGCGCAGGCCGTTGACGTTGGCTACGCCGCCGCCGCTGGCCGGGGCGTTGCACTTGATGTTTTCCGCATTGCGGTTGACGAAGCGGCAGATCGATTGCCCGGCAACGTAATAAACGCCGGTCTGGCCGCCAGTGCCGATGGTGACGAACTTCTCTTGCGCCTGTACCACTCCGCTCAGGCCGGTTCCCGCCAGAGCAGCGGTAAAGATCCATGCCAAGGATTTGCCTTTCATGGATGCACTCCTTTTTGGTTGTTTTCGGATTCCCGGGCATCCCTTGTGAGTCTGCGCGGAACTTGAGTCTAGCAGGCGCCCGGCTCGGGAACAGCCCGAAGCTTACGGACCCGTCTCTCCGATCCGTTAGTTCCGCGCCCATTGCTAGGACCGGTTCGGTTGACAGTGGTTGCGTGCAGCAGCCCCGGATTTTATTGTTCATAAATTGTGCATGATGATTCGGTTGTACAGGATCTATGCACCTCAATGGCCAGAAAAACCGACCAAAGGCCTAGGACTTCAGTCGCATTGTGGGTCGTCCTGCCTGATAGCATGATGCCACCAGTCTTCAGGCATGAAGGCATGCTGCTCGGACAGGGCCAGGGGCCTGACGAACGAAGCGCCAACAGGGATCACCGCAGGAGGTGAGTCGTTGCTGGCGCTTTTTTGTGCCCCGTCGCATAACAACAAAAACGATACAGAGACCCGCTTGGCCGTCTAGAGCAGGGACATCGTCGCAAGGCGAGCAAGGCAAGGAACGCACGAAGCACTGTGGTGCATCGATCGAGACGTCCTCGGCGGAACAGAACAACCGTTCGCCTTGCTCACGAGACCCGCCATGCGCATGAATCTTCCGGTCACCGGCCGCGACGTTTCCTTCAGCGAGACCGCCAATATCCTCTCCACCACGGATCTCAACGGTGACATCACCTATGTGAATCCGGATTTCATCAAGATCAGCGGCTTCGAAGAAAGCGAGCTGATCGGTCAGCACCACAACATCGTCCGGCATCCGGACATGCCCACCGAAGCCTTCGCCGATCTGTGGGGCAGCGTCCGTGGTGGCAGGTCCTGGATGGGCATGGTGAAGAACCGCTGCAAGAACGGTGATCACTACTGGGTCAGCGCGTTCGTCACGCCGATCAGCCGCAATGGCCGGGTTATGGAATACCAGTCGGTACGCACCAAGCCGCAGCCGGCCCAGATTGCCGCCGCCGAACGGTTGTATGCGCAGTTGCGCGACAAGCGCACACCGGTCGCATTGCGCCGCAAGCCGCTGAGTGCCCGCAGTCGGGTCGCAATGTTCGCCGCGTTGGGCGCAGCGCCATGCGTCGTTGCGGGCGGCCTGCTGGGCGGCGCTGGCGTCGCCATCGCCCTGGCTACCGCAGCGGTCGCCGCCTTGGGCGCCGGCGGCTTGGCCTATCTGGCGCTGGCGCCCTTGCAGCGGCTCGCCGAACAGGCGCGCCAGGTTGGTGACAACCCGGTGGGTCAGCTGATCTACGCCGGTCGCCGTGACGAGTACGGGCAGATCGCCTTTGCAATGAAAATGCTGGAAACCGAGGCCGGCGCCATGGTCGGCCGGATCGGCGACGCCTCGCGCCAGCTCAGCCAGCATGCCCATGAGCTGCTAGGCGCAATGGACAGCAGCACGCAAAGCGCGTCCCGTCAGCAGAGCGAAACCGATCAGGTGGCTACGGCGATCAACCAGATGGCCGCCAGCGTGCAGGAAGTGGCGAACAACGCCCAGCGCACCGCCGAAGCTGCCAGCCGTGCCGATAGTGAAACGGCAACCGGCACCGAGGTGGTTAATCGTACGGGGGCCGCCATCGGCCAGCTGGCCCAGGATATCCAGCAGGCCGGCGATGTGATCCATGAGCTTGAAGCGCACAGCAACGACATCACCAAGGTGTTGGACGTGATCCGTGGCATTGCCGAGCAGACCAACCTGTTGGCGCTGAACGCGGCGATCGAAGCGGCGCGTGCCGGCGAGCAAGGCAGGGGGTTCGCCGTGGTGGCCGATGAGGTACGCAATCTGGCCTCGCGTACCCAGCAGTCGACCCAGGAAATCAACGGCATGATCGGCGCGCTGCAGGGCGGGGCGCGCCAGGCGGTAGAAGTGATGCAGCGCAGCCGTGAGCAGGCTATGCAGAGCGTCGAACACGCCGCTCAGGCGGCGCGCTCTTTGCACGGCATCAACAGCCGGGTCACTGAGATCAGTGAAATGAGCCAGCAGATCGCCGCGGCGGTCGAGCAGCAGAGTGCGGTCAGCGAGAACATCAATCAGAACATCGTGAGCATCCGTGGCGGCTCCGATCATCACGTCGCCAACGGCCTGCGCAGTCGGCAGAGCGCATCGGGTGTCGCCGAACTGGCCAACAGTATGGAGGTACTGGTGCAGCAGTTCTGGACGCGCCGACGCAGCTGATGCACGCCGCGATGCACCGCAACGGTGCATCGGCGGAGCTAGCGTGTACGCCTGAATCGACAGGCTTGTTACGGCGATCAGGCGTAGGCAAAATGCCATCAGTTTCGCATTTTGCGAAAGTTGCTTTACCGCTCAGGACAACCGGACCTGATAGCTAAGGCGCCCGCCGTGACACCCGCAAGGGATGTACCACGCGGGCGTCTTTTTTTTTGGCTTGAAATCAGCCGGTTCACACAGACGGAACCGGCACCCAACCTGCATATGAGTGCACGAAGAAGAACCAATGCTGAGCGAACAAACCTTGCGCGATGCCCTGGAAGAAACCATCCAGGTACTGGAGCGTACCCGCCGTTCGTTCAAGTCGCGGGAGCTTGGGCAATTGCGCCGACGCCTGATCGATCTCCTTGAACAGCTGGAAACCGATGCGGGGGAAAAGGAGGAGGACTGAACGCCGATTCGTCACACCGCTGCTACAGGATGCTGACCGCATCCATCGAGAGCGCCGCCACTAGAAGCGGCGCCAACCCAGCCTTGCGTATTCAGACCCATTTCCAAGGAAGATCTGTCTATGCGTCTCAACCTACCCGTCAGCGGCCGCGAAGTCGTCGTTGGTGACACCGCGAATATTCTCTCCACCACCGACCTGAAGGGCACGATCACCTACGCCAACCCCGATTTCGTCGCGATATCCGGATTCAGCGAAGATGAGCTGCTTGGCCAGCCGCACAACATCGTGCGTCATCCGGACATGCCCGAAGCGGCCTTCGCCGATCTCTGGCAAACGCTGCAGGCCAACCGCTCGTGGATGGGCATGGTGAAGAACCGCTGCAAGAACGGTGATCACTATTGGGTGAGTGCCTTTGCCACGCCGGTCAGCCGTAACGGCAAGGTGAAGGAATATCAGTCGGTACGCACCCGCCCGCAGCCCGAGCAGATTCGCGCGGCCGAGGCGCTTTACGCGCAGCTGCGTGACGGCCGCGGCGCACCGACGTTGCGCAGCAGCGTTGGTCTGCGCGAACGGCTGGCGCTGCTCGCCGCCGCTAGCGCGGCCGGTGGAGTGGTCGTGGGCACCGTGCTGGCCGCGTCGCCAATCGCTGCAACGCTGGCAGGTCTTGCGCTTGGCGGTGCGGCCGCGATGGCGGCGGCTACGGCGCTGCTACCTTTGGCGCGCCTGGCACGGCAGGCCCGGCAAGTCGGCGACAACCCGGTCAGCCAACTGATCTATACCGGACGCAGGGACGAAATCGGCCAGATCGAACTTGCCATGAAAATGCTGGAAACCGAGGCCGGTGCCATGGTCGGTCGCATCGCCGACAGTAGCCGGCAGCTCAGCGACCACGCCCGCGACCTGCTCGGTGCCATGCATGGCAGCACCCAGAGCGCCGCGCGCCAGCAGCAGGAGACTGATTTGATCGCCACTGCCATCCAGCAGATGAGCGCCAGCGTGCAGGAGGTTGCGCTGAATGCGCAGCGCACCGCCGAGGTGGCTGCGCGTGCCGACAGCGAAGCGGCCAAGGGACGTGAGGTCGTCGGCCGCACCGGCAGCAGCATCACCCGGCTGGCCGCTGATATTCAGCAGGCCGCTGAGGTCATTCACCAGCTGGAAAACCACAGTCAGGAAATCAGCCGGGTACTCGACGTGATCCACGGCATCGCCGAGCAAACCAATCTGCTGGCGCTCAACGCAGCGATCGAAGCGGCGCGCGCTGGCGAACAGGGCCGTGGCTTTGCCGTTGTCGCCGACGAGGTGCGCCAGCTGGCCTCACGCACATCCCTGGCGACTACTGATATCCAGCGGATGATCGGCTCGTTGCAGACTGGCGCCCGCGAAGCCGTGGACGTGATGCAGCGCAGCCGCGAGCAGGCGGAGCACAGTGTCAGCCATGCTGATCAGGCCGAGCATTCGCTCAGTGGGATCAACAGCCGGGTCAACGAAATCAGTGCGATGAGCAGCCAGATCGCCGCGGCCGTCGACCAGCAGAGCTCGGTCGGTGAGGAGATCAGTCAGAGCATCGTCAGCATTCGCGGTAGCTCCGACGAGCATGTCGCCAGTGGGCTGCATAGCCAGCGCAACGCAACCGGTGTTGCCCTGCTGGCCGATGGAATGCTTGAGCTGGTTCAGCAGTTCTGGACGCGCCGACGGGGCTGAAGGAAGCAGTCTGTCGCTCGGGACAGGACAGCGTGATGGCTAGGTGGCATCATGCACGCATCGGTGCTTAATTAATGGCGCCGGTTGGCTGGCACTTTGCCGGCAAGTGCAAGCGCCCCGAGGCTCTCTCGCATGATTCGCACCTTCTTGCTGTTGCTAGCCTGCCTGACCACCTTGCCGTGGGGCGCCAACGTGTCGGCGGCCCCGCAGACGTCCGTGCTGCAGACTCGTACCGAAGCGGCGCTGCAGGTCGGCGTGGTGGAGTATCTGCTTGGCGAGCCAGCAGCGGATTTCGCCGACATCGCGGCGGCCGATCTGCAGTGGCAGGCGTTGACCAAGCCCAATCTCGGCAAACAGCGCGACGGTGCCTGGCTGCGCTTCACCCTGTACAACGAGGGCGCCGAGGCTAAGCGCTGGTATCTGCTGCTGAAGTGGCCGGTGCTCGACCGCGTTGCGGTACGCCTGCACTACCCGGACAGCGGCCGCTGGGGTCAGCCCATGCTGGCCGGCGATGCCCTGGCATTGAGCGTTCGTCCGCTGGCCGATCACCATTTCGTCTATCCGCTCGAGCTGCCTGCGGGTGAGCCGGTGGTGGTCTATATGCAGCTGCAGGCCAGAGAAATCCTCGCGTTGCCGCTGGAGCTGATCGACGATAAGCAGCTGATCGAAGGCAAGCTGCGCGATGTCACCCTGGTCAGTCTGTTCTTCGGCGGCATCCTGGTGATCGTGCTGTACAACTGCAGCCTGCTGATCTTCACCCGCGACCGCAGCTATTTTCTCTACGTGCTCTATCTGCTGAGCGCCGTGTTCTACGTGCTGACCATCACCGGCTTCGGTCAGCTCTACCTGTGGCCGGAGATCCCCGAGCTGTCGGCGCGTTTCTATGGACTTTCCGCGGCGCTGTGCTTCTTCACGCCGATGCTCTTCGCGCTGCGCTTTCTCGGCATCCGCCGCTACGGCGGCTGGGTCTGGGCGGTGTCCATCACGCTGACCTGCTACTGGGGGCTGGTCGCACTGACGATCCTGCTGGCGCCGACGCTGGCGCGTTACCTGTTCATGGAAAGCGTCGCGCTGCTGCACTGCGTGCTGACCATGGCGGTGACGCTCAATCTGTGGGCGCGCGGCAACCAGTCGGCGCGGCTGTTCAGCATCGCCTGGAGCACCTTGCTGGGATTCACGGTGATCAACCTCTTGGCACTCAACGGCACCCTGCCGCTCAATGCCTGGACGCTGAATGGCCAGCTGATCGGCATGTTCACCGAATTCGTCCTGCTCTCCATGGCGCTGGCCGAACGCATCAATGTCGAACGCAATCGGCGTATCGCCGCGCAGCAGCTGGCACTGCAGGCCTCGGAGACGCTTGCCGAGGAACGTGCCCTGCACCTGCAGGCCAAGCAGGAGGCGCTGGACCTGCAGCTGCACACCAATGAGGTGCTCGAGGCGCGGGTCTATGAGCGTACCCGCGCGCTGGAGGAGGTGAGGCAGGGGCTGGAGGCCGCCAATGCCGAACTGATGCGTCTGAGCACTACCGACGCGCTGACGCAGCTGGCCAACCGCCGACGTTTCGATCGTTTGCTCGACGAGGAGATACGCCGCGCCAGACGCAGCGGCAGCCCACTGTCGGTACTGCTGGCCGATATCGATCACTTCAAGCGGGTCAACGACGGCTATGGGCATCCTTTCGGCGACGAGTGCCTGCGGCAGGTGGCGGCGGTGCTCGCCGCGCATTGCCAGCGTGCCGGTGATCTCGCGGCGCGCTATGGGGGTGAGGAGTTCGTCGTGTTGCTGCCGGCGTCCGACCAGCGCCAGGCGTTTGTGCTGGCCGAGCGGATCCGCCAGAACATCGAGCGCCTGCAGCTGCGCCACGGCGACCAGGCGGTGGCGCTGACCATCAGCCTCGGCGTCGCCACGCTGGGGCCGACCGTCGCGTCGGCAGAGGCGCTGCTGGCCACTGCGGATGCGGCGCTGTATGCCGCCAAGCACGCCGGTCGCAACCAGGTGGTCTGTGCGCCTGAGGCGGCGATCGGCGAAACCGGCGCCGGCGTCAGCCCTCAGCCGGTATGAAGCGCACCCGCACCAGCAGCCCGCCCAGCGCACCCTGATCCAGGCTGATTTGGGCGCGGTGCGCACGAACGATTTCGCCGACGATGGCCAACCCGAGGCCGGCGCCATGCCCGCCGGTGTCACGGCGGTAGAAGCGCGCGAAAACGCGGTCATGCTCGGCGACAGGAATGCCGGGGCCGTCGTCCTCCACTTCCAGCACGGCGCCGTCGAGCACCCGTAGCACCACGTTGCCGCCGGTCAGCGTATGCGCCAGCGCATTGTCCAGCAGGTTGCTTAGCAGCTCGCTGATCAGCGTCGGCTCGCCGTCGATCCACACCGGCGCCTCGGCCTCCAGGGCCAGGGCGACACCGCGCTTGTGGGCCAATGCCGCCATTGCCAGCCCCAGCTCGCGGGCCAGCTGTGACAGATCAAGACGCTGCGCACCGCCCTCGGCAATGGATTGCGCGCCGCTTTCGATACGCGCCAGCGAGAGCAGCTGGTTGGCCAGATGGATGACCTTGTCGGTGCTCTGCCCGGCATCTTCCAGGGTGCTTCGCCAGGCCGCAGGTTCCGCTTCGCGCAGGCCCAATTCGATCCGCGCCTTCAGCGCCGCCAGCGGCGTGCGCAACTCGTGGGAGGCATCGGCGATGAAGCGCGCCTGGCGCTCGAACTGTCCGCGCAGACGCTCGGTGAACCCGTTGAGGGCCGCCACCAGTGGCTTCAATTCACGTTGCACGCTGACCAGCGGCAGCGGCCGCAGATCGTCCGGGGCACGCTCCTGCACCGCCTCGCTGAGCCGGCCCAACGGCCGCAGTGCGGCGCTGACCGCCAGCCATACCAGCACCAGCGCGGCAATCGCCATCAGGCCGACCCGCCACAGGGTATCGGTCAGCAGGCCACGCGCCATACGCTCGCGTGCGCCAAGGGTCTCTGCCACCCGGATCTCGGCGATGCCGTTGAGCTCCGGTTCGCTGACCGGCTGCAGCAGGCTGACCAGACGTACGCCCTGGCCCTGGAACTCGCCGTCGTAGAAGCGCGCCAACGCCGGGTAGTCATCGGTGCGGGGAACGTCGGCGCCTGGTGCCGGCAGGTGGTCGTAACCACTGACCAGACGGCCTTCGATATCCAGCACTTGGTAATAGATGCGTCCGGCACTGTCGTAGGCGAACGTGTCCAGCGCCACGTAGGGCACGTTCGCGCGCAATTTGCCATCGTTCGCCACCAGTCCATCGGCAATCGCTCTGGCCGAGGCCAATAGCGTGCGGTCGTAGGCGGTGTCGGCGGCGGCACGCCCGTTCCAGTAGGCGCTCCAGCCACTGAACAGCAGCAGCAGGGCGAGCAGGACTGCCAGACGGCGCAGCAGCCGGGCGCGCAGGCTGCCGGCGACTTCCGGCTCAGCCATCGAGTGCCTCGAGCAGGTAGCCCAGGCCGCGGAAGGTGACGATGCGCACCGGTTGGCCTTCGAGCTTTTTGCGCAAACGGTGGATGTAGATTTCGATGGCATCGGCGCTGGCGTCCTCGTCCAGGCCGAACACCTGGGCGGCGAGCTGATCCTTGCTCATCACCCGTCCGGGACGGGCGATCAGCGCCTCAAGCACGCCCTGCTCGCGGGAGGTCAGCGTTAGCGGCTCGTCGGCCAGACTGAAGCGCCGTGCATCCAGGTCGTAGACCAGCGCGCCGCAGCGCTGCTGGCGTTCACCCCCACCGACGCTGCGCCGCAACAGTGCCTTGACCCGCGCTTCCAGCTCGGACAGTTCGAACGGCTTGGCCAGGTAATCGTCGGCCCCAAGGTTCAGGCCGTGCACGCGGTCGCTGACCTCGCCGCGGGCGGTGAGCATCAGCACCGGCAGCGTCTTGCCGCGCTCGCGCAGACGAGCCAGCACCTGAAAGCCATCCAGGCGCGGCAGGCCAACGTCGAGAATCGCCAGTGCGTAATCCTCGCTGGCCAGCGCCAGATCGGCGGCGACGCCGTCTTGCAACAGGTCCACGGTCCAGCCGGCGGCGCGCAATGCCTGCGCCACGCTTTCGGCGAGCTGGGGATGGTCCTCGACCAGAAGAATTCGCATTGCCTGTCCTCTGCCATGGCGACGGGGCGCCAGTGTAGCGGTAGATCATCCGCCCCGCCGCTGGCTTTGAGCACTGAAAGGCTGGCGAAAGCTTGACCACCTAGGATCGCTCATAGGTGGCTCGAACCACCCCGCGCGGCGCATATCGCCGTCACAACAAAAACAATAGTGGAGATACACGATGCTGACTGCCGTCAGACGCTCACCCGTTCCTGCACGTCTCGCTCTCGCCGTTGCCGCCGCCTCGCTGGCCCCAGCGACTCAGGCCGCCTTTATCGAAGACAGCAGTGCGACCCTGCACACGCAGAACATCTACCTGAACCGCGACTTTCGCGAAGGCACAGGCCAGTCCAAGCGCGAAGAGTGGACCCAGGGCTTCATTCTCGATGTCCAGTCCGGTTTCACCGAAGGCACTGTAGGCCTCGGCCTCGACGCCATGGGCATGCTCGGCATCAAGCTGGATTCCGGTGGCGGTCGCACCGGCACCGATCTCTTGCCGGTGCACGACGACGGCAGCACGCCGGACGAATTCAGCCGCCTGGGCCTGACCGCCAAGGCGAAGATCGCCGATACCGAGCTGCGCTATGGCTCGCACATTCCGGAGATGCCGGTGGCCAAGGCCAGCGACAGCCGCACGCTGCCGCAAGTGTTCGAGGGCGCCACCGTCACCTCGACGGACATCGAAGGCCTGACGCTGACCGGCGGCCGCCTGGACAAGGTCATCGACCGCGCCTCGACCAACTCGCAGGACCTGCAGCTGAACAACAAGAACAGCCGCTTCGCCAGTGCCGCCGAGGCCGACCACCTGACGTTCGCCGGGGCCGAGTACGCCTTCAACAAGAACCTCACCGGTCGTTACTACTATGGCGAACTGGACGATGTGTATCGCCAGCATTTCTTCGGCCTGCTGGCCGTCAAGCCGCTGACCGACAACTCGGCGCTGAGCGCGGATCTGCGCGTAATGATCAGCGATGACACCGGTGCAGCCAATGCCGGCAAGATCGACAACCAGGCCTGGAATGGCATGTTTGGCTACAGCCTGGGCGGGCACAAATTCAGCCTCGGCTACCAGCAGATGCGCGGCGACACCGGCTACGCCTACCTCGATGGCAGCGATCCGTTTCTGGTCAACTTCGTGCAGATCAACGACTTCGCCAACGCCGACGAGCGCTCCTGGCAAGCGCGTTACGACTACAACTTCGCTGCCATGGGTATTCCCGGCCTGACCTTCCTGACCCGTTACGTTTCCGGCGACAACGCCGAATACAACGGTGGCAACAACGGCAGCGAGTGGGAACGCGACATCGAGCTGAAGTACGTGGTGCAGAGCGGCCCGCTGAAAAACGTCGCGGTGCGCATGCGCAACGCCATGTTCCGCTCCGATTTCGCCCGCGATGCCGACGAGAACCGTCTGATCGTCAGCTACAGCCTGCCGATCTGGTAAACCCGGACCACAATAAGAACAGAGGACCCACCCATGAAAACCAGACTCAGCCGTATCGCCCTGCTGTCGTCCTGCCTGCTGCTCTCCAGCCAGCTGCTGGCCGAACCCAAGCGCCCCGAGTGCATCGCCCCGGCCAAGCCCGGCGGCGGTTTCGACCTGACCTGCAAGCTGGCGCAGAGCGGTCTGAAGGACGGCGGCCTGCTCAAGGCGCCGATGCGCGTCACCTACATGCCCGGCGGCGTCGGTGCGGTGGCCTACAACGCCGTGGTCGCCCAGCGTGCAGCGGAGGCGGGGACCATCACCGCCTTTTCCAGCGGCTCGCTGCTCAACCTCGCGCAAGGCAAGTTCGGTCGCTATGACGAAAGCGCCGTGCGCTGGCTGGCCGCAGTCGGCACCGACTACGGCGCCATCTCGGTGCGTGCCGATGCGCCTTACCAGAACCTCGACGAGCTGATCGCGGCGGTGAAGAAGGACCCCGGCAGCGTGGTGTTCGGTGCCGGCGCCACCATCGGTGGGCAGGACTGGATGCAGACTGCGCTGATCGCCCGCGCCGCCGGGGTCGATCCGCAGAAGCTGCGTTACGTCGCGTTCGAGGGCGGCGGCGAGACGCTCACCGCCATGCTCGGCGGCCACGTGCAGGTCACTTCCAGCGGCCTCGGCGAAGTCACCCCGCAGCTCGACGCCGGCAAGATCCGCATCCTCGCCGTGCTCTCCGATGAGCGCCTGCCGGGCAAGCTGAATGGCATCCCCACCGCCAAGGAGCAGGGCTACGACATCAGCTGGCCGGTGATTCGCGGCTTCTACATGGGCCCGGAAGTCTCCGACGAGGATTTCAACTGGTGGAAGACCCAGTTCGACACGCTGCTCGGTGACGAGGACTTCGCCAAGCTGCGCGAGCAGCGCGACCTGTTCCCGCTGTCGATGACCGGCGATGAGCTCAAAGCCTTCGTCGAGAAGCAGGTGCAGGACTACAAGGCACTGGCCGGCGAGTTCGGTCTGGTCAAGTAACGCGAACCGGCCCGCGCCCGCGGGTCGTACGGCTGGCCCGGCAGCTGCCGGGTCGCCGAATCCCTGAGGTATCCCGTCATGTACGTACGTGTCTTCGCCGCGGTGTGGCTGCTCGCCTGCGCCGGCCTCGCCCTGCTTGCCTGGGGTTTCGAGGCGCCTTTCGCCTACGACCCGGTCGGGCCGCGCGCCTATCCGCTGCTGCTGCTGTTTCTGATGTTTTGCGGCGCGCTGTGGTTGCTGATCAAGCCGCACGGCGAGCCGACGCCGGCGTTCGACCGCATCAAGGCCCAGCGGGCGGTGCTCTGCGTGCTGGCGCTGCTGATCTATGCGCTGCTGTTCGAAATCCTCGGTTTCGTCATCAGCACTGCCCTGGCCGGCTTCGCCCTCGGCCTGCTGTTCAACGGTCGCCTGTGGCCCAGCCTGATCAGCGGTGCGCTGCTTGGCGTGCTGCTCTACGGGCTGTTCGATTACCTGCTGGACGTGCCGCTGCCGCTTGGTCTGCTGCGTCTGCTGGAGAGCTGAAATGGAAACACTGAATTTCTTGATGCAGGGCTTCGACGTCGCCACCCGGCCGACCAACCTGCTGGTGGCGCTGTTCGGGGCGTTCGTCGGTACCATCGTCGGCCTCTTGCCCGGCCTCGGCCCGATCAACGGCGTGGCGCTGCTGCTGCCGCTGGCCTTCGCCCTCGGCCTGCCGCCGGAAACCGCGCTGATCCTGCTCGCTGCGGTGTACCTGGGCTGCGAATACGGCGGGCGCATCTCGGCGATCCTGCTCAACGTGCCCGGTGACGCCGCCGCGGTGATGACCACTCTCGACGGCTACCCGCTGGCGCGCCAGGGCAAGGCGGGCATCGCCCTGTCGCTGTCGGCGGTCAGTTCGTTCGTCGGCAGCATCATCGCCACCTGCGGCGTGGTGCTGTTCGCCCCGTTGCTGGCCAAGTGGGCGGTGGCCTTCGGCCCGGCGGAATACTTCGTGCTGATGATCTTCGCCATCGCCTGCCTTGGCGGCATGGTCGGCGACAAGCCGGTGAAGACGCTGATGGCCGCGCTGATGGGCCTGGCCCTGGCCACCGTCGGTGTCGATTCGACCACCGGCGTGTACCGCTTCACCTTCGGCAGCGTCAGCCTGTCCGACGGCATCCAGTTCGTCATCGTGGTGATCGGCTTCTTCAGCGTCAGCGAGATCCTCTTGATGCTGGAAAAGACCCACAGCGGGCAGAAGGCGGTCAAGGCCAGCGGCCGGCTGCTGTTCAACTTCAAGGAGTTCTGCCTGACCTTCTGGACCATGGTGCGCAGTGCCGTGGCCGGCTTCGTCATCGGCACCCTGCCGGGCGCCGGGGCGACCATCGCCAGCGCCATGACCTACATGAGCGAGAAGCGCATGGCCGGCGACAAGGGCCGCTTCGGCGATGGCGACCTGCGCGGCCTGGCGGCACCGGAAGCGGCCAACAACGCCTCGGCCTGCGGTTCGCTGATCCCCATGCTGACCCTCGGCGTGCCGGGTTCTGGCACCACCGCGGTGATGATCGGCGCGCTGACGCTGTACAACATCACCCCCGGCCCGCTGCTGTTCGAACAGCAGCCGGACGTGGTCTGGGGCCTGATCGCCTCGCTGTTCATCGGCAACGTGATCCTCTTGATCATGAACATTCCGCTGGTCGGCCTGTTCTCGCGCATGCTCAGCGTGCCGAACTGGGTGCTGGTACCGACGATCACGGTGATCAGCATGGTCGGCGTGTATTCGGTGCACAGCACGGTGTTCGATCTGGTGCTGATGGTCGGCCTCGGCGTGTTCGGCTACCTGCTGCGCAAGCTGGACTTCCCGCTCTCGGCGCTGATCCTCGGCTTCGTCCTCGGCGAGATGATGGAAGACAACCTGCGCCGCGCGCTGTCGATCTCCAACGGCGAGCTGGGCATCCTCTATGGCAGCCCGATCACTCTGGCGCTGTGGGCGCTGACCGTGGCGATGCTGGCCATGCCAGGGCTGCGCTGGTACCTCAAGCGCCGTCGCGGCAACGTGGTCGAGGCGCAGGCCTGATATGCGCCAGCGGCTGCCGGCCTGGTGGGCGACGCCGCTGATCGGTGCGCTCGGCGGCTGGCTGGCGAGCCTGGCCAACTGGCCGCTGCCATGGATGGTCGGTTCGCTGCTGGCGGTGATCGCCGTGCGCTGCAGCGGCTGGCTGGTGAGCGAAGTGCCGCGCGGCCGGCAGGTCGGGCAATGGCTCGTCGCCAGCGCCATCGGCCTGCATTTCACCGGTGAGGTGATGCGCGAGGTGCTGGCGCACTTCGGGGTGATCCTCGCCGGTGCGGTCGGCACCCTGCTGCTGGGGCTGATCGGCATCGTCATCCTGCTGCGCAGCGGCACCGACCGCGCCACTGCGTTCTTCGCCAGCATGCCGGGTGGCGCCAGCGAGATGGTGGTGCTGGCCAACCGGCACCGGGCCGAGGCGGCCAGCGTGGCAGCGGCGCACAGCCTGCGCCTGCTGCTGGTGGTGCTGATCGTGCCGGCGCTGTTCACCTGGGGCCTGCCGACGGTCGCGGCGCCGCCCGCGGCCCCGGTGAGCTGGCCCTGGCTAGCCGTGCTGCTGCCGGCCGGCGGTCTGCTGGCGCTGCTCTGGAAGCGTCTCGGCCAGCCCAACCCCTGGATGCTCGGCCCGTTGACCGCCTGCGCGCTGGCCAGTGTGGCGTTCGACCTGCATATCGGCCTGCCGGGCTGGGCCGGCGCGCTCGGCCAGTGGCTGATCGGCTGTTCGTTGGCCTGCCATTTCGACCGGCCGTTCTTTCGCAGCGCGCCGGCCTTTCTGTTGCGCATCCTGCTGTTCACCCTGCTGGCGATGCTGGTGGCTGCTGCACTGGGCGGCGCGCTGGGTTGGCTGACGGCGCTGGACGAGGTATCGCTGATGCTCGGCATGATGCCCGGCGGCATCACCGAGCTGTGCCTGACCGCCGAAGCCCTGCAGCTGTCGGTGGCGCTGGTCACCGCGGTACAGGTGCTCAGGCTGTTTCTGGTGATGTTCCTCGCCGAGCCGCTGTTCCGCTTCTGGCAGCGTCGCGCAGGCTAGGCGGGACGCGCTGGCAGCTGTGGCTCGTTGGCCAGCACCTCGCGAGTACTGTCGCTGGTGGCGCGGGCCTTGCCACCAGCCGGACCTTCCAGCGCCGGATAGGCGGCGCTGCAGAACAGCGAATTGAGGCGTTTCATATCGGCGATCAGCTCCAGATGTGCGGCGCTGGTCTCGATGCTTTCCACGACCTGCTGATGCAGGCGCTGCACGTGGGAGTGCGCCAGCTCGCGCTCCAGCTTGCGGAACTGGCGCTTGTGCTGCAGCAGCTGGCGCGCACCGTGGGAGTCGCCGGAGATAAACACCGAAAGACCCAGCCGCAGATTGGTACAGAGCTGGCCATGCAGCTGGCCGAGTTCCTCCAGGCCGCTGTCGGAGAACGAGCGGCGCTTGGCGGTCTTGAGGTTCTGCACCTTGCTGGCCATGTGCTCGATGATGTCGCCGGCCTGTTCGAGGTTGATCGCCAGTTCGATGATCTCCGCCCAGCGCCGGCCTTCCTGCTCGGCCAGGTCCTCGCGGGGCATCTGCGCCAGGTAGAGTTTGACCCCGCTGTAGAGCGCATCGACGTCATCGTCCAGGCGGCGGATCTCCTCGCCGGGCTCAGGCCGATCGTCGCGCAGCACCTCCAGCAGGCGCGCCAGCATCAATTCCACCATATCGCCGATGCGCAGGGTTTCGCGGACCGCGTTGGCCAGCGCCAGGCTTGGGGTTTCCAGCGCCGCGAGGTCGAGGTGCCGCGGCTGCGCCACGCCGTTATCCAGCGCGCGCTCCGGCAGCAGGTATTCGCATAGCCGGCTCATCGGCTGCACGGTGGGTAGCAGGATCAGGCAGCGCAGGCTGTTGTAGACCAGATGGAAGCCGATGACCTGGGTCTGCGCGCTGTAGCCGAGGGTGTCCATCCAGGCCACCAGCGGCACCAGGAAAGGCAGCACGATGAGGCCGGCGAGCTTGTACAGCAGGTTGCCCAGCGCCACTCGCCGCGCCGAGGCCGGCTGCAGGCTGGCGTTGAACCAGGCGAGCAGGCCACTGCCGATATTGGCACCGATCACCAGGCCGAGTGCCACCGGCAGGCTGATCAGGCCGGCGCCGGCCAGCGTCGAGGTCAGCAGCACCGCGGCCAGGCTGGAATACGACAAGACGGCGAATAGCGCACCCACCAGCACCGCGAGCAGGGTGTCGCCGGCCAGCGAGGAGAACAGCACCTGCATGCCGCGCGCCTCGGTGATCGGCTCGGCGGCTTGCACGATCAACTGCAGGGCGAGAATGATCAGGCCAAGGCCGATCAGCACGCGGCCGAGCTGACCGATGCGGCTCTGTTTGCGCGAGAGAAACAGGCAGACGCCGAGCAGCGTCAGCAGCGGCGACAGCCAGGAAAGATCGAGGGTCAGCACACGAGCCATCAGCGCGGTGCCGACATCCGCGCCGAGCATGATCGCCAGCGCAGTGGGCAGCGCCATCAGGCCTTGGGCAACGAAGGAGATGGCCAGCAGCGCGGTGGCGTTGCTGCTCTGCACCAGCGCCGTAACACCGATGCCGGCGCCGAAGGCCAGCGGCGCATTGCCCATGCTCTGGCCGAGCGCCCGTCGCAGGTGCGAGCCATACACCCGCATGATCCCGGTACGCACGATATGCGTACCCCAGACCAGCAGGGCGATGGACGACAACAGGTGCAACAGGGTCAGCATCGGTCGGGCTCCTGCCTCATCGAGCAGCAACGGCGAAAGTCTGCGTCACAAGGACGCAGATCTTCACCGGGGATACTCGATTGACCCTGGCCTGCCGGTCACGTTCACCGAAACGTCACAAAGCCCGGTTGGCCCGCCCGATCAGGGGCGGGTGTAGTAGCCCACGCCCAGCAGTACATCGTCGACCCGCTGGATCAGCGTGTGCTTCTGCTCGACCGCGTTGGTCGCCGGGTTGCGCCAGACGTAGTCGACGCTGCCGGAGCCCTGCTTGCGGGCCAGCTCGATCATTTCCTTGAACAGCGGCTTGCCGGCGGCATCATTGACGTTGCGCACATCGACCCCCACCAGGTTCGGCGAGCTGCCGCTGGCGCGATAGCGACCGTCGTCCAGACCGATGACGAAGACGTACTCGTCGTTGAAGACGAAGCCGCCACGCGGATCGTTGAAGTTGCGGAAGGCTGCCTCGGCGCCCTTGTCCTTGACCTGCTGCACGGCGCGGTCGAGCAGCGCCTTGGCATGCTCGGCGGTAGCGCGCGGGATGTAGTAGCCGACGCAGAGCACGTGATCGCCGACCTTGCGGAACTGACTGAGCTTGTTCTCGACCTTGTTGTCGGCCGGGTTGAGCCACTGGTATTCGACTTCGCCGCCGTCCTGCTTGGTCGACTTGTCGAGGATTTCACGGATGAACGACTTGCCGGCGGCATCCTTGAGCTCAGCGACGTTCAGTCCGACCAGGCTGGCCGAAGGGCCGCTGCTGGCCTGCATGGTGCCGTCCTCGCCGAGCACGAAGATGTAGTACTGGCCGTGAACGAATTCGCCGTTGCGGTCGTTGAAGGCGGCCAATGCCTGCTCCGGGCCCTTGGCCTGGAAGGTCAACACGGCGCTGTCGAGCAGGGCGCGTGCCTGGCTGGCGTGGCTGCGCTCCACCGAGCCGAGCGTCCGCTGCTGGGCTGGCTCCTGTGCGTGCAGCAGCAGCGGCACGGCGCCCAGCGTGGCAGATAGAGAGAGGGCGAGCAGCTTCTTGCGGTTCCGGTTCATGAACGACTCCTGACCTGATGGCGGGCGACTAAGCGGCCGCCCCGTTGCCCCATGCTAGGCAGCCGCGGCGTAATTGATATTGGTCGAGAGAAGCAAAAGGGCAGGGCGAAAGGAGGAGATGCGCTGCGACACGAGTTGTCGCAACCGGGATACAGACTCAAGTGCACGGCTCGCTCCCCTGCGGAGCGGCCTGTAACCTAGCGACTTCTGTTCACGCGGTGCGCCCATGCTCAGCCTCTACCACGCTCCCGATCTGGAAACCCTCGGCGAACTGGCCACGCGCCTGCTCGCCCAGCCACTCGCCGATCCCTTCGCTCCGGCGCTGGTGGTGGTGCCGAGCCAGGGCATGGGCCGCTGGCTGACGCTGGAGCTGGCGCGCAAGCAGGGCATCGCCATGCAGCTGGAGATTCAGCTGCCAGCCAAGTTTGTCTGGGACCTGAGCCGCACCGTGCTGGGCAGTCTGCCGGAGCAATCGGCGTTTTCCCCGACGACCCTGACCTGGCGCCTCTATGGCTGGCTTTGCGAGCCAGCCAATCTCGAGCTGGCGCCACGTCTGGCGCAGTACCTCGACGGTGGCGACGAGCGCCGGCGGCTGTCGCTGGCAGCGAAGATCGCCGACGTCTTTGACCAGTATCTGCTCTATCGCGACGACTGGCTGGCGGCCTGGGAACGTGGCGAAACCTTCGATCTCGGCCCGGACGAAGCCTGGCAGGCGCTGCTCTGGCGCGAACTGACCAAGGACGGCCACCCGCACCGCGCACGGCTGCTCGGCGATCTGCTACAGCGGCTCTACAGCGACGAACCCTTGCCCGGTCTGCCCGAGCGCTTGCTGGTGTTCGGCATCAGCAGCCTGCCGCCGCACCATCTGCGCGTGCTCGACGGCCTGGCACGGCATATCGACGTGGTGGTCTGCGCACTCAACCCGAGCCGCGAGGCCTGGGGCGAGATTCGCGATATCCGCGAGCTGGCGCGCCAGCCCGAGAGCGGGGCTGACGATTGGTATCTCGACGTCGGCCATCCGCTGCTGGCCAGTCTCGGCAAGCAGGGCCGCGATTTCTTCGATTCCTTGTTCAGCCTGACCGCCAGCGAAGGCAGCCAGGAGTTCGGCCTGTATTCCGAAGACGAAGACCTGCGCGACGACAGCCTGCTGCACGCCCTGCAGAACGACATCCTGCGCCTGCGCACCCGCCTGCCGGATGAGCGCATCACGCTGGCCGACGGTGACCGTTCGCTGGAAGTGCATATCGCCCATTCGCCGCTGCGCGAGGTAGAGATCCTGCATGACCAGCTGCTGGCTCGTTTCGCCACCAACCCGGCGCTGACGCCCGATCAGGTGGTGGTGCTGACCCCCGATATCGAGCGTTACGCGCCCTTTATCGAAGCCGTGTTCGCCCCGCGCGAGGGCAGCCCGCGGATTCCCTACAGCCTCGCCGACCGCAGCCTGCGCGCCGAAATGCCGCTGATCGAGGCCTTCCTCGAACTGCTGATGCTGGCGCAGAGCCGTTTCACCGCCGAGGAAGTCCTCGCCTGGCTGGAGCAGCCGGCCATTGCCCGCCGCGCCGGGATCGAAAGCGAAGACCTGCCGCTACTGCGCGACTGGTTACGCGAAGCCGGCGTGCGTTGGGGCCGTGACGGCAGCCAGCGGGCGCGTCTCGGCCTGCCGGACGAATCGGCCTTCACCTGGCGCCAGGGGCTGGACCGCCTGCTGCTGGGCTTTGCCGCGCCGCCGCAACTGGCTGGCGACCACGCGCCACTGCTCGGCGACCACTGGCCGCTGGATGCCCTGGAAGGCGCGCGCGCGCAGTTGCTCGGGCGGCTGGTGGAGTTCGTCGAACGCCTCGGCGTCTTGGCCGATCAGCTGGCGCGGCCGCGTCCGTTGGCCGAGTGGGCCGATGACCTGCAAATCCTGATCGACACCCTGTTCGACGAGCGCGAAGCCGGCGACACGTTGCTCTTGTTGTCCCAGGCCTGCGCGGCGTTGCGCGATCAGGCCCAGGCCGCCGACCTGACTCGGCCCATCGAACTGGAACTGGTGCACCAGCAGCTCAGCGCCGCGCTGCAGCAGGGCGGTGGCGCCTCGGGTTTTCTCACCGGCGCGGTGACCTTCTGCACCATGGTGCCGATGCGCAGCCTGCCGTTCCGCGTGGTCTGCCTGCTGGGTCTGGACGATGGCGCCTTCCCGCGACGCACGCCGCCGTCGGGCTTCGACCTGATCGGCCGGCATCCGCGCCGTGGCGACCGGGCGCGGCGCCTGGACGATCGCTACCTGCTGCTGGAAACCCTGCTTTCGGCGCGCGAGGCGCTGTACCTGTCCTATGTCGGCCGCGACCCGCGCGACAACGCCGTGCTGCCGCCTTCGGTGCTGCTCAGCGAAGTGCTGGAAGCGGTCGACATGACGGCGGTGCTGGCCGATGGCACGAAGCCGGTCAGTCAGCAGATTCTCGTCGCCCACCCGCTGCAGCCGTTCTCGCCACGCAATTTTGGCGACGGGCTCTGCGCCGGGTTCTCCTCGCCCTGGTTTCGTGCCGCCCAGCGCCTGGCCGAGCCGCCGCATACCCAGCCGCAACCCTTTGCCAGCCTGCTCGCCGAACCGGATGAGGCCTGGCTGACCATCGAGCCGTCGCAGCTGTTGCAGTGCTTCCGCCATCCGGCGCGCTTCCTGCTCGAGCAGCGCCTTGGTTTGCGTCTGGCCGACGACCAGGAGTCGCTCGCCAGTGACGAGCCGTTCGATCTGGAGATGCCGGCCTGGAATGGCCTGCGCCGTCTATCGCTGCAGGCCATGGAGCACGGCTGGAGTGATGAAGACGAACGGCGCATGGCCTGCGCCGCCGGCTGGCTGCCCACCGGCGAACTGGGCCAGGCGCTGTGGGGCAAGTTGCGCGGCCCGGTGCGTGCCTTTGCGCCGCGGCTATTCGAACTGCGCCCGGACGCGGTGCCCGAGCCGTTGCCGGTGGACATCACCCTGGCCGGTGTGCGCGTGCATGGCTGGCTGGACGGCGTGACCCCGGCCGGGCTGTTCGGCTGGAAGCTTGGCCGTCTCGGTGAGTGGGACCTGCCGCCGTTCTGGCTGCGCCATCTGCTGCTCAATCTGTCCGCCACGCCCGGCATCGAGCGCCACAGCCTGATGCTGTCGCCCGCCGGTGACTGGCAACTGGGGCCGCTGGCGAATGCCGCCGAGCTGCTCGAACCCTGGCTCGCCGCCTATCTCTGTGCCATCCGTGAGCCACTGCCGTTGCTGCCACGCAGCAGCCATGCCTTCGCCAAGGGGTATCGCAAGCCGAGCCGCGGCAGCGAACCGCCCGACTGCGCACGTAAACGCGCCCGCGAAGCCTGGCTCGGTGCCGAATTCAGTCCCATCGCCGCCGAGGCCGAAGACCCTTGGAACGCCCTAGCCTTCCGCGATCGCGATCCGCTGGACGAGCGTTTCGAAAGCCTGGCTCAGGAATTGATCGGCCCGGCCCTCGACGCCCTGGCTGAAGACGAGGAGGAAGCATGAAACTCGACCTGCTCGATTCGCCCTTCGATGGCCGCTCGCTGATCGAGGCCAGCGCCGGCACCGGCAAGACCTGGACCCTGACCGCGCTGTATGCCCGTCTGCTGCTGGAGCGGCAGCTGTCGGTGGGGCAGATTTTGGTGGTCACCTACACGACTGCAGCGACGGCCGAACTGCGTGAGCGCATCCGCGCGCGGCTTGCCGACCTGTTGGCTGTCTATGACGGCACGCCGAGCACCGATGACTTCCTCAACCGCCTGCATGCGCGCTACCCGGACGAAGCCTCGCGGCGCCGGCTGTTGCTGGCCGTGCACGGCTTCGACGAGGCAGCGATCTTCACCATTCACGGCTTCTGCCAGCGCGCCCTGCAGGACGCGGCCTTCGAGGCGGGTGGCGATTTCGATAGCGAGCTGACCGCCGATGACCGCGAGATCATCGACGCGCTGCTCGCTGACGCCTGGCGCAGCGAGTTGGCCGATGCCGACCCGGCCTGGGCGCGCTTTCTGGCAAAGAGCCGGATCACGCCGCTGTGGTTACGTCAGCGCCTGCGCAGTCACCTGGGCAAGCCCTATCTGCGCGTCGAGCCGCAGGGTGCGCCCATTGCCGCCGACCTGCGCCCGGTCGAGGCCGCCTGGCAGCGCGCCGCCGATTTGTGGAAGAGAGCGGGCAGTGCCTGGGTCGCCGAGCTGCTGGCCCATGGTGGACTCAGCCAGAGCACCCACAAAAGCATCAAATTTGCGCCCTGGCAGATGGATTTGGATGCCTATTTCGCCGATCCGGCGGTGATGTTCGACCTGCCCGAGGGCGCGGCCAAGTTCGGTGTCCGCGCGCTGACCAAAGCGTGCAAGAAGGGCCATGACGCGCCGGTCTGCGAGCTGGCCCATGCACTGGACGAGCTGGCCGATCAGGTCGCCGAGGCGCTGCCGGCCGGCAAGCAACGCCTGATCGCCCTGCAGGTGGCGCTGCTGGAACGGCTCAACCGCGAGCTGCCGGAGCGCAAGGCGGCGCAGCGGCTGCTGGCCTTCGATGATCTGCTCAATCGCCTGGATCAGGCGCTGCAAGGGCCTGTCGGCGAAGACTTGGCGGCCTCGCTGCGTGCCACCTATCCGCTGGCACTGATCGACGAATTCCAGGACACCGACCCGATCCAGTACGCCATCTTCAACCGCATTTATGCCAAGGCCAGCGAGGCGTCGCTGTGTTTCGTCGGCGATCCGAAGCAGGCGATCTATGCCTTCCGCGGTGCGGACCTGGCGACCTACATGACGGCCAAGCAGCAGGCCGATCGCGAACCGTTCAACCTGCCGACCAATTACCGTTCGACCCCCGAGCTGATCGCCGCGCTGAACCAGCTGTTCGACCATCCACAGCCCTTCGCCCAACCTGACCTGCGCTACCCGCCGGTAGGTGCCGCCGACAAGCCGCGGGCCGGCCTGCGTCTGCTGGAAGAGGGCGAGGCGGCGCCGCTGTCGCTGATCTGGCTTGGCGACGATCCGCTGGGCAAGGGCGAGGCCGCGCAGCTGGCAGCGAGCGACACCGCACGGCGTATCGCCCTGCAACTGGCAGGCGCCGCCGAAGGACGTGCTGGTTTCGACAAGGACGGCGAGTTCACACCGCTCAAGGGTGGCGATATCGCCGTGCTGGTGGCCAACCACCGGCAGGCAGGGATGATCGCCGATGAACTGGCCGCACGCGGTGTGCCCAGCGTGCGCCGCGGACGCGACAGCGTCTGGCGCAGCGAGGAGGCCGGTGAGCTGGCCGCGGTGCTTGCCGCTTATGCCGAGCCCGGTCGTGAAGGCCTGCTGCGCTATGCGCTGGCCACGCGCCTGCTGGGCCGCAGCGCCGCCGACCTTGCCCGCTGCCAGGACGATCAGCAGCAGTGGGACGCCGAACGCGAGGCCGCCGAGCGCTATCACCAGCTCTGGCAGCAGCAGGGTTTCATGCGCGTGTTCCGTGCCTGGCTCGACGAGCAGGCGGTGGCCGAACGGCTGCTGGCGCGGGTCGATGGCGAACGCCGGCTGACCAACCTGCTTCACCTCGGTGAACTGTTGCAGGCCGAGAGCCTGCTGCGTCCCGGGCTGGAACCGCTGCTTGCCTGGTTCAATGCCCAGCGCGGCAGCGAGGGCGCCGGTGAGGAAGCCCTGCTGCGTCTGGAAAGCGATGCCGAGCGGGTGCAGATCGTCACCATCCACACCAGCAAGGGCCTGGAATACCCACTGGTGTTCTGTCCCTTCCTCTGGGACGGCAAGCTGCTCGGCAAGAACCGCGACAGCACCCGCTGCCACGATGCGACTGGCCAGCCACTGCTGGATCTCGGTAGCGGTGAGCTGGAGGACAACCTCGAGCGCGCGCGCCAGGAGGTCTTCGCCGAGCAGCTGCGCCTGGCCTATGTCGCGCTGACCCGCGCCCGTGACCGGCTCTGGCTGCATTGGGGGCCGGTCAATCTGTGCAAACCGAAGAAGGACGGCAGCCTGGCCGATGAGGGCCTGCACAGCAGTGCCCTGGCCTGGCTGCTGCATGGGCGTGAACTCCCAGGCGAACAACCGCTGAGCGAGCTGGGCAACTACCTGGCGGACTTCAACGGCGGCAGCCTGCGCCTGGCCATCGAGCGGCTGGTGCAGGGCAGCAACGGCCGAATGGCCTGCCTGCCGCTGGAGTCGCGCGAAGCCAATGCACAGGGTCCCGGCCGCGCCGTGCCGCCTCAGCAGTTGTCGCAGCTCAATCGCAGCCTGCACAGCGCCTGGCGCATCGGCAGCTTCTCCGGCCTTGCCGCCGGCATGCACATGGAAGCGCCGGACCGCGACGCCCTGGCCATTCCCGATGCCGGCGAGCCGGGCAGCGGCTTCTTCGCCTTCCCCCGTGGCGCGCGCGCCGGTACTTGCCTGCACGCCATCCTCGAAGACTGGGCGCGTGGCAAAGGCGAGCTGGAGGCGCTGGTCGAACCTGCGCTGCAAGCCTACGGGCTGCCGCTGGAGTGGCAGGAGATCGCCACGGCGCATCTGCAAAAGGTGCTGGAAACCGATATGGATGGCGCTGGCCTGACCCTCGCCGCGTTGCAGTCGGCCAGACGCCTGCCGGAACTGGGCTTCACCTTTCCGGTGCGGGATCTGGACGTGGCGCGGCTGCGTGCATTGCTCGTCGATCCGGCCAACGGCCTCGCCGAACCCTTGCGCGAAGCGGCGGCGCGGCTGGAATTCGACAGCCTAAAGGGCTTTCTCAAGGGCTTTATCGACTTGACCTTCGAACACGACGGCCGTTGGTACATCGCCGACTACAAATCCAACTGGCTAGGTCCGGATGCCAGCTACTACGGCGGTGAGCGGCTGCTGCAAGCATTGGCCGGCGAGCACTATTACCTGCAATACCTGATCTATCTGGTCGCCCTGCGCCGCTTCCTGCGCCAGCGCCTGGCGGACTTCCACGACGAGCAGCTCGGCGGTGCCTTCTACCTGTTCCTGCGCGGCATGCCCGAAGCCGGTGTGTATTTCGCCCGGCCGGACGATGCGCTGCTTGATGCATTGGATCGGTTGTTCGAGGAGGGGCGGTGATGGCGCGCTTTAGCGGTCTTGACCGCGAATGTGGGCTTAGCGGCGCCTTCATGAATTTCAGGAGCGATATATGACCCTTGCCGATCTGCCCCTCGGCCCACTGGAGCGCGCCTTCGTCGCCAGCCTGCAGCGCCTCGACCCGCAAGCGTCCGAGCCGGTGCTGCTCGCCGCCGCGCTCTGTTGCGAAGCGCTGGCCGATGGCGACGTCTGCTTGCCGCTGGGTCGGTTAGCCGGCAAGCGGCCATGGCCGGATCAGGATTTCAGCCTGCCGCCGCTTGCGACCTGGCGAGCGCAGTTGGATGCCTCAGAGCTGATCGGTGCGCCGGGGGATTACGCGCCGCTGATCCTGAGCGGAGAACGGCTCTACCTCGCCCGTTACCAGGCTTACGAACAACAACTGGCTGAGCAGCTGCTGGCTCGCGCAGCGGATGCGCCGGAGGTGGATGAGCAGCAGCTGAGCGACAGCCTGGCGCGGTTGTTCGCCTTCAATCAGCAAAGCCCTGATTGGCAGCGCCTCGCCGCGGCTCAGGCGGTACGTCGTCGCTTGGCAGTAATCTCCGGTGGCCCCGGCACCGGAAAGACCACCACGGTGGTCCGTTTGCTGGCGGCATTGCTGGAACAGCCCGGTGGTGAACGCCTGGCCATCGGCCTCGCGGCACCTACCGGCAAAGCGGCGGCGCGCATGGCCGAAGCGATCCGCAACGCCAAGGCCGATCTGCCGGTCAGTGATGCCGTCAAGGACGCTCTGCCGGACGAGGCTCGCACATTGCACCGCCTGCTCGGCAGCCGCGCCGACAGCCCGCGCGTGCGCCACGACGCGGCCAACCCGCTGGCGCTGGACGTGCTGGTGGTGGACGAGGCGTCGATGGTCGACCTGGCGCTGATGGCCAAGCTGGTCGCCGCGCTGCCGCCGAAGGCGCGGCTGATCCTGCTCGGCGACAAGGACCAGCTGGCCGCCGTGGAAGCCGGCGCGGTGTTCGCCGAGCTCTGCGAAGGGCGCGGTTTCGATAGCCAAGCGGCCGCCGATCTGCAACGCATTACCGGGCAGAACGTAGCGGTCGAGACGCCGCGCTCGCGCCTGGGTGATGCGGTGGTGCTGCTCACCCACAGCCATCGCTTCGCCGGCGACAGCGGCATCGGCGAACTGGCGCGGCGAATCAATGGTGGCGATGCCAAGGGCACCGTCGCGCTGCTGCAGGAAGGCCGGCCGGATCTGGCCTGGAACGCAGCGCCCAGCCCCGCGGCGCTGATCGAACGGCTGGAGCAGGGCTACGCACCTTACCTGCAGGCCGTACGCCAGGCCGATCCGTCCGCCGCGGTCGAGGCCTTCAACGGCTTTCGCGCGCTGACCGCCCAGCGCGAAGGCGCTTTCGGCGTCACGGGTATCAACGAGGCGCTGGAAGCGCGCTTCAAGCGTCGCCTCAGCGTGCCGGCGCGTGAACGCTGGTACCCTGGCCGCGCGGTGATGGTCCGGCAGAACGATTACGCCCTCGGTCTGTTCAACGGCGATATCGGCCTGTGTCTGAGGACCGAGCAGGGCCTGCGGGTGTTCTTCGAGGGCGACGACGGCTACCGCGGCTTCGCCCCGGCGCGGCTGCCGAGCCATGACAGTGCCTTCGCCATGACCGTGCACAAAAGCCAGGGCTCGGAATTCGCCGAAGTGCTGCTGGCGTTGCCGGAGCAACCCAGCCCGCTGCTGACGCGCTCGCTGTTCTATACCGGTATCACCCGCGCCAAACGCAAGGTGGAGATCTGGGCACTGCCGGCGCGTCTGGCCGAGGCAGTCAATACCCGCGCCGAGCGCGCCGCCGGCTTGGCCGAGCGACTGGCGCTTCCCCGCGTGCCGGACAGGCCTGTCGAGGCATTGCCAGCGGCGAAGCCAGATGAGCCTAAAGGCGATCAGCTCAGCCTGTTCTGAACCGTGCGCGGCTGCTCGAAGCCGGCACGTTCGCTGCTCATCGCCGCCTGTTTCGTGAAGCGGTTGTGCGTATCGCGCTCGGAATTCTGTTCCGATGCGCTTTCGCCGAAAGCCGACACCGGGACTTGCGATGAGAACCTTCTTCCTTCTGCTATGGGGCGTGCTCAGCCTGACGATAAGCACCGCAGCGCTGCGTACGCTGTGGCTCGAGCCGTCCGTGGGCAGCGGATTTGCGCTGCTGCTGGTGGTCTATTACGTCGTCTGCTTCTTCCAGCTTATCCGCGCCGCCTACCTGCCGTGGGGGCTGCTGGGCGCGTACCGGCGCAGTGGCTACTGGCTGTGCCTGATCCTGCTGCCACTGACGCTGATCCCGCTGCACGCGGCGTATCAGATCTGGGAGCAGGGCGGCTACGTGGCAGTCGAGGCCTCGTTGCACACCGAGTGGCTGCACCTGCTGCTCGGCTGGCTGCAGGATGCTCTTGGTTATCTCGGTCCGCTGTTGGTGCTCGGCGCGTTGGGCGTCGGTATGGCATTGATGCTGCTGCGTCTCTTGCGCGGTCAGGTCGCGCGCTGATCAGCCATTCAGCAACGTCAGCACCAGCGGCAGGCTGGCCGCCGCGAGCAGCGTCTGCAGGGTGATGATGCCGGCCATCAGATGGCTGTCGCCGCCGAGCTGGCGGGTCAGCACATAGGCGGTCGGGGCGGTCGGCAGGGCGAAGAACAGCACCAGAATGGTCGTTTCCATTGGCGGCAAGCCCAGCACCAGCGCCACGCCGTAGGCCAGCAGCGGCATAGCGAGCAGGCGCGCCGCGCAGTTCCAGCCAAGCGCGGGGATTTCCCCGCCCAGCTCCTGCGGCTTGAGTGCCGCGCCGACGCAGAGCAGGCCCAACGGCAGGCTAGCCGCGGCCAGCAGGCTCAGCAGGCGGTCGGTGCCGCCGGGCAAGCCCAGCCCTGACAGATTCACCAGCGCGCCGGCGACGCAGGCGAGAATCAGCGGATTCTTGGCGATGGGCAGCAGCAGGCCGCGCACGCTGACGCCACGCTCGGCGGTCAGTGCCCAGACCGACATGACGTTCACTGTCGGCACCATCAAGGCCAGCATCAGTGCGGCCAGCGCCAGGCCTTCCTTGCCGAACAGACTGCCGACGGCGGCCAGGCCCAGATAGGTATTGAAACGCAGCACGCCCTGGGTGATGGCGCCGAAGCGGCCCGCGGGCCAGCCGCGCAGGCGCTTCATCAGCAGCAGGGCGATCCAGGCCAGGCCAAGGCCGAGCATTACCGCGGCGGCCAGCTGCGGCAGTGCGGGATTGTCCAGCGGCGCGGTGGCCAGACTACTGAACAGCAGCGCGGGAAAGAGGACGAAGTAGTTGATGCGTTCGGCGCCTGGCCAGAACTCCACGCTGGGAAAGGCACGCAAGCGCAGACAATAGCCGGCAACGATAAGCGCGAAGAGGGGCCAGAGGGCCAGCAGAAGGGCTGTCACGGATACATCCAGCTATGCATGTGAAAGGGATCTTCAATGCTGGAAACGCCCAGTGCAAGTCTCCTGTCCAAGTTGCCGGTCTATGCAGGGGTTACGCCGGTCGGACTGTCGTCAACTCGGTGATGGCCTGGTGATATCATTTGAGCGCTCAAACGACGGGCTTCCGATGCCACATACCACCGATTACTCCTCTACCGAGGGCTTCCGCGATACGCCCTATGGCCGGCAACTGCATGCCGGCTTTCGGTTGCTTTGCTTCAAGTCGGAGCTGGAGCGGGAGTTTCGGCATTACCTGGACCGGCACGCCCGGGCCTCGCAGCGCCTTGCCGCGCTGCTGCTGATTCTCGTCGTTTCGGGCTATCTGTACTGCGAGCTGCGGCTGTTCGATCTGGCCGGTACGGGTTGGCTGACCACGCTGACCCTGTTGCGCGGTCTGCAGATTCTTCCCGGCGTCGTCGTGCTGGTGCTGACGTTCTACAGCCGCAGATTTCGCGCGCAGGCCAACCGTGTTTTCCCGGTACTGCTGGTAACGGTCGGCATTCTCGCTGCACTGATCGACATCCGTTTCGAGGCGCTACAAACCGAGCTGAACTTCCGCTACGGCGCCGGCCTGCTGATCGTCAGCTCGTTCTTCTTTCTGGGCGTGACCTTCTGGTGGGCGTTGCTCTGCGCGGTACTCATCGTGCTGGCCGATGTGTGCATGGCCAGTCTGATCCTCCCGGCGGAGCGGATGCCGGAGCACTGGATCGCGGTCAGCTATTACGTGCTGCTGCTGATCATCGGTGCCATCAGTCGCTACGTGCACGAGTATTCGCAGCGGGAACAGTTTCTGATGCGCAAGCTGCTGGGCTGGGTCGCCGAGCACGATGCCCTGAGCGGTCTGGCCAATCGGCGCAGTCATGACCTGGCGCTGCGTCAGCGGGTCGCCCAGGCGCGCCGGGACCGCCGGCCGTTGAGCCTGCTGCTGCTCGATCTGGATGATTTCAAGGCCTACAACGACACCTTCGGCCATCCGGCCGGTGATGCATTGATCCGTACCTTTGCCGATCTGCTGGTCGGTTTCGCGCGGCGGCCGCTGGATCAAGCGGCGCGGGTGGGTGGCGAGGAATTCGCGCTGCTGCTGTACAACTGCGACAACGCAGCGGCGCAGCGTATTGCGCGACAGCTGATCAGCGCGTTGGCAGCGCTAGATATCAGGCACCCGCAGGAGGCCATCGCGCGGGTAGGGGTCAGCATCGGTATCGCCACGCTGCAGGAAGGTCAGCAGCCCGAGCAGCTCTACCATTGCGCCGATACCGCGCTGTACCAGGCCAAGACCAGCGGCAAGAATCGCTTCGCGGTGGCGGCGGCGCAGCCGCGTTCGGACCTGCCGGATCGCTAGCCGGTCGCGTCAGCGGCGCGGTGGGACCGAGCGGGTGCGGCCGCTGCCATCGATGGCGACGAAGACGAACACCGCTTCGGTGACCTTGCGCCATTCGCTGGACAGCGGATCGTCGCTCCAGACTTCCACCAGCATGCGGATCGAGCTGCGCCCGACCTCGAGCGTCTGGGTATAGAAGGACAGCTGCGCGCCGACGGCCACCGGAACCATGAACGCCATGCGATCGATGGACACCGTAGCGACCCGACCGGCCGCCACGCGGCTGGCCATTGCGGTGCCGGCCAGATCCATCTGCGACACCAGCCAACCGCCGTAGATATCGCCGAAACCGTTGGTCTCGCGCGGCAGGGCGGTGAGCTGCAGGGCCAGGTCGCCCTGTGGAATCGGATCTTCCTGTTCGTACTCTTTCATTCGGTCTGACTCGCGGCGCGATTGTTGTTTTGGCGCGAAATGCCCGTACTAGCGCGGGCGACGGCGCCGAGTATAGCGGCTGTGCAGTCCCACAGCGACCGCGGCTGGTCAATGCGCCGCTCCGTAATCAGATTGTCACACTTGCTTCATAGAGTGTTCATACGGCCTGCAGATACTGGCCCCCGTTCCAACACACTCGAGACACACCTGCTAGGAGCAAGGTATGAAACTGAATCGTTTGATGGCGGCCCTGACCTTTGTAGCCGCTGGCGTTGGCGCTGCGAGCGCGGTCGCTGCTGTAGACCCGGCCCTGCCGAGCTACCAGAAGACCTCCGGCGTATCCGGCAACCTGTCCAGCGTTGGTTCCGACTCCCTGGCCAACCTGATGACCCTGTGGGCCGAAGAGTTCAAGCGCAGCTATCCGAACGTCAACATTCAGATCCAGGCTGCCGGTTCCTCCACTGCGCCGCCCGCTCTGACCGAAGGCACCTCCAACATGGGCCCGATGAGCCGCCCGATGAAGGACAACGAGATCCAGGCCTTCGAAGAGAAGTATGGCTACAAGCCGACGGCCGTTCCGGTGGCCATCGACGCCCTGGCGGTGTTCGTGCACAAGGACAATCCGATCAAGTCGCTGGATATCGAGCAGGTCGACGCGATCTTCTCCAGCACCCGCCTGTGCGGTGGCGAGAAGGACATCAAGACCTGGGGTGATCTGGGCATGACCGGCGAGTGGTCCAACAAGCCGATCCAGCTGTTCGGTCGTAACTCGGTATCCGGTACCTACGGCTACTTCAAGGAAGAAGCCCTGTGTAAAGGCGACTTCAAGTCCAACGTCAACGAGCAGCCGGGTTCCGCTTCGGTGGTGCAGTCGATCTCCAGCACCCTGAACGCCATCGGTTACTCCGGCATCGGCTACAAGACCTCCAGCGTCCGTGCCGTACCGCTGTCCAAGGGCGGCGAAGCCTTCGAGGCGAGCGAAGAGAACGCCCTGGCCGGCAAGTTCCCGCTGGCGCGCTTCTTCTACGTCTACGTCAACAAGGCGCCGAACAAGCCGCTGAGCCCGATCGACGCCGAGTTCCTCAAGCTGGTGCTGTCCAAGCAGGGTCAGGAAGTTGTGGTCAAGGACGGCTACATCCCGCTGCCGAAGAAGGTGGTCGACAAGACCATGACGGATCTGGGTCTCAACTGAGAGCAGAAGCCCGCCTCGCGATAAGTATCGCGAGCTGAGCAGACGCCCGCCACGCATGCGCGTTGGCGGGCGTCGTCGTGTCACCTCTATGTAATTTTTCTGTCACACGGCTGCAGTAAATTAGGCGCCGAACCGGCCACCAGGTCCGGAAGAGGCTCGCGCCAAGGCGGCGCGGCGGTTAAAACGGCCTGAGCGGCCAGGACCCTCGCATGAACGATATCGAGACCATGAGCGCGAATTCCGATGTGCAACGGCTGGACTTCAACACGCCGGCGCTGAAGCGCAAGCGTCGCATCCGCGCGCTGAAAGACCACCTGGCGCGCTGGTACGTATCCATCGGCGGCCTGGCGGTGCTGGGCGCCATCACCCTGATCTTCTTCTATCTGGCGCAGGTCGTGCTGCCGATGTTCCAGGGCGCCGAACTGGAGAGCCGCGCGGTCCAGCAGCCGGCATGGCTGGCTGAAGCCGGCGAGCCGCTGCTGTTGACCATTGAGGAGCAGAACCAGGTCGCCATGCGCCTGGGCAATGATGGTCAGGTGCGTTTCTTTGGCCTGCGCGACGGTGCGCTGCTGTCGAGCAAGTCCCTGCCGCTGCCGGAAGGCAGCCGCATCGTCTCGGTGGGTCAGGACACTCCGGGTACGCGCCGGCTGGTGCTGGGCCTGGATAATGGCCAGGCGCTGGTGGTCGAGCACAACTACAAGCTCACCTACCCGAACAACCAGAAGACCATCACGCCGGAGCTGGCCTATCCCTTCGGTGAAGAACCGTTGCAGCTCGACCCGGAAGGCCGCGCCATTGATCGCGCGGCCATCAGCATGAACGGCAAGACGCTGCTGGTTGCCGGCGCCACCGGCACCACACTGCATGCCCAGCGCATCGCCAGCAGCGAGAACCTGCTGACCGGTGAGGTGACCCTTGAACAGGAGCGCCTCGACCTGCCGCAGCTGGCCGAGCCGATTCGCCAGCTGCTGATCGACCCGCGGCATATGTGGCTTTACGCGATCAGCGGCAAGGCCAGCGCGGATGTTTTCGACCTGCGTCGCAAGCAACTCAACGGCCGCTACAAGCTGGTCGGCGACGGCAGCGAAATCACCAGCGTCAGCCCGCTGCTGGGCGGCATCTCGCTGATGGTCGGCGACTCCAGGGGCGGCATCGGCCAGTGGTTCATGGTCCGTGCGGCGGATGGCCAGGCCGAGCTGAAGCTTGTGCGCAACTTCAAGCTGGGCAGCAGCCCGGTCCGCCAGATCCTCCCGGAGGAGCGCCGCAAAGGCTTCCTCGCGCTGGATGACAGCGGCAGCCTTGGCGTTTTCCACAGCACCGCGCATCGCACGCTGGTCAAGGAACAGGTCGCCGACGGCACCGCCCTGGCCGCCATGTCGCCGCGCGCTACCCGTTTGCTGGTGGAATCGCAGCAAGGTCTGCAGCGTTTCGTGATCGATAACCCGCACCCGGAGATCTCCTGGAGCGCGTTGTGGGGCAAGGTCTGGTACGAAAGCTACCCGGAGCCGGATTACGTCTGGCAGTCGACGTCGGCCAACAGTGATTTCGAACCGAAGCTGAGCCTTGCACCGCTGGCATTCGGCACCCTCAAGGCAGCCTTCTACGCGATGCTGCTGGCCGCGCCACTGGCGATCTGCGCGGCGTTCTACACCGCCTACTTCATGGCGCCCAGGCTGCGCAGCAAGGTCAAGCCGGTCATCGAGCTGATGGAAGCGCTGCCGACGGTGATTCTCGGTTTCTTCGCCGGCCTGTTCCTCGCGCCGTTCCTGGAAAACCACCTGCCGGGCATCTTCGCCCTGCTGCTGCTGATGCCGGTGGGCATTCTGTTCGCCGCCTGGAGCTGGAGTCGTCTGCCGCAGAGCGTGCGTCTTGCCGTGCCGGATGGCTGGGAAGCCGTGCTGCTGATTCCGGTGATTCTCCTGATCGGCTATGGCTCGCTGGAAATCAGCGGCCATCTGGAGAACTGGTTCTTTGGCGGTGACATGCGCCTGTGGCTGTCCAACGACATGGGTATCCCGTTCGACCAGCGCAACGCCCTGGTGATCGGCCTGGCAATGGGCTTCGCAGTGATCCCGACCATCTACTCGATCGCCGAGGACGCCGTGTTCAGCGTGCCGCGCAGCCTGACCCTGGGTTCGCTGGCGCTCGGCGCGACGCCCTGGCAGACCCTCACTCGCGTGGTGCTGCTGACCGCCAGCCCGGGCATCTTCTCGGCGCTGATGATCGGCATGGGCCGTGCGGTGGGCGAGACGATGATCGTGCTGATGGCCACCGGCAACACGCCGATCATGGAAGCCAACATCTTCGAAGGCATGCGCACCCTGGCCGCCAACGTCGCAGTGGAGATGCCGGAATCCGAAGTCGGTGGCACCCATTACCGTGTGCTGTTCCTCGCCGCGATGGTGCTGCTGATGTTCACCTTCGTGATGAACACCCTCGCCGAGCTGATTCGTCAGCGTCTGCGTGGCAAGTACGCCAGCCTGTAAACCAGATTTCGCAGAAGGTATCGATCCGTGAAAAAGGATTCGTTGAACAGCTGGGTCAAGAGCGGCACACCCTGGATCTGGATGAACGCCGGTGCGGTGTCCATCGCCGTGATCATGACCCTGGGGCTGCTGGCGATCATCGCCGTGCGTGGCCTGGCGCACTTCTGGCCGGCCGATGTGATCGTCGCCGACTACAGCATGCCGGGCGCCGAGATGCGCGTGCTGGCCGGTGAAGTGGTGCAGGCCGAGGAAGTACCGCGCGCGCGCCTGGCGGCCAGTGGCCTGCCGGTGAACGTCGAGGGCGGCGAGTTCATGACCCGCGAGCTGCTCAAGGTCGGCAACCGCGAGGTGTACGGTGCCGACTTCTCCTGGGTAGTCGGCGAGTGGCTGAGCAATCAGCACACGCCCGCCGAGCTGATGGTTCTGGAGCGTCGCGAGTGGGGCAACTTCTACGGTTACCTGCTCAACGTCAAGGAGGCCGGCCAGCTGGTTGCCGAGGGCGACAGTGCCTGGAACGAGCTGCAGACGCGCATCGATCGCGTCGATGAGCTGCACTCGCGGATCTCGCGCATCGAGAAGGTCGAGATCGGCCGCATCAACCATGGCCTCGAGCGTCTGCGCCTGAAAACCCGCAAGCTGGAGCTGGACGATCGCCTGGATGCCGCTGCCCAGGCTGACCTGGATGCCGAGCGCGCGCAGTGGGACGCCGAGTACCGCGTGCTGGAAGACCAGCTGATCGCCCTGCAGCAGGAATTCAACCGCGACAGCATCACCGTGCGCACGGCCGATGGCCGCGAGCAGGAGATCACCCTGGGCAAGGTGGTGCGGGCCTTCCGGCCCAATGCCATGTCGACGCCGCAGAAGCTGATGTTCTACTTCGCCAAGCTGTGGGAGTTCGTCAGCGACGAGCCGCGTGAAGCGAATACCGAAGGCGGCGTATTCCCGGCGATCTTCGGTACTGTGCTGATGACCATGATCATGGCGGTGATCGTCACGCCGTTCGGCGTCATCGCGGCAGTCTATCTGCGCGAATACGCCAAGCAGGGCCTGCTCACCCGCATCATCCGCATCGCGGTGAACAACCTCGCCGGGGTGCCGTCGATCGTCTACGGCGTATTCGGTCTGGGCTTCTTCGTCTACGTGCTGGGCGGCTCGCTGGATCGCCTGTTCTACCCCGAGGCAGCGCCGGCACCGGTGTTCGGTACGCCGGGCCTGATGTGGGCCTCGCTGACCCTGGCGATCCTCACCCTGCCGGTGGTGATCGTGGCCACCGAGGAAGGCCTGGCGCGCATCCCGCGGATGATCCGTGAAGGCTCGCTGGCCCTCGGTGCGACCAAGTCCGAGACGCTGTGGAAGGTGGTGCTGCCGATGGCCAGCCCGGCGATGATGACCGGCCTGATCCTCGCCGTGGCCCGCGCTGCCGGTGAAGTGGCGCCGCTGATGCTGGTCGGTGTGGTCAAGCTGGCGCCGAACCTGCCGCTCAACGGCAACTACCCCTATCTGCATCTGGATCAGAAGATCATGCACCTGGGCTTCCATATCTACGACGTCGGCTTCCAGAGCCCCAACGTCGAGGCGGCGCGGCCGCTGGTCTATGCCACCGCACTGCTGCTGGTACTGGTGATCGCCACGCTCAACTTCAGCGCGATCTACATTCGCAACCACCTGCGCGAGAAGTACAAGGCGCTGGATCACTAATCGAAGCGGCGAGTTCAAGCCACCGGCCTCGGAAGAACGAGGCGCTGGCCTGGACTTGCAGCCTGTAGCTTGCAGCTGGCAGCTGCGAACGGAGCGAGCACATGCAAACCAACACGCATTCCATCGACATCTCGGCCCTCGGCCGTGACAAGCGCAGCCTGAACCTGGCCAAGGAGCCGGTGGCCATCGAAGTGCCGGATCTGAGCCTGTACTACGGCCAGAAGCAGGCGCTGTTCAACGTCAGCATGAACATCCCGCGCCAACGCGTGACTGCCTTTATCGGTCCGTCCGGCTGCGGCAAGTCGACCCTGCTGCGCTGCTTCAACCGGATGAACGATCTGGTCGACGGCTGCCGCATCGAAGGCGCGATCAACCTCGACGGCACCAATATCTACCGCAAGGGCGAGGACGTCGCCGACCTGCGTCGTCGCGTCGGCATGGTGTTCCAGAAGCCCAACCCGTTCCCCAAGAGCATCTACGAGAACGTGGTCTACGGTCTGCGCATCCAGGGCATCAAGCAGAAGCGCGTGCTCGACGAAACCGTCGAATGGGCCCTGAAGGGCGCCGCGCTGTGGGAAGAAGTGAAGGATCGTCTGCACGAATCGGCGCTCGGCCTCTCCGGCGGTCAGCAGCAGCGTCTGGTCATCGCCCGTACCATCGCCGTGCAGCCGGAAGTGCTGCTGCTCGACGAGCCGAGCTCGGCTCTCGACCCGATCTCCTCGCTGAAGGTCGAGGAGCTGATCTACGAACTGAAGGCCAAGTACACCATCGTCATCGTCACCCACAACATGCAGCAGGCCGCGCGGGTGTCCGACTACACGGCGTTCATGTACATGGGCAAACTGATCGAGTACGGCGACACCGATACGCTGTTCACCAACCCGGCCAAGAAGCAGACAGAAGATTACATCACCGGCCGCTACGGCTAGCCGGCTATGGCAAATCGCGCTGCGCGTTGTCGGCGGCGCTTGCCGTACCTGGTTCGTACTGTCTGCGCGCCGCCTCCTAGCGCAGCACGATTTGCCAAAGGCCGGACCGTCCGGCGAGAGAACAACAGTTTCGCAAGGGTTCGCACATGATCAGCAAAGACAGCCACACCCAACACATCTCCCAGCAGTTCAACGCCGAGCTGGAGGAGGTGCGCAGCCACCTGCTGGCCATGGGCGGGCTGGTGGAGAAGCAGGTCAACGACGCGGTGACCGCGCTGATTCAGGCCGATTCGGGCCTCGCTCAGCAGGTGCGCGAAGTGGATGACCAGATCAACCAGATGGAGCGCAACATCGACGAGGAGTGCGTACGCATTCTCGCCCGGCGTCAGCCGGCGGCCTCCGACCTGCGCCTGATCATCAGCATTTCCAAGTCGGTGATCGATCTCGAGCGCATCGGTGACGAGGCGACCAAGATCGCCCGCCGCGCCATCCAGCTGTGCGAGGAAGGCGAGTCGCCCAAGGGCTACGTCGAGGTGCGCCACATCGGCGACCAGGTACGCAAGATGGTGCAGGAAGCGCTCGACGCCTTCGCCCGCTTCGATGCCGACCTCGCGCTGTCGGTGGCGCAGTACGACAAGACCGTCGACCGCGAATACAAGACCGCCTTGCGCGAGCTGGTCACCTACATGATGGAAGACCCGCGCTCGATCTCCCGCGTGCTCAGCGTGATCTGGGCGCTGCGCTCGCTGGAACGCATCGGCGACCACGCACGCAACATCGCCGAACTGGTGATTTACCTGGTGCGCGGCACCGACGTGCGCCACCTCGGCCTGGCGCGCATGGCCGAGGAAGTGGAAGGCACCAAGGAGCGCTGATAGGCGCGCCCGTCGCGGTGGGCGTAAGCCCACTGGCTGCGGATGCGTGTTGCGCTCAGGTGGCTATCAGCGCCTCGCTCAGGTAGTCGATCAGCGCCCGCGTCTTCGGCGGCAGGTGGTGATTCTGTCGCCACAGCAGCCAGGCCGCGCCCTGGTAGGAGCCGGTGTAGCGCCACTGCGGCAGCACCTCGCGCAACTGCCCGTCGGCCAGCGCCTGGGCGGCGGTAAAATGCGGCAGGCAGGTGATGCCCAGACCCGCCAGCGCCACCAGTAGCCGTGCCTCGCTGTGGTTGCTGATGTAGCGGCCACGCACCGTCACCGTCTCCTGCAGCTCGCCGCGGCGCAGGTGCCAGCGATTGTCTCCCGCCGTTTCCCCCAGATACAGACAGCTGTGGCGCAGCAGGTCCTGCGGATGCTGCGGCTCGCCGTGGCGTTGCAGGTAGTCGGGGCTGGCGCAGAGCAGCTGGCGCACCGGCCCGAGCGGTTTGCCGGCCAGGCCTTCGGGAGGGTTGTCGGTGACCTGCACCAGCAGGTCGAAACCGTCCTCGATCAGGTCCGGACTCTGGTCGCTGATCCGCAGCTGCACATCGACCTCGGGGTAGCGCTGCAGAAAGGCCGGCATCAACGGCCCGACGACGAACTTGCCATAGGCCTTCGGCACGCTCAGGCGCACCAGCCCGCGCGGGCTGCGCATCAGTCGCTCGCCGATGGCGACGGCGGCGTCGGCCGCATCGAGCATGTCCCGGCAATGCTGGTAGAACTCCGCCCCGGCCTCGTTCAGCCGCAGCTGGCGTGTCGTGCGTTCCAGCAGGCGTAGCGCCAGGGCCTGCTCCAGACGGGCCACCTGGCGGCTCACCGCCGACGGTGTGCTGCCCAGCAGGCGTGCGGCGCCGGAGAGGCTGCCGGCCTCGACCACTCGGACGAACACGGCCATGTAAGGCAGCAGGGCTGCGCTGTCATTCGTTCCCATGCGGAACAGGTCCTGTGCTGTTTCGCTGGATTATCGACCTTGGCGGCAAGCCCGACAATCAGCGTCTGATTGGTGCGGAGATCGAGCATGAAAGGTACGTGGAGGCAGGGGCTGTGGCTGGCCGATGGCATGCTGCTGATGGTGGCGCTGATCTGGGGCAGTAGCTATGCAGTGGCCAAGCAGGCGCTGCTGTTCTATCCGGTGCTGGGTTTTTTGGCGATCCGCTTCGGTCTGACCTTTTTCCTGCTGCTGCCGCAACTGCGCGGTGCCGGTCGCCGGGCGCTGCGCCCCGGCCTGCCGCTGGGGCTGGTGATGCTGGCGATCTTTCTCTGCGAAACCTGGGGCGTGATGCTGACCAGCGCCAGCAATGCGGCGTTTCTGATCAGCCTGTGCGTGGTGATCACACCGTTCATGGAATGGCTGCTGCTGCGCCAGCGGCCGCACAACACGCTGTTCCTTGCCTGCGCGCTGTCGTTGGCGGGCGTCTGGCTGCTGACCGGCGGCCCGCAGCTGTCGCTCAATCTCGGCGATGCGCTGATGCTGGCCGCCGCCTTGCTGCGCGCGGTGCTGGTCTGCCTGACCCGGCGATTGACGGCCGGCCGGGAAATCCCGGCACTGGCGCTGACTGCGGTGCAGAGCGGGGTCGTCGCGGCGGGCTGCATCCTGCTCGGCGTGTCGCTGCCGGGCGGACTGCCGGCGCTGCCGGTGGAGCCGGCGTTCTGGTTCGGCACGCTGTATCTGGTGCTGTTCGCGACGCTGTTCGCCATGTTCGCGCAGAACCGCGCGCTGGGGCGCAGCAGCGCAACGCGGGTGTCGCTGCTGATGGGCTCCGAACCGCTCTTCGGCGCGATCATTGCCGGTGTCTGGCTGGGTGAGCGGCTGGGGCCGATGGGCTGGGCGGGCGGGTTGCTGATCATGCTGGCAACGCTGTGCACCTTTAGCATCGGCCGCCAGCCGGCGCCGAGAATGGCCGGCGATGGTGCGCCGGCCCGAGCCTAGCGTGCAGGCACGGCGAAGCAGCAGGTCGGTCAGTCCTGCCGCAGTTCGGCCTGCAGCTCGTCAAGCGCCGCCTGGCGCTCGCCGTCCTGCAGACGGGCGCCGGGGTTGAGCGAGGACCACTCGGGATGGGCGCGGCAGCGCTGCAGCGCATCGGGCAGCTTGCCCTCGCGCCAGCTCTGATCCTGCGGCGTCGCCAGGCGGATGGCCTCGGTGGCGGCGTGCCCGCGAGTCGCAAGCACGGCCAGCAGTTGGCGTTGGCGCAGGGCGAGCAGGCGCAGTACGGCGTCGTCGACGCTCAGTTCACGCTGGCCCTTTAGTTTGCCCAGTAGGCGATTGCCATAGTGCCGCGCAGTCTGCGCACCGCCGCCGGCGATGGCGCCGAGCAGCGCCGCGGCACCGAGGGTGATGCCGCCGACCATTAGGTCGACCCCGGCACCGGCGGCCGCGCCTGCGGCCATGCCGCTGCCGATCTTCACGCCCAGCTGTTTGAGGGTTTCCGGATTGAACAGATCGTCGCCCCAGCGGCCGTCGAGCAGCGGCAGGTCGCTGGCCGCCGCCTGCTCCTTGCGGAAGGCGTACAGGCGCAGCAGGGCCTCGACGCAGCGCTGCTCGCGGCCGCGCACGGCGTCGTGCAATTCACGTATGGCGCCACGCTCCAGCTCCGGCTGTGCGGCCACGCTGCGGCGGCAGGCGGCGACGTCTACGAGCAGCTCGGCGATCAGCCGCTGCCCGCTGACCAGGCGCGCCGCGGCCTGCGCCTCATGGTCCTCGATCAGCCGCTGCAGCTTGGGCCGTGCCTGTTCCAGCAGCAGCGCCAGGCTTTCGTACAGGCGGCGCTCGCCATCCACCGGCGGCGCCACGCTGTCGAAGCGCACCAGTGCATGCAGGCCGAGACGGGCCAGCGCCTGACGCCATTCATCTTCACGATGCCCCGGCTGGGCAACGAAGTTGAGCACCGGCAGCAGCGGCTTGCCGCAGCCAGCTAGCACTGCCAGCTCATCCTTGTACTTGGCCAGTACCGGCTCCCGGGCATCGATCACGTAGAGCCCGGCGTCGCTGGCGAGTAGCTGGCGCAGCACCTTGGCTTCCTGTTCGAAACGCTGGCGCGCCTCGCTGCCATCGAGAAAGCGCAGCGTGCGCGCCGGGCCGTCGAGGCGCTCGCCCGGGCGTTCGACGCGCTCGAGGTAGTCGAGCAGGGCGATGGCATCTTCCAGGCCGGGTGTGTCGTACAGCTCCAGCAGCGCTTCGCCGTCCACCGACAGTCGAGCGCCTTCGACGTGGCGAGTGGTGCTGGGGCGGTGCGAAACCTCGCCGAAACCGGCATCGCGGGTCAGGGTGCGCAGCAGCGAGGTCTTGCCGACATTGGTGTGGCCCACCACGGCGAGCTTCAGGGCTTCAGTCATGTCCGCTCTCCAGCCAGCCCAGCGGCGCAGCGCTTGAGTGGGGAAGGCCAAGGCTGTCCAGTGCCTGGTGCCAGTCATCCAGACGCGCGCTGTCCAGCGCCTCGCCGGGTGGTGCCTGTAGCAGCCAGACGCGAGTGGCTGCGGCGCAGCGCGACAGTTCGCCGATCAGCGCCAGGGTGCCGCGATCCGGCGAGCGTCGGGGATCACAGGCGATCGCCAGGCGCGCCGGGGGAAAGCGGGTGAGCTGATCGAGCAGGCGTCGGCGCCCCTCGCGATCGTCGAGGATGCCGGCATCGGCGATGCCCTTGGACAGAGCCGGCGGCCATGAGTAGCTGCCATCCAGCTCGATGGCCACCAGTACGGCGCCGGCGCTGCCATCGAGCTGAGCGCCGGCGCTGGGAGCGTGCAGGTGGGCGGGTGCTGCATCACTGATACCGAGGCGCTCGCTGGGCGGCTGCAGGCGTTCGCGCAGCAGGCGATAGGCCGGCAGGCTCAGGTCGAGCCTCAACGCGGCGCGGCCGCGGCGCCAGCGCCACAGGCTGAACCCCGCCAGCAGCAGCCGCGGTAGCAGCCCATAGACCAGCAGCACGCCGACCAGCCAGCCGGCCCAGCGTTGCCGGGTGCCTTCCAGATCGCCGCCAAGTGCGCCACTGGCGCGGATCTGCTCAACATCCGGCACGCTGAAGCCGAGCAGTGCCGGCAGCGCGCCGAGTGCCTGGGTCAGGCCGACGAAGGCGCTCTCGCCGAGGATGGTGGTCTCCCAGACGAAGCCGTAGCGCCGCGTTGCCAGCAGGGCGAGCAAGGTAAGCAGGGCGCTGGCCATCGCCAGCAGCCAGAGGCCGTGTACGCCGACGCCCAACAGCCAGCGGCCCAGCCGATGTCGGTGCAGGATGGTCAGCAAGGCCGGCGCCAGCTGCGCGGCGCGGGCATCGCGGGCGAGTTTTTCGCTGAGCCAAAGCCACAAGCGTCCCAACGCACCGCCACTGTCGCGCGCGAAAAGCAGGCCGAGCAGCCAGCCGAGCAGGGTCAGCAGATTCAGCCCAAGCAGGCTGCCGAGCGCCCAGAACACGTTGACCGGTCGCTGCCCGTCGCCGAGCGCGGCGAAGGCCAGCCCGGCACCGGTGAAGACCGCCAGCAGCGCCAGCACGAAGCCACCCAGGCGTGCGCCCTGACGCCAGTGCTCAAGCGCTTCGATCAGCCCGTCACGGCGCGCCAGCCACAGCGCCCGGCGCTCGATCAGCGCCGGCAGGTCGCCGCCTTGCGCCCGAGCCTGGCGGTTGGCCTCGTCGTCCTCCAGCGGCCCGGCATGTTCTTCGCGCAGGCGTACGGCTTCGGTCAGCCAGAGGCGGTCGAGCGTATCGAGATCAGGGGCGGGGCGGGCTATCACACGGCATCTCGCTGGCGGGTCGTGCCCTGAGGATAACCGCTGCCGTGGGGAACGGGAAAACGGGGAGCCGTTGCGGCTCCCCGCTGGGGCCCTCAGTCGGCGTTGCGCAGGCGCACGGCGATGTCCGGCTGGTCGATGAACAGCCCGTCGATACCGGCATCGAGGAAGGCGCGGATCTCCGCTTCGCTGTCGCCGCGCTCGTGGCGCTTGTCGCTGCTGCGCAGGTTGGCCGGCAGGAAGGCGTTTTCTGCGCGGAAGGTGTACGGGTGGATCTTGAGGCCGGCGGCGTGGGCGGCGGCGACGAAGCCGGTCGGCGTGCCGAGGTTGCCGTTGGCATCACGCGGGATGATGTAGCTCTTCTCCGGACCGACGCCGGCGGCGTAGCGGGAGATATCCTTGAGCCCGGCCGGCGTCGCCATCTGTGCGTAGGTCAGCTTGCTGCCGCGCACCTGCTGGTCATACGGCTGGCCGGAGCTGAACAGCTGCACCAGGCGCAGCTGGGTCAGGCGGCTGAGGGTCTTGAGGTTGTCCACCTCGAACGACTGGATATACACCGGCGCCTGCCGCCCGACATAGCCGTTGCGGGTGAGGATGCGCACCAGCGGCTTTTCCATGGCCAGGCCGAGCTGCTGGAAGTGTGTCGGGTGCTTGGTTTCCGGGTACAGGCCGATGCGCCGGCCCTGGCTGAGTTGCAGGGTTTTCACCAGATCGATGATCTCCTGCAGGGTCGGAATTTCCAGGCTGCCGTCGACGCGCGCGTTGCCTGGGCGGATATCCGGGATGCGCTCGATGGCGCGCAGGGTCTTCAGTTCGGCGAGAGTGAAGTCTTCGCTGAACCAGCCGGTAAGGGTGACGCCATCAACCTGCTGGGTGCGCTTGCGATCGGCAAACTCGGGGCGCTGCGAGACGTCGGTGGTCAGGCCCAGCTCGTTGTCGTGACGGGCGACGATCTTTCCGTCGCGGGTCATCACCAGATCCGGCTCGATATAGTCGGCACCCTGGAACACGGCCAGCGCATAGGCGGCCAGCGTGTGTTCCGGCAGGTAGCCACTGGCGCCGCGGTGCGCGATCACCAGCGGCGACGGCTCGCCACGGGCGGCCTGGTGTTTCACAGCATGTTCATCCGGCGCGGCGAAGCCCGCCAGTGGAAGCAGCAGGCTGCAGGCGGTCAGCCAGCGGCGAAGGGAAGCGGTGGTCTTGCGGGCCATTTCGGCATCTCCTCGGTTTGGATGTCACAGGCTGAGCCACTAGCATGACCGGTTGTTGACGCTGCGTTGCCGCTTCTATTGCAAGACGATGAAGCCGACGAACGGCTGGCGCTTCGGCAAGCTGCGTTGCTCTGCTATTCTCGCCGCCATGAATCAGACCCCTCTTCCCCTCGCCATGATCGCCGCCCTCGCGCAGAACCGCGTGATCGGCCTCGACAATCGCATGCCCTGGCACCTGCCTGCCGATCTCAAGCATTTCAAGGCCATGACCCTCGGCAAGCCGATCATCATGGGCCGCAAGACCTGGGATTCGCTCGGTCGCCCGCTGCCGGGCCGGCTCAATCTGGTGGTCAGTCGGCAGGCGGATCTGCAGCTCGACGGGGCGGAAACCTTCACCGACCTGGACGCCGCGCTGGTGCGTGCCGAGCAGTGGGCGCGTGAGCAGGGCGTCGACGAGCTGATGCTGATTGGCGGTGCTCAGCTGTACGCCCAGGCGCTGGGGCAGGCGCAGCGGCTTTACCTGACACGAATCGATGCGGCTCCCGAAGGCGATGCATTCTTTCCGGCCTTCGACGAGGCTGAGTGGCAGTGCGTCGAAAGCCAGCCACATCCGGCCGAGGGCGAGGCACCAGCCTACCGCTTCGAAACCTGGCAAAAACAGCGCTGACCGGCACCTTCCTCGCTTGATCGGCGCCAAATCTTTCGCGGGCCGCAGCTTCTATGCTGGCCCGTCGCTGTCGTAACGAGAAATCTCATGCAACCTGACAAATCCGACGCCCCGGAAGCCGAGCGCGTTGCCGCGATCTTCGTCCGCCACCCGTTGTGGGAGGACGGCCTGGCGCTGCTCACGGGCACCGCGCTGGTCGCCCTTGGCATTGCCTTCTACAGCCATGCCGGGCTGCTGACCGGCGGCACCGTGGGCCTGGCCTTCCTGCTCAAGTACCTGGCGGGCTGGTCGTTCGGCCCGGCGTTCTTCCTGCTCAACCTGCCGTTCTATGCACTGGCGATCTGGCGCATGGGCTGGAAGTTCACTCTGCGCACCGTCTGCGCGGTGGGTCTGGTCTCGCTGTTCGCCGAGCTGACCCCGCAGTGGGTGCGCTTCGCCGAGCTGAACGTGATCTACGCCGCGGTGTTCGGCGGTTTCGCCATCGGCATCGGCCTGCTGATCCTGTTCCGCCACCGCGCCAGCCTTGGCGGGGTGAACATTCTCGCGTTGTTCCTGCAGGAGCGTTTCGGCCTGCGCGCCGGCACCTTCCAGATGGGCATCGACGCGTTGATCGTCATGGCCGCGGTGTTCGTCGTGCCGGCGGACAAGGTGCTGCTGTCGGTACTCGGCGCCGTGGCGCTGAATCTGGTGCTGGCGATCAATCACCGCGCCGATCGCTACATGGGCGTTAGCTGAGGCTGATCAGCTCGACCTGTGCATCACCGTCGTTCAACTCCAGCAGCGCCAGGCTGATCGGCAGGCTGAAGCGTCGTGGCCCGGCGCTGCCAGGGTTCACGTAGAGCACGCCGTCGCGCCGCTCGACCTTCGGTTTATGCGAGTGGCCGGCGATCACCACGTCGATGCCGGCGACGAGCGGGTCGATGTCCAGCTGCTTGAGGTCGTGCAGCACGTGCAGGCTGAGACCGCCGATGCGCAGATCCAGTCGCTCGGGTAGCTCCCGTGCCCATTCGGCCGTATCGATATTGCCGCGAATCGCCTCCAGCGGCGCGATGGCGCGCAGCCCGTCGAGCACCTGTGGTTTGCCGATATCGCCGGCGTGAATGATCTGTGCGCAGCCCTGCAGTGCCGCTGCTGCCTCGGGGCGGAGCAGGCCGTGGGTGTCGGAGATCAGGCCGATGCGCATGCCGGTGTTCCCTTTAACTGCTTCGTCAGGTCATCCGACCCTTGGCCGGCCGCTGTGGTTGCGGCAGGCTTGGGACCCTCGGGTCGAGGAGTCTGGCATGGATCGAGTGGATTGCGTGGTGGTGGGTGCGGGAGTGGTCGGGCTTGCAGTGGCACGCGCGCTGGCGCTGGCCGGGCGCGAGGTGCTGATACTGGAAGCCGAGGCAGCCTTCGGCACCGCCACCAGCGCGCGCAACAGCGAGGTCATTCATGCCGGCATCTACTACCCGCGGGGCTCGCTCAAAGGCCGGCTATGCGTCGCCGGGCGCCGTCAGCTCTACGATTTCTGCGACAGCCACGGCGTGGCCTATCGCCGCTGTGGCAAGCTGATCGTCGCCACCGACGAGGCCCAGATCGCTGCGCTGGAGCAATTGCAGCGGCACGCGCAGGCCAATGGGGTCGACGATCTGCAGCGTCTGGATGGCCACGAGGTGCTGGCGCTGGAACCGCAGCTGCAGGCGGTGGCTGGGCTGCTTTCGCCAAGCACCGGCATCATCGACAGCCACGCGCTGATGCTGGCACTGCTGGGCGATGCCGAGCGCCACGGCGCGGTGCTGGCACTGAACGCGCCGGTAACGGCGATCACGGCTGGCAGCGACGGTTTGCGGGTCGAGGTAGGCGGCGCCGATCCACTGCAGCTGCTGGCACGCACCGTGGTGAATTGCGCCGGGCATGGCGCCCCGGTACTTGCCGCGCGCACTCAGGGCCTGAGCGATGCCGCGCGGCCGCGGCAGTTCTTCGCCAAGGGCAGCTACTTCAGCCTGAGCGGGTGCACGCCATTTCGCCATCTGGTCTATCCGCTGCCCGAGCCCGGCGGCCTCGGCGTGCACCTGACCCTGGACCTGGCGGGGCAGGCGCGTTTCGGCCCGGATGTGCAGTGGGTCGAGGACCTGGACTACCGCATCGAGGCGGAACGGGCCGAGGGCTTCTACGCCGCGATCCGCCGCTACTGGCCAGGGCTGCCGGACGATGCCTTGCAACCGGCCTACTCCGGCATCCGGCCGAAGATCAGCGGGCCTGGCGAGGCTGCCGCGGACTTTCGCATCGATGGCCCGGCGCAGCACGGCGTCGCCGGGCTGGTGAACCTGTTCGGCATCGAATCGCCGGGCCTGACCGCCTGCCTGGCGATTGCCGAACACGTCTGCGGGCTGCTCGAACACAAGGTACTGGCGACCTGATCACGCACTGTCGCACTCGCGTTGCGGCCCGTGCGGACGGGCCGCACACTGCAACCCGCCGCGATCGGACGGCGCAATCACCGGCAAAAGGAATGTGCATGGAACAGACAGGCGAGGCCCGCCCGCTGAACGTCTATCTGGCAGTGGGGGTGCTGCAGGGTTTGGCGCTCTGGGCAGCCAGCGAGGCGTGGCCACACGCCACGGGCTGGCGGGTCCTGTGCTCGGCACTGCTGGCGTTCACGGTGATTGGCGGCTGGCAGGTGCAGCTGCTCTGGGGCGGGCTGCGCGAGGCCGGACGCTGGCGCCTGGTGCTTGCCGCTGCCGTGTTGCCGGCCGTGCTGGCGGGCGGCCTCGCACTGCAGTTCGACCAGCCGCGCTGGTATTACCTGGGTGAATCGGTCGGCACCCTGCTGCTCTGGAGCAACCTGATCCTGGCTTATGTGCTGACACCCTTCATCCAGGCGCGGGATGCCGATCATCGCTGGCGGGTCGACTACGCCGCGCTGTACCGGCATGCCATCAACAATGGGCTGTTGCTGTTCATGGCGCTGCTGATGCTGGCGGCGTTCTGGCTGCTGATCTGGCTCTGGGCCGGCCTGTTCAAGCTGGTCGGCATCAGGATCTTCGCAACGCTGTTCGAGTCCTCCGGCTTTATCTGGATCGCCAGCGCGACGGTGGTCGCCATTGGACTGTGGATCGGGCTGGAGCGCGGCCAAGTGGTCGATGCGCTGCGCAATGTACTGCAGGCCATGTGTCGCTTCCTGCTGCCGCTGACGGTGCTGATCCTGCTGATTTTCGTGGTTTGCCTGCCGTTCACCGGCCTGCAGCCGTTGTGGGAAACCCGCCATGCGACGCCGATCCTGCTGGCCTTGGTGTTCGCTCATGTCGCGCTGCTCAACGGCGTCGTTCAGGATGGCCGGCAAGCGGTGCATTACCCACGAGCGCTGCGCGTGCTGGTCGACGCCAGCTCCCTGTGCCTGCCGCTGCTGGCTGCTCTTGCGGTGTACGCGCTCTGGCTGCGGATCGATCAATACGGGCTCACGCCTGATCGAGTGGTGGCGGTCGGGGCGACGCTGGTTGCCCTGCTGCATGCGTTGGCGCTGATGGCAGCGGTGCTGCAACGACGGGGTGGCTGGTTGGCCGGCTTGCGCCGAAGCAACCCGCTGCTGGCGCTGGTTTCGGTGGTGCTGTTGCTGCTCATGCATCTGCCGCCGTTGAGCCCGTTGCAGCTCAGCGCAGCCAATCAGTACCAGCGCCTGCTCGACGAGCAGGTGCCGACAGATCGCACCGATCTCGGCGCATTACGCTTCCAGCTGGGACAACCCGGCCGCGACCATCTGGAGAAACTGCGCCAGCGCCTGGTCGAGCCTGGCCTCGCAGACGCGCATCGGGAGCAACTGCAGGCAGACCTGCAGCGATTGGACAAGGCCGACAGCTACTGGAACTGGCGACACGCGCACGACATGGCCAATACCGCACCGGTGCCCTGGATCGGCGAGCCTCTCGAGGATGCCGACGGCGCGTTGGCCCAGGCGATCGCGACCCAGGGCTGTGACGGGGACTGCACCCTGTTTGCCGTCGATCTGGATGATGATCACCAGCCTGAGGTGCTTTTGTTGCGTGGTGCACGGCCGCGGGTCGTGACGGTGCTGGGGCGTGGTACCGGTGGCTGGCGCTGGATCGGGCACCTGCGCACGACCGATCAACAAGCGCTCGACGGCGAGACGCTCAGGCAGCAAATTGAGCGTGGCGCTTTACAGGTGGTAGCGCCGCGCTTCAAGGCGCTGGAGATCGACGGCATTCGGCTGGAGCCGGCAATCACCGAATAGTCTGCTGAGCATGAAAAAGCCCGACGCGAAGGTCGGGCTTTTCATTTACAGCGAGCAAGCCTGGCGATCAGCCGTCCAGCATCGCCTTGTTGCGCACCGCACCCTTGTCGGCGCTGGTGGCGAGCAGGGCGTAGGCCTTGAGCGCCGTGGTCACCTTGCGGGTGCGCGGTTGGGCGGGTTTCCAGCCTTTCTTGTCCTGCTCGATGCGGCGGTGGGACAGCTCTTCATCGCTGACCTGCAGCTGGATGCTGCGGTTGGGGATGTCGATCAGCACCTTGTCGCCATCGCGCACCAAGCCGATGGCGCCGCCTGCAGCCGCTTCCGGCGAGGCATGGCCGATGGACAGGCCCGAGGTGCCGCCGGAGAAGCGACCGTCGGTGAGCAGGGCGCAATCCTTGCCGAGGCCCTTGGACTTCAGGTACGAGGTCGGGTAGAGCATTTCCTGCATGCCCGGGCCGCCTTTCGGGCCTTCGTAGCGAATGATGACGATGTCGCCAGCCTTCACTTCGTCATTGAGGATGCCCTTCACGGCGCTGTCCTGGCTTTCGAAGATCTTCGCTGTGCCTTCGAACACGTGGATGGATTCGTCCACGCCCGCGGTTTTCACCACGCAGCCGTCCAGGGCGATGTTGCCGTACAGCACGGCGAGGCCGCCTTCCTGCGAGTAAGCGTGCTCGACGCTGCGGATACAGCCGTTTTCGCGGTCGTCATCCAGGCTGTCCCAGCGGGTCGACTGGCTGAACGCCGTTTGCGTCGGAATACCGGCCGGGCCTGCCTTGAAGAAGGTATGCACCGCTTCGTCCTGGGTCTGGGTGATATCCCACTGCGCGATGCCTTCGGCAAGGGTCCGGCTATGCACGGTGGGCACGTCGGTGTGCAGCAGACCGCCACGGGCCAGCTCGCCGAGGATGGAGAAGATGCCGCCGGCGCGGTGCACGTCTTCCATGTGGTACTTCTGGATGTTCGGCGCGACCTTGCACAACTGCGGCACCTTGCGCGACAGGGCGTCGATGGCGCGCAGGTCGAAATCGACCTCGGCTTCCTGAGCGGCGGCCAGCAGGTGCAGGATGGTGTTGGTCGAGCCACCCATGGCGATATCGAGCGTCATGGCATTCTCGAACGCGCGGCGGCTGGCGATGTTGCGCGGCAGGACCGATTCGTCGCCCTCGCCGTAATAGCGCTTGCACAGCTCGACGACGGTGCGGCCGGCGCGCAGGAACAGCTGCTCGCGGTCGCTGTGGGTGGCCAGGGTCGAACCGTTGCCGGGCAGGGCCAGGCCCAACGCTTCGGCCAAACAGTTCATCGAGTTGGCGGTGAACATGCCGGAGCAGCTGCCGCAGGTCGGGCAGGCGCTGCGCTCGTATTCGGCGACCTTCTCGTCCGAAGCGCTTTCATCGGCTGCGATAACCATGGCGTCGACCAGATCCAGGCCGTGGCTGGCCAGCTTGGTCTTGCCGGCTTCCATCGGGCCGCCGGAGACGAACACCACCGGGATGTTCAGGCGCAGGGCGGCCATCAGCATGCCGGGGGTGATCTTGTCGCAGTTGGAGATGCAGACAATGGCGTCGGCGCAATGCGCATTGACCATGTACTCCACCGAATCGGCGATGATCTCGCGCGAAGGCAGCGAATAGAGCATGCCGTCGTGGCCCATGGCGATGCCGTCGTCGACCGCGATGGTGTTGAATTCCTTGGCGACGCCGCCGTGCTTCTCGATCTCGCGAGCGACCAGCTGACCGAGGTCCTTCAGGTGCACGTGACCGGGAACGAACTGGGTGAACGAGTTGGCGATGGCGATGATCGGCTTCTTGAAGTCTTCGTCCTTCATGCCGGTGGCACGCCACAGCGCGCGGGCACCGGCCATGTTGCGGCCGTGCGTGGAGGTTTTCGAACGGTAATCAGGCATGACGGTTCCTGCGGCTAATCAGGTAATCGGAGGTATGCGTATGGTGAGCAACGCCTGTGCCGGATGCAACGGAGGATGACCGTGCGTTCGGAAGGGACCGGGTCGAGGCGGGTAGACGCTCGTAGGGCCTGGGCTCAGAGTCCGCCGTGTGGTGAATGGCGAGATATCACCGATTCTACGCACGTTCCCGTGCGTGAGCCAGGCGGGACGATTGCCGGTCTCGCGCCAGCCCGCGTGCTAGCCGGCCGGCGCTGTACGGAGCGCCGTTACTGCTGTCTTTCAGAACCTTTTTCCGGTCCATGACCGCCGGTCCGCTTGGCTGGCGGGTCAGAGATCGCTCGCTAGAGTCCATTTCCGACCGTAGTGCCAGCTGCGGCAGCCTTCAAGGCTGCTCAGCCACGGCGCGTGGTCACTCGCCAGGAGCACCCGTTTTGCGGAGGTAGCGGTTAGCGTTTGCTGGCGTTTAGTCCTTATACCAATGACAAGAACGAGGAAGACAGATGCACACATTCGCACGTGGATACTTAGGGGCTGCCGCTCTGCTGGTCCTGTCCGCTTCCGCCATGGCTGCGCCATTGCCGGACACGCCCGGTACGGCATTCCCCGCGGTTTCGAGCTTCGACAACTCCGGCCCATATGCGGTCAGCAGCCAGAGCGAAGGGCCGAACTGCCGGGTCTACCGGCCGCGCACCCTCGGCCAGAACGGTGTCCGGCACCCGATCATCCTCTGGGGCAATGGCACCGGTACCGGGCCGACCACCTATTCCGGACTGCTGACTCACTGGGCCAGCCATGGCTTCGTGGTCGCCGCGGCGGAGACCTCCAACGCCGGGACCGGCCGGGAAATGCTGGCCTGTCTGGATTATCTGGTGCAGGAGAGCAATCGCACGTACGGCACCTACGTTGGCGTGCTGAACACCGGGCGGGTCGCTACATCGGGCCATTCCCAGGGCGGTGGCGGGTCGATCATGGCCGGCCAGGACGACCGCGTGCGGGTGACCGCGCCGATCCAGCCGTACACCATCGGTCTCGGGCATGACTCGTCGTCGCAGCGCAATCAGCGCGGACCGATGTTCCTGATGTCCGGAGGGGCCGACACCATCGCGGTTCCCTATCTGAACGCCCAGCCGGTCTACACCCGCGCCAATGTTCCGATCTTCTGGGGTGAGCGGCGCTACGTCAGCCACTTCGAACCGGTCGGCAGCGGCGGCGAGTATCGTGGACCGACTACCGCCTGGTTCCGCTATCACCTGATGGACGACCAGTCGGCGCGGAGCACCTTCTACGGGCGTCTCTGCCGGCTGTGCACCAGCCTGCTCTGGAGTGTAGAGCGCAAGGGCATCGAATAGCGGCGTGAGTCGCGCGCAAGGCGACGGCTCGCCGTCGTCTTGCGCATCGGGGGGGGTGCGGATCAGCTGTTGGGCAGGATGCGACAGGTCAGGCTCTTGATGTAGCGCGTCTCGGGAATGGCTGGATGCACCGGATGATCCGGGCCCTGGGCGCCGCGCTCGAGCAGCTGGATGTTGCGGTCCAGATGGCGCGCGCTGCCGAGCAGGATGTTCTGCAGGTCGTCCTCGGGCAGATGCATCGAGCAGCTGGCGCTGACCAGAATGCCGTCCTTGTTCAGCAGACGCATGGCGGCTTCGTTGAGGCGACGGTAGGCGGCCTCACCGTTCTTCAGGTCCTTCTTGCGCTTGATGAAGGCCGGCGGATCGGTGATCACCACGTCGAAGCGCTCTTCCGCATTCTTCAGTTCCTTCATCGCCTCGAAGGCATCGCCCTCGACGCAGGTCATCTTCTCGGCCACGCCATTGAGCGCGGCGTTACGCTCGACACCATCCAGCGCGAACGCCGAGGCATCGACGCAGAACACTTCGCTGGCGCCGAAGGCCGCCGCCTGTACGCCCCAGCCACCGATGTAGCTGAACAGGTCGAGCACGCGCTTGCCCTTCACGTAAGGCGCCAGGCGCGCGCGGTTCATGCGGTGATCATAGAACCAGCCAGTCTTCTGGCCCTGCATGACCGGCGCCTCGAACTTCACGCCGTTCTCTTCCAGTGCCACCCATTCCGGCACCACACCGAACGCAGTATCGACGTAGCGCTCGAGGCCCTCGGCGTCACGGGCGCTGGAGTCGTTCTTCCACAGGACGCCGCTGGGCTTGAGTACCTGTACCAGCGCTTCGAGCACGGCGTCCTTGTTGCGCTCCATGGTGGCCGAGGCGAGCTGCACGACGAGGATGTCGAAGAAACGGTCGACGACCAGCCCCGGCAGCAGGTCGGAATCGCCGTAGACCAGGCGGTAGCAGGGCTGTTCGAACAGTCGCTCGCGCAGGCTCAGGGCAACCTTGATGCGGTGCACCAGCAGCGACTTGTCCAGGCTGTGCTTGAGGTCGCGCGACAGCAATCGCGCGCAGATCAGGTTGTTCGGCGATACCCCGACGATGCCCAGCGGCTTGCCGCCGGCCGCTTCGAGCACAGCCTGGTCCCCTGCGACGAAGCCGGCCAGCGGCGTGGCCGCGGTGTCGACTTCGTTGCTGTAGACCCAGAGGTGACCGGCGCGCAGGCGGCGATCGGCGTTGGCTTTGAGGCGCAGGCTGGGCAGGGTCATCGGCAGGGCTCCGGGAAAAAGACGGGCATTCTAAACGAGCCGCAGGTCACGCGCGCCGGCGCTGCGGGAAAATCCTCGCAGCGCCTGCCGCGCATCGTCCGGTCAGGCGGACAGGGCCTTGATCAGCGCCTGGCTGAACGCCGGGATGTCATCCGGTTTGCGGCTGCTTATCAGCTGACCGTGCACCACCACCTCCTGGTCCACCCATTCGGCGCCGGCGTTCTTCAGGTCGTCGGTAAGCGAGGGCCAGCTGGTCATGCGCTTGCCCTTGACCAGGCCGGCCGAGATCAGCAGCCAGCCGCCATGGCAGATCACCGCGATCGGCTTGTTCGCCGCGGCGGCATCGCGCACCAGCTGTTGTGCGGTTTCGTCGGTGCGAATGGTGTCGGAATTGACGACCCCACCGGGCAGCAGCAGCGCGTCGTAGTCATTCATATCGAGGCCGTCGAAGGTCTTGTCTACGTGAAACTTGCTGGCCGGCGTGGTGTGGTTCCAACCGGTCACCTCTCCGTTCTTGGCCGAAACGATCTCGGCGGTCGCTCCGGCATTTTCCAACGCGTCCTTGGGCCCGGTCAGCTCGACCTGCTCGAAGCCGTCGGTCACCAGTATTGCCACGCGCTTGCCAGCGAGAGATTGGCTCATCAGCATTGCCTCCTTCTGTCCTGTCGGTCGCCCCGCGGAATGCGGGTCACTTGAAATGTGACCCGCATCTCAGCCAAAGTTCGCCTTTTCGTGCCGATGGCACTTTGCCCTCTCCTTGAGCGTCCCTTCATGGCCGTTGACCTCTCCGCCGAACAGATTAGCCGGGTGCTACAAGGCATCAGCGTGCCTCCGCAACCGCAAATCATGGTCGACCTGCAGATGGAGCAGGTCATGCCCGTTCCGGATCTGAAGGCCATCTCGCGGCTGATCAGCCAGGACCCGGGACTGTCCGGCGCATTGCTGAAGATCGTCAATTCGCCATATTTCGGCCTCGCCAACCGCATCGCTTCCATTCAGCAGGCAGTGAATCTGCTGGGCTGCAATTCGGTGATCAACCTGATCAATGCCCAGTCGATCAAAGGCGAGATGAGTGACGAAACCATCGTCACCCTCAGCCGCTTCTGGGATACCGCACAGGATGTCGCGATGGCCTGCCTGACCCTTGCCAAGCGCATCGGCTACCAGTCGCCGGATGAGGCATACACCCTGGGCCTGTTCCATAACTGCGGTATCCCGTTGATGCTCAAGCGCTTCCCCGGCTACATGGCGGTGCTGGAGGAGGCCTATGCAAGCGCCGGGACTGAACAGCGCATCGTCGACATCGAGAACCGCGTGCTCAGCACCAACCATGCGGTGGTTGGTTACTTCACCGCCAAGTCGTGGAACCTGCCGTTGCACCTGTGCGATGCCATCGCCAATCACCACAACGCCCTGTCGTTGTTCTCAGACGACTCGGGACGCGATGCACCGATCAAGACGCTGCTGGCGATTCTCAAGATGGCCGAGCACATCTGTGCCTGCCATCGCGTGCTCGGCGCGCAGCCGGATGATCATGAGTGGGAAAGCATCTCCCAGCTGGTGCTCGAATATGTCGGGCTCTCGGAATACGATTTTCTCTGCCTCAAGGAAAGCATCCGCGAGCTTGGCGTGGGCTGACGCCCCGGCGTCGGCCTGCTAAGGTCGGCATCCCTTCGCTGTATCCAACGTCTGCCATGCCCGAACTCCCAGAAGTTGAAACTACCCGTCGTGGCATCGAGCCGCACCTGCTCGGTCAGCGCGTCGACCGCGTGCTGGTGCGCGACCGGCGCCTGCGCTGGCCGGTTCCGGAAGACCTTGATGTGCGCCTGTCCGGCCAGCGTATCGAGGCCGTCGAGCGGCGCGCCAAGTACCTGCTGATCAAGGCCGAAACCGGCACATTGATCGTCCATCTGGGTATGTCGGGCAGCCTGCGCCTGGTGGAAGCGGCGCAGCCGGTGGGCAAGCACGATCATGTCGATATCCTGCTGGAGTCCGGCCAGGCACTGCGCTACACCGACCCGCGGCGTTTCGGCGCGATGCTCTGGAGCGAGGAGCCACTCGCCCATGTGCTGCTGGCGAGCCTCGGGCCCGAGCCCTTGGGCGAGGATTTCGACGGCGACCGTCTGTATCGGCTGTCCCGCGGGCGGAGCATGGCGGTCAAGCCGTTCATCATGGACAACGCGGTGGTGGTGGGCGTCGGCAATATCTATGCGAGCGAGGCGCTGTTCGCCGCCGGCATCGACCCGCGGCGCCCGGCAGGAAGCATCTCGCGAGCGCGTTATCTCAAGCTGGGCGAGGAAATCCGGCGAATACTGGCGATGGCCATCGAGCGCGGCGGCACGACCCTGCGCGATTTTGTCGGCGGCGACGGCAAGCCCGGTTACTTCCAGCAGGAGCTGTTCGTCTACGGACGGGCCGGCGAATTCTGCAAGAGCTGCGGCTCGACCCTGCGCGAGATACGCCTCGGTCAGCGCGCCAGTGTCTATTGCAGCCGTTGCCAGCGTTGAGCGCTCGCAGACTGCGCGTGCATTGACGGCGTTCACGCTCAGCTTGCCCCGGCCACTGCTATAGTGGCCGCCACAACTAAAATTGCCGCGTTTCGCACAGCTGAAGGACCACACCATGAACCTGTTCCGCTCTACCGCTGCTGTCTTGGCACTGACCACTGGCCTGCTGGCGCTGCCGGCGCATGCGGAATCGGTTCCGCAGAATGTCAGCGGCGATCCGATGTACGCCGTTGAGGCACCCAAGGCCTACTCGATGATCGGCGATCTAGTCATCGCCCGTCCGCTGCTGATCGGCGCGACCGTGCTGGGCGCCGCCGCTTTCGTCGTCAGCCTGCCGTTCACCGCGCTGGGCGGTAACGTCGGCGAGGCTGGCAAGGCATTGGTGGTCGAGCCCGGCAAGGCGGCCTTCGTCCGTTGCCTGGGTTGCACCACCAGTGGCTATGGCGCCCAAAATTGATCGACATCATCCGCGCCGCGACTCGCCAGGCATGAGCCTTTCGGTCGCGGTGCTGCTGCAGTAGGCTTCGCCTCCCATTCCGCACCGCGAAGCCCAACGCTTGAACAATCGCTACTTCAAGATCCTTCTGCCGATCGTCGGCGTGCTGATGTTGTCCTGGTCGTTCTGGGCCAATGACGGCTGGCTCGAGCTTTGCGCGGGGCTCGCGCTTTTCCTGTTTGGCATGCAGTGCCTGGAGGAGGGGTTACGTCAGCTGGCCGGTAGCAAGCTCGAGCAGCTGTTGGCGCGTAGCACGGCAACCCCGCTCAAGGGGCTGCTGTTCGGAATCAGCGGCACCATGCTGCTGCAATCCAGCACGCTGGTTTCGCTACTCACCATCGCCTTTATCAGTACCGGGCTGATCAAGCTTGCGGGCGGCATCGCGATTTTGTTCGGCGCCAATCTGGGCTCTACGACGGGCATCTGGTTGCTCGCCCTGGCCGGGCAGAACGTCAGCCTCAGCCCGCTTGCCTTGCCGCTGCTGGTATTCGGTGTGCTGGCCAGCTTCACCGGCGACAAGGGCAAGGCAGCCGGGCGCATCGTGCTTGGCATCGCCTTCATCTTTCTCGGAATCGACCAGATCAAGGACGGCTTTTCTAGCTTCGGCAGCCTCGACCTGTCGCACTACCATGCGGGGGGATTGAAGGGGCAACTGCTGTTCGTCGCGATCGGGCTGCTCGCCACCGTGGTGCTGCAGTCCAGTCATGCGACGCTGATGCTGACGCTGACAGCGTTGGCGGCCGGGCAGCTGGATCTCGGGCAGGCGCTGGCGACCGCCATCGGTGCCAATGTGGGAACCACGGTGACCGCTGCCCTGGTAGGCTCGCTCGGCGGCAATCGGAGCGCCCAGCGGCTGGCGCTGGCGCACGTATTGTTCAACGTGGTGACCGCGCTACTGGCGCTGGTTCTGCTGCTGCCGCTGACCGATCTGGTGCGCTGGATCACCGAGCCCCTGGGGCTGGGTGGCAACACGCTGATTCAGCTGGCACTGTTCCATTCGTTGTTCAACGCCATGGGCGTCGCCCTGTTCTGGCCGTTTCAGCGGCAGCTGGCCGAGTTGCTGCAGCGGGTGCTGCCCGATCGTGTCGAGCCGACGGTGCTGATTACCGAGCTTGCCCAGGCGATGCCGGCAGAGCCGCTGACCCATGCGCGTTACCTCAACGATCGTGCGCTGGATTCGGCAGACGCTGCAGCCAGCGCGGTGGCGCAGGAGCTGCAGCACCTGGCGCGGTTGAGCCTGGAGGTGATCTGTCATGCGACCTACCTGCCGGTTGATCAGCTGCGGCAACAGGGCAAGATCGACGAAGCGCTGATCAACGCGAAACCCGAAGCGCAGGCGCTGGACGCCGAGCGGCTTTATCAGCGGCATATCAAGGGCGTGTATTCCGATCTGCTGGCCTTCATGGGCCGCCTGGAACTGCCCTTGGACGAAAGCCACCAGGCGTTCTGGCTGAGCTGTCAGGTGGCGGCTTTGCAACTGGTTGATGCAGTCAAGGATGCCAAGCACCTGCAAAAGAACCTCGGGCACTATCTGCGCACCGATGAATCTGCCGCGCGCCAGGCCTATGTCGAGTTGCGCCGGCATCTCTTGGAATCCCTACGGGAGATTCGTGCACTGAACCACTCGGAATTGCCCGATGAGCTCTGGCGCGAGCGGCTGAACTGGCTGGACGAGCGCGCGGCGCAATTCGATACCGAGTTCCGCCGCCGCCTGTTCGAGTCGATCCGCAACCACAAGCTGGATGGCCTGCAGACCAGTTCGCTGATGAACGATCTCGGCTATGCCAGTCGTATCATCCAGAGCCTGCGCAATGCGCTGCTGCTCGGCGAGGGGCATGAGCTGACGCGGCAGCTGCGTCAGCTCGCCGAGGACGACGGCCCGGTCATTCTGCAGCTGTAACCGGTTCGCGGCCTGCCGGCACTTTCAGGGCTCGGCCGATGCCGCGTGGGTCGCTGGCCGCCTCGACCGTGCCGCTCGGCTTGTGCCAATAGAGGACCTGCTGGTTGCCGTAGTCGCGCTCGATCAGTTTCGGCTGGTGGCCACGCTCGCGCAGGGCATCGAGCTGAGTCGGGGTGAAGGCATCGGCCTCGTACTGCAGTACGTCCGGCAGGTATTGGTGGTGATAACGCGGCACCGCCGGCCAGGCCTGCACCGGCTCGCCATCCAGATAAGACAGTGCCGAAAGCAGCACCATGCTCGGGATGCGGCTGCCGCCGGGCGTGCCGAAGGCGGCGAACTCCTCGGCGCTTTCGATGAAGGTCGGACTCATGCTCGACAGCGGACGCTTGCCGCCGGAGATGGCGTTGGCACTGCTGCCTTTCAGGCCATAGGCATTGCTGCCGTCGATGTCGGCGGCGAAATCGTCCATCTCGTCATTGAGCAGCACGCCGGTGCCGGGCACGGTGAAGGCGGCACCGAACATCATGTTCAGCGACAGCGTCGCGGCCACCGCATTGCCTTCGGCATCGATCACCGCGAAATGCGTAGTGTGCTCGCCCTCGCGCCAGCGCGGCGCTGGCGGCAGCGCGATGCTGGGCGTCGCCCGGTCGGGGTCGATGGAGCTGGCGAGCTGCTCAAGGTACTGGTCTGAAAGCAGATGTGGCAGCGGTGACGCGACGAAGTCCGGATCGCCCAGCAGGCCGCGGTCGCGATAGGCCCGGCGCAGCGCCTCGACCACCAGATGACTGCGTTGCAGCGGTTCGGCGTCGCGCCAGGCCAGACGTTCGAGGATGCCGAGGCTCTGCGCGAGGATCATGCCGCCGGCCGAGGGCGGCGGCGCGCCGATCAGCTCGCGGCCATCGGCGAGGGCGAGGCGCAGCGGCTCGCGCTCGACGGTGTGATAGTCGGCCAGATCCTGCAGTGTCCAGATGCCGCCGGCTGCTCGCACGCCTTGCACCAACCGCTCGGCCACCTCGCCGCGGTAGAAGCCATCACGGCCCTGGCTGGCGAGGCGCTCGAGGGTTTCGGCGAGTTCCGCCTGGCGCAGCAGATGGCCTTCGGCTGGCAGGTCCCCGTCGTGGAGAAACAGTCGCGCGCTCTCCGGATCATCGCGCAGCGCCGTGAGGCGCCAGCTAGCGCGATGGCGATAGACCGCATCCACGGCAAAGCCATCGCGAGCCAGCGCGATGGCCGGCGCCAGGGTGGTTTTCAGGGGCAGGCGGCCGCGCTTCTCGGCGAGTTCGACCAGCGCTGCCGGCGTGCCGGGAATCGCGGCGGCCAGCGGGCCGTTCAACGAGAGCTCGCGCTGGATCTCGCCATCGCGCAGGTACATGTCCGGCGTGGCAGCAGCAGGTGCGCGCTCGCGGGCATCGAGAAAAATGTGGCGGGCCGGGTCGCCGGCCTCGCGCAGCAGAAAGAAACCACCGCCACCGAGCCCGGACCCGTATGGCTCGACCACCGCCAGGGCTGCGCTGACCGCAACGGTGGCGTCGAAGGCGTTGCCGCCTGATTCAAGAATGTGCCGGCCGACTTCGCTGGCCAGCGGATGGGCCGTGGCCACGGCACCATTGGTGAGGGAGCTGCCCTGGGCCGCGCAGGCCAGCAGCAGGAGGGCGGCGAGACAACCCTGGAAGCCCTTGAGCAGGTTTTTCCGCAGGGTCGGTCGCCGCAGGATCATCACGCCTTGCCGGTGATGATCAGGTACTTCTGCATCAGTTCGTCCTTGCTCTCGACGTTGTTTTCGTCGAGCGGGATGCAGTCCACCGGACAGACCTGCTGACACTGCGGCTCATCGTAGTGGCCGACGCACTCGGTGCAGAGGTTGGGGTCGATGACGTAGATTTCCTCGCCCTGGGAAATGGCGCTATTCGGGCACTCCGGCTCGCACACATCGCAGTTGATGCAGTCATCGGTGATTTTCAGGGACATCCAGCTAACTCCTGCCATGGCTCTGACCACGGCACAGCAATATTACGACCGGGTAATTGTGCCGCATCGCCGGCCCGCGTGCACCCGACGCGGTACCGGCGGGCAGCGTCAGTTCTGGCCGAAGCGCTCGTGCAGCGCGCTCATCACCGCCGGGTGGACGAACTTGGATACGTCACCCTTGAGCGAGGCAATCTCCCGAACCAGCGTCGAGGAAATATAGGAATACTTTTCCGACGGCGTGAGGAACAGGCTTTCCACGTCGGGCGCCAGCTGGCGGTTCATGTTGGCCAGCTGGAATTCGTACTCGAAGTCCGATACCGCGCGCAGGCCGCGCAGCAGGATGTTGGCCTGCTGCTCCTTGACGAAGTGCGCCAGCAGCGTGGAGAAACCCATGACCTTCACGTTCGGCAGGTGCTTGGTGACTTCTTGAGCCAGCGCCACACGTTGCTCGAGCGGGAACAGCGGGTTCTTCTTGGGGTTGGCCGCCACGGCGATGATGACCTCGTCGAACAGGCGCGAGGCGCGTTCCACCAGATCGGCGTGGCCCATGGTGATGGGATCGAAGGTTCCCGGATACAACACTCGATTCATCGCGGCGTCCTGACGCATGCGTGGGGGTGTGGATGGTAGCGGCTCGGTGTCGACAGCGTAAAGCCTGAATGCCGTGCGGCGATCTGACGTGAATGGGAGTCAATCTCAGGACTTCTTCAGCCGATCATCCAGATCCGACGCCAATTTCGCGCACAGCGCGTAGATCGAGAGCTGGGGGTTGGCGCCGATGCTGGTGGGAAACAGCGAGCCGTCGTGTATGGACAGGTTGGCCAGCTGATGGTGCCGTCCCAGGCTGTCGGTCACCGCCTGGCGCGGGTCTTCGCCCATGGCGCAGCCGCCCATGACGTGGGCGCTGCCAAGGCGGGTGCGGTACAGCGCGAGGTCCAGAGCCTCGATCAGTTCACGGGCGGCACGCGGCGTACGCACGTAGCGGGCGTCGCCATGCAATGGCAGCACGGCACGGGCGCCGGCGGCGAACTGGATCTCGGCCATGCTGTGAAAGGCGCGGCGGATACCGTTCCAGGCATAGTCGGTCATGCGGTAGTCGAGCACCGGACTGCCATCGCTGCGCAGCTCGACCGTGCCCTCGGCGCTGTCCGGATGAAAGCCGTCGCGCTGCAGGGCGATCATCGCGTGGGTATGCAGCAGCGCGGCCATGCGCTGGGCATTCTCCGCGCCGAAGCCGCCAAGCAGGGTAGTCGCGAGCGCGGGATGGATGGGCGGAACTTCGAGCTTGTAGCCGGCCGGCCCGGTAACCCCGTCGCGCCACTGGAAGTGGTCGGAATAGATCGACTGTGGTGCGCCGCTGAAGGCATCGATGCGCTCGTCGAATTGCGCCGCGGAGAAGTTGGTCAGGTGCAGGAAGGTGCGTTTGCCGACGCGTTGGTGCGGGTCGGGAGCGTTCGAGCGCAGCAGCAAACCCGGCGTGTTGATGCCGCCGCCGGCCAGAATGTAGTGCCTGGCGACGACGCGGATGCGGTGTCCGTTCGGCTCTACGCCGCGTTCGTCCATGCCCAGGCAGTCCAGGCCGACGACCCGCTCGCCCTGCATCAGCAAGCGCTCGACGCGGCTGAGGTAGAGCAGTTCACCGCCGTTTTCCAGCATTGCGGGAATGCTGGTGACCAGCATCGACTGTTTGGCGTTGGTCGGGCAGCCCATGCCGCAGTAGCCGAGGTTCCAGCAGCCACGCACGTTGCGCGGGATCACCGCCCAGTGCTGGCCAAGGCTTTCGCAGCCGCGCTGCAGTACCGCGTTGTTGGCATTCGGCGGCACGGTCCAGGGCGCGATGCCGAGGCGCTGCTCCATGCGTTCGAACCAGGGCTGCAGCGTTTCGGCGGAAAGCCCGCTGACGCCGTGCTCACTGGCCCAATGCTGCAGGGTCTGCGGCGGTGTGCGAAAGCTCGAAGTCCAGTTCACCAGCGTGGTGCCGCCGACGGCGCGACCCTGCAGGATGGTGATGGCGCCGTCCTTGCTGGTGCGGCCGATGGCTTCCTGATAGAGCGAGCGGTAGGCGCGGCCCTCCTGCATGTCGAAGTCGCCGCTGGTGCGCAGCGCGCCTTCCTCGATCAGCAACACCTTGTAGCCGGCTGCGCTCAGCGCTTCGGCGCTGGTGGCACCGCCTGCGCCGCTGCCGACGATGGCGATGTCGGCTTCCAGGGTCAGGTCGCGTTGCAGTCGCGAGCCGTCGTGGGTCGTCCAGCCGCGGGCGAGGCCTTCGGCAAACAGATCGACAACAGGCATGCAGGCCTCCTTTGGTCAGACTTTGGGCGGGCCGGGGTAACCGCAGTGCGCCCAGGAGGCGGGGCTGGCGTACCAGGCCATGAGGATCATCTGCAATAACGAGGCGTGGCCCTGACGCAAAAGGGCCAGCGAGCTGTTCTGCCAGCGCTGCAGGAATGCCCGCAGCTCGTCATCCGAGGCGTGGCTCCAGTCGCCCCAGACCCCAGTCAACGGACCGCGGGTCAGCGGCAGGCTGAGCACATCGAACAGCTGCCGCACCTGCTGCGCCAGGGCCGGCGACAGATGCCGCAGCCCCAGGTCGAGACTGGCGAGGGTATCCTGCACTGCTTGTGGCATGGCCTCCCCGGGCGCCGCTCCTTGCAGCAGCAGCGACGTCAGGCGATTGAGCAGCGGCAGATCGCTTTCGCGCAGCATGGTGAAGCCACTCGCCGGACCGTCGGCAGCGGCACTGAGCGTTCGGCTGAGCAGGCCGCCTCCGGCCAGCACCGCGCTGCCGAGCAGGCCGATCTTGAGCAACTGGCGGCGGTTGACGGAGAGATCGGGCATCGTGACGTCGTGCTTCAGCGGATGAACAGAGCGTAGATCAGCTTCTGCCACCATCTGCCGTAGGGCGGGTAGATCAGCCGGGCGGCGTTGAAGCGCTGTTTGATGAACAGGCTCTTGGCCTTGCTGAAGGTGAGGAAGCCTTCGCGCCCGTGGTACTGCCCCATGCCTGAAGGGCCGATGCCACCGAACGGCAGGTCATCCTGCGCGACATGCAGCAGGGTGTCGTTCAGGCACACCCCGCCGGAGTGGGTCTTTTCCACTACGCGCTGCTGTTCAGCGCGGTCATAGCCGAAGTAGTACAGCGCCAGCGGCCGCGGCCGCGCGTTGACGTACGCCAGTGCTTCATCCAGGTCGCCGTAGGGCACGACCGGCAGCAGCGGGCCGAAGATCTCCTCGTGCATCACCCGCATGTGCTCGTTGACCTCGAGCAACAGGCAATGGGGCATGCGTCGCTGCTGTGCTTCGGCAAACAGCGGCATGATTCGCGCGCCCTTGGCCTGGGCATCGTCCAGGTAGTCCTGCAGCCGCGCCAGCTGGCGATCGTTGATGATCGCGCTGTAGTCGGGATTGTCCGCGAGGCTCGGATACAGGCGCTGTACGGCCTCGCGGTAAGCCGTAACGAAGCCTTCGATGCGATCCTGCGGCACCAGCACATAGTCTGGCGCGACACAGGTCTGCCCGGCGTTCATGCACTTGCCGAAGGCGATGCGTTCGGCGGCGTCGGTCAATGGAACGCTGGCCGAGACGATGGCCGGCGACTTGCCGCCGAGTTCGAGTGTCACCGGTGTGAGGTTCTCGGCCGCCGCACGCATCACGTCGCGGCCGATATGGGTTGCGCCGGTGAACAGCAGGTGGTCGAAGGGTAGCCGGGCGAAGGCGCGTCCCACCTCTACGTCACCGAGTACCACCGCCACCTGCTCCTCGGGAAATATCTGCGCCAGCAGAGCCCTGAGCAGCTGGCCGGTGGCCGGCGTCGACTCGCTCATCTTCAGCATTACCCGATTGCCCGCCGCCAGAGCGCCGATCAGCGGTCCGATGGCGAGATAGAGCGGGTAGTTCCACGGCACGATGATGCCGACGACGCCCAGCGGCTGATAGACCACCCGAGCGCTGGCCGGTTGGAAGGCCAGGCCGACACGCCGGCGCGAGGGTTTCATCCAACGGCGCAGGTGGCGACAGGCGTCGCGGATGCCGTGCAGGCTGGGCATGATTTCCGCCAGCAGGGTTTCGTCGGCCGAGCGATGACCGAAATCGGCGCTGATCGCTTCGATCAGCGCCGGCTGGTGGGTTGCCAGCACGTCGCGCAGGGCGTCCAACCAGCGTACCCGGTCTTCCTCTGAGGGCATGGGCGCGGCGAGAAACGCTGAGCGCTGACGCTGGAACAAGGCCTCCATGGTGGCAAGCGCTTGGGGGATGTCGGCAGACATGGAAGCTCCGGATAGTCTTGGCTGGAAGATTTCTAGAGTAATTGCTCTAAACTGTCAACGAAACGTGCTTACCTGCCTGCCGGCGTGTACCGTTGCTTTCTTCGTTTCGCCGCCGAGAACCGCTGCCTCATGGCACCCCGCACCAAGACCCGTGACCGCATCATCGAAGCCAGCCTGGAGCTGTTCAACGCCGAGGGCGAGCGGAACGTCACGACCAACCACATCGCCGCCCACCTCGGCATCTCGCCGGGAAATCTCTATTACCACTTCCCCAACAAGCAGGCGATCGTGGCCGAGTTGTTCATGCGCTACGAGGCGAGGGTCGATGGGTTTCTGCAGCTGCCGCTGCAGCGACCGATGCAGGTCCAGGACAAGGCGGTGTATCTCGAGGCACTGCTCGGTGCGATGTGGGACTACCGCTTTCTGCATCGGGATCTGGAGGGGCTGCTGGCTGCGAATCTCGAGCTTGCGCAGCGCTATCAGGTGTTCGCTGCTCGTTGCCTTCAGCATGCGCAGGCGATTTACCAGGGATTCGTCGCGGCCGGCATTCTGATGATGGACGACGCCCAGGCCGAGGCTCTGGCGCTCAATGCCTGGATCATTCTCACGTCCTGGGTGCGTTTCCTTGGCACGGTCAGCGCTGGCACGGAGCAGCTGGACCAGCTGCAACTACGCCGCGGTATCTATCAGGTCCTCGCTCTGGAAAGCGGCTTCGTCGCGCCGGCGGCTCGCGAGGCGGTAGCGGCGTTACAGTGGGAGTATTTCGTTGCGCTGGAGCCGCTGTTGCAAATGCCGGACGGCTGAAGCTGTTCGATGTCAGGGCGTTTCCGCCAGCCACTGCGGAATCCGCTGCTCCAGGTAGTATCGCGGCCGCCGTGGCGAGCCTTCGATAAAGCCGACATGCCCGCCGCGGGGGTGCAGTTCGAGGGTCGTGGTGGCGGACAGCTCGGCCGCATCCGGCACGCTGTGGCGGAATACGAAAGGATCGTCCTCGGCCTGGATCAGCAGGGTTGGCGTCGTGATCGTCGGCAGGTAGTAGCGGCTGGAGGCGCGGCGGTAGTAGTCCTGGGCGTCGCTGTAGCCATGCAGTGGCGCGGTGAAGCGGCCATCGAAGTCCCAGAAGGTACGCATGCCGTGCAGTGGCCCGAGGCTCTGCAGCGCACCGAGGTGCTCCTGCAGGCCCTCGCGCTGGAAGCGCTGTTGCTTGTCCTTCACATAGGCGACCATCGCTTTCATGAAATGCGCCTGGTAGATGCGGGAGAAGCCGAGGCCGATACGGTCGGCGCACTGGTCCAGGCGGAACGGCACGGACACTGCCACCGCTTTGCGCAGCGGACTACTGGCTGCCGTTTCGCCGAGATACTTGAGCAGTACGTTGCCTCCTAGCGAGTAACCCACCGCATACAGCGGCGCCAGCGGCCGGGATGCCTGCAGATGCCCGATCACTTCGGCGAGATCGTCGCTGGCGCCGGAATGATAGGCGCGCGGCAGCAGGTTGGGCTCGCCCGAGCAACCGCGCCAGTTGATGGCAACGCTGGCCCAGCCGCGCGCCGCCAGCTGCTGCTGCAGTCCAAGCACGTAAAGCGAATTCGATGAGCCGGTCAGCCCGTGCAACACCAGCACCAGTGGCGCCGTTGCTTCATGCGGGCCGTGCCAGTCCAGGTCGATGAAGTCGCCATCGGCCAGCCACAGCCGTTCGCGCTGGCGCTCAAGACGCGGCGGCTTGCGAAAGAACGGGTTCCATAGGGTCTGCAGGTGCGCTCCGGGGAGCCACCAGGCGGGTTGGAAGGTGTCGGGCACGATCGCTCGGGTTCCTCTGTTTGGCCTGACGTTAGAGCGTCGGCGCCAGGAAGAAAAGCACGATGCAGGCCTTGAATGGTGCCTGCCGCTCGGCGACTTATGCCTTTAGGGATATGGTCAGGACCGCTTAAGCGGTGGACAGTGACGCGATAGTCTTATCCGGAACCCTGCCCATGATGCCAACCCCCTTCGATCAACTGCTGGCCGCTGCGCGCGAGGAGCGCGAACCTCAGCGGCTGCTGTTCGTTTTCGTCAGTGCCGAACTGCCGGACGATGCCACCGAGGCCGAGCGCCAGCGCTTCGAGGAAAACGCCGGCGGCTCGCTGAAGCCGGTGCTCTGCGTCGACAAGCTGCCCGAGGAGCTGAGCGACTTCGCGGCGTTGCGCGACGAATCCGCGCGCACCGGGGTGGCCTGGGACCTGCTGTTCGCCGCCGCGCTGCCGGGGCAGGGCGGCATCACGCCGAACGCCGATGACGCCGAGCAGCCGCTGAAGATGATGGTCAGCGCCATCGAGACCGGCAATATCGGCCGCTTTCTCGCCTTCGATTGCAACGGTCAGACCGTCGATTTCTATTGAGGCCTTCGGCTTCAGCTCGAGGCGGAGCCGGACGGCACGCTGCGCTCCCATAGCGCGTAATGCACCTTGCCGGCTTTCTTTTCCCGGTGCAGTCGCCAGTTGCCTGGCAGGCCGAGGCTGGAGGGCACCGCTTCGCTTTCCGTGTAGATCCAGGCGTGTTCGGCCAGCCAGCCTTTCGTTTCCAGCAGCTCGCAGGCCGGCTGCAGCAGGTTCTTGTTGAATGGCGGGTCGAGGAATACCAGGTCGAAGGGTGTCGGCGACTGCGTATCCAGGTAGCGCAGGGCATCGCTCTGCAGCAACTGGCCATGGCCGCAGTTGAGCGTATCCAGATGCTTGCGCAAGCTGGCGATGGCGTTGGCATTGACGTCCAGCGCCAGGGCCATGCTGGCGCCGCGTGACAGCGCCTCGAGATAGATCGCGCCACTGCCGGTGAACGGGTCGAGCACCCGCGCGCCGGAGAGGTACGGGGCGATCCAGTTGAACAGGGTTTCGCGCACCCGGTCCGGCGTCGGCCGCAGGCCCTCGGCATCGGGGAAGCTGAAACGGCGCGAGCGCCATTCGCCGCCGATGATGCGCAACTGGCCCTGGCCGCCGTGGGCACCGGGTCGAATGGGTGGATTGGCCATCAGTGCTCCGGAACGCCGCTGGGCTGTTCGACTGGTTTATCGGTGGGCGGCGGCAGCGGTTGTTGTTCGACGCTGGGGCCGGCGGTGACGATGACGAAGGCATCTTCCTGCAGGTGTTTGTTCATCGCCGTCTTGACCTGTTCGACGGTCAGCGCCTGCACCTCGCCCATGAAATCCTCCAGGTAGGTCAGCGGCAGGTCGTAAAAGCCGATGCTGCCCAGCTGACCGACGATGTCGGCGTTGCTGGCGGTGGACAGCGGGAAGCTGCCGGCGATTTCGCGTTTGCTGCGCTGCAGTTCGGCCTCGCTGGGGCCCTCGGCGAGATAGTCGCGGACCAGCTGCTGCACCAGTTCCAGCGCACCGTCGGTGAGTTCGGCACGGGTCTGCATGCTGATCATGAATGGCCCTTCGGCGCGCATCGGGCTGAAGCCGGAATAGATGCCGTAGGTCAGGCCGCGCTTCTCGCGCACCTCTTCCATCAGCCGCGTACCGAAACCGCCACCACCGAGGATCTGATTGCCCAGGTACAGCGCTGCGTAGTCCGGGTGACCGCGCGGGATGCCGAGCTGGGCCAGCATCAGGTGGCTCTGGTTGGACGGGAAGTCGATATGGTGCTTGCCGGCCACGGGTGCCTTGGGCGTCGGCGTTGCGGGCAGCGCTGGGCCTTCCGGCAGGGCTGCGGAAACTTCGGCAGCGAGTGCTTCGGCTTCTTCACGGGAAAGGTCGCCGACCAGCGCGATCACCGCATTGCCTGCTGCATAGGCGCGGGCGTGGAATTCGCGTAGCTGCTCGACGCTGATCCCAGGCACCGACTCTGGCGTGCCTTCGCTCGGGTGCGCGTAGGGGTGGTCGCCATAGAGCTGCTCGAACAGCTCCAGACTGGCCAGCTTGCCGGGGTTCTGCTTCTGGAATTCGAAGCCGGCGAGCAGCTGGTTCTTGATCCGTTGCAGCGAGTCGGCTGGGAAGGTCGGCTGCCCGATGACCTGATTGAACAGCGCCAGGGCCGGCTCACGCTTGTCCGGCGCGCTCAGGCTGCGCAGGCTGACCACCGCCATGTCGCGGTAGGAACCGTTGCCGAAGTCGGCGCCGAGGCCTTCGAAGCCGCGGGCGATGGCGCTGACATCCTTGCCCTCGACACCCTCGTTGAGCATGGCGTTGGTCAGCAGCGCCAGGCCGGGTACTTCGCCATCCTGGCTGCTGCCAGCGGAAAAGGTCAGGCGCAAGTCGAACATCGGCAGCTCGCGAGCCTCGACGAACAGTACCTTGGCGCCCTCAGCGGTTTGCCAGCTCTGGATGTCCAGCTTGCGCCGGGCGAGCGGTTGGTCGCCGAGCTCGGCAAGCGACTCCAGGCGTGGCTTCTCAGACGTTGCGGGTTCCTCTGTCGGCACGGCCGGCTGGGCGGCTTCGCGCGCGACGTCCTGCTTCACCGGTTCGCCGGGTTGGGGCAGGGCCTTGGAGCCTTCATCGCAGCCCGCAAGCCCGAAACTGGCCACCAGCAGCAGGCCGAGCAGGCCATTGCGCAGGGCACTGAAATCATTCATCACGGGCTTCCTCGGGCAGAACATGGGCGACGCTCAGGCGGGAGCGGGTGAAGTAGGTGCTGGCGGCCTGCTGGATGTCTTCGGGCGTGACGGCTTCCAAGGCGTTCAGCTCCTCGTCCATCAGGCGCCAGGAAAGCCCGACGGTTTCCAGCTTGCCGATGGTGGTGGCCTGCTGGGTGATGGAGTCACGCTCGTAGACCAGGCCGGCGATGACCTGAGCACGCACGCGCTCGAGTTCGTCCGCCGAGGGTGCTGTCTGCTTGAGTGCCTCCAGCTCCTGCCACAGGCCGGCTTCGACTTCTTCCAGCGTACGGCCCTTCTGCATGTTCGGCGCGGCGCTCAAGACGAACAGGCTGTCGCCGCGGGCGTAGGCGTCGTACCAGGCCGAGGCGCTGGTGACCAATTCTTCGCCGCGCTCCAGCCGCTCTGGCAGGCGCGCGCTGTAGCCGCCGTCGAGCAGGGCAGAGATCAACCGCAGCGCATGGACCTGGCGGGCGTTTTCCTCGGTCGCCAGGCTCGGCGTATTGAAGGCCATCATCAGCGTCGGCAGCTGCGTCTTCACGTGCAGCCTGAGGCGCCGTTCGCCCGGTTCGGCCAGTTCCAGCGGGCGCTTGGCTGCCGGTACTTCACGTTTCTCGATGGCGCCGAAGAAGCGCTCGGCCAGCCCGCGGACCTCATCGGCGGTCACGTCGCCGACCACCACCAGGGTAGCGTTGTTCGGTGCGTACCACTGTTCGTACCAGGCGCGCAGCTCGTCAGCCTGCATGCGGTTGAGGTCGGCCATCCAGCCAATGGTCGGGTTGCGGTAGCCGCTGGCTGGGTAGGCGATGGTCTTGAAGCGCTCATAGGCCAGCGAGCTGGGCTTGTCGTCCGTGCGCAGGCGACGTTCTTCCTTGATCACCTCGATCTCGCGGGCGAACTCTTCCGGCGGCAGCTTGAGGCTGGCCAGGCGATCGGCTTCGAGTTCGAAGGCCACGGCCAGGCGGTCGCGTGCCAGGACCTGGTAGTAGGCGGTGTAGTCGTCGCTGGTGAAGGCATTTTCCTCGGCGCCAAGCTCGCGAAGGATGCGCGAGGCTTCGCCGGCATCGAGCTTGCGGCTGCCCTTGAACATCATGTGCTCGAGGGCGTGGGAGAGGCCGGTCTGGCCGGCCGTCTCGTAGCTGGAGCCAACCTTGTACCAGAGCTGTGACACCACCACGGGGGCGCGATGGTCCTCGCGAACGATCACTTTCAGCCCGTTGTCGAGGAAGAACTCGTGGGTTGGCTGGTTGTCTGCTGCTGCCAGCAGGGGCAGATAAAGCGCTCCGAGCAGCAGGGCGGCGGCGCGGCGTAAAATCAGAGGCATAGTCGGGACTCGTCCAGTTGGTGTCCGCCACGGCAGACTGGCAGGGCGGCAACACGGCAGCCATGGTACTGGTGCGTGCGGATCAGGCAAAGCCGGGATATCCGCTGCTTAACCGGCCCTGATAGAGGAGTCCGTGCTTAGCGCACCCGCTTTGCGAGGTGCTAGGATAGAGCCCGTTTGGCCGGCAGCGTGGCTGCCGGCGTATCGCACCCTTGAGAATACCTTCTCCATGTTTGGTTCCAACGACGACAAGAAGACGCCGGCCGAGCCCGGTGAAAAGAAAGGCCTGTTCGGCTGGCTGCGCAAGAAGCCGCAGCAGCCGGTGGCCGAGCAGCCCGCCGCCGAGCCGCAGGAAGACAGCCTGCCGCATGCCGAGCAGCCTGAGGCCGAAATCGCACAGCCGGTAATCGATGCCCCTGCGGTATTGTCCGAGCGGGCAGTCGAAGCCGAAATACTCCCAGAGCCAGAGCCAGAGCCAGAGCCAGAGCCAGAGCCAGAGCCGGTAATTGCACCTGTGCCGGTAGTGGCGGCTGCACCCGCCCAAGCGCCGGCCAAGCTCGGCTTCTTCGCGCGCCTCAAGCAGGGTCTGTCCAAGACCAGCTCCAGTATCGGCGAAGGCATGGCCAGCCTGTTTCTCGGCAAGAAGGCCATCGACGACGACCTGCTCGACGAGCTGGAAACCCGTTTGCTCACCGCCGACGTCGGTGTCGAGGCGACCACCGCGATCATGCAGAACCTCACCCGGCGTGTGTCGCGCAAGGAGCTGGCCGACAGCGGCGCGCTCTACACGGCACTGCAGGAAGAGCTCGCTGGCCTGCTCAAGCCTGTCGAGCAACCGCTCGTGGTCGACAGCGGCAAGCGCCCCTACGTGATCCTTGTGGTTGGCGTTAATGGCGTCGGCAAGACCACCACCATCGGCAAGCTGGCCAAGAAGCTGCAGCTCGAAGGCAAGAAAGTCATGCTCGCCGCCGGCGACACCTTCCGCGCCGCGGCGGTCGAGCAGCTGCAGGTATGGGGCGAGCGCAACAGCATTCCGGTGATCGCCCAGCACACCGGCGCTGACTCCGCCTCGGTGATCTTCGATGCCGTGCAGGCCGCCAAGGCGCGTGGCATTGACGTGCTGATTGCTGACACCGCGGGCCGTCTGCATACCAAGGACAACCTGATGGAGGAGCTGAAGAAGGTCCGTCGGGTGATGGGCAAGCTCGACGATTCCGCTCCCCATGAAGTGCTGCTGGTGCTCGACGCCGGCACCGGCCAGAACGCCATCAACCAGACCCGGCAGTTCAATCAGTCGGTCGAGTTGACCGGCCTGGTGCTGACCAAGCTCGACGGTACCGCCAAGGGCGGGGTCATCTTCGCCCTGGCCAAGCAGTTCGGCACGCCGATCCGTTACATCGGTGTGGGCGAGGGGATCGACGATCTGCGCACCTTCGAGGCCGATGCCTTCGTCAAAGCGCTTTTCGCCCAGCGGGAAGACGCATGATCCGTTTTGAACAGGTCGGCAAACGCTACCCCAACGGCCACGTCGGGTTGCATGAGCTTTCCTTCCAGGTGCGTCGCGGCGAATTCCTCTTCGTCACCGGCCACTCCGGCGCCGGTAAAAGCACACTGCTGCGCCTGCTGCTGGCTATGGAGCGCCCTACCAGCGGCAAGCTGCTGCTGGCCGGGCAGGATCTGTCGCGGATCACCAATTCGCAGATTCCTTTCCTGCGCCGGCAGATCGGCGTGGTGTTCCAGAACCATCAGCTGCTGTTCGATCGAACCGTGTTCGATAACGTCGCCCTGCCGCTGCAGATTCTCGGGCTCAACAAGCGCGAGATCGGCCAGCGGGTGATGACCGCGCTGGAGCGCGTCAGCCTAAAGGACAAGGCGCTGCAGTACCCGGCCGATCTTTCCACCGGTCAGCAGCAGCGTGTCGGTATCGCCCGCGCCGTGGTACATCGCCCGGCCCTGCTGCTGGCGGACGAGCCTACCGGCAACCTCGACCCGCGGCTGGCGGCGGAGATCATGGGCGTTTTCGAAGACATCAATCGCCTCGGCACCACCGTGCTGATCGCTAGTCACGACCTGGCGCTGATCGCGCGGATGCGTCATCGCATGCTGACCCTGCAGCGCGGTCGCCTGATCGGTGACGGGGAGGCCAGCCGATGAGCAGCGAACGCAATCCCAAGACCACCCCGAGCACGGCCGAGCGTGTCGGTGGCTCGGTGAAGAAGCCCGAGCAACCGCATAGTGACGAGCCGGACTTCAAGACGTTGTTCCACGCCTGGCTGGAAAGCCACCGGGCCAGCCTGGTCGACAGCCTCGGTCGTCTGCTCAAGCAGCCGATCGGCAGCTTCTTCACCTGCCTGGTGATGGCCGTGGCGCTGAGCCTGCCGATGGGCCTGGCGTTGCTGCTGGACAATGTCGAGCGGCTTGGCGGCTCCTGGCAGCGCGCAGCGCAGATTTCCCTGTTCATGCAACTGGATGTGGACGCAGGTGCGGGTGAGCGCTTGCGCGACGAGGTCACCGACATGCCCGATGTGGCAACAGCGGACTGGGTCAGCCGTGAGCAGGCTCTGGAAGAGTTTCAGCAGCTTTCCGGACTCGGCGAAGCGCTCAAGGAACTGCCGGAGAATCCGCTGCCGGGCGTGATCGTGGTGACGCCCAATGAAGTCGACAAGGACAAGCTCGAAGCGCTACGCCTGCAGCTGGCCGAGCTGCCTGGCGTGCAGCAGGCCCAGCTGGATCTGCTCTGGGTCGAACGTCTGACGGCGATTCTCAAGCTCGGCGACCGCTTCGTCTTCGGTCTGACCCTGTTGCTGATCGCCACGCTGCTGCTGGTGATCGGCAACACCATTCGCCTGCATATCGAGAACCGCCGCACCGAGATCGAGGTGGTCAAGCTGGTCGGCGGCACCGACGGTTACGTGCGCCGGCCTTTCCTTTACATGGGCGCCATTTACGGGCTGGGCGCGGGGCTGATCGCCTGGCTGCTGCTGGCTTACGGCTTGGGTTGGCTGAACGAGGCGGTGGTGAGTCTGGCCGGTCTCTACGGCAGCGATTTCGGTCTGGAAGGCGTTCCGGCTGGTGATGCACTGTCGCTGGTGATCGGTGCGGTGCTGCTCGGATACATAGGCGCCTGGCTGGCTGTTGCGAGGCACCTCAGCGAGCTTGCTCCGCGATAAAAAACTCTTTTAATAACAATGACTTGACTGGTCTCCTGTGGAACTTTTCCACAGGCTTGCAGTCTCATGCGGCAATGCTAAACTGCTGCAGCTTCGTCATTGGAGGTACTGCATGACAACTACTCTGCAACCTGTTCAAGCGCTAGTCCCGGGAGCCAATCTCGAGGCCTACGTGCAGACCGTGAACAGCCTCCCGCTGCTCACCGTCGAGCAGGAGCGCGAGCTGGCCGGGCGCCTCTTTTATCATCAGGATCTCGAAGCAGCCCGGCAAATGGTGCTGGCGCACCTGCGTTTCGTCGTTCATATCGCTCGCAGCTATTCCGGCTACGGACTGGCCCAGGCCGACCTTATCCAGGAAGGCAATGTCGGCCTGATGAAGGCGGTCAAGCGTTTCAATCCGGAGATGGGCGTGCGGTTGGTGTCGTTCGCCGTGCACTGGATTCGCGCCGAGATTCACGAGTTCATCCTGCGCAACTGGCGCATCGTCAAGGTCGCGACCACCAAGGCGCAGCGCAAGCTGTTCTTCAATCTGCGCAGCCAGAAGAAGCGTCTGGCCTGGCTGAACAACGATGAAGTGACCGCCGTGGCTGATAGCCTGGGCGTCGAGCCGCATGAAGTGCGCGAGATGGAAAGCCGTCTGACCGGCCACGACATGGCCTTCGATCCGGCGGCTGATGCCGACGACGACAGCGCGTACCAGTCGCCGGCGCATTATCTGGAAGATCATCGCTACGACCCGGCCCGTCAGCTGGAAGATGCCGACTGGAGCGACAGCTCCACTTCCAGTCTGCATACGGCGCTCGAGGGTCTTGATGAGCGCAGCCGGGACATTCTCCAGCAGCGCTGGCTGAACGAGGACAAGGCCACCCTGCATGACCTGGCGGCCAAGTACAACGTGTCGGCCGAGCGCATTCGTCAGCTGGAAAAGAATGCGATGAACAAACTCAAGGGCTCGATTCAGGCCTGACGCGCGGCAGCGTAGAAAAGCGAAACGCGGGATGCCATTGGCTCCCGCGTTTTTTGTTGCCCGCCGTTCACCACGGCTGCCGCCTGCCTAGGCCTTCCCGTTATTGGCTTGGCGAACGTTGTCTCGCGCTTTCTCTACTGCCGTCAGCAGCTGGACGTTGGTGATCGGCTTGTGCAGCCAGACGATCCGCTCGGGGAACTGCGCCTGGTCGAACTGATGCGCCGCGGAAATGACGACGATAGGCAGGTTCTGCATGGCCGGCTTTTCGCGCAGCTCATCGATCAGCTGCATGCCGCTGCCGTCGGGAAGGTGCAGGTCGAGCGTCATGGCCTCGTAACGGCCAGCAGCGAGCTTTTCTCGAGCCTGGTGCAGGCTCTGGACGCGCTCCACGCCGTAACCGCCTTCGCGCAGCATCATATGCAGCAGGCGCCCGGTGTCCGGCTCGTCCTCGACTACCAGGATGCGCGGCAGGTCGTCGCGGCTGTCTGTTTCGCTGGCCAATTGCTGAATCGGAAGCTCGCACCAGAAGGTGGTGCCCTGGCCGGAAGGGCAATCGAAGCCGACCGTACCACCCATGCGCTCGATCAGCTCCTTGGTAATCGCAAGGCCGAGACCGGTACCGGACTTCTGCCGGCTATCGGATGCGTCTGCCTGGGCGAACTTCTCGAATACGCGCGAGCGAAACGCCTCGGGAATGCCCGGGCCCTGGTCGGTGACGCTGATGCGTACCCGTGGTCCACGCAGACTGCTGTGCAGGCGGATCTCGCCACCCTGCGGGGTGAACTTGACGGCATTGGACAGGAAATTGCCGAGAACCTGTTGCAGGCGCATACCGTCTACCCAGACGAGCACGTCGACCGGGTGATCGAGGCTGCAACGGATGCCGTGCTGCTCGCACAGCGCCTGATTGCTTGCCAGTGATTCCTCGAGCAGATCGCCGAGGGAGTGTTCGCGCAGTTCGAAGGACATCTTGCCGGCGGCGATCTTCTCCATGTCCAGCAGGTCGTTGATCAGATGGCCCAGGCGCAGGCTGTTGCGGTAGGCGATCTCGAGCATCTGTTGCATGGACGCAGGTGCGCTGCCGAGCGCGCCGCCGACAATCAGGCCAAGCGCGCCGCTGATGGAGGTCAGTGGGGTGCGCAACTCATGGCTGACCGTGGACACGAAGTCGTTCTTCATCTGCTCGACGCGCTTGCGTTCGGTCAGGTCCATCAGCGTGCCGCTGATGCGTTGCGCCATGCCCTGTGCATCGCGCTGGATGTAGCCGCGCAGCAACACGGGTACGACATGGCCGTGCTTGTGCTGCAGGCGCAGTTCGGTGGTGAAGTGATCGACATTGGAGAGCATGGTTTGCGCCAGGCGCGCCTTCTGCTGCGCCAGGTCTTCGGCAACCGTCACGCGTTCCCACAGCTTGAGGTCGCAGGTCAGTTCGTTGGGGCGATAACCGAGAATCTCCCAGGCGCGGGGCGAGGCGTACATGCTGCCGGCATCCAGATCGAGATCCCAAAGGCCATCGTTACTTCCTTTGAGCGCCAGTGACAGGCGCTCCTCGCTCAAGCGCAGGTCGTGTCTGCTCTGGCGGATGTGTCGGGTCATCTCCTCGGCCATCGCCTGTGCTCGGCTGTGACGCAGCGCCAGCGACGAGGTCAGGAAGAACACCAGCAGGCTGAGGCCAAGCCCCAGCGCCATGACCAATGCCTCGTTGGAGTGGAAGCGGTTGTCGAACTCCGGCAGGCTGTCCAGGCGCAGTGTCCAGGTCTGCCCGTAAAGATTCAGCTGCTGAACCTGGCTGTAACGCGAGTGGTCAGGACTGACGGTTTCCCTGGATGCATAGATCAGCTGTTCGACCTGTTCGCCGTCGCTGGCATAGATATGCAACGCCAGTGGCAGATCGGCGGCGCGCAGTATGCCGCGCATCAGGTCTTCGACCCGATAGGGGCTGTAGACGAAGCCGATCAGCGCCTGCATGCGCTGCTTCGGCGTCAGCAGCGACGCGCCTGGCTGATACACCGGTACATAAAGCAGTACACCGGCCTGCACCTTGCCGTGGGTCTCCTGCATAAGCGTCACCTTGCCGGTGATGCTCGTTTCGCCTAGCTGCGCGGCGCGGCGCATGGCACGCCGGCGGGTCGGCTCGGAATACATGTCGTAGCCGAAGGCTGCCAGGTTGCGGCCGACGAAGGGCTCGAGAAAGATGATCGAGGTATAGAAGTCGCGTGGGCCGGGCGGGTAGATGTCGTAATCCGGAAAGCCCTGCGCGCGAATGCGCGCAACATGCGCGTCCCGCGAGGCGGCTGGAATGGCCTGGGTGAACCCCACCCCCTGGATACCGGGGTAACGGTCCGGTAGCAGCAAGCGTTCGACATATGCATGCCATTGCTCGCGGCTGACCTGCTCGACGGCATCGAACAGGCCCGCTCCGCCCAAGAGGATCTGCTCGTGGTCGCGCAGGCGTTTGCGAATCGCTTCGGTGACCTTCTCGCTGAGCATCTCGAACTGCTGCTCGGCGGCGCGATTCTCGCTGCTGCGCAGGTTGTGCCAGACCACCAGTTGCACCAACAGGGTGAATAGCAGCATCGCCCAGGCGATGCCGTTGCGTCGGCTGAAGAGCTGCCGGAGACCCTGGATCGGTCTTTGCTGATTCACGGGATCGCTCATGCCTTCACTGCGGTGTGCTGTGCGTGGATCGGTTGAGTGGCAGGTTAGCCAGCCGCTGCTGGTCCGTCACTGAAGTGGGCCAGTATGCCGTAACGCCGTCGTTTCTGGCGGGTGCGGTAGGCAGGTTCGTCCGGAAAGTTGTGTCAGCTTAACTCCGCTAATGGCCTATTGATATATGCCTGTCATCACCGTCCGGATGAGCGGCAGGCCTGGCCATGGCAGAGTTCGCTTGGGCTCCAGTCGATCGCATCGGCAGGTTGTGGACGGGCAAAGCCATAGCCCTGGCCGTAGTCGCAGTTCTGCGCAAGCAGGAATGCCGCCTGCTCGGCGGTCTCGATGCCTTCGGCAACTACTTTCAGGCCCAGGTTGTGCGCCAGGCCGATGACTGAGCGGGTGATGGCTGCGTCGTCGCGGTCGTCGGGCAGGCCGCGGACGAAGCCCTGATCGATCTTCAGCTTATGCACATTCATGCGCTTGAGGCGCTGAAGGGACGAATAGCCGGTGCCGAAGTCGTCGATCGCCAGCTGCACGCCGAGTGCGCGCAGGCGCTGCAGCAGCTCCAGCGCGGCATCAGGGTCCTGCATCACCGCGCTTTCGGTGATTTCCAGCTCCAGATGGCGAGCCTCCAGGCCGCTTCTGGCGAGAATGGTGGCGACCTGCAGATCGAGTTCGCCGTTGCCGAACAGCCGGCTGGAAATGTTCACCGCGATGAATCCGAGCGGATGGCCCTGGCCGAGCCACTCGCGCGCCTGGTTGCAGGCCTGCTCCAGCACCCAGTGGTCGATGGCGCTGATGAGTCCGGTTTCCTCGGCAATCGGGATGAAGACTCCCGGTGCGATCAAGCCTTTTTCCGGGTGCTGCCAACGCACCAGGGCTTCGAAACCGCTGATCGTGCCCTGCCGCAGGTCGTAGATCGGCTGGTAATGCAGACGCAGCTGGCCCTGCTCCAGCGCCTGTCGCAGTGCCGTTACCAGCTCGACACGCTGACGCGCCTGGCTGGTCAGTTCCTCGGAGTAGAACGCATAGGTCGAGCGGCCGCTGCTCTTGGCCTTGAACAGCGCCGAGTCGGCATTGCGCATCAGCTGCTCGGCATTCTGCACGTCAGTCGGATAGGGGTAGAGCACGATGCCGATGCTCGCGCTGCTGAACAGTTCCTGATCACCAATATGAAAAGGCTCGTTGAGGCGGTCGAGGATGCGTAATGCCAGCGCGGTGGCCTTTTCGGCGCCGTAGCCTTCGCAGAGCAGGGCGAATTCGTCGCCACCGAGCCGGCCGAGTGTCATGCCTTTTTCCAGGTGCTCGCTCAGGCGCGTGCTCACGGCCTGCAACAAGGCATCGCCCAGGCTGTGGCCAAGGCTCTCGTTGATGTCCTTGAAATGGTCGAGATCGATCAGCAGCAGCGCGCCGCTGCGTTTGTGGGCGCGCGCGCGCTCGAGGTCCTGCTTGGCGCGTTCGGTAAACAGCAGGCGGTTCGGCAGGTTGACCAGCGGATCGTAGTGGGCGAGCTGGTCGAGTTCTTCGCGGGAGCGCTTCAGCGCCGAGAGGTCGGAGAACACGGCCACGTAATGGCTGAGCTGGCCCTGATTGTCATGAATGCAGCGCAGGTTCTGCCATTGCGGGTACACCTCGCCATTTTTGCGGCGGTTCCAGATTTCGCCGCTCCACTCACCCTTGTCCTTTAGTGCCAGCCACATCTGCTGATAGAACTCTGCGTCGTGCTTGCCCGAGGCGAAGAGTTTCGGCGTCTGCCCGAGCACTTCCTCCGTGCTGTAACCGGTGATACGGCTGAAGGCCGGATTGACGTGCACGATGCGCTGCCTGGGATCGGTCACCAGCACGCCTTCCTGGGTGCTGTCGAATACCGCAGCTGCCTGCTTCAGGCTGGTTTCCTGCACATGCTGGGCGCGCTGTTGCTCATCGAAGCGGCGAAAGTGCTGGCGGCCGAGCAGAAATATCAGCGCGCTGGTCAGCGCCACGAACAGGGCTCCCTTGCCCATTTGCCAGGCCTGGCTGTCGCCCGCGGCCAGATGATTAACCAGCGTGTCGCCAAGCAGGATCCACAGCATGGCCAGGCTGAAATAGCCCAGGCTCAGCCGGACGAGATATGTGTTCATCGTTGCTCTTGGGTCCGATCGAATACTGCACAGTCAAACCCCATCGCACTGGGCGAGCGGGCGGTACGTTTTGCACCGGTGGAGCCGCATCCTGCTGCGCCAGTCGTCTTGTATGCCGGCTTACAGCCAGCTTGGCCACCAGTCCGGGTGGTCGGGTTTGATTCGCTGCAGGTAGTGGCTGCCACCCAGCTGGCGCATCTGCTGGCGAATCCACGCCGCGCGATTGTTCACATAGCTGCTCGGCTTGCCAGCGCTCCATTGTCGTGGGTTGGGCAGCACCGCAGCCAGCAGGCTGGCCTGGCGGGTCGACAGGTACGGCGCGCCAGTGCCGAAGTGATGCTGCGCCGCGGCCTGCGCGCCGAAGATGCCATCGCCCCACTCGACGCTATTGAGATACACCTCGAGGATGCGCTGCTTCGGCCACAACAGCTCGATCAGTCCCGTGAACCAGGCTTCCAGGGCCTTGCGTGGCCAGCTACGACCCGACCAGAGGAACAGGTTCTTCGCCACCTGCTGACTCAGGGTGCTCGCACCGCGCAGCGAACCACCGCGCTCATTGTGGCTAAGGGCGGCACGGATCGCGGCGACATCGAAGCCCCAGTGGTCGGCGAATTTCTGATCCTCGGCGGCGATCACGGCCATCTTCAGATCGTCCGGCAGCTCGCGCCAGGGACGCCAATCTCGCGTCAGGTCGATAGTTTCACCTGTGCGCCACGACTCGATCTTGCGCTCGATCATCAAAGCGGTGAATGGCGGTGGCACCCAGCGGAACAGCAGTACCAGCAGCACCGATAGACCGATCAGCCAGAGCAGCAGTTTGGACAGGCGCAGCAGCAGGTTTCGCAACATGTCACTTGGTCGTCGGCGAAAAGAGCGGGCATTATAACGGCCGCTTGGGCCATCGACCGGAAAAGGCAATGATTCGTTGTTATCTCGTGCTGGCTGCCCTGTTCGGTTTCACCGGTGTCGCGCTTGGCGCGTTCGCTTCGCACGGCCTCAGGGACCAGCTCAGCCCTGCCTATCTCGCCGTTTTCCAGACGGGCGTGCAGTACCAGCTGATTCATGCGCTGGCGCTGTTCGGCGTTGCGCTGTTGGCGTTGTTGCGTCCTGGCCGGCTGCTGAACGCGGTCGGTGCGCTGTTCACCGCAGGCATCCTGTTGTTTTCTGGCAGCCTTTATCTGTTGACGCTGAGCGGGATCGGCAAGCTGGGCATGATCACGCCGATAGGTGGCACGGCCTTCCTCGCAGGCTGGCTATGCCTGGCGCTGGCCGGCTGGCGCATACGCGGCTGACCGGGACGAACGGCCGCGGCCTTCGCGTTGGTCGCGTGGGTGATTCGGGCTAGAATGCCGTCCCCTTTTCGCAATGGCGGCGAACAGCATGCAGATTCAGTTGAATGGCGAACCCTATGAGCTGCCAGCCGGCGAAACGGTCGCCGACCTGCTGGTCCGTCTCGAACTGAGTGGCCGCCGCCTGGCTGTCGAACTCAACCGAGACATCGTGCCGCGTAGTGCACACGCGTCGACCGCGCTCAGCGAAGGCGATCACGTCGAGGTGGTACATGCCATCGGCGGCGGCTAGCCGGTAACACCTGTCCCGAATATGCCGCCTATACGGCCCCAGCCCGCTGTATCAAGTCCGAACGAGGATTTCCCATGCGCCCAGTTCCGAACGACAAGCCCTTCATCCTGGCCGGTCGCACCTATCAATCGCGCCTGCTGGTAGGCACCGGCAAGTACAAGGACCTCGAAGAAACCCGCGCGGCCATCGAGGCCTCCGGTGCCGAGATCGTTACCGTCGCGGTGCGCCGCACCAACATCGGTCAGAATCCTGGCGAGCCCAACCTGCTCGACGTGATCAGCCCGGAGCGCTACACCATCCTGCCGAACACCGCCGGCTGCTTCACCGCCGAGGATGCGGTGCGCACTTGCCGCCTGGCGCGCGAACTGCTCGACGGTCACAAGCTGGTCAAGCTGGAAGTGCTGGCCGACCAGAAGACCCTGTTTCCCAACGTGATCGAAACGCTGAAGGCGGCCGAGGTGCTGGTCAAGGATGGTTTCGACGTCATGGTGTACACCAGCGACGATCCGATCATCGCCCGTCAGCTGGCCGAGATGGGCTGCATCGCGGTGATGCCGCTGGCCGGTCTGATCGGCACCGGATTGGGCATCTGCAACCCGTACAACCTGCGCATCATCCTCGAGGAAGCCACCGTGCCGGTGCTGGTGGATGCCGGGGTCGGTACCGCCTCGGACGCGACCATCGCCATGGAGCTGGGCTGCGAAGCGGTGCTGATGAACAGCGCCATCGCCCATGCGCAGAATCCGGTGCTGATGGCCGAAGCGATGAAGTACGCCATTGAGGCGGGTCGCCTGGCCTATCTCGCCGGTCGCATGCCGAAGAAGCTCTATGCCAGCGCCTCGTCGCCGCTGGATGGGCTGATTCGCTGAAACGATTCGTGGCCGGCCCTGACCTTGCGTCTGGGGCCGGCTTTTTTATTTCTCGCAGGTAGACCATGACAGAGCAGAACCCCGCGGCCGAAGAGCAGCAAACCGAGCACCGCCGTACCATCAAGAGTTTCGTGATGCGTGCCGGGCGCATGACCGAAGGCCAGCAGCGTGGTCTGGAGCAAGGCTGGCCGAAGTTCGGTCTGGCGCTGGAGGACGGTCTGCGCGATTTCGACGAGGTGTTCGGCCGCAGCGCGCCGCGCACCTTCGAAATCGGTTTCGGCATGGGCCACTCCACGCTGGAAATGGCCGCAGCGGCGCCGGATCAGGATTTCATCGGCGTGGAAGTGCATAAACCCGGCGTCGGCGCGTTGCTGAGCGGACTTCTGTCACAGAAATTGAACAACGTGAGGGTCTACAGTTGCGACGCCTTGGAGGTGCTGCGCGATTGCGTGGCCGATGCCAGTCTGGACCGCGTGCTGCTGTTCTTTCCGGACCCATGGCACAAGAGCCGCCACCACAAGCGCCGCATCGTGCAGCCGGCCTTCGCCGAGCTGATACGCAGCAAGTTGAAGGTTGGCGGCGTGCTGCATATGGCGACCGACTGGGAACCCTATGCCGAGTACATGCTCGAGGTGATGAATGTCGCCCCGGGCTATCGCAATCTGGCTGAGGACGGGCGCTGCGTGCCGCGTCCGGCAGAGCGGCCGGTAACCAAGTTCGAACGCCGTGGTGAGCGGCTCGGCCATGGCGTATGGGATCTGAAGTTCCAGCGCATCGACTGAGCGAGACTGCGGCAAGCTGCACCGCTATAACGGCGCCCGCCGCCTGCCTTCATCGAAGAGCCCGGCCGGTGGGACGCTTGCGCCACATCCATTCTAGAGCCGCAGCAGCGGCCAGGGACGAGCACCTGCCAGGAAGGCATGCCTGCCCACACCGTATAACAATGCAACGCCGACAGCCGGGCTAGCCAAGCGGTGCCCAGCGTCGTGCGCAATGGGGGAGTAGACGATGTACGGAAAGATCGGAATTCTGTTGTTGGCGGCCTGTGCCGCTTTGCCGGTCCAGGCGAAGGTAGACAGCACTCAGGCAGCGCGGCTGGGGCAGGACCTGACACCGTTGGGAGCGGAGCGTGCCGGCAATCCGGCTGGAACCATTCCGCCCTGGACCGGTGGCGTGGCGCCGCCGTCCGGTTACGAGCCGGGCATGCACCACCCCGATCCATTTGCGGGCGACTCGGTGCTCTACCGTGTCGATCGCAACAATCTGGGCGAACACGGCGATCGGCTTTCAGAAGGCATGAAGGCTCTACTGGAGCGCTATCCGGATTACCACCTGCGCGTCTTCCCGACCCGTCGCAGTGCTTCGGTGCCGCAGCGCATCTACGATGCCACTCGCTACAACGCGGTGAGCGCCGAACTGATCGCCAACGGCAACGGCATCCAGGGTGCTGCGGCCGGGATTCCCTTCCCGATCCCGCAGAGCGGCATCGAGGTCATCTGGAACCATATCCTGCATTACAAGGGTGACCAGAGCCACATGATCAACAACCAGGCGGTGGTGATCGGTGGCCGGGCCAACTACATCAAGCGCGACCGCCACGTGTACTACGTCTACAACCGCGAGGGGATGACCTACGGTGATCTGGACAACACCGTGCTGTACTACAAGTACCGCGTGACCGCGCCGGCCAAGCTGTCCGGCACTGCACTGGTGGTGCAGGACCCGATCGACCAGGTGCTGACGACGCGCAAGGCCTGGCGCTACAGCCCCGATGATCGCCGTGTACGCCGTCTGCCATCGCTGGCCTACGATTCCCTGCAGCCGGATACCAGCGGCCTGGCCACTGCGGATGTGGTGGACTCCTTCAACGGCGCTCCGGACCGCTACGACTGGCAGCTGATCGGCAAGCGCGAAATGCTCATGCCCTACAACAGCTACGCCGTGCACCAGAAGGGCGTTGCCTACGACACCATCGTTCAGTCACGTACCCTGAGTCCCGACCTGCTGCGCTACGAGCTGCACCGCGTCTGGGTGGTCGAGGCCACGCTGCGCAAGGGCTTCAGTCATCTGTACGACAAACGCCGCTTCTACATCGACGAGGACAGCTGGGCGATCCTGGCGGTCGATCTGTATGACGAGAAAGGCCAGCTGATCGGCCTGCAGGAAAGCCATCCGATCAGCTACTACGACGTGCCGATGTTCAACAGCACGCTGGAAACGCTCTATCACCTGAAGGATGGCAACTACTTCGTCGACGGCCTGGACAACAACGAGCCGATGTACGATTTCGATGTGAAGCTCGGACCACGCGATTTCTCGCCGCAGGCGCTGCGTCGCGGCAACTGAGTTAGTGCAGGTCAATGCAAAGGGCGCCGATGGCGCCCTTTGTTCATCTGCTATACGAGTCCTGCGGCTTCAAGGCTCACCCGTGTGCCGGCCTGGCCCTTGATGATGGCCTCGATCTGTTCCAGCGAGCCGATCACCGCGACGTTGCCGGTGTTGCGCGCGAACTCGCAGGCCGCTTGAACCTTGGGTCCCATGGAGCCGGCGGCAAAGCCACGGGATTGCAGCTGGTCGGGATGCGCCTCGCTGATGCGCCGCTGCTGCGGCGTGCCCCAGTCCAGGTAGGCGCCGTCGACATCGGTCGCGATCACCAGCAGGTCCGCCTTCAGCTGCTCGGCAAGCAGTGCCGAGCACAGGTCCTTGTCGATCACCGCCTCGACCCCCTGCAGTCGACCGCTCTGGTCATATACCGTCGGGATGCCTCCGCCGCCGGCGCAGATCACCACGCTGCCTTTATCCAACAGCCAGCCGATCGGCCTGATCTCGAAAATGCGCTTCGGTCGCGGACTGGGCACCACCCGACGAAACCGGTCGCCATCCGCTGCGATGGTCCAGCCTTTTTCCTCTGCCAGGCGCTCGGCTTCTTCGCGGCTGTAAACCGGGCCAATCGGCTTGCTGGGCTGCTTGAACGCTGGATCCTCGGGGTCGACCTCAACCTGAGTCAGCAGGGTAGCCATGGGCACCTCGAACGGCAGCAGGTTGCCCAGCTCCTGTTCGATGATGTAGCCGATCATGCCTTCGGTTTCGGCACCGAGCACATCCAGTGGGTAGACGGGTACATCCTTGTAGGAGGCTCCCTGCAGAGCCAGCAGTCCGACCTGGGGGCCGTTGCCGTGGGCCACCACCAGTTCGTTTCCCGCCGCGATGCGGGCGATCTGCATGCAGGCGGTTCGGACATTCTCGCGCTGGTTGTCCGCACTCAAAGGCTCCCCGCGACGAAGCAGGGCGTTGCCGCCCAGGGCTATGACGATACGCATGCTGCGTTTCTCCGAATCAGATGTGCGGCTCAGATGCCGGCCAGCGTCGAGACGAGGATTGCCTTGATCGTGTGCATGCGATTCTCGGCCTGCTCGAAGGCGATACAGGCCGGCGACTCGAACACCTCCTCGGTCACTTCGATGCCATTGGCCAGATGCGGATAGCTGGCGGCGATCTCCTTGCCGATCTTGGTCTCGCAGTTGTGAAACGCCGGCAGGCAGTGCATGAACTTGCAGCGCGGATTGCCGGTTGCCTGCATCAGCGGCGGGTTCACTTGGTAGGGCAGCAGCAGCTGGATTCGCTCGGCCCAGGCTTCCAGCGGTTCGCCCATCGACACCCATACATCGGTATGGACGAAGTCGACGCCTTGCACGGCGGCCCGTGGGTCTTCGGTGAGCGTCAGGCGTGCGCCGCTGGCCTTGGCGAATGCCTCGCAGGCGGCGACGTGTTCCGCACTCGGCCAGAGTGCGCGAGGTGCGGCGATGCGCACATCCATGCCGAGCTTGGCGCCGATCAGCAGCAGCGAGTTACCCATGTTGTTGCGCGCGTCACCGAGGTAGGCGTAGCTGATCTGCTGCAGCGGCTTGTCGCTGTGTTCGCGCATGGTCATGACGTCGGCAATCATCTGGGTCGGGTGATACTCGTCGGTCAGGCCGTTGAATACCGGAACGCCGGCATAGCGCGCGAGCTCCTCGACGATCTCCTGCTTGAAGCCACGGTACTCGATCGCGTCGTACATGCGCCCGAGTACCCGCGCGGTGTCCTTCATGCTCTCCTTGTGGCCGATCTGCGAGGAGTTGGGGTCGATATAGGTGACGTTGGCGCCCTGGTCGTAGGCGGCGACCTCAAAGGCGCAGCGGGTGCGCGTCGAGGTCTTCTCGAAGATCAGCGCGATGTTCTTGCCCTTGAGGTGCTGGCGCTCGGTACCGGTGTACTTGGCGCGCTTGAGATCGCGGGACAGATCGAGCAGGTAGCGCAACTCGCGCTCGCTGTGGTGCATCAGGCTGAGCAGGCTGCGGTTGTGCGTATTGAACGGCATGATTCGCTTCCTCTTTTCGCGGGGCGGCGTGGGAGCACGCCGCCCCGTGCTGTCAGTAGTCGATGGCGTCGCGGATGATCGGGCAGGTCATGCAATGCCCGCCGCCGCGGCCACGGCCCAGCTCGCTGGCGCTGATGGTGATGACCTCGACCCCGGCCTTGCGCAGCATGGTGTTGGTGAAGGTGTTGCGGTCGTAGCCGATCACGACGCCTGGCTCAAGGGCGACCACGTTGTTGCCGTCGTCCCACTGCTCACGTTCAACTTCATAGCTGTCGCCACCGGTTTCCACTACCCGCAGCGCCGACAGGCCGAGCGCCTCGGCCACGACGTCGAGAAACGGCGCTTGCTCGCGGCGCAGATCGATGCCGTCCGGCTTGCGCTCATCGGGCCGCAGGCTGAAGGCGGTAATGCCGTGCACCACCTCCGGGAAGATGGTCACCAGGTCGCGATCACAGAAGCTGAACACCGTATCCAGGTGCATGGCCGAGCGGGAGCGGGGCAGGCCGGCGACGATCACCCGCTCGGCGGCGCCGTGGCGGAACAGCGACTGGGCCAACTGGCCGATCGCCTGCCGCGAGCTGCGCTCACCCATGCCGATCAGCACCACCCCCTTGCCGATCGGCATCACATCCCCGCCTTCCAGTGTGGCCAGGCCATGATCGAGCTCGGGGTCGCCGTACCAGACCTTGAAATCCTGGTCGCGGAACTGTGGGTGGAAGCGGTAGATGGCGGCAGTGAGCAGGGTTTCCTGACGCCGCGCGGTCCAGTGCATCGGGTTGAGCGAAACGCCGCCGTAGATCCAGCAGGTGGTGTCACGGGTGAACAGGGTGTTCGGCAACGGCGGCAGGATGAAGCTCGAGTGGCCCAGGTAGTCGCGGAACATGCGGACAATCTCGCCACCTTCGCTGCCAGGCAGATCGCTGCCGGATACGCCGCCGATGAGGAACTCCGCCAGCTGGCGTCGCTCCAGGCCTTCCAGCCAGCTGCGTACTTCGCCCTGCAGGCCGAGTCCGACCTGGTTGGCGGTGATCTTGCGGTCGAGGAGCCATTTCAACGCTTCCGGATCGCTCAGCGTCTCGGTCAACAGGTTGTGCATCTCCAGCACCTCGACGCCGCGCTCGCGCATCTTGCTGACGAAGTCGAAGTGGTCGCGTTTGGCCTGGCTCACCCAGAGCACGTCATCGAACAGCAGCTCGTCGCAGTTGCTGGGAGTCAGGCGCTGATGGGCCAGGCCCGGCGAGCAGACCATTACCTTGCGCAGCTTGCCTGCCTCGGAGTGAACGCCCAGCTTCGGTGATTGCAACATCATTTAATGCCTCCTTGGTCGTCGCACCTGTTGGTGCTTCGGTGACTGGCCACGACTCGTGATCGTGGCCAGTGGATACGGCAGGGTTATCGCTCAGAGCGAAAGGAACCCGTCATAGAGCCCATAGGCGGCGATCGCCGCACCTATCAGCACCGCCGCGAAAATCAGCCTCTCGATGGCGGTAAAGACCGGCTGCCCGAGCTCATGCTTGGCCTTGGCGAAGAACAGCACCCCGGGGGCGTAGAGCAGCGCCGACAGCAGTACGTACTGCATGCCACCGGCGTACACCAGCCACATCGCATAGAGCGTGGCGATGGCTGCATTCAGCAGATCCTTGCGGCGCTCGCCGGGGGCGCCCTCATATCCTTCGCCACGCAGACCAAGCAGCAGTCCATAGGCGGCCGACCAGAAGTAGGGCACCAGGATCATCGAGGTGGCGAGGTAGAGCAGGCTCAGATAGGTCGAGGCGTTGAACAGGGTGATGATCAGGAACAGCTGGATCAGCCCGTTGGACAGCCACAGCGCGTTGACCGGAACGTGCTTGGCGTTCTCCTTGCGCAGGAACTGCGGCATGGTGTGATCGCGCGCCGCGGCGAAGAGAATCTCGGCGCACAGCAGCGTCCAGGACAGCAGGGCGCCCGCGAGGGAAACCACCAGCCCGACGCTGATCAGTACGGCTCCCCAGCGCCCGACGACCTGTTCCAGCACGCCCGCCATGGACGGGTTCTTCAGGCCCGCCAGCTCGGCCTGGCTCATGATGCCCATCGACAACACGTTCACCAGCACCAGCAAGGCCAGCACGCTGCAGAAGCCGATCACCGTAGCGCGGCCGACATCGCTGCGCCGTTCGGCGCGGGCCGAGAAGATGCTGGCGCCTTCGATGCCGATGAATACCCACACCGTCACCAGCATCATGTTGCGCACCTGCTGCATGACACCGCCTAGCTCGATGTTGCCGCGACCCCAGAAGTCGGCGGTGAACACCTCCAGGCGGAACGCCACCGCTGTGATCACGATGAACAGGATCAGCGGCACGATCTTGGCGATCGTGGTGACAAGATTGATGAAGGCTGCTTCGCGTATGCCGCGCAGCACGAGGAAATGCACACCCCACAGCACCAGCGATGCACCGATCACCGCCGGCAGGGTGTTGCCCTCGCCGAACATCGGCACGAAGTAGCCCAGAGTGCTGAACAGCAGCACGAAGTAACTGACGTTGCCGATCCAGGCGCTGATCCAGTAACCCCATGCCGAAGAGAAGCCCATATAGTCGCCGAAACCCGCCTTGGCGTAGGCGTAGACGCCGGCGTCCAGCTCCGGCTTGCGGTTGGCCAGGCTCTGGAAGACGAACGCCAGGGTCAGCATGCCCACGGCCGTGATCGCCCAGCCGATCAGAATCCCGCCGGCGCTGGCGCTGGCGGCCATGTTCTGCGGCAGGGAGAAGATCCCGCCGCCAATCATCGAGCCCACGACGAGCGCTACCAATGCTCCTAGCTTGAGTTGCTTCGAATTTGCGGCCATGGCTATCTCCAGGAAGTTCGTGGCACTGGCTGGATTAAAGTACCGGGCGAACCGCTACGTAATGATTTCGCTCAAGCCGTCACCGGTTAGTTGCTGGGATGATTAGCCCGAACTGTCGTGAAAGGTGTTGAAAATGCAGCCAGACGGCATGTCTCGTGGGGTAGCAGAGGAGGCGTTTGTGTTCAGGCCTGGCCATCTGCAGGTACGCGACCTGCCTTCGGCGGACCGACCTGCTTATCGCTTGTTGCTTGATTATCGAGTGGAAGATGGCGTGGCGGTGCCACGCTGGGCGTACTTCCACCTACGCGGCGAGGTCGGCCAGATAGTAGTAGACGAGCAATTTCGGATGCATCGGGACGTCGCCTGCAATTTCCTGCAGAAGATCCGTCAGTGCCTGCGCCAGCACGGCGCGCCTGTGCGTTCGGATGTCGTGTTCGGTTTTCACCGCCTGTACGACCCGCTGTTTGAGGATTTGCGCCGACAGCTGCGCATCCGGTCAGGCGAGCCCGTCGACCTCGAGCGCTTTCTGCGCGACGAACGGGGCTAGTTGCGGTCGGCGATCACGCCGATGAGGAAGAAGATCAGCAGCAGTACCGGTGCCAGGCTGTAGTTGTTCAGGTGCGCCAGTCCCTGGGTCATCCACGGCGTGAGGAAGACGATCGCCAAGCCATAGCCCACCGCGCAGACCAGCACGAAGATCAGCGTGCGCAGGAAGAAGTTGAGGTTGCTCACGGTGTTCTTCACCCAGGCGTTGAGCGCCGGGCCGAACAGCACGAACAGCGTCGCCATCAACGCTAGCGAAATATCGGACAGGTGGCTGCGGCTCCAGCGCGACAGCGTGACGATCAGGTCGAGTAGCAAATCCATGCGGTGTCCTTAAGGCAGGAAGCTCTGTAGCAGGTCATTGAGAAACAGCTGGCCTTTGGGCGTCGCCACCAGGCGCTCAGGGTCAGCCGCCAGAAGGCCGCGGGCTTCGGCCTCGCGCCTTGGCTTGGCGAGCAGGTCCAGTGGTAGCCCGGTGCGCTGAGTGAACAGCATGGCCGGTACGCCGTCGGTGAGGCGCAGCACATTCATCAGGAATTCGAAGGGCAACTCATCGGCCGTGAGCTGCTTTTCACCGGCACGAAAGGCCTTTGCCGGGTCCAGGTAGTCCTTGGGCAGGCGGGTCTTCCAGCTGCGCAGGATGCAGCCGTCGGCGTGGCTGAGTTTGGCGTGGGCCCCGGCGCCGATGCCGAGGAAATCGCCGAAGGTCCAGTAATTCAGGTTGTGCCGTGCCTGCCGCCCCGGTTGCGCGTAAGCCGAGGTCTCGTACTGGCGATAGCCGTGTTCGGCGAGCAGCGCCTGGCCGGCTTCCTGAATGTCCCAGAGGATGTCGTCTTCGGGCAGCTGCGGCGGCTGGTTCCAGAACACCGTGTTTGGCTCCAGCGTCAGCTGATACCAGGACAGGTGTGTCGGCTGCTGCGCGATGGCGATGCGCAGGTCGCTCAGCGCGTCCTCCAGACTCTGGTCCGGCAGGCCATGCATGAGGTCGAGGTTGAAGTTTTCGAAGCCGGCGGCACGGGCCATGTCGGCGGCGCGAATGGCTTCATCGCCGTCATGGATGCGCCCGAGCGCCTTGAGTTTGTCGGCCTGGAAACTCTGCACACCGATGGACAGCCGGTTGATGCCGAGTTGGCGATAGTCGCGGAACTTGGCCTGCTCGAAGGTCCCGGGGTTGGCTTCCAGGGTGATCTCGATGTCGTCGGCGAAACCGACCAGATGCTCCAGGCCGTCGACGATCGCAGCCAGTGCGTGGGCGGAAAACAGGCTTGGCGTGCCGCCGCCGAAGAAGATCGAGCTCAGTCGGCGACCCTGGACATGCTCGAGGTCATCCCGCAGGTCGGCCAGCAGCGCGGCGACGTAGGCCTCCTCGGGCAGCTCGGGGCCGGCCGTATGGGAGTTGAAGTCACAGTAGGGGCACTTGCGCACGCACCAGGGGATATGAACATAGGCCGCCAGCGGCGGCAGCACGAAGCCGGCCCCTCGCGTAATGCTGCTATCACCGTTACTGGCCGGGATTGCTGGGTGTGCTGCTTTCATATCCCCAGCCGCTGCTTGAGCAGGGCCATGGCACGTGCACGGTGGCTGAGCTGGTTTTTCTGTGCAGCCGGCAGCTCGGCACTGGAGCACTCACATTCCGGCACCCAGAACAGCGGGTCGTAGCCGAAACCATGTTCACCGCGCGCCGCATGCAGGATGCGACCCTGCCAGAGGCCCTCGCAGATGATCGGCAGCGGGTCGTCAGCGTGCCGCACCAACGCCAGGGCGCAGACGAACTGTGCGCCGCGCTCGGCATCCGGCACGTCGCGCAAGACTTGCAACAGCTTGGCATTGTTGGCCGCGTCGCCCTGTCCGTCGGCATAGCGCGCCGAGTAGATGCCCGGTGCGCCGCCCAGGGCATCGACCGCCAGACCGGAGTCGTCAGCAAGCGCGGGCAAGCCGGACAGCCGGGCCGCGTTACGCGCTTTGAGAATGGCATTCTCGATGAACGACAGGCCGGTTTCCTCAGGCTCGATATCGCTGAACTCGGCAACCGAACGCACGCGCACGGCGTTGCCGAGCATGGCCTGGAGTTCCTTGAGTTTGCCGGCGTTATGACTGGCCAGCACCAGTTCGGAAAAAGGCATCATCGGTCGGGAAAGAATTCCTGGTTGAAGTCGAAGCTGATTGGCTCAGCCCCGCTCGGCTGTACGGTGAGGCGAAAGCGCAGGGTTTCCTGGGAATCGAACGGAAACTGGGCGAGGTAGTAGATCGCCTCGTCGCCTTCCTTGAGCTGCTTGAAGCTCAGCGCGCGGTCCTGGCCGAGCAGGTTCTTCACCTCGCCGCTGACCTGCGCGGCGACCGGCTTGCCGCCCTTGAGCACCGAGACATTGACCACACCCTGGGTCTTGCTCCGTACCAGCCCTGCCGCAGCGGCGATATCCGGCTGCAGAAAGCCGGAGTTGAAGGCGATGTAGTGGATGTCGTATTCGCCGACGCTGTGCTTGCGTTCAGCTAGTGCCGGCAATGTGAGGAGCGCGGCCAAAAGGCCGATCAGGACGTGTTTCATAAGCTTACCTCCAGCGTTGAAGCCGCTCAGCGGGACGGCCCGGTGACGCGGTAGATGCCGATTTCGCCCAGCAGATTCGGCCATAGTCGACTGGCCCAGCCATGCCGGTGGTCGCGGTCCACTGCCAAGCGCTCGAGCACCCTGGCACCGCTTTCCTGGCACAGCCGCTCGAAGTCCTCGAACGTGCAGAAGTGAATGTTCGGCGTGTTGTACCAAGTGTAGGGGAGGAACTCCGACACCGGCATGCGGCCCTTGCTCGCCAGGTACCAGCGGCAACGCCAGTGGCCGAAATTGGGGAAGGTGATGATGCACTGGCGGCCGACGCGCAGCATTTCCTTCATCAGCTGGTCGGGGTAGTGCACGGCCTGCAACGCCTGGGTCATCACCACCATGTCGAAGCTGTCGCTGGCGAAGTTGCCCAGGCCCAGGTCGAGGTTCTGCTCGATGACATTGACGCCCTTGTCGATGCAGGCGGCGATGTTGTCCGGGTCGATCTCCAGTCCGTAGCCGCTGACCTGTTTGTGGTCGCGCAGCCAGGCCAGCAGCTCGCCGTTGCCGCAGCCGAGGTCGAGGACTCGGCTGCCGGCCGGGATCCAGTCTTGGATGATGTCCAGATCGGCGCGCATCTTCGTTCCTTATACGGCTATGCGGTTCATGTAACCGCGGAAGGCTTGCAGGTAGCGGGGATTGGGGATCAGGAACGCATCGTGGCCCTGCGGTGCATCGATCTCCAGGTAGCAGACGTTCTTGCGAGCGGCGAGCAGGGCATCGACGATTTCCCGCGAGCGCTCCGGCGAGAAACGCCAGTCGGTGGTGAAGGACATCACGCAGAAATCCGCCTTGGCGACCTCGAAAGTCTTGGCCAGATCATCATCCTTGGCCGCCGCCGGGTCGAAGTAGTCCAGCGCCTTGGTCATCAGCAGGTAGGTATTGGCGTCGAAGCGCCCGGAAAATTCCTCGCCCTGATAGCGCAGATAGCTTTCGACCTGAAACTCGACGCTGTTGAAGTCGTAGTTGAGCTTCTCGCTCTTCAGCCCACGGCCGAATTTGGTGCCCATGGCGTCATCGGACAGGTAGGTGATGTGGCCGACCATGCGCGCCAGCATCAGGCCGCGCTTGGGAATCACGCCCATCTCCTGGAAATGCCCGCCGTGGAACTCGGGGTCGGAGAGAATCGCCTGGCGCGCGACTTCGTTGAAGGCGATGTTCTGCGCCGACAGCTTGGGCGCCGAGGCGATGGCCAGGCAGTGACGCACGCGCTCGGGGTAGCTGATGGTCCATTGCAGCGCCTGCATGCCGCCCAGGCTGCCACCGACCACCGCTGCCCACTGGGCGATGCCGAGCCGATCGGCCAGGCGTGCCTGGCTGTGTACCCAGTCTTCCACGGTGACCACCGGGAAATCGGCGCCGTAGGGCTTGCCGCTGGCCGGGTTGGTGCTGCTCGGGCCCGTCGAGCCGTTGCAGCCGCCAAGATTGTTCAGGCTGACGACGAAGAAGCGATGGGTATCGATGGCCTTGCCCGGGCCGATACACGAATCCCACCAGCCGGGCTTGCGGTCGTCCTCGCTGTGATAGCCGGCGGCATGATGATGACCGGACAGCGCATGGCAGATCAGCACGGCGTTGCTGCGTGCGGCGTTCAGCTCACCATAGGTTTCGTAGATCAGCTGGTAATCGGCCAGCGTGCGGCCGCAGGCGAGTGTCAATGGCTCGGCAAAGTGCGCGATCTGCGGACTCACCAGGCCAACGGAATCGGCGGGAATTGCAGTGGGCATCGACCCTGGCTCTTGCTTGAAGAAGGCGGCAAAGTCTAAAGGTAAGCGCGCTGCAATTCATCCTGAAATGCAACGGCGGGCGGGTCGCTTGCCATTTCGACGCTTGCGCGGCGGAAATGGCAAGCGGATCAACTGCTCTGAACGCTGGCCAGGCTGACCACTTTGCCTTGGCGTCGCAGCGGTGCTGGCCGACGCAGTGCGCGCAGCATTTCCGCGGCTTGTGCCAGTTGTTGCTCCAGTTCGCCGCTGTAGCGGGTCAGCAGCTGCCCGCGCTGGCTGTTCTGTTGGCTTTCCTGGGCGAGGCTCTTGAGCCGCAGAATGTGTGTTTCCAGCTGCTGCTTGTGCTCCAGCGAAAACTGCAGCAGTGGCGTCAGCGCGTCGCCAGCCCATTGCTCGGCTTCCTGACGCAGCCGCTGGTGCATGCCGATGACTTCCTGCACCAGGGTGGCGAAGAAACGCCGGGTCAGCGTGCGCTGCTCGGTGAGCAGCGTCTTGAGCTGCAGACGGAACTGGTCGGCCTTGCCTTGCAGGCTGCGTAGCTCGCGCTGGTAGGGCAGCAGCTGGAACAGCGGTGGGTCGATGCCATTCAACGGGTTTTCTTCGCTGTGCCGGCGGTAGATCGCCGAAACCATCTTGTTGGCGCGCTCGGCCTCCTGTTCGAGGATGCCCAGGTCCTGCTCCACCGAGCGGAAGAAGTGCAGGATGGCCAGGTTGATGCCCAGCGTGGTCAGGCTACCGGTCAGGCTTCGCCGCAGTCGCGTCAGGTGTTCTTCAAGACGTTCTGCACGGATGGCTGCGCGCAGCAGCTCGCCCTGGCGTTGCAGTAGGCGCTGATTGGTCTTCAGGTCCAGCAGGCGCTTGTGATGACGATTGTGGTCATGCCGGGTGCGCGCGGTGAGTTCCAGCAGCATCTGCCCGCTGCCTTCCTGATGACTGGCCAGCACGTCGCGCTGTTCGATGACCTTTTCCAGACGTAGCTTGAGCGCGTGTTGGCTGTTCTGCACCAGCGCCAGCACCTGAAGCACCACCTGGTCTTCCAGCAAGCGCTCTTTCTGCGCCAGGATGCGCTGGCTGAGCAGCTGCTCCAGCTGCTCCAGTTGACTGCGTTCGAGCAGTACCTGGTCGCCGCGGATCTTCGCCATCAGCGCTTGCTTGGCCGACAGCGGCAGTACGTCGGCACAGTCGATGCCGAGCTGCTGTGCTGTGGTTGCGCGAATGTCTTCGATAGCCTTCTGGACGAAGGTTTCGCCGGCGACATCGTCCCAGAGCACATCAATCTTGTTGAGCACGGCGAACAGGCTGCTCTGGGTGTCTTCGTCAAGCTGACGGATATGCTGCTGCCAGATCTGCATATCGCTGGCGGTAACGCCGGTGTCGGCGGAGAGCAGGAAAATGATCGCCTGAGCGTTGGGCAGCATCGACAGGGTCAGTTCCGGTTCGCTGCCTAGCGCGTTCAGCCCGGGCGTGTCGAGAATGCGCAGGCCCTGGCGCAGCAGGGGATGATCGAAGTTGACCATGGCGTGCCGCCAGGCCGGCACCAGCACGGTGTCGGCGCTACCGGCGCTTTCCAGGCTGGCTGGGTCGAAACCCAGCTGGATCGCCTGCTCCACCGGCATGGCTTTGGTCAGCGCCACCTGGGCGAAGGCTTCAGCCATGCTTTCAGGGTCGTGCGGATCGAGTGGCAGGTTCAGCCAGAGGCGCGGTGTGCGCTTGAGCTGCGCGATGCTGGTGTCTTCCAGGCGCGACTCGATGGGCAGCAGGCGGATGTAGGAGCGTTCCGAACGCGGATCGAACAGCAGTTCGGTGGGGCACATGGTGGTGCGGCCCGCCCGCGAAGGCAGGATGCGCTGACCGTAGTTGGAGAAGAACAGGCTGTTGATCAGCTCGGTCTTGCCGCGCGAATACTCGCCGACGAACGCCAGGGTGATGTGATCGGTGCGTAACACCCGCAGCGCTCGCTCCAGGCGCGCTTCTACGGCCTCGCTGCTGAGCCGGTTGTGCGCCAGCCAACTGCGATAACGGGTGATCTCGCGAATGAGGTCGCGCTTCCAGGTGACGTAGGCGTCCACTTGTCGATCGAGGCGTTCCATGCTCATCCAACTCCTGGAAGTGTGTTCGGCGAATTATCGGACCCGTCGGTGCAAGGTCAATTCAATCGAAGCCTGGCGTGACCGAGCGGCCACGATCACGGCATGGACGGTCATGATCGGCTCAAGTTCGAGCCGATGTCCTCGTTCATACCCCGCAGCTGAGTACGAGACTGGATGGAAACAGCCGAGAAAGTGCAGTCTACGTACTGCCGTGCGGCATTCCGAGGCGCTTTTTGCTCCTCGGTGCCGCTTTGGCAGCAAAGCATGAACGGCGTCTCAGATAAGCATGCGCAGGATGTTGGGCATGTGGGTCATGGTGGCCAGGTTGTTCACCACCAGCATGTCCAGCAGCTTGATCGTCAGGAAAGCGAAGATCGGCGAGATATCCAGCCCGCCGAGGTTCGGCAGCAGGCGGCGGAACGGCGCCAGGACCGGTTCGCAGAGTTGGCTGACCAGCTGTGCTCCCGGGTTGTGGCTGCCGGGTGCTACCCAGGACAGGATGACGCTGATGATCAGCGCCCAGAAGAAGATGTTGAGGAACAGGCCGGTGATGCCGATCAGCGCCCAGACCAACAGCAGCAACGGATTGCCGGTGGTGCCGTAGGCGATCAGCAGAATCAGCGTCATCAGCACCATCTGCACGATCAGCGCCAGGATCAGCGAGGAAAGGTCCAGCGTGCCCATGCTCGGAATGATGCGGCGCATCGGCCGCAGCAGCGGATGGGTCGCCTTGACGATGAACTGGCTCAGCGGGTTGTAAAAGTCGGCGCGTACCAGTTGCAGGATGAAGCGCAGCAGCACGATCAGCAGGTAAAGGCTGCCCAAGGTCTGGATGACGAGGATCAGGGCTTGCGAGAGTTGGGACATGAATGCTCCTTATTGGCCCAGTTGTTCGGCCAGCTCGGCCGAGCGTTGTGCGGCGGCGTTTAGCGCCTGCTGCACCAGTCGCTCGAAGCCGCCGGCCTGGAAGGCTTTGATCGCCGCTTCGGTGGTTCCGTTCGGCGAGGTGACGCGACGCCGCAGTTCGGCGGCATCGACATCGCTTTCGCAAGCCATGCGCGCTGCGCCCAGCGCGGTTTGCATGGTCAGTTGCGCGGCGGTATCGCGGGGCAGCCCGAGCTGCTCGCCGGCGGCGGTCATCGCTTCGATCAGCAGGAAGAAATAGGCCGGGCCGCTACCGGAAACTGCCGTCACTGCGTCGATCAGGCGTTCCTCTTCGAGCCACAGCGCAATGCCGACGGCCGACAGCAGTTGCTCGGCCTGCTGCTTTTGCTCGGCGCTGACCTGGGCATTGGCGAAGAGGCCGCTTACTCCTTGGCGCAGCAATGCCGGGGTGTTCGGCATGCAGCGCACGATCGCCTGCGGACGCGGCCCCAGCCAGCGCTGCAAGCTGTCGCAGCTGATGCCAGCGGCGATCGAGACGATCAAGGGGGCGTGATCCAGATGGGGAACCAGATCGCGGCAGACGCTCTGCATGACCTGAGGTTTGACCGAAAGCACCACCACATCGGCGCCGGCCAGCGCGTCGGCGTTTTGCGCGAAGGTCTGGATGCCATGCTCGGCGCTGATCTTCGCGCGCTGCTCGGCGCCTGGATCGCTGGCGCGGATGGCTTCAGCGGCGACACCTTGGGCGCGCAGCCCGCCGATCAGGCTGGCGGCCATGTTGCCGGCGCCGATGAAGGCGATGCGGGGAGAGATCATAGCAATTCCTTTATTGAGGGCGCCCGTAATCACGAGCACCGAACAGTGCGGTACCGATGCGGACCCAGGTCGCGCCTTCGGCGATCGCCGCTTCGAGATCCTGGCTCATGCCCATGGACAGCGTATCCAGCGTCAGTGGCAGTTCATCGCGCAATGCGCGCAGGCGGGCGAAGGCGGCGCGCTGCTCGGCGGGGTCTTCGCTCGGTGCGGGAATGCACATCAGGCCACGCAGGCGCAGCTGCGGCATCGCGGCGACGGCCTGCGCCAGCTGTAGCAACTCTTCTGGCGCGCAGCCGGACTTGCTCGCCTCGCCGCTGACATTCACCTGCAGGCATATATTCAGCGGTGGTAGTTCGGCTGGACGTTGATCGGACAGGCGCTGGGCGATCTTCAGGCGATCCACCGAGTGCACCCAGTCGAAGCGCTCGGCGATGGATTTGGTCTTGTTCGACTGGATGGGACCGATGAAATGCCAGGCCAGCGACAGGTCGCTCAGCTCGGCCTGCTTGTCCAGCGCTTCCTGCAGATAGTTCTCGCCGAAATCGAGGATGCCGCCAGCCGCAGCTTCGCGAATGGCGGCGGCCGGCTGGGTCTTGCTCACTGCCAGCAGCCCGACCGTGGCCGGGTCGCGATCCACAGCTTGCGCCGCCTCACGGATGCGCGCTGCGACCTTTGCAATATTCTTCTCTATCGTGGACATTACTTGCGCCCGCCGCCTTGGGGTCTGCGCGGCATTCTACCTGCTTGCTTGTAATTGGGGAGTCCCATGGATATCACAGAACTGCTGGCCTTCAGTGCCAAGCAGGGTGCGTCGGATTTGCACCTTTCCGCCGGCCTGCCGCCGATGATCCGCGTCGATGGCGACGTGCGGCGCATCAACCTGCCGGCCATGGACCACAAGCAGGTGCATGCGCTGATCTACGACATCATGAACGACAAGCAGCGCAAGGATTTCGAGGAGTTCCTCGAAACCGACTTCTCCTTCGAAGTGCCGGGCGTGGCGCGCTTCCGGGTCAACGCCTTCAACCAGAACCGTGGTTCCGGCGCGGTGTTCCGGACCATTCCCTCCAAGGTGCTGACAATGGAAGACCTGGGAATGGGCGAGGTGTTCCGCAAGATCACCGATGTGCCGCGCGGGCTGGTACTGGTCACCGGGCCGACCGGTTCGGGCAAGTCGACCACTCTGGCGGCGATGCTCGATTACCTGAATAACACCAAGTATCACCACATCCTCACCATCGAAGACCCCATCGAATTCGTCCACGAGTCGAAGAAGTGCCTGGTCAACCAGCGTGAGGTCCATCGCGACACCCTGGGCTTCTCCGAGGCGCTGCGTTCGGCACTGCGTGAAGACCCGGACATCATTCTCGTCGGCGAAATGCGCGACCTGGAAACCATCCGCCTGGCGCTGACCGCTGCGGAAACCGGTCACCTGGTGTTCGGCACCCTGCACACCACCTCAGCGGCGAAGACCATCGACCGCGTGGTCGACGTGTTCCCGGCCGAAGAGAAGTCCATGGTCCGCTCGATGCTTTCCGAATCGCTGCAGGCGGTGATCTCGCAGACGCTGCTGAAGAAGGTCGGCGGCGGCCGTGTGGCGGCTCACGAGATCATGATCGGCACGCCGGCGATCCGTAACCTGATCCGCGAGGACAAGGTGGCGCAGATGTATTCCTCGATCCAGACCGGTGGCTCGCTGGGCATGCAGACCCTCGACTCATGCCTCAAGGGACTGCTCGCCAAAGGGCTTATCTCGCGAGACAGCGCGAAGGAAAAGGCCAAGCAGCCAGAGAACTTCTAAACGCCTGACAACCCCTGGCGCCGCCCGACGCGGCGCTTGCCACGATTGCGAGTAAAACGATGGAATTCGAGAAACTTCTGCGCCTGATGGTGGAAAAGGGCGGCTCCGATCTGTTCATCACGGCAGGCGTACCGCCTTCGATGAAGGTCAACGGCAAGATCATGCCGGTGAGCAAGACGGCGATGTCGCCGGAAATGACCCGCGAGACCGTGCACGGCGTGATGAACGAGCAGCAGCGCCGCGAGTTCACCGAGAACCACGAGAGCAACTTCGCCATCAGCGCCCGCGGTATCGGCCGTTTCCGGGTCAGCGCCTTCTACCAGCGCAACCTCGCCGGCATGGTGCTGCGGCGTATCGAAACCAACATTCCGACCATCGAAGAACTCAAGCTGCCGGACGTCCTCAAGAAGCTGTCGATGACCAAGCGCGGGCTGGTGCTGTTCGTCGGTGCCACCGGTACCGGCAAGTCGACCTCGCTGGCCTCGATGATCGGCTACCGCAACAAGAATTCCAGCGGGCACATCATCTCCATCGAAGACCCGATCGAATTCATCCACCAGCATCAGAGCTGCATCGTCACCCAGCGCGAGGTCGGTATCGACACCAGCTCGTTCGAGGTGGCCTTGAAGAACACCCTGCGCCAGGCGCCGGACGTGATCCTCATCGGCGAGATCCGCACCCGTGAAACCATGGACTACGCCGTAGCGTTCGCCGAAACCGGTCACCTGTGCCTGGCGACCCTGCACGCCAACAACGCCAACCAGGCGCTGGATCGCATCATCAACTTCTTCCCGCCTGACCGGCACAACCAGGTGTGGATGGATCTGTCGCTCAACCTCAAGGCCATCGTCGCCCAGCAGCTGGTGCCGACGCCTGACGGCAAGGGGCGCCGTGCGGTGATCGAGGTGCTGATCAATACGCCGCTGGCGGCCGATCTGATCCGCAAGGGCGAGGTGCATGAGCTCAAGTCGCTGATGAAGCGTTCCACCGAGCTGGGTATGCAGACCTTCGACCAGGCGCTGTACAACCTCTATGTGCAGGGCGAGATCACCTACGAAGATGCGTTGCTGCACGCCGATTCGGCCAACGACCTGCGGCTGCTGATCAAGCTGGGGTCGGAAACCGATGGCGAACATCTGACCAGCGTGTCGCAGGGCCTGAGCCTCGAGGTCAGCGACGACGATCCGGGCCGCAGCTTCCGCTAGTCGGCCGGTTTTGCCTCACGGCCGATGCGCTTTCCGCTTCTCGCGGCGACGCGCTCGGCCTGGCCGTCACGCTGCGCACCGGCCCGCGCGCGACTCATCAACTGCGGGATCAACATGCCTTCGGGCAGATTCTTCCAGAAACGCACTGGCAGGTTGCTCTCCAGTACGCCGCGGTTCAAGCGGGCCGGGTTGAAGGTGCTTTCGTAATATGCCTTCCATAGCTCGCCGCCCGGGTCCGCGGCGTTCTGCGCCAGCTGCCGCCACTGAGGTGGGCAGGGTCGGATGTAATACATCTCCTGGCCATCCCAGCAAACCGCTTCTTCCGGGGTCGCGATCAGCCAGCGGTTGCCACCCATCCGTTCGGCGAAATGCCCGGCCGCCCAGGGCAGTACGTCGTGCGCGGGCTCGAACCAGGCGACGTGCTGCGGTCCATCACTGGTCTGCAGTGGGCTGAAGCGCAGAAAGGCATGCAGATGATGGGCCTCACGGCGGACTGCCTTGATTCGACCATGTAGCTCGCTGCCATCGATGTCGCCGACCATTCGCGCACTTGAATCGCCTTGGGCGACCCGCCAAAGCACGCGATACAGCAGGCTCCAGCGCTGCTCGGTGCGATAGCGCGCCGCCATTTCGAGCTCGTCCAGCAGTTGCCTCGGGACGCGAATCCGCTGTCCGCATTCCGTTGACGGTGCAGGCGAAGGATCGTCGAACAACCCCGTCGATTCATCGTCGCTGGCCCAGTTCACTTCATGTGGTGCGACGTGGCTCTGCAGCAGCGTCCGAGCGCGACTTCGCCACTCCTGGAAGCTTCCATCGAAGCGCACCGTGAGCATTACCAGAGCGCCAGTTGTGCGGGCGTGTCGCGCAGGTGCTGGCGCAGCATGGCCGACTCCTGCCCTGCCAGGCTTGGCCGGTAATCCTGAGTGATGACGAAGGGTTTGGCTTTCTCGAGCGAGCAGCGTAGACGGGTCAGATCCTCGAAGCGGATGCGCTTCTGCCGGCGCAGATCCACCAGCCGTTTCGCGCTGAGCATGCCGATTCCGGGAATGCGCGCGATCATCGTCGGTTCGGCGCGGTTAAGATCCACTGGAAACTGGTCGCGATGGGCCAGCGCCCAGGCCAGCTTCGGATCGATATCCAGCGCGAGGTTGCCTGGGCCAGCGAGGAGTTCGCCGGCCTTGAAGCCGTAGCCCCGCATAAGGAAGTCGGCCTGATACAGCCGGTGCTCACGCATCAGCGGTGGTGCCGCGAAGGGCACGGTGTTGGGGCTGTGCGGAATCGGGCTGAAGGCCGAATAGTAGACCCGGCGCAGGCGATAGCTGCCGTACAGCGACTGGGCGGTGTGCAGGATGGTGCTGTCGTCGGTGTTGTCGGCGCCAACGATCATCTGCGTGCTCTGCCCGGCGGGTGCGAAGCGCGGCGCGCGCTTCTCCGCGCTGGCTTCGGTTTCGCCCTGGTGAATGGTGTGCATGGTCTGTTTGATGGTCAGCACCTGCTTTTCCGGTGCCAGGCGGATCAGGCTGGTTTCGGTTGGCAGCTCGATATTCACGCTGAGCCGATCGGCGTAGCGGCCGGCTTCGGCAATCAGCAGCGGGTCGGCGTCGGGAATGGTCTTGAGGTGGATGTAACCGCGAAACTCGTGCTCCTCACGCAGCAGCCTGGCAACCCGCACCAGCTGTTCCATGGTGTAGTCCGCCGAGCGGATGATGCCGGAGCTGAGGAACAGGCCGCTGATGCAGTTGCGCCGGTAGAAGTCGAGCGTCAGGCTGACCACTTCCTCGGGCGTGAAGCGCGCCCGCGGCACATCGCTGGAGCGGCGATTGACGCAGTATTGGCAGTCGTACAGGCAGAAGTTGGTCAGCAGGATCTTCAGCAGCGCCACGCAGCGCCCATCCGGCGTGAAGCTGTGACAGATGCCCATGCCATTGGTAGCGCCCAACCCGCTCTTGCCCTTCGAGCTGCGCTTCGGTGCGCCGCTACTGGCACAGGAGACGTCGTACTTGGCGGCGTCGGCAAGCACGCTGAGTTTGTCGATCAATTGCATGACGGTGACCGTGATACTGTTCGTATATACAGTATCACGTCGATGCATTGCATCAAGGGCCGTCTGGCGGGGCGGTTCAGGCGCATTATCGGATAAGCTGGACATCACTCATCAAGCGCACATCGAGGTTCGGATGCAGCAGAACACCCATAGCACGCTGATCGGCTATCTCCTGTGGATATTCGGTTTTCTCGGTTCCCATCGCTTCTACTACGGCAAACCCATCACCGGCACCATCTGGTTCTTCACCCTCGGCCTGTTTTTCGTCGGCTGGATCATCGACCTGTTTCTGATTCCATCGATGGATCGTGAAGCGGACATGCGCTTCCAGCCGGGGCCCATCGACTACACGGTCGGCTGGATACTGCTGACCTTTCTCGGTGTGTTCGGCGTACACCGCATGTATCAGGGCAAGTGGATCACGGGGATTATTTACCTGTTCACCGGCGGTTTGTTTTTCATCGGTGTGCTTTACGACTTCTGGACGCTGAATTCGCAGATATCCGAGCGCAACCTGGCGCGGAGCTGAAGGAGTAGGGCAGAAACTTCTGGCAGGCATGGACGTATCGATGTCCAGCCTGCACAGATCTGGCGCTTCAGCCTTCGAAGCTGACGTGGCCGTCGACGATGGTGTAGCGCACCGAGCCCGGCAGGCAGTGGCCCATGAACGGGCAATTGCGGCCTTTGGAATACCAGCGCTCGCCAACCAGGGTCGAGCTGTGTCGATCGAACAGCACCAGGTCGGCGGCCTGACCGGCCTGCAGCCTGCCGGCGGGCAGTTGCAGCGCGGCGGCGGGGCCGCTGGTCAGGCGCGCCAGCAGGGTCGGCAGGTCGAGCAGGCCGTCGTCCACCAATGTCAGTGCCAGTGGCAGCAGGATTTCGGCACTGCTGATACCCGGTTCGGTTTCGCCGAACGGGGCCAGCTTGGCGTCGGTTTCGTGTGGCTGGTGATGGCTGGAAATCGCCGAGATCACGCCGGCCTTGACCGCCTCGCGCAGACCATCGCGATCCGCTGCGCTGCGCAGTGGCGGCTGTACGTGATACAGGCTGGAGAATCCATGCAGCGCTTCGTCGGTGAGGATCAGCTGATACATCGCCACGTCGGCGGTTACCGGCAGGCCGCGAGCCTGTGCCTGAGCGATCATTTCCGCGCCACGGGCGCTGGTCAGCTGGGCGAAATGAGCGCGAACGCCGGACTTTTCCACCAGTAGCAGATTGCGCGCCAGCGCTACGGTCTCCGCGGTTTCGGGGATTCCCGACAGGCCGAGGAAACTGGCGGTGGCGCCTTCGTGGGCAAGCCCACCTTCGGCCAGGTCGCGGTCCTGAGAGTGGAAGATCACCGTCAGATCGAAGGTGGCGGCATATTCCAGGGCGCGGCGCAGGTTGCGATTGCTGGCAAATTCGGTGAGGCCGTTACCGAAAGCGACGCAGCCGGCTTCGCGCAACGCGACCAGTTCCGACAGCTGCTCGCCAGCCAGATTGCGCGTCAGCGCACCGATGGGAAATACCTTGGCGTGGCCCGACTCGCGGGCACGATCGAGGATCAGCTCGGTGACTGCCGCAGTGTCCAGGACCGGGCGCGTCTGCGGCGGGCAGCACAGGCTGGTGATGCCGCCGGCCGCTGCTGCGAGGGTCTCGCTGGCAATGCTGCCCTTGCGGCTGTAGCCAGGCTCGCGCAGCGCCACGGCGAGATCGACCAGGCCGGGTGCGGCGATCAGTCCCTGGCCATCGATCGTCCGTTGCGCTTCGAAACCAGCCGGGGCCTGGCCGATGGCGGCGATCTTGCCATGTTGCAGGAAAATATCGGCGACTTCGTCACGCCCGCTGACGGGGTCGATCACGCGCGCGCCGAGGATTCGAATTGCCACCATCACTGCTGCTCCTCGGATACGGATACGGATTCGGAATCGATCTGGCGCTGCGCAGTCTGCCCGCTCATTGCCATGGACAGCACTGCCATGCGGATGGCGATGCCGTAAGTGACCTGGTTGAGGATCACCGATTGCGGGCCGTCTGCCACCGCGGACTCGATTTCCACGCCGCGGTTGATCGGGCCAGGGTGCATGACGATGGCGTCGGGCTTGGCGAGCGCCAGGCGCTGAGTGTTCAGGCCATAGAGTTTGTAGAACTCGCCTTCGCTGGGCAGCAGGCCGCCCTGCATGCGCTCACGCTGCAGGCGCAGCATGATCACCACATCGACGTCACGCAGGCCTTCGTTCATGTCGGTGAACACGCGCACGCCGTACTGTTCGATGCCCTCGGGAAGCAGGGTTTTCGGTGCGATGACGCGGATATCCGGGCAGCCAAGCGTCTTCAGCGCCAGCATGTTCGAGCGCGCCACCCGCGAGTGCAGGATGTCGCCGACGATGGCGACCGAGATGTTCTCGAAGCTGCCTTTGTGCCGGCGGATGGTGAGCATGTCGAGCATGCCCTGGGTCGGGTGTGCATGGCGCCCGTCGCCGCCATTGATGACCGCGACCTGGGGGCTGACATGCTCGGCGATGAAGTGCGCGGCACCAGAATCGGCGTGGCGCACCACGAACATGTCCGCGGCCATGGCTTCCAGGTTGCGCAAGGTGTCGGTCAGGGTCTCGCCCTTGCTGGTGGAGGAGGTCGACACGTTCAACGTGATCACGTCTGCCGACAAGCGCTGGGCCGCCAGTTCGAAGGTCGTGCGGGTGCGTGTGGAGTTCTCGAAGAACACATTGCAGACCGTCTTGCCGCGCAACAGCGGAACCTTCTTCACGGCCCGAGCGCCGACTTCGAGGAATGAGTCCGCGGTGTCGAGGATCTCCGTTAGCAGCTCGCGGGGCAGGCCGTCGAGGGAGAGGAAGTGGCGCAGCTGGCCTTGGTCGTTCAGCTGTAGCGGGCGCTTGGCGTCGGTGGGCGTCATCGCAGGATCTCGGTGGTCGGCTAGAGATGGACTGTAGTGCGGAAGCTACCGACTCGCTCAGGAGGGGCTGGTTTCCGTCTGTTGCTCGAGGGCCAGGGGCTCCGGCCCGATCAGCTTGATGCGCTGCTCCGGCGCCAACGACAGAGTGGCGCCGACTACGTCTGGGCGAATCGGCAGTTCGCGGGCGTTCAGGTCGAGCAGGCAGACCAGCGTCACGCTGGCGGGGCGACCGTAATCGAACAGTTCGTTGAGCGCGGCTCGGATGGTGCGGCCGGTCATCAGCACATCGTCGATCAGAACCAGGTGCTGCCCTTCGATCTCGAATGGCAGTTCCGATGGCTGAACCTGGGGGTGCAAACCCTTCTGGGTGAAGTCATCGCGATAAAAGGAGACGTCGAGGATGCCGAGCGGTTCGTTCTGCGCTCGCGCCGCTAGGATCGCCTGGGCGACCCAGACGCCGCCGGTACGAATGCCGATGAAACGTGGCTCCTGGATGTCACGGTCGCTCAGGTACTGCTTCAGTGCGGCGACCATCTCGGGCAGCAGCTGTTCGGGGTTGGGCAGGATCATGAGATCTCCTTCAGGGTCCGGATCAGGCGGCGGGGTGATCGCTCAGCCAGCCTTCCAGTAGTAGAGCTGCGGCCAGGGCATCCACCGGGCGGTCGCGGTAGCCGCCATGCTGGCCTTGGCGCAGGCGCTCGCCTTTGGCTTCGAACGTGGTCAGGCGCTCGTCGTGGGTGTGTACCGGCAGGTTGAAGCGTCCATGGAGCCGGCGCGCAAACTTTTCGGCTCGGGCACTCATGTCGCTTGGCGTACCATCCATATTAAGGGGCAGGCCGACGACCAGCGCATCCGGCTGCCACTCACGCATCAAGGCCTCGATCTGCTGCCAGTCCGGCACGCCATTCTGCGCCTTGAGCACGCAGAGTTCGCGCGCCTGCCCGGTGATCATCTGGCCGACGGCAACGCCGATCTGTTTGGTGCCGTAATCGAAGCCGAGTAGCAATCGAGGCGCGCTCATGCGTGGCCGACCTGGGTGCTGAGCAGGCGCAGGTCGACGCCCAGCGATGCGGCCGCTGCGTTCAGGCGCTGGTCATAGGGCAGATCGAAGAGGATTTCCGTGCTCGCCGGGCAACTGAGCCAGGTGTTGTCAGCCAGTTCGGCCTCCAGCTGCCCGGCTTCCCAGCCGGCGTAGCCCAGGGCGATGAAATGCCGGGCGGGGCCTTGGCCATCGGCGATGGCGAACAGCACGTCCTGTGACGTGGACATGCCGAGCGGACCGAGCGCCAGCGTGGCCTGAAATTGCTGATCGGCAGAATGCAGGACGAAACCGCGGTCTGTCTGCACCGGGCCGCCGGAAAAGATCGGCAGGTTCTGGCACAGCGATGGAATCGGTTCGTCTGGGCGCAGCTGTTCCAGCACATCGGCCAGACTGAGTCCGTTCGGTCGATTGATGATCAGGCCCATGGCGCCCTCTGCGCCGTGCTCGATGAGGTAGATCAGCGTTTGGGCAAAGTTCGGATCGGCCATCTGCGGCATGGCGATCAGAAAGTGATGCTTGAGGTAACTGGGCGCGGTGCTTTTCATGCGCGCTAGCTTAAGCGTTGCTCTGCTTTCCGGCTACAGGTGCGACGGTTGGTCCAGCGATGGTCAGCGGCTGGAAAGCTTGTCGCCGCGCTCGAAGCGCCAGGTGCGAATGATCTCGACCTGATCGAATTTCTGCGCCAGTTCCCCGGTAAACGGCGCGAAGGGCGCGGCCAGACGCACGATTCGTAGCGCGGCTTCGTCGAGCACCGGCTGCCCGGAGGACTCGATCACGCGCAACTCTTGTACGGTGCCGTCACGGTTGATGGTCACCAGCATGCGCAGGCTGCCGTAGATCTGCTGGCGACGCGCTTCGTCCGGGTAGTTGAGATTGCCAATGCGCTCGACCTTCTTGCGCCATTCATCGCGATACCAGGCGCTGATATCGCGCATGGTGGCAGCGCTATTCTGCCGGCTGACCCTCGGCCGTTTGGCGTAGCGCTCGACGTCATGTGCCAGCTCAGCTTCGAGGCTGGCGATTTCGGCACTCAGCTGAGAGCTGTCGAACGCCGGAGCGGCCTGCGGCTCGGGCTGCGGCTGGGTCTGCTGCTTGGTATCAGCCTTGTCCGGCTGCCGGCTGCGGGTGGTGACGACTGTTTTCGCCGGTTCCGGTTGCGTGCTGCGCGGTGGTGCTGCCGGTGGCGTCACCTTGCGCACCTCGGTGTCCTGAAAAGGCGCCTGCTCGGTGGTCTTTGGCGACGCCTTGTGCTCCAGCGTGCCGCTGCCCTGCTGGTTGTCCTGAGCGAGAAAGTCTGCTTCCTTGGGCTTTTCCTCGCTCTTGAACGTTGACAGAGTGATTTCCAGCGTCTTGCTGATCTGTTTCGGTTCGGACAGCGTGAAGCCCAGGCCGAGAATAAGGGCCAGGTGCAATGCGGCAGCTAAAAAAAGCGTGAAGCCGAGCCGGTCCGCCGGGCGGACTCGGGTGGTTTCAGGCGCAGGTTGGCGGATAGCGGCGTTCATCGCAGGTCGGGTCGGCTCGAAGTGCCGCGCAGTCTGCCGGCTTTGAGCTGGGAGCCGCAAGCTCCAAGCTCAAAGCTGTTAGCTGGTTCAAGCTTGCAGCTTGCCCGCGATCGCGTCCATGAGGCGCTCGCCGATTCGGGTATCGAAGGCGTTGTCGATTTCGCGGATGCAGGTGGGGCTGGTGATGTTGATTTCGGTGAGGTAGTCGCCGATTACGTCCAGGCCGACAAACAGCAGGCCGCGCTTACGCAACTCCGGGCCGACGATTGCTGCGATCTCACGATCACGATCGGATAGCGGTTGTGCCACACCTCGGCCGCCCGCGGCGAGATTGCCACGCGTTTCACCCGCTGCGGGAATTCGTGCCAAGCAATACGGAATCGGCTCGCCGTCGATCATCAGGATGCGTTTGTCGCCGTCCTTGATAGCCGGGACGTAGCGCTGCGCCATGATCTGCCTGCTGCCGTGTTCGGTCAGCACTTCGAGAATGACGGACAGGTTGGGGTCGCCTTCGCGATGACGGAAGATCGAGGCACCGCCCATCTCGTCGAGGGGTTTGAGAATGATGTCACGGTGCTCGCGGGCGAACTCGCGGAGAATGTCCGAGCGCCGACTGACCAGTGTGGGAGGCGTGCATTGCGGAAATTGCGTGGCGAAAAATTTCTCGTTGCAGTCGCGCAGGCTCTGCGGGCGATTGACTACCAGCGTTCCGGCCTTTTCCGCCAGCTCCAGCAGATAGGTTGCGTAGATGTACTCGCTGTTGAAGGGCGGATCCTTGCGCATGAGGATCACGTCCAGGTCAGCTAGGGCTGCGTCGATTTCCTCATCCGTCTCGAACCAGTGCTGCGGGTCGTTGAATACCCGTAGCGGGCACATGCGTGCACGAGCCTGGTCGCCGAGCTGATAAAGGTCGCGTTGCTCCATATAGAACAGTGTCCAGCCGCGCGCCTGAGCCGCCAGCAGCATGGCCAGCGAGCTGTCCTTCTTGAAGGCGATCTGCGCGATAGGGTCCATGATGATCCCGACGCGAACGGTCATGAGGTGTTCTCCGGCAGTGGGCGGCAGCGGGCCGCCAGTGGCTCAAAATGTCGCTGCAGATTGGCCGTGGTTGTGCACTGGGTCAAGGAAAATCCGGATGCTTTTCCGGTTGATAGCGCGTGCATGAGGAGTGTGCTAAAAAGGTCCGGCGATTGGGTGCAGCCCATCGGTGGCAGGGCCTCCGGCGCACTGACATAACGATAAACTACGACTCACCGAGGCGATGGTAGGGCGAAATGGAACAGCACTCCGAGGGCTTGAAGGTCATGGTGATCGACGATTCGAAAACGATTCGTCGCACCGCTGAAACCCTGCTGAAGAAAGTAGGATGCGATGTGATCACCGCAGTTGACGGTTTCGATGCGCTCGCCAAGATTGCGGATACTCATCCCCGCATCATCTTCGTCGATATTATGATGCCCAGGCTGGACGGATATCAGACCTGCGCATTGATCAAGAACAACAGCTCCTTCAAGTCGACGCCAGTCATCATGCTGTCTTCCAAAGATGGCCTGTTCGACAAGGCGAAAGGGCGTATTGTCGGCTCCGATCAATACCTCACCAAGCCGTTCAGCAAAGAAGAGCTGCTCGGTGCGATCAAGGCTCATGTCCCTGACTTCGCGCCGGTGGAGCAAGCATCCTGAAGTTCGGCATTGTTTGCCGCTGAAGCCTTCCTATGGAGAAATCATGGCTCGCGTTCTGATTGTTGATGATTCGCCGACCGAAATGTACAAGCTCACCGCCATGCTGGAGAAGCACGGCCATGTGGTGCTGAAAGCCGAGAACGGTGCCGACGGCGTTGCGCTGGCGCGCCAGGAAAAACCGGACGCCGTGCTGATGGATATCGTCATGCCGGGGCTGAATGGTTTCCAGGCCACGCGTCAGCTGACCAAAGATTCTGAAACCAGTCACATTCCGGTGATCATCGTTACCACCAAGGATCAGGAAACCGATAAGGTCTGGGGCAAGCGCCAAGGGGCGAAGGATTACCTGACCAAGCCGGTGGACGAAGCCACATTGCTGAAAACCCTGAATGCCGTTCTGGCGGGCTGACGCCGGGGTAGCCAACACTCGGACAAAGGGACGTGGCCAGCATGGCTGACATGCAAACGCCGTTTCAGCAGCTGCTGGAGCTAGATAAGCGATGCCGCCGGTACGCGGCGGGCCTGCCTTCTCAACAGGAAGCCGTACAGACCTGGGGGGGGGTCGGCTTCCGAATGGGAGGGCGTTTGTTCGTCGCTCCAATGGGCGAGGTCGGCGAAATTCTTCATGAGCCTCGTTACACCCTGCTTCCGGGCGTCAAGAGCTGGGTCAAGGGGGTGGCAAATGTCCGCGGCAGGCTATTGCCGGTGATGGATCTTTGCGGCTATTTCGGCTTGGAGCTTTCACCTTTGCGCAAGCAGCGCAGGGTGCTGGTGGTCGATCATCAGGAAGTGTTTGCCGGCCTTACCGTTGACGAAGTCTTCGGCATGCAACACTTCCCGGTAGAAGCTTTTTCGGAGGAGTTGCCTCCGATCGAAGCATCGATTCAGCCATTTATTCATGGTGTGTTTCAGCGCGAGCAGCCCTGGCTGGTCTTCAGCCCGCACGCGCTGGCGACGCATCAGGCGTTTTTAGACGTCGCTTTTTAGTTGTAGGTGGGTCGACCGAGGTCGGCCTTTTGGTTCTTGGATGGAAGCGCACGGGGGTCCAGGCGGGGGCCGGATAATGATCAAAATAAATGCTAATGCTCTACTGAGCGGGGTGCGCAGCAACACGCTGACCACCGGTTTGTTCGTCGTGTTGGTCGTTTCGATCGTATTGCTGTTCGCGAACTTCGCGTACGTCAATACGCAGGCGGATCACGACAACGAATATATTGCTCACGCGGGAGAGCTGCGCGTACTGTCCCAGCAGATCGCCAAGGATGCCGTGGAAGCGGCAACGGGCACCCAGGACGCGTTCGCTTCTCTGAAGCAGGCCCGTAACGACTTCAACCAGCGTTGGGGCTATCTGGCGCAAGGCAACGAAAGCATCGGCCTACCCGCCGTGCCTGAGTCGCTGCGCACGGAAGTCAACGCGGTGGAGCAGGACTGGAACACGCTGCGTCGAGATACCGACGCCATCCTATCCAGCGAACAGACCGTACTTTCGTTGCACCAGGTCGCCAGTACTCTGGCCGAAACCATTCCCCAGCTGCAGGTCGAGTACGAGGAAGTCGTCGATATTCTGTTGGAAAGTGGTGCGCCAGCTGCTCAGGTTTCGGTGGCCCAGCGCCAGTCGTTGCTGGCCGAACGTATTCTCGGCTCGGTAAACAAGGTCCTTTCCGGTGACCAGGACTCGGTTCAGGCGGCGGATATGTTCGGCCGTGATGCCAGTTTGTTCGGTCGCGTATTGAACGCGATGATCGAAGGCAACGTCGCCATGGGTATCACCGCTGTAGCCGATGACGAGGCACGGGATCGTCTCTCCGAGATTGCCGAACTCTTCCAGTTCGTATCTGGCTCGGTGGATGAGATTCTCGAAACGTCACCCGAGCTGTTCCAAGTGCGCGAGTCGGCGAACAGTATCTTCGAAGTCTCTCAGACCCTGCTGGACAAGACCTCCGCGCTGTCTCAAGGCCTGCAGAACCGTGCCGATGCCCGTTACCTGAACACCATTCTTGGTTATGTGCTCGGTGCCCTGGCGCTGGCTTCCATCATCCTGATCGGTCTGGTGATGGTTCAGGAGGCGCGTCGCCGCCTTAGCGAAACTGCGGAGAAAAACGAGCGTAACCAGGCCGCGATTCTGCGACTGCTCGACGAAATCGGCGATCTCGCTGACGGTGACCTGACAGTAGCCGCCACGGTAACCGAAGACTTCACCGGTGCGATCGCTGACTCGATCAACTACTCCATCGACCAGCTGCGCGAACTGGTAGCCACCATTAACCAGACCGCGGTTCAGGTCTCGGGTGCAGCCCAGGAAACCCAGGCGACAGCCATGCATCTTGCTGAGGCCTCCGAACATCAGGCCCAAGAGATCGCCGGCGCCTCCGCGGCAATCAACGAAATGGCCGTTTCCATTGACCAGGTATCGGCCAACGCCGCGGAGTCCTCGGCGGTAGCGGAGCGCTCCGTAGCAATCGCCAACAAGGGTAATGAGGTGGTGCACAACACCATCACCGGCATGGACAATATCCGCGAGCAGATTCAGGACACCTCCAAGCGAATCAAGCGTCTTGGTGAATCGTCTCAGGAGATCGGTGACATCGTTAGCCTGATTAACGACATTGCTGACCAGACCAACATCCTCGCACTTAACGCGGCAATCCAGGCATCCATGGCTGGCGACGCAGGTCGAGGCTTCGCGGTGGTAGCCGACGAAGTTCAGCGCCTTGCAGAGCGTTCTTCGGCCGCGACCAAGCAGATCGAGGCGCTGGTGAAGACCATTCAGACCGACACCAACGAGGCGGTCATCTCGATGGAACAGACCACCTCGGAAGTAGTGCGCGGTGCGCGTCTGGCGCAGGACGCCGGTGTGGCGCTGGAAGAGATCGAAAAGGTATCCAAGACGCTTGCGGCGCTGATCCAGAACATCTCCAACGCGGCCCGCCAGCAGGCTTCGTCGGCTGGTCACATCTCCAACACCATGAACGTGATCCAGGAGATCACCTCGCAGACCTCATCGGGTACTACCGCAACGGCGAAAAGCATCGGTAATTTGGCCAAGATGGCCAACGAGATGCGCCATTCCGTTTCCGGCTTTACCCTGCCGGATGCTCCGGATCAGGCCTGATTTGAGGGTGCGGCAGTCATTTAATGGCTGCCGCCGATGATCACGAGCGAGGGGCAGGGCATGCAGCCGAGGTTTGACTGGGCATTGGAGCCCTTGGCCGATATGTCGCCGACGGAGTTCCATGACTGGCAGACGCTCCTCGAAGAGCGCTCCGGCATGGTCGTTAGCGAACGCAGGCGCAGCTTCCTGCAGACCAATCTGAGTGCTCGCATGCGCGAGGTTGGTGCTCCCGACTACGCCAGCTATTACCGGCAGGTCACCTCTGGTCCCCGTGGTGCGGTTGAGTGGTCGACGCTCATGGACAGGTTGACCGTGCAGGAAACACGTTTCTTTCGGCACCCTGCTTCTTTTGAACTACTCGACGCCTATCTACGGCAGCGCGTGGAGCAGAGCACGCTCGAGCGACCCCTGGCCTTGTGGAGTGTAGGTTGCGCTAGCGGCGAAGAAACCTTTTCGCTGGCCATGGCGACTGCGGAGGTACTGGCCGGACGGGAGTTCAATGGTGGCTTCGGCGTTACCGGAACCGATATCAGTCTGAGCGCCCTGGCCAAGTCCCGTGCCGGAATCTACGGCGCTCGCAAACTGGAGCAGGTCGAGACGCCGCTGCGTGAGCGCTATTTCCTACCGCTGCCCGATGCCCGTTTTCAAATCATTCCCGGTCTGGCTGCGCGTGTGTGCTTTGCCAGGCTCAATGTGCTGGAGCTGGCCAACTCGCCAGTGTCCGGCATGGACGTCATTTTTTGTCAGAACTTGCTGATCTACTTCCGCCGCTGGCGTCGCCGAGAAATCCTCAATCGCCTGGCGGATTGCCTGGCCCCGGGGGGATTACTGGTGATTGGCGTAGGTGAAGTGGTTGGTTGGCAGCATCCGGAATTGCTTCCGGTGGCCAACGATCAGGTTCTGGCTTTTACCCGGAAAAGTTTATGAGCGGAGTCGCTATGGGTGATCGGCACGATTATGTCGCCCTGGAGTGGGTGAAAGGCGAAATTGCCGAGACGCTTAAGCAGGCGCGTCAGGCCTTGGAGGCGTTCGTCGAGAACCCTCAGGACCCAACTCGGATGCGCTTTTGCCTGACCTACGTGCACCAGGTCCATGGCACTCTGCAGATGGTCGAGTTCTTTGGTGCAGCCTTGCTCGCCGAGGAAATGGAGCAGCTGGCCCGCGCGCTGTTGGAGGGCCGCGTCACGAACCAGGGCGAAGCGCTCGAGGTCATGATGCAGGCGATCCTGCAGTTGCCTGTCTATCTGGATCGCATTCAGAGCGCCCGGCGCGACCTGCCGATGGTGGTCCTCCCGCTGCTAAACGATCTTCGTGCCGCTCGCGGCGAGAAGCTTCTTTCCGAAACCAGTCTTTTTTCCCCTGACCTTTCCGGGCGAGCTCCAGCGCTGCCCCAGGAATCGGTCGAACGTCTGCGCACCAATGAGCTGCCGGCGCTGCTGCGCAAGTTGCGGCAGATGCTGCAGGTAGCTCTGGTCGGAGTGATCCGTAATCAGGACTTGCCGACCAACCTGGGCTACATGGCCCGGGTGTTCGCGCGATTGGAAGTGCTCTGCAAGGATGCGCCACTGGAAGCGTTATGGCAGATCGCGTCAGGTATGGTCGAGGGCCTGGCCAGCGGAGAGGTAAGCCACGGGACTTCGGTCCGCACCCTGTTGCGCCAGGTCGACAAGCAGCTCAAGCGGCTGGTCGAGGAAGGTGCCGATGGCCTGAATCAGGCTGCTCCCGATGAACTGATCAAGAACCTGCTGTTCTACGTCGCCAAGGCGCCGGGGCAGACGCCGCGTATCCAGTCGCTCAAGCAGCAATATCGCCTCGACGAAGCTCTGCCGGACAGTGCCGTGGTCGATCAGGAGCGTGCCCAACTGGCAGGCCCGGACCGCGGTGCGATGCGCTCGGTGGTGGCTGCGCTTTGTGAAGAACTGGTGCGAGTGAAGGACAGTCTTGATCTGTTCGTGCGCAGCGATCGCAAGATCATTGGCGATCTCGCCAGCCTTGAAGTGCCGCTCAAGCAGATCGCCGACACCTTGGCTGTTCTTGGCTTCGCACAACCACGCAAGATCGTGCTCGACCAGATCGTCCTCGTGCAGTCCGTCGCACAGGGTAGGCAGGCGCCTGATGACGCTGTGCTGATGGATATCGCCGGAGCCCTGCTGTACGTAGAAGCTACCTTGGCCGGCATGGTTGGAGGCCCGGTTGAGGAACGCAACGAAGCCAGCCACCTGCCGACCACCGATGTCGCTCAGATCCACCAGCTGGTGATTCGTGAGGCGCGTAATGGCCTGGAGCAGGCCAAGGACGCGATCATCGAATTCATCGCGTCCCAGTGGAACCATGAGCATCTTGCACGGGTGCCGGAGTTGCTGACGCAGGTTCGTGGCGGTCTGGCGATGATCCCTCTGGAGCGCGCCGCAGCGTTGCTGCAGGCGTGCAATGGTTATATCCAGGACCAGCTCCTGGCCCGCAAGGCTGTACCAGATTGGCAGAGTCTGGATACCCTGGCTGATGCAATTACCAGCGTCGAGTATTACCTCGAGCGCCTGTCCGAGGATTGCGGTACCCAAGGTGACCTGATTCTGGATGTGGCGGAAGAAAGCCTGCAGAACCTTGGCTATTCGCTTGGAAGTGCACGGTCTGTTGGCGCTGAGGCTGCGCCGGTGGTGGCCGATCTGGTCGAACCGCTGGATGAAATAGAAGTGCTACCCGAAGAGCCGGCTCTGGATGAGTTCGAGTTTGCCCCGGCCGCTCAGGATGAGTTTCAGCCTGTTACACAGCCCGAGCTTGCGAGCGAGCCGCACGCACTGTTTGGAGTTGATGCGCACCCCGACGTCGTCGACGAAGAAACTGAAACCGGCTCCGAATGGACGCTGGAAGAGCTGCCTGATGATGAAGAAATCATCTTCAGCCTGCCTGACGACGTCCAGGCGCCTGGGCCGCTGCCCATGGATGATGAGCCCGTCCTGAGTGACTGGAGCGAGGCACAGGTCGCCGAGCTCGATCTACCTGACGTGACGCTGCCGGAATATTGCGAAGCTGAGCCTTCGTCGGTTGCTAAGACCGAGCCCGCGCTCAGCCTGGAACAGGTCATGGCGGCACCGGTCGCAGCCATAAATCCACCAGCCCAGGATGTCCCTCCCAGCCTCTTGCCGCCACCCGACGACGAGGAGCCGGTCGACGAGGATCTGCTTGAGGTTTTCATCGAGGAAGCTGCCGAGGTACTGGAGACCATTGGCGAACAGTTGCCACGCTGGTTTGCCGATACTGAAGATAAGGAGGTGCTGGGTGAAGTCCGCCGAGCCTTCCATACGCTCAAAGGCAGTGGGCGAATGGTGCGTGCGCTGATCATTGGCGAGCTTGCCTGGTCTATCGAGAATCTGCTCAACCGTGTTCTGGATCGCAGCATCCAGGTCACCGATCCAGTCAAGCAGGTGGTGACCGGAGTCATCGCGCTGATGCCTGCCTTGGTCGATGAGTTTGCGGCCAAGGCACAGCGTCAGCGTGACGATGTCGATCAACTGGCGGCGGCTGCGCATGCGCTGGCAAAGGGGCAGCCGGCGATGCTGTCACAGCCTGCGGTGATGCCTGCGACGCCAGCGGAAGACTCGTCCCCAGAGACCTTCTCGGCCGACGATGACGCACTCGACCCTCAGTTGCTGGAAATCTTCCGCAACGAAGCCGAGGCGCATTTGACTACGCTGGTCAGTTTCCTTGCCGATTGCGCTCAGCGACTCCCTCAGCCGGTTACCGATGCGCTGCAGCGCGCATTGCATACGCTCAAGGGCAGTGCGCACATGGCCGGCATTCTGCCGGTCGCGGAGATTGCAACGCCGCTGGAGAAGATGGCCAAGGAGTTCAAAACCAACCTGATTCAGATGGATCTGGCTGAAGCTGAACTGTTGCATGAAGCCGAGCTGCTGCTGCGCAAAGGGCTGACCAATCTCGACCATGAGCCGTTGGCGCCGATCGAGGGTGCCGCCGAATTTCTGCTCAAGGTCCATGCGCTGCATCAGGCAAGGCTGGTGGAAGCCGGTGCCCGTCAGCACAACGATGCGGGTGAGACTCGCGATCCGAACATGATTGCGCTGTTCCTCTCCGAAGGCATGGATATCCTGCTGGATGCTGAAGATTTGCTGCGCAGCTGGCGCGAGCATCCGGCCGAGCGTCAGGAGCTATCGGCGCTGCTACAGGAGCTGACGACGCTCGGGCAGGGCGCGAAGATGGCCGATCTGCCGCAGATGGAGGCGCTGTGTCAGGTGCTGCTGCGTTTGTACGCCGTGGTGGAGGAGGGTCGGCTGGCGGTCAGTGAACGATTCTTCGACGATGTCGAACAAGGGCACGAGGCACTGGTCGGCATGATGGACCAGGTCGCTGCCGCGCTGCAGGTCAGCGAACAGTCGGAACTGGTCGCGCGGCTTGAGGCGCTGCTTGCCGAAGCCATTGATCCGTTGTCGCTGGAGCAACCCTTTGAGCGATCAGTCGAGCCGGATCAGGTTGCAGTAGCGATCGAAGCGCCACTGACACTGTTGCCGGCCGAAGCCGAAGCCGAAGCCGAAGCTTGGCCGATGGAAGATGCGCCCGCTGACGAGGCGCAGGACGAGCTGGACCATGAGATGGTCGAGATTTTCCTCGACGAAGCGGTCGATCTGATGGAGAGCGCTGGCCATGCGCTTGATCGCTGGCTTGCTGACCCAGCCAATCAAATGGCTCTATCGGCTCTGCTGCGGGATCTTCATACCCTCAAAGGTGGTGCCCGCATGGCTGCCATTCGCCCCATCGGCGATTTGGCGCATGAGCTGGAATCGCTTTACGAAGGGCTTTCTGACGGTCGCTACGTCCATTCGCAAGAACTCGCGACTCTGCTACAGCGAAGCCATGACCACCTGGCATTGCAGCTAGAGCAGTTGCAGCGCGAAACGCCCATGAGTTGCGCCGATGCGCTGATCGAATCGATGCAAGCCTTTCGCCAAGGCGTCCTGCCGGTATTCGAGTCTGTGGAGGAGGACGACGCCAGTCAGCCCCTCCCTGCCGATGACCCGATCCTGAACGAAGAACTGCTCACGATCGAATACCAGACCGACCAGCCGCAGGACGAGCCGCTTTCCTCGGACTCGCTTGATATTTCGCTGGTGGAAAGCGAGGACGATTTACCTGAGGCGCAGGGGCAAGCCGTAGCGGAAGAAATTAACGCTGTCGATGCTCCGCTCGTCGAAGACCTCGACGAAATCGAATTCAGCCTTCCAGACGTGGCGGAGACGCCGGCGTCGTTCGACGACATTTCGAGTCCGGTACAGACCGACGTCGAGCGTGATCCCGAGCTGGTGGAGATATTCCTCGAAGAAGGTTTCGATCTCATCGAAAGCGCTGCAGGTGGTTTGCAGCGGTGGATGGCGGACGTCGATAACAGCTTCGAGCTCGAGGCGCTGCAGCGGGATCTGCATACCCTCAAAGGCGGCGCGCGGATGGCGGATATCCGCGAAATCGGCGATCTGTCCCATGAACTCGAGTTCCTCTACGAAGGCTTGTGTGCAGGTAACTACCGTGCCAGTCCTGAGTTGTTCGGCTTGCTGCAGGCCTGTCAGGACCGCCTGGCGGAAATGCTCGAAGCCGTGCGTGCCCACCAGCCAGTTCCTAGCGGTGAAGCCCTGATCGAAACGATCCGGCGTTTTCGCAATAACCCCGAAGAGCAGTTGAGCATTCCCAGCAGCGTTTCGCTGAAGGCGGCTCAGGACGATGCACAGCAGTCCGCCGAAGCTGAAATCCTCGATATTTTCGTCGAGGAAGCCGATGATCTGCTGGAGGAAATGGAGTCGGCACTCGGTCGTTGGGATGCCGGCCGTGAAGACGCAGCGCCCCTGGCTGACATGCTGCGCGTGCTGCACACGTTGAAGGGCGGAGCGCGCCTGGCTGGGCAGACTGACCTGGGCAACATGGCCCATGATCTGGAGCAGATGCTTGGTGAGGCTCAGCAGCAAGGCGCTCCCTGGCCGGACAGTCTGTTCCTCGATGTCCAGCAGGGTTACGACGCGCTGCTGAAAGATGTCGAGCAGCTTCGCGCGAACCTGGCGAGTGACGGTGAGACACGCAGCGATAGCAGCGAAGTGTCGCAGCCAGAAGCGCAGGACCTCGAACCGCAACTGCCGAGCGAGCCGCTGATGTGGGCGCAGCCGATCGTCGCAGCCAGCACCCAGCCCGCGCCGAGCAGCAGCCCGGCCAAGGTGTTGCCGTTTATTCGACGTGCACAGCTGGCAGCCCAGGAGGCGGCAGCGCGCCGCGCGCCGCAGGAGTTGGTCAAGGTTCCTGCAGAACTGTTGGAAGGTCTGGTCAACCTGGCCGGTGAGACATCGATCTTCCGCGGGCGGGTCGAGCAGCAGGTCAGTGACGTGGGTTTCACCCTCGGTGAGATGGAAGCGACCATCGAGCGGGTGCGCGACCAACTGCGTCGTTTGGATACTGAAACCCAGGCGCAGATCCTCAGCCGTTATCAGGCCGAGGCCGAACGCGCCGGTTATGACGATTTCGATCCGTTGGAAATGGACCGCCACTCACAGTTGCAGCAGCTCTCGCGCGCACTGTTCGAGTCGGCGTCCGACTTGCTCGACCTGAAAGAAACCCTGGCTGCGCGTAACCGCGACGCCGAAACCCTGCTGCTGCAGCAGGCGCGGGTCAATACCGAGCTTCAGGAAGGCCTCATGCGTACCCGCATGGTGCCGTTCGAGCGGCTGGTTCCGCGTCTGCGGCGTATCGTGCGGCAGGTTGCGGGTGAGCTCGGCAAACAGGTCGAATTCATGGTCGGCAATGCCACCGGTGAAATGGACCGCAGCGTACTCGAGCGAATCGTCGCGCCGCTGGAGCACATGCTGCGTAACGCCGTCGACCATGGCATCGAGTCGGTGGAGCGCCGTCGGGCTGTCGGCAAGCCCGAGCAGGGTACCATCCGCCTGGATCTAGCGCGCGAGGGGGGCGATATCGTCCTGACGCTGGCCGATGACGGCGCCGGTATCAATCTGGACGCGGTACGGCGCAAGGCGATCGAACGCGGTTTGATGGTGGCCGATAGCGACCTTACCGAGCACGAGATTCTGCAGTTCATCCTGGAAGCCGGTTTCTCTACGGCGGAGCGTGTTACCCAGATATCCGGGCGTGGCGTGGGCATGGACGTGGTGCACTCGGAGGTCAAGCAACTCGGCGGCTCGATGACCATCGAGTCGACCCTCGGCCAGGGCACGCGCTTCCTGATTCGCCTGCCGTTCACGGTGTCCGTCAACCGGGCGCTGATGGTGTATTCCGGCGAGGATCTCTATGCGATTCCGCTGAATACCATCGAAGGTATCGTGCGTGTCTCGCCCTACGAGCTGGAGGCCTACTACCAGCCGGACGCGCCACGCTTCGAATATGCCGGGCAGGCATACGAGCTGCGTTATCTCGGCGATCTCTTGAACAACGGGCAGAAGCCGAAGTTGGTCGGGCAGAGCCTGCCCTTGCCGGTGATCCTGGTTCGTTCGAAGGAGCACAGCGTTGCGGTGCAGGTCGACAGCCTTGCCGGCTCTCGCGAGATCGTGGTGAAGAGCCTCGGCCCGCAGTTCGCCGGCGTCCACGGGATCTCCGGTGCGACGATCCTCGGCGACGGTCGCGTGGTGGTGATTCTCGACCTGCTGGCGACCATTCGTGTGCTGCATGCGTATCAACTCACTCAGCTGCAACAGCCGCGCTTGTTCGATCAGACTCATGAGCCGGTCGAGGTGGAAAGCGAGCGGCCGACACTGGTCATGGTGGTCGATGATTCGGTCACCGTGCGCAAGGTCACCAGTCGCCTACTGGAGCGCAACGGCATGAACGTGCTGACTGCCAAGGACGGTGTGGATGCCATTACGCAACTGCAGGAGCGCAAGCCGGACATCATGCTGCTGGACATCGAAATGCCACGCATGGACGGCTTCGAAGTTGCCACGCTGGTACGTCACGATGAACGCCTGAAGGATCTGCCGATCGTCATGATCACCTCGCGTACCGGCGAAAAGCACCGCGATCGCGCGTTGAGCATTGGCGTCAATGAGTACCTTGGCAAGCCGTACCAGGAGTCGGTGTTGCTCGAGGCGATTCAGCGGCTGGTGCATGCCGATGTCTGAAGTCCTCTGCGCACGTATAGCGGTTCTGGCCGATACCTCGCTGCAGCGCCACGTGCTGCAGCAGGCGTTGACCGGCAGCGGTTATCAGGTGGTGCTGAACAACGACCCGGCGCGCCTTGAGCCTGCCGATCTGGACAGCACCGAAGCTGATCTGTGGCTGGTCGATCTGGCGCAGACCGAGGACTCGCCATTGGTGGATGCGCTGCTTGAGCGAGACACCACGCGGGTGCTGTTCGGTGAAGGGCATGCGCCGGAGCGGCATTCGGAATTCTATCCACGCTGGGAACGCAGCCTTTTCAGCAAGTTGAAGCGTCTGGTGGGCGATCCATCGCGCGCGGTGGGTCCGCGTCTGGATGTGCTGCAGGGCGAAGGGCAACGCCCGGAACGCCTGACGCTCCCGCCACTATTGGCCGATACCGCCTTGCTGGCCGGTGAGCCAGCCAGTCAGGTATGGCTGCTGGCGGCTTCGCTGGGCGGGCCGGAGGCGGTGAAGGCGTTTCTCGATGCGCTGCCCGGCGGTCTTCCGGTGGGCTTCATCTATGCCCAGCACATCGAAGCCAGTTTCGAATCGGCGCTGTCCCAGGCCGTGGGGCGGCACAGTCAGTGGCAGGTTCGCCAGGTCAGGGCAGGGGAGCCAGTGCGTTGTGGCGAAGTGGTCATCGCGCCCATCGCCGAGGAGCTTGGATTCGACAGCGATGGCAATGCAAGACTGAATGGTCGCTGCTGGCCGGAGCCGTACAGTCCGTCGATCGATCAGATGATGCTGAATCTGGCTCAGCAGTTTGGCGAGCGGTGCGGCGTCATCGCGTTCAGCGGCATGGGCAGCGACGGCAGTGCCGCTGCCGCCTATGTGCTGCGCCAGGGCGGCAAGGTCTGGACCCAGCGTGCCGACTCCTGTGCCTGCTCGAGCATGCCGGACAACCTTCGCGAAGGCGGCTACAGCTCCTACAGCGGTGATCCGCGCGAGTTGGCTCAGGCATTGGTCAATCATTTGGTCAATCAGGTCGGCACGCCCACCACGTCTTTTAAACGGGATAACTCATGAGTCAGATGGTCGTTTCTCAGGATGCGGAAAGCCTTACCGGGCTGCTGATGCCACTTGCCGATCGGATGCTGTTGATGCCCAACGTGGCCGTCGCCGAGTTGATTCCCTATCGCGCGCCACAGGCGGTGCAGGGAATGCCGGCATGGTTTCTCGGGCAGGTGCAATGGCGCGACCTGAACCTTCCGCTGCTTTCGTTCGAAGCCGCGTCCAACGGCCAGGCGCAGCCGGTGAGCAACACTGCCCGGGTGGCCGTGCTCAATGCGGTTGGCGGGCGTGATCACGTGAAGTTCATTGCGTTGCTGGTGCAGGGCATTCCGCACTCGATCAAGGTCGATGCCAGCCTGGCGCGTGCGGATGTGGCGCTTGCGCCGCTGGAGCTCGATGCCGTCAACCTCGGCGATGTACAGGCGCGCATACCCGATCTGGTCGGCCTGGAACAGAAACTGGCCGATGCCGGCCTGATCTGATCACGCCTGGTTGCCAGCGCCCCGCTAGAAATCCCCCCACAACTGCTGCGCCACGCTCAAGGCCACTACAGGTGCGGTCTCGGTGCGCAGCACCCGCGGGCCGAGCCTGGCGGGCAGGAACCCCTGCGCGGCGGCCTGCTCGACTTCGTTTTCGCTCAAGCCGCCTTCCGGACCGATCAGAAACGCCAGCGTCTGCGGCTTCGCATGGCTCGCCAGCGGCTCGGCTATCGGGTGAAGCACCAACTTCAGCTCTGCTTCAACAGCCAGCCAGTCGCGAAGGCTGACGGGCGCGTGAATGATCGGCAGAACCGACCGGCCACATTGCTCGCAGGCGCTGATCGCGATCTGCCGCCAGTGGGCCAGGCGCTTGTCGGCACGCTCGTCGTTGAGGCGCACTTCGCAGCGCTCGCTGATGATCGGAGTGATCTGCGCGACGCCCAGCTCGGTGGCTTTCTGGATTGCCCAATCCATCCGCTCGCCGCGCGACAGTCCCTGGCCCAGATGAATCTGTAGCGCCGACTCCGGCATACCTTTCAGGTGCTCGCGCAGTTCGACGGTGACCGTCTTCTTGCCGACCTCCAGCAGTTCGCCGCTAAACTCGTCGCCGCTGCCGTCGAACAGTTGCACTGCGCTGCCGGGGGTAAGGCGCAGCACCCGACCGATGTAGTGGGCCGATGCTTCAGGCAGCGGATGCTGGCCGAGAGAAAGCGGAGCGTCGATGAAGAAGCGGGATAGGCGCATAGGGCAGCTACAGGCGGGAAGTCGGAGGCGACAGTCTAAAGCATCGGCAGCCCGGCTCGCAGGCTACCTCGCTTGGATACCTTGTCAGCATCAGCCCGGATCGCGGAACCCTGGGTAACTGCCGCTTGCTACGGATACCGAAGCATCTCGTGTAGCGATGTCGATGCCTTCGGTGGCGACAGCGGCGAGAAAGTCGATCTGCTCCTCGGTGATGCAATACGGCGGCAGGAAATACACCACGCTGCCGAGCGGCCGCAACAACGCGCCGCGCTCCAGGGCGTGCTGGTAGACCTTCAGGCCGCGCCGCTCCTGCCAGGGATACGCGGTGCGGCTGGCCTTGTCCTGAACCATTTCTATGGCCAGCGCCATGCCGGTCTGACGGACCTCTGCCACATGCGGGTGGTCGACCAGGTGTGCGGTGGCGCTGGCCATGCGTGCGGCTAACGGCTTGTTTGCCTCGATGACATTGTCCTCGGCAAAGATATCCAGCGTTGCCAGCGCTGCGGCGCACGCCAGCGGGTTGCCGGTGTAGGTGTGCGAGTGGAGGAAGGCCCGCAGCGTCGAATAGTCGTCGTAGAACGCCTGATAGATCCTGTCCGTAGTCAGCACCGCGGCCATCGGCAGGTAGCCGCCGGTGAGGGCTTTGGACAGACAGAGGAAGTCGGGCGTGATGCCGGCCTGCTCGCAGGCGAACATGGTGCCGGTGCGGCCGAAACCGACGGCGATCTCGTCGTGGATGAGATGCACTTCGTAGCGGTCGCAGGCTTCACGCAGCAGCTTGAGGTAGACCGGGTGATACATGCGCATGCCGCCAGCGCCCTGGATCAGTGGCTCGACGATGACCGCGGCGATGTCCTGGTGATGCTCGGCCAGCGTCTGCTCCATATGCGCGAACATCTGTCGCGAGTGTTCTTCCCAGCTCACGCCGTCGGGCCGCAGGTAGCAGTCCGGGCTTGGTACCTTGAAAGTGTCCAGCAGCAGCGGCTTGTAGGTGTCGGTGAAGAGCGCGACATCGCCTACCGACATCGCCGCGACGGTTTCGCCGTGGTAGCTGTTGGTCAGGGTGACGAAGCGCTGCTTCTGCCCGCGACCGCTGTTGCGCCAATAGTGAAAGCTCATCTTCAGCGCTACTTCGATGCCGGTCGAGCCATTGTCGGTATAGAAGACGCGATCCAGCCCGGCTGGCGTCAGCGCAACGAGTCGTTCCGACAGTTCGACTACAGGCTGATGGCTGAAGCCGGCGAGCATCACATGCTCGAGCTGATCGACCTGATCCTTGATGCGCTGATTGATACGCGGGTTGGCGTGGCCGAATACATTGACCCACCAAGAACTGACGGCGTCGAGGTAGCGCTTGCCGTCGAAGTCCTCCAGCCATACGCCGTCGCCGCGGCGGATTGGAATCAGCGGCAGCTGTTCGTGATCTTTCATCTGGGTGCAGGGGTGCCAGAGCACGGCGAGGTCGCGTTGCATCCAGCTGTCGTTCAGGCTCATCGTTACTCCTCCGCTATGAGTCGCGAAGCCTAGCAGAAGCGTCCGGGCAAGACTTGATGCGTCTTTTATCGATTTACTCGATGTTTCAGAGCGAAAAAATGCGCTCTATTCCGATAGGTAACCGGCTAGGCTTCTAGGCCTGAAATTCAAAGGATGAATCAATGCGCTGGCGTAACTCCTCCACCAACTACGGGCTGACCAGTATCGCGCTGCACTGGCTGGTCGCCGCGGCCGTGTTCGGTCTGTTCGGTCTGGGCTACTGGATGGTGGGGCTGACCTACTACAGCAGCTGGTATCGCACCGCGCCGGATCTGCACAAGAGCATCGGCCTGGTGTTGTTCCTGATCATGCTGTTGCGGGTGCTCTGGCGTTTTATCAGTCCAGCGCCGGCGCCGCTCGCCAGCCAGGGGCGGCTGACGCAAATGGCGGCGAAGTTGGGTCACAGCGTGCTGTATCTAGGGCTGTTCCTGGTGATGATGTCGGGCTACCTGATATCCACCGCCGATGGCCGAGCGATCAGCGTGTTCGGCCTGTTCGACGTGCCCGCGTTGATCACATCCATTCCCAACCAGGCCGACAGTGCCGGACTGGTCCACGAGTACGCCGCCTGGGCATTGGTGATCTTCGCCGTCGTACATGCGCTGGCCGCACTCAAACATCACTTCATCGACCGCGACGCGACGCTCAAGCGCATGCTCGGTCGTAATCCCGGTTAATCACCATCCGATAGGAGACTCATCGATGCTCAAGAAAACGCTCGCGGCACTGGTTCTCGGTTCTGCCCTGGCAGGCGGCCAGGTCTTCGCTGCCGATTACGCCATCGACAAGGAAGGCCAGCACGCCTTCGTCAACTTCAAGATCAGCCACCTTGGCTACAGCTGGCTGTGGGGCACCTTCAAGGACTTCGACGGCGCGTTCAGCTTCGATGCGGCCAAGCCGGAAGAGAGCAAGGTCAATGTCACGCTGAAGACTGCCAGCGTCGACACCAACCATGCCGAGCGTGACAAGCACCTGCGCAGCGACGACTTCCTCAATGTCGCCAAGCACCCGACGGCAACCTTCGAGTCAACCTCGGTGAAGCCTACCGGCGACGGCACAGCCGATATCGCTGGCAACCTTACCCTCAATGGTGTGACCAAGCCGGTGGTGATTGCCGCTAAGTTCATCGGTGAGGGCAAGGACCCGTGGGGTGGCTATCGCGCCGGCTTCGAGGGCAGCACCACGCTGACGCTCAAGGACTTCGACATCAAGATGGATCTGGGCCCGGCCTCGCAGACGGTCGAGCTGATCATCTCGGTCGAAGGTGTGCGTAAGTAAGAAGGTCCTAGCGGATCAGGAACGCCGGCAGTTAGCCGGCGTTCTGCGTTGCAGGGGGCGAATGTGGAAAGTTCCGCGCAGCGGTTGAGCGTCTATGCAGAGGTCTGCGGCGCATGTTTCGCAACATTTTATATGGGAGCGATAAGCGTTTGCCGGTTTACAGACAGTCATGGATGTAAGTATATTTCGGCTCATCCCGCACTCCGTGTCCGCGGCGCGCTGTTGCTCAATCCCGCCTGCCAGGTTTTCAAGAGGTCTATCCATGCCAATCAAGTCAGCCAATGCTGCCCTGATGTCCATTCTCGCCATGGCTGTTTTCCTGGCCGGCTGTCAGGAAGAAGCCGCCCCTCCGGCCCAGCAGAAGCCCAAGGTGGGTATCGTGACCCTGCAGGCGGAGCCGTTCGCGGTGACCACCGAGCTGCCCGGACGTACCCGTGCCTACCGCATCGCCGAGGTGCGGCCGCAGGTCAACGGCATCATCCAGAAGCGCCTGTTCACCGAAGGCAGCGACGTCAAGGCCGGGCAGCAGCTGTATCAGATCGATGCGTCGGTCTACGAGGCGACGCTGAAGAGCGCCCAGGCGAGCGTCGCGTCCAGCAAGTCGCTGGCCGACCGCTATGCCGAGCTGGTCAAGGACCAGGCCGTCAGCAAACAGGCTTATGACGAGGCGCGGGCCGCCAGCCTGCAAGCCGAGGCGGAGCTGGAGCGAGCGCGGATCGACGTGCGGTACACCAAGGTGCTGGCGCCGATCTCCGGGCGCATTGGCCGTTCTGCCGTCACCGAAGGTGCGTTGGTCAGCAACGGCCAGACGCAGGAACTGGCGACGATCCAGCAGCTCGACCCGATCTATGTCGACGTGACTCAGCCGGCCCGTGATCTGCTCGCCTTGCGCCGTGACCTGGCCGAAGGGCGTCTGCAGAAGTCCGGCGACAACGCGGCAAAGGTCACCCTCAAGCTTGAGGATGGCAGCGACTACGCCCATGAAGGCAAGCTCGAGTTCAGTGAGGTGACTGTGGATGCCGGCACCGGATCGGTGACCCTGCGCGCGGTGTTCCCAAATCCGGATAAGGATCTGCTGCCGGGTATGTTCGTGCATGCGCAACTGGTGGCGGGGATGAAGAGCGAGGCGATCCTGGTGCCCCAGCAGGGTGTGACGCGCAACACCAAGGGCGATCCGACCGCGATGGTGGTCAATGCCGAGAGCAAGGTCGAGGTGCGGCCGATCAAGACCGAACGTGCCGTGGGCAATCGCTGGTTGGTGGGCGAAGGCCTGCAGCCGGGTGATCGAGTGATCACCGAAGGGCTGCAGTTCATCCAGCCGGGAGTGGAGGTCGAAGCGGTCCCGGCGACCAATGTCGATAATCGCGGTGGGGTGCCAGCACAGCCCCAAGGCCAAGAAGGCTGAGGGGTTTCTAGTCCATGTCCAGATTCTTTATCGACCGGCCGATCTTCGCCTGGGTGATTGCCCTGGTGATCATGCTCGCCGGCGGCCTGTCCATTCTCAAGTTGCCGGTCAACCAGTACCCGAGCATTGCCGCACCTGCCGTTGGCATTTCGGTGAGCTATCCGGGCGCTTCGGCGCAGACGGTGCAGGACACCGTGGTGCAGGTCATCGAGCAGCAGCTCAACGGCATCGACGGGCTGCGCTACATCTCCTCGGAGAGCAACTCCGACGGCAGCATGACGATTACCGTGACCTTCGACCAGGGCACCAACCCGGATATCGCCCAGGTCCAGGTGCAGAACAAGCTGCAGCTGGCAACGCCGCTGCTGCCGCAGGAGGTTCAGCAACAGGGCATCCGTGTCACCAAGGCCGTACGCAACTTCCTCATCGTCATCGGCCTGGTGTCCACGGACGGCAGCCTGGACCAGCGTGACCTGGCCAACTATATCGTCGCCAACATGCAGGACCCGATCTCCCGCACCAAGGGCGTCGGTGACTTCCAGGTGTTCGGTGCCCAGTACGCGATGCGCATCTGGCTCGATCCGGCCAAGCTGAACAGTTTCAGCATGACGCCGGTGGATGTAAGCACGGCGATTCAGGCGCAGAACGTGCAGATTTCCTCCGGTCAGCTTGGCGGACTGCCGGCACTGCCCGGGCAGCAGCTCAACGCGACCGTGATCGGCAAGACTCGTCTGCAGACGCCGGAGCAGTTCCGCAACATTCTGCTCAAGGTCAACAGCGATGGCTCCCAGGTGCGCCTGGGCGACGTCGCCAGGGTCGAGCTGGGCGGCGAAACCTATGCCGTCAGTGCCCATTTCAACGGCAAGCCGGCCGCCGGTCTGGCGCTGAAGCTGGCCACCGGTGCCAACGCGCTGGATACCGTCGAAGGTGTACGCAAGACCATCGAAGAGCTCAAGGCGTTCTTCCCGCCGGGTGTCGAAGTGGTCTATCCGTACGACACCACGCCGGTCATCTCTGCGTCCATCACTGGGGTGATGCACACGCTACTCGAAGCGTTCGTGCTGGTGTTCCTGGTGATGTACCTGTTCCTGCAGAACTTCCGCGCGACCTTGGTTCCGACGCTGGCGGTGCCGGTGGTGCTGCTGGGTACCTTCGGCGTCTTGGCGGTGTTCGGCTTCAGCATCAATACCCTGACCATGTTCGCCATGATTCTGGCCATCGGCCTGCTGGTGGACGATGCCATCGTGGTGGTGGAGAACGTCGAGCGGGTGATGCGCGAGGAAGGGCTCTCGCCACTGGAAGCGACGCGCAAGTCCATGGGGCAGATCCAGGGTGCGCTGATCGGCATTGGTGTGGTGTTGTCTGCGGTACTGCTGCCGATGGCCTTCTTCGGTGGCTCGACAGGGGTCATCTACCGGCAGTTCTCGATCACCATCGTCTCGGCGATGGTGCTCTCGGTGCTAATGGCACTGATCTTCACCCCGGCACTGTGCGCGACACTGCTCAAACCCATCGACAAGGACGACCATCACGAAAAGCGTGGCTTCTTCGGCTGGTTCAACCGCACCTTCGAGCGCAGCGTCAATGGCTATGAGCGCGGTGTGAAAGCCGTGCTCAAGCGCAAGGCACCGTTCCTGTTGCTCTATGTGCTGATCGTTGGCGTCATGGTGGTGCTCTTCACCCGCATCCCCTCGGCGTTCCTGCCGGAGGAAGATCAGGGCGTGCTGTTCGCCCAGGTAATGACGCCTTCGGGGTCGACCGCCGAGCGCACCCAGCAGAGCATCGATGCGATGCGCAGCTATCTGCTGGAAGAAGAGGGCGACATCGTCCGTTCCGTGTTCACCGTGACCGGCTTCAGCTTCGCCGGCCGCGGTCAGAGCTCGGGTATCGCCTTCATCGGTCTGAAGCCTTGGAGCGAACGGACCAACAAGGAAGACAGCGTCTTCGCCCTCGCCCAGCGTGCGCAACAGCATTTCGCCAGCTTCCGCGACGCTCAGGTATTCGCCTTCGCGCCGCCAGCGGTGATGGAGTTGGGTAATGCCACAGGCTTCAATTTCTTCCTGCAGGACCGCGCTGGCGTTGGCCAGCAGGTGCTGCAGCAAGCGCGTGACAAGTTCATGCAGCTGGCCAGCCAGAGTCCGGTGCTGACCCGTGTGCGACCGAACACCTTGCGCGACGAACCGCAGTATCAGGTGCTTATCGACGATGAAAAGGCGCGGGTACTCGGCATTTCGCTGGCGGAAATCAACAGCACGCTGTCGATCGCCTGGGGTGGGCGCTACGTCAATGACTTCATTGATCGTGGTCGGGTCAAGAAGGTCTATCTGCAGGGCGTCGCCGATGCCCGCATGAACCCCGAAGACCTGGCGAAGTGGTATGTGCGCAACGATGCCGGCGAGATGGTGCCGTTCAGCGCCTTCGCCAGCGGCGAATGGACTTACGGTTCGCCGAAGCTGTCCCGCTACAACGGCGTCAGCGCGATCGAGATGCTCGGTGAACCGGCGCCTGGCTACAGCTCCGGTGATGCCATGGCCGAGGTGGAACGCATCGTCGCCCAGCTGCCGCCGGGCGTGGGTTACTCCTGGACTGGCCAGTCCTACGAGGAACGGCTGGCGGGCTCGCAGACGCTGGCGCTCTACGCCTTGTCGCTATTGGTGGTGTTCCTCTGCCTGGCGGCACTGTACGAGAGCTGGTCGATTCCGTTCTCGGTCATGCTCGTCGTGCCGCTGGGTATCGTTGGTGCGCTGGCGTTCACCATGCTGCGCGGACTGTCCAACGAGGTGTTCTTCCAGGTCGGCCTGGTCACCACCATCGGTCTGTCGGCGCGTAACGCGATCCTTATCGTCGAGTTCGCCAAGGCACTGCACGAACAGGGCATGAGCTACGCCGATGCGGCGCTGCAGGCCTGTCGCATGCGTCTGCGGCCTATCATCATGACCTCGCTGGCGTTCATCCTCGGCGTGGTGCCGCTGGCCGTTGCGTCTGGCGCCGGTGCGGGCAGCAAGCATGCCATCGGTACTGGCGTAATCGGCGGCATGCTGACCGCTGCGGTGCTGGCGATCTTCTGGATTCCGCTGTTCTACGTGATGATCTGTACGTTCTTCGATCGCACGAAGCCCGCCAACCAGGCCGCGAAGGAGGAGTCGCTGTGAACAAGTCTCTATTGGCCCTCGCCCTAGCGGCGGCCCTGGGTGGCTGCTCGCTGATACCGGAGTATCAGCGTCCCGACGCCCCGGTGGCCGGCGATTGGCCGCAGGGCGAGGCCTACCCGCAGGGCGCGGCGCAGGCCTCCGAGCGGGCGCTTGGCTGGCGCGAGTTCTTCCGCGATCCGGCGTTGCAGCAATTGATCGAAGTCGCGCTGGAAAACAACCGCGACCTGCGCGTTGCGGCGCTGAATGTCGATGCGTACCGCGCGCTGTATCGCGTACAGCGTGCCGATGTGCTGCCGGCAGTGAGTGCCGATGGCTCGGGCACGCGCAGCCGTACGCCGGGGGACATGAACATGACCGGCGAGCCGGCCATCAGCAGTCAGTACAGCGCAACGTTCGGCGTGTCCTGGGAACTCGATCTGTTCGGTCGCCTGCGCAGTCTCCGCGACCAGGCGCTGGAAGAGTACTTTGCCAGCGAGGCTGCGCAGCGCAGCACCCAGATCAGCCTGATCGCCAGTGTTGCCAATGCCTGGCTGACACTGCAGGCCGATCAGGCGCTGCTGCAGGTCACGCGGGACACGCTCAAGACCTACGAGGAAAGCCTGGGTCTGACGCAGCGCAGTTTCGATGTCGGCGTCGCCTCGGCACTGGAGCTGCGCCAGGCGCGCAGTGCCGTCGACAGTGCGCGGGTGAGCATCGAGCAGTACACGCGCCTGGTGGCGCAGGACCGCAACGCGCTGACACTGCTGCTGGGTCAGAGCCTGCCGGCCGGGTTGCCGTCTGGTGATGGTCTGGAGCGGACCCAGCTTGCGGCACTGCCGATCGGCCTGCCTTCGGATCTGCTGCAGCAGCGGCCGGACATCCTGCAGGCGGAGTACCAGCTGCGGGCGGTCAACGCCAGCATCGGTGCGGCGCGCGCGGCGTTCTTTCCGCGTATCAGCCTGACCGGTGCGGCGGGTACCGCCAGCAGCGAGTTGTCCGGGTTGTTCGACGGCGGCTCCGGTTACTGGAGTTTCTCGCCGAGCATCAGCGTGCCGATCTTCAACGCCGGCCAGCTGCGGGCGAACCTGGATTACGCGCAGATCAGCAAGAACATCCAGGTCGCGCAGTATGAGAAAGCCATCCAGACGGCCTTCCGCGAAGTGGCCGACGGGCTGGCCGCCCAGGCTACCTACACGCGCCAGGTGCAGGCGCAGCGTGATCTGCTGCAGACCAGCGAGGACTACTACAACCTTGCCGAGCGCCGCTATCGCACTGGGGTGGATAGCTACCTGACTGTGCTCGATGCACAGCGTCAGCTGTTCAACGTGCAGCAGCAACTGATTGGCGACCGCCTGGCGCAGATGACCAGCGAGGTCAATCTGTTCAAGGCGCTTGGTGGTGGCTGGCAGGAGGCTGGTCAGACGCAGCCGTCCGGCGGTTGAGCTGAGTCGCCGCGGTGTTCGTCTGATCACCGCGGCGCTGTCGGTATGCAGAAACGAAAACGCCGCCCATTGGGCGGCGTTTTCATCTGTGGCTCAGGCTTCGCGGTTACGCGTCAGCAGGGCCGGCTTCTCGCCCCGTGGACGCGTTGGTAGCTGCTCGAGCTGATCCAGGCTGGGTAGACGATCGATCTTCGATTCCTTGTGAATGATCACCGGCTGCTTTTCGCGAGGCTTGGCGGCCTCCTGTCGCGAAACGACAGGCTCGTCGATACGACGGCTTTCGTTCTTGCGCCGAGGCTGGCCGTTGCGTGGCTGACCACTGCGTGCGCCCTGGGCCTGGCCTGGGCGTTTGCCCTTGGCAGCAGGCGCGCCGGCACCAGCGGCACCGGCGGCGCCAGTACGCGCGGCTCCGGCTGCGCGTGGCGCGCTACCAGGCTGAGCCGGGGCGCCGGGACGGCGGCCGCGGTTCTGCTTGTTCTGGTACGGGCTGACGTAATCGACGCGATTGCCGAAGTTGTCCAGCTCATCATCGCGGAACTCGTCCGGAGCGCGATCCGGCGGCAGCTGCGGCGGACGCGCGACGACCTGCGCTTCGCCGCTGGCGCTATCGCGCGCAGGCTTGCGGGACTTGCTCTGGCTACGACGATTACGCTCCTTCTGCTCGGCACCTTTTTCGGCAGGCTTGTTACGCTCGCCGCGTGCCTTGCCTTCGCCGCGCTGCGGACGCGGCTGGCGCGGTTCGCGCACCTCCGGCTTTTCCGCCTCGATGGCACTGGCATCGAAGCCCATCAGATCGCCTTCGGGAATGCGCTGCTTGGTCATGCGCTCGATGCCCTTGAGCAGCTTTTCCTCGTCTGGCGCGACCAGCGAAATGGCTTCGCCGCTGCGCCCGGCACGGCCGGTACGACCGATGCGGTGCACATAGTCTTCTTCGACGTTGGGCAGCTCGAAGTTGACCACGTGCGGCAGCTGATCGATATCCAGACCGCGGGCGGCGATATCGGTGGCGACCAGGATGCGCACCTGGTTGGCCTTGAAGTCGGCCAGGGCCTTGGTCCGTGCATTCTGGCTCTTGTTGCCATGGATCGCGGCAGCCGGCAGGCCATGCTTTTCCAGATACTCGGCCAGGCGGTTGGCGCCGTGCTTGGTACGGGTGAAAACCAGTACCTGTTCCCAGGCACCCTGGGTGATCAGGTGAGCGAGCAGGGCGCGCTTGTGGCTGGCGGCCACGCGGAACATGCGCTGCTCGATACGCTCGACGGTGGTGTTCGGCGGCGTAACCTCGATGCGCTCGGGGTTGTGCAGCAGCTTGCCGGCGAGATCGGTGATGTCCTTGGAGAAGGTTGCCGAGAACAGCAAGTTCTGGCGCTTGGCCGGCAGCTTGGCCAGGACCTTCTTGACGTCATGGATGAAGCCCATGTCGAGCATGCGGTCGGCTTCGTCGAGGACGAGGATTTCCACATGGGAGAGGTCGATGGCTTTCTGGTTGGCCAGGTCGAGCAGGCGGCCGGGGCAGGCGACCAGCACGTCGAGACCCTTGGCTACCGCCTGGATCTGCGGGTTCATGCCGACGCCACCAAAGATGCAGGTGCTCTTCAGGGGCAGGTCACGGGCATAGACCTTGAAGCTGTCGTGAACCTGGGCGGCGAGCTCGCGGGTCGGTGTCAGCACCAGCACGCGCGGCTGTTTCGGGCCGTAGCGGTGTTCACGGTCCGGGTGACCACCCGGAAACAGGAGTTCGAGGACCGGCAGGGCGAAACCGCCTGTCTTACCGGTTCCGGTCTGGGCGGCAACCATCAGGTCGCGGCCTTGCAACACGGCGGGAATGGCCCGCTGTTGCACGGGGGTAGGCTGGGTGTAACCGGCAGCCTCGACGGCACCGGCCAAAGCCTCGGAGAGACCGAGGGAAGCAAAGGACATGAGTAATCCTGTCTTGTTAGGGGCGAGGCCCTGGGATGATCATGCCTGGCTCGAATCGCGACTGGCGTGCGATCCCGTCCGGTCCTGCCGCAGATAAATATAAGAGCGGCATCCGGGCGTAAGCCTGGCGGAAGCGCGGAGTATAACAGAGCCTGTTAACGCCGCATTGCTCTGACAGTGTCGCAGGTCACGGGTTCATTAGCCAGCTCCGTATTTCTACGGAGCTGGCGGGAGACTCAGCGTGACAGCCCGAGGTTGTTCCAGATCGCCAGGCTCGGCTCGGCCTGGTTCAGGGTGTAGAAGTGCAGGCCGGGCGCGTCGCCGGCCAGCAGCTTCTCGCACATCTCGGTGATGACCTGCTCGCCAAAGGCCTGGATGCTCTGCATGTCGTCGCCATAGGCTTCGAGCTGCTTGCGTACCCAGCGCGGAATCTCGGCGCCGCAGGCATCGGAGAAACGCGCCAGCTTGCTGTAGTTGGTGATCGGCATGATGCCCGGCACGATCGGCGTATCCACACCGAGCTTGCGCACGCGCTCGACGAAGTAGAAGTAGCAGTCGGCGTTGAAGAAGTACTGGGTGATCGCACTGTTCGCGCCGGCCTTGGCCTTGCGCACGAAATTGGCGAGGTCGTCTTCGAAATTGCGCGCCTGCGGGTGCATTTCCGGGTAGGCGGCAACTTCGATGTGGAAGTGGTCGCCGGTCTCGCTGCGGATGAACTCCACCAGCTCGTTGGCGTAGCGCAGCTCGCCGCTGGCCATGCCCATGCCGGAGGGCAGGTCGCCGCGTAGGGCAACGATGCGCTGGATGCCGGCATCCTTGTAGATGTTCAGCAGTTCGCGCAATTCAGCCTTGGTATCGCCGACGCAGGACAGGTGCGGCGCGGTCGGCACCTTTACCTCGCCGTCGAGCTGCAGCACGGTGTTGAGCGTGCGGTCACGGGTCGAGCCACCGGCACCGTAGGTGCAGGAGAAGAAATCGGGTTGATAGCCGGCCAGCTGGCGGGCCACGTTCAGCAGTTTTTCATGCCCGGCATCGGTCTTGGTCGGGAAGAACTCGAAGCTGATGGAGGGGCGTGGGGATGTGCTCATGGGCGAATCCAGGGTTGTCGGGCGCGGCGCGCCCAGGACGTCCTCTAAACGCTGGAGGTCGGAGCGGGACGCTAGCATGCTTGCGTCCCGCTTCGGCTTGGCCTCCTGCGCTTAATCGGCAGGGTCGGGTGGCAATGCGCTGCTAGCGATTGCCACGCCGCGCATCAGTAGCGGTAGCTGTCCGGCTTGAACGGGCCTTCGACGGTCACGCCGATGTACTCCGCCTGCTTGGCGGTCAGCTGGGTGACCACGCCACCGAAGCCCTTGACCATTTCCAGCGCAACTTCCTCGTCGAGCTTCTTCGGCAGCACCATGACGGTGACGTTCTTGCTCTTCTCGGCCACCGGCAGGTCGGCGAACTTCTCGTTGTACAGGTGGATCTGCGCCAGCACCTGGTTGGCGAAGGAGCCGTCCATGATCCGGCTCGGATGGCCGGTGGCGTTGCCCAGGTTCACCAGGCGGCCTTCGGCCAGCAGGATCAGGTAGTCGTCGTTGGTCGGGTCGACGGTCTTGCCGGTGCGGTGGATCTTGTGCACCTGCGGCTTGACCTCTTCCCAGCCCCAGTTGGCGCGCATGAAGGCGGTGTCGATCTCATTGTCGAAGTGGCCGATGTTGCACACCACGGCGCGCTTCTTCAGCGCCTTGAGCATGCCGGCGTCGCACACGTTGACGTTACCGGTGGTGGTGACGATCAGGTCGATCTTGCCCAGCAGGGCCGCGTCGACGCTGGCTTCGGTGCCGTCGTTGATGCCGTCCTTGTAGGGGGAAACCAGCTCGAAACCGTCCATGCAGGCTTGCATGGCGCAGATCGGGTCGACTTCCGAGACCTTGACGATCATGCCTTCCTGGCGCAGCGACTGTGCCGAACCCTTGCCGACGTCGCCGTAGCCGACGACCAGCGCCTGCTTGCCCGACAGCAGGTGGTCGGTGGCGCGCTTGATGGCATCGTTCAGGCTGTGACGGCAGCCGTACTTGTTGTCGTTCTTGCTCTTGGTGACCGAGTCGTTGACGTTGATCGCCGGAATCTTCAGGGTGCCGCCCTTGAGCATGTCGAGCAGGCGGTGCACGCCGGTGGTGGTTTCCTCGGTCACGCCGTGGACGCGCTCGAGCACCTGCGGATACTTGTCATGCAGGATCTGGGTCAGGTCACCGCCGTCGTCCAGCACCATGTTGGCCTCCCACGGCTGGCCGTCCTTGAGGATGGTCTGCTCGATGCACCACTCGTACTCTTCCTCGGTCTCGCCCTTCCAGGCGAACACCGGGATGCCGGCGGCGGCGATGGCGGCAGCGGCCTGATCCTGGGTGGAGAAGATGTTGCAGGAGGACCAGCGTACTTCGGCGCCGAGGGCGATCAGCGTCTCGATCAGCACGGCGGTCTGGATGGTCATGTGGATGCAGCCGAGGATTTTCGCGCCCTTGAGCGGTTGCTCTGCGGCGTACTTGCTACGCAGGCCCATCAGCGCAGGCATCTCGGATTCGGCGATGATGATCTCGCGGCGGCCCCAGGCGGCCAGGGAAATGTCGGCGACCTTGAAGTCGGTGAAACCGGCAGGCGTCATGACAGCACTCATAGAAGAGTTCTCCATTCGTATAGATGCGAATGGGCGCCGTTGATGCGTTCTAGGAAACGCCCCATCCGAGCCTGACAGGTGAATTCTGATCTGGATCTGCTGCGGCGCGACAAGGTAAGCCGCGTGGCTTGCGAGATACAAAACAGGCTTTCATTCCTGCTGCAGCGCCCCTCGGACGGGTGGCGGGCACGGTCGAAGCGGAGTCGACCGGGAAAAACCAGGCGATTATAGCTGCGCTGTGCGGCAATCCCAAGTCCGATACCGCGCGAACTACGTAGCCGGGCAGGGGGTCGAAATTTGAGGTTCGGTGACCTTGCCGGGCGAAACCGTTTCAGGAGACCGCCATGAACCCCATGCTTCGCCTCGCGCCGGTGCTGCTCGTCGGCGCCTTCAGCCTCCCTGCCGCTGCTAAATCCTGCTACGTGCATAGCGAAACGTCTGGCGCCGTGCCGGCGCCGGTGGTGACCGAGCAGTGCTTCGAGTTTCACGGTCTGGATGACGAGGACGCCATCGACTGGGTGTGTCAGGACAACGAGGCGGTGAAGAATTCCCGCCGCGAGATCCGCGACAGCTGCCCTGACGGCCACTTTGGTATCTGTACAGCAGCAATGACTCCGGAGACTCTCGCCAACGAACGTGCCGCCGGCTCCCAGGCGAAAAACGGTACCTTGCCAACCCAGGTGAGTGACGATGCGACGATCGTCACCTACCACTACCACGCCAGTGATCGGGCGCAGGCCAAGATTGATTGCGAGAGTGCAGGCGGCAGCTGGTCACGCTAGCGGGCGCGCTCGCGCAATCTTTGCTGACGAAGTCAATGCCCGACTGATTTGTTCAGCGGTGCATGGGCGGGGATAATCCTGCGCTTTGCATCCATGAGTGGTCGAACCATGAAGCTGAGTCTGCTGAGCCTGCCCCTGATTGCCGCCCTTGTACTGACAGGCTGCGACCGGGTCGATCCTGACTCGCCACTGGGCAAGCGCAAGGCGATCTACCAGGCGATGCTTGATACCAAGGAAGATCTCGGCGGCATGTTGCGCGGCCGTATTCCGTTCGATGCGGAGGGGTTCAGCGCGGGCGCGGTGAAACTCGACGAACTCTCGCGCCAGCCCTGGCAGCACTACCCCGAGGTCAAGGAAAAGCAGAGCGATGCGCGGGATGATGTCTGGCAGCGACAGGAGCGCTTCAACGAGCTGGCACGGGCGCTGGAAGCGACCACGGCAGAGCTGGCCGGCGTGGTCAGCGCGCAACCCGTTAGCGCGCAAAGCGTGGCGGCCCCCTTTCAACGGGTCGAGGATGCCTGCGAAACCTGCCACAAGGAATTCCGTGCTTACTGAGACGGTGTTTTAGCGGCGCAGCGTTTCAAGCTTTTCCCGGGACTTGGCCAGCTGGTTGCGACGCAGCTCGATCAGCTGCGCGTCGCCAGTGCCCAGCGCTTCGCGCAGCAGCGTTTCGCGGCGTTCCACCTGACGATTGATGTGCTCGTACTCGACCTGACGCGGATGCAGCGCGACCAGGCCCTGGCATTGTTCGGTCAGCGTCTGCAGTTCGGTGTTGAGTTGCGTCTGGCGCAGCTTGTCGCCCTGCAGGCGAGCCTGCTGCAGCTGCTCGCGCAGGGTTTGGCGTTGCTCGTGGCACTGGGTGTTGGCTTGTTGGGCTGCGGCGAGCAGCGGGCTGATGGCAGTGCTGCCGATCAGCAGGGCAATCGGCCAATGTCGCAAAGACATGCCTCGCCTCCATAATTGTTATCCAGCTCCTATCGACCGCGTCATTCGGTGAAAGTCCCTTCAGAAACCGGAAACACCGGCAGCCCGTAGCCGGTGGCGCAACGGTTGCAGATCTGCCGTGCGAAAGAAGTTGTGCAGCCGGTCTGCCCGAGTCGGTCCGATACCCGGTTCGCTCAGCCATTGCTCCAGGCTGCGCGCAGCTAGAACATCCCAGTCGGTTTCCGGAGCGAGCGAAATGCTGGCTGGTATACCGAGTGCCTTCAGCCATTGCCCCAGCGGCCGTTGGCGCGCCAGGGCGAAGCTCGCGGCGAGCCTGTCGGCGCGTGTCTTGCCGATGCCAGGCGCCTGTTGCAGCGCTGCCGCGTCCAGCTCCAGCCAGGCAAGCAGGTCGGGCAGCAAGCCGGCGTTCAACAGCGCTTGCCAGCTACCGGCGCCTGTTCCGGGAAGATCAAGACCCTGCTTGCCGCTCAGCCAGACCAGGCGCGCGATGAACTGCTGTTCACAGCCGGCTGTCGGTCGCCAGCAACTGCCTGCATGATACAGGCCCGGGTCGGGCACGATCAGCGCGGGTCGTGCGGCGCTGCGCCAGACTACCGAGTGCAACTGCGGGATGGTGTGCCCGGCCAGAACGATGGCCACCTGGTCACCCGGGCGCACGTCCAGGGTTCGCCAGCGCTCCAGCGAGCCGAGGCTGAGCGTGCGGATCTGCCGATCGTCCAGGCGTACCGGCGCCAGCCGCAGCAGCGGTGTGATCCGACCGGTGCGGCCGATGCGAAAGTCCACGGCACGAACTTCGCTCACCGCGGTGCGCAGGGGGTACTTCCAGGCGGCGGCCCAGTGTGGCTCGGCCTGCCAGCGCTCGGCAGGCGGGCGCGTGCCTTGCCGCAACACCACGCCATCAGTGGCGAATGGCAGCGGTTGCCGATACCACTGTTCGCGCCAATGCCGCGCTTGCGCGAGATCCGCTAGCGGCAGGCTGAAGCGCTGACTGTCGCTGAACCCCATGGCGGCGAGCCGCTGCAGGCGGAGGGTCATCGCCTCCGGCCCGTTCGGCCAGTCCCAGACGAACAGGCCGATCTGCGTCGCCGTATCGGTATCCAGCCGATTGCTGGCCATGGCGCCGGCTACACGGCTGCGTGCGCCTGTACTGCCATGCGTGGCCTGCACATGCTGCTCCAGACGCCAGTAGAGTTCGCCCTGCAGTATCACCTCACCTTGCTCTGCAAGCCGGGACGGCACCGCTGGCAGTTGCCGGGCGTGGGCCGTCCAGTCCTGCCCGCGGTGGCCGTCGCCGCGGCTGATGGCCTGCAACAACAGGCCGTCGCGATAGACCAGGGTGATTGCCACGCCGTCCACCTTCGGCTGGATCCACAGATTTTCGCGGCGTGCGATCCAGTCGGCGACCGCCTGCTCGTCGGCGAGCTTGGCCAGCCCGGTCTGCATCACCGGATGCCGTACCGGACCGCCGGCGCCGGCCAACGGATCCTGTGCCGTGACGGTGCTCGGGAAACAACGCTGCCAGTCGTGCAGCTGCGCGCGGCTCTGGTCGTAGATTTCGTCATCCACCAGCGCCACGCCGCGGCGGTGATAGGCCTCGTCCCAGTGCTGCAGCTGCTGTTGGAGGCTGGTGATTTCCTGTTGCGCTCGCGCATCGTCCCAGGTCGGGCAGGTGGCGAGGCAAACGGACGGGAAGAGGCACAGCGACAGTGCGATCAGGCGTTGCATGGCGAGCATCCTTGCTCTGATGAATCGGGCTGGCCTCCGCTCGTTGAAGGCCAGTGGCTCATTGTCCCCGGCTCGACGCGGCCCGACCGTGCGTCAGCGCATGTTGAACAGTTCCTGGTGGAAATCCCGCGCCGGCAGGCCGCGCCGCTGCAGGTCACGGCTGAGGTCCTGACCGAAACCGGCCGGGCCGCAGAACCAGACGTCGCTGTCCTGCCACTGCGGCGCCAGCTGGCGCAAGCGCTCGGGTGTCAGCCGGCCGCCTTCACTGGCCACCAGCACGTGCAGACGCACCCGGGCGCGTTCGGCCAGCTGGCGAATGCGCTCGATAAAGCTCTGGTCGGGCGCGCTGGTGCAGTAGAACAGATCGACATTGTTGCCCTTGCCGCTTTCGGCGAGCGCCTGTAAGCGGCCAATGAACGGCGCGATGCCGATGCCGCCGGCGACCCAGATCTGCCGTGGCTTGCGGCTGTGGAAATCGAAGCAGCCATAAGGCCCTTCGACCTTTACCGCGTCGCCCACCTTCAGGGTGTCCGGCAGGGTACGGGTGTAGTCGCCGAGGCCCTTGATGGAGAAGGACAACTTGCCGTCGTTGCACCAGGCCGAGGACAGGCTGAAGGGGTGAGGCCCTTCCTTGTCGTCGAAGGTGACGAAGGCGAACTGCCCGGCCTTGTGCCCCGGCCAGGGGCCGTCGAGCTTGATATCGACGCGCAGCACGCGGTTGTCCCGATGGTGGGTCAGGCTTTCGATACGACCGACTACCTGATGCTTGCGACCGATACGGCGCAGCAGCGAGATGCAGGCGGCCACCGAGCCCGAAACGATCAGTACGGCGAGTACCAGGCCCAGCGGCGAGGTCCAGTAGCCGGGCGGGGTCAGCACCACTGCATGCACCACCAGCGCCAGGTAGACCAGCGCCAGCCAGCGGTGCGTCTTGAAGAACCAGCGGTAGGGGAAGCGCTTGACCAGCGCCAGCACGATCAGGATTGCCGCGGCATAGAAGGCCCATTCGCCAATCGTCTCGGCGAGGCCGCGAAAGCGCTGCAGAAGGGCGAAAATGCCCTCGTGCATCTGGCCCTCACCCGCACGTCTTGCCGGCTTTTCGAGCCAGCCGAAGCCGACCAGCCATTTCGGTATCTGCCCCCAGCCCCAATGGAAGAGGGCGATCACCAGGGCGCTGATGCCCAGCCACTTGTGCAGTCGATAGGTCTTGTCCAGGCCATCGAAGAAGCGTTCGAAGCGCCGTGGCCGCACCGCCAGCACCATCGCCACGCTCATCGCGGCGATACCGAGTACGCCGCTGTAATGCACCAGCACCTTGCGCAGCGGCCAGATCTGATAACGGCCGATGATGAAGTCGTCCACCAGCAACCAGAGCAGCGTCAGTCCGACGAACAGCGCGACGTAAGTGAGTTTTATCTGTCTCATCTCGGGAAAGCCTCCTTGCTGGCGCGCATTTGCCAGCGCTTCCAAGCATGTATGTGTCGCCATTGCGTCGCCATGATCACGATCACTGTGAGTCGTGACCGGGGGAAACGGCGGGCGCCCTGCGTTGCGTTTTTATCTACAATTCCGCCCCGATTCCTCGAAGAGACGAGCCCGTGCAACCAGTGATCGCCATCGAGCAGCTCACCAAGACTTACGCTTCCGGCCACCCGGCGCTCAAGCGCATCGACCTCGACATCCGCAAGGGCGAGATCTTCGCCTTGCTCGGCCCCAACGGCGCCGGCAAGACCACGCTGATCAGCATCATCTGCGGCATCGTCAATCCCGGCAGCGGTCGCGTGCTGGTCGACGGCCACGACATCGTCCAGGACTACCGCGCCGCCCGCTCGAAGATCGGACTGGTGCCGCAAGAACTGTTCAATGAAGGATTCGAAAGCGTCTGGGCGACAGTGCGTTTTTCGCGCGGGCTGTTTGGCAAGGCGCCGGACGATTCGTTCCTGGAGAAACTGTTGCGCGATTTGTCGCTGTGGGACAAACGCAATGCCCGCATTCTCGAGCTTTCCGGCGGCATGAAGCGTCGGGTGATGATCGCCAAGGCGCTGTCCCACGAGCCGTCGATCCTGTTTCTCGACGAGCCCACCGCGGGCGTCGACGTGGAGCTGCGTCGAGATATGTGGGAAATGGTCCGCGGCCTGCGCGAACGCGGCGTGACCATCATTCTCACCACGCACTACATCGAAGAGGCCGAGGAGATGGCCGACCGCATTGGCGTGATCAGCAAAGGCGAGATCATCCTGGTGGAAGACAAGGATGTGCTGATGCGCAAGCTCGGCAAGAAGCAGCTGACCCTGCATCTGCAGCGGCCGCTGGCCGAGATTCCGATGGAGCTGGCCAGCTATCCGCTGGAGCTCACCGATGCCGGCAACCAGTTGGTATTCACCTTCGATGCGCAGCACGAGGACACCGGCATCGCCGACCTGCTCAAGCGGCTGGCTGCCCACGGCATCGATTTCAAGGACCTGCAGTCGAGCCAGAGCTCGCTGGAAGACATCTTCGTCAACCTCGTTCACGGGCGCTGAAGGAACAACTGCATGAATCTCTACGCGATCCGCGCGATCTACCTGTTCGAACTGGCGCGCACCTGGCGCACCCTGCTGCAGAGCATCGCCACCCCGGTGATCTCTACCTCGCTGTACTTCGTGGTATTCGGCTCGGCCATCGGCGCGCGCATGGAGGCCATGCACGGCATCCCCTACGGCGCCTTCATCATCCCCGGCTTGATCATGATGGCGCTGCTGTCCGAGAGCATCTCCAATGCCTCGTTCGGCATCTACATGCCGCGCTACTCGGGGACCATCTACGAGGTGCTGTCGGCGCCGGTGTCCTACGTCGAGATCGTCATCGGCTACGTCGGTGCAGCGGCGACCAAATCGCTGATTCTCGGCGTGATCATCCTGCTGACGGCGCGGCTGTTCGTCGATTACCAGATCCAGCATCCGCTGATGATGGCGCTGTTCCTGGTACTGACGGCGGTCACCTTCTGCCTGTTCGGCTTCATCATCGGCATCTGGGCCGATGGCTGGGAGAAGCTGCAGATCGTCCCGGCGCTGATCGTCACACCGCTGGCCTTTCTCGGTGGCAGCTTCTACTCCATCGAGATGCTGCCGCCGCTGTGGCAGAAGATCACGCTGTTCAACCCGGTGGTGTACCTGATCAGCGGCTTCCGCTGGAGCTTCTACGGCGTTTCGGACATCAGCGTCGGCATCAGCCTGGCGATGATCCTCGGTTTTCTCGCCGCCTGCCTGCTGGCGGTGTGGTGGATCTTCAAGACCGGCTATCGGTTGAAAAACTGAGTCAGAAACGAAAACGCCCGCAGATGCGGGCGTTTTCAATTACAGCACTTGAAGCTTACTTGCCGAACATCTTGCCGAGGCCGAGCACGGCATCCTTGGCCTGGGTCACGGCCTGAAGCTTCTCGTCGATCGCCGTGCTCTGTTCGGTAGCGCTGGCATTGGCCGCCAGTTCTTCACCATTCAGTTGTGCGCAGCCGCCTTCCACCTGGGCAATGGCATTGCTGAGCTTCTCGTTGCCAAGCATCTGGCCGAGCATCTTGCCGGTTTCCAGATTGCCTTGCTGGGCGGTCAGCTGCTGTTCGCATTTGGCCTGCGCATCGCTGGAGGCCGCCTGCAGCGAGGCGCTCGAGAGGGCGAGGACGGCACAGCCGAAGAGGTGGGAAATACGCATGGATAAGCTCCTTGTAATGTCGATCACGGCAGGTGATCGATCGAGTCCATTCGAAAAGGGCGGCGATGATAGCTGTTAGCCTGCTGCGCGCAAAGGCTCTGGCATGCAGGTTTCGTGAAGTGGTGCAGGTTGCGCGATGCTGGATGCATCCGGCCCTGAAAGCAGAAAACCCCGCGCAGCTCACGCCGGCGGGGTTTTCCGTTGACCGGAGGTCGCTTACAGCCCGGCGGCGGCGCGCAGGGCGTCGGCCTTGTCGGTACGCTCCCAGGTGAAGGCGGTGAAGGTGTCGGCACCCACCGTCATCTCGTAGGGGGTGCGGCCGAAGTGGCCGTAGGCCGCGGTGGCGCGATACATCGGGTGCAGCAGGTCGAGCATGGTGGTGATCGCGTAGGGGCGCAGGTCGAAATGCTCGCGCACCAGGGCGATGATCTTGTCGTCGCTGAGCTTGCCGGTGCCGAAGGTGTTCAGCGAGATGGAAGTCGGCTGCGCCACGCCGATGGCGTAGGACACCTGGATCTCGCAGCGCTCGGCGAGGCCGGCGGCGACGATGTTCTTGGCGACGTAGCGGCCAGCGTAGGCAGCGCTGCGGTCGACCTTGGACGGATCCTTGCCGGAGAACGCGCCGCCGCCGTGACGGGCCATGCCGCCGTAGGTGTCGACGATGATCTTGCGTCCGGTCAGACCGCAGTCACCCACCGGGCCGCCGATGACGAACTGGCCGGTCGGGTTGATGTGGTACTGGGTGTCCTTGTGCAGCAGCTCGGCCGGCAGGCTGTGCTTGATGATCAGCTCCATCACCGCTTCGCGCAGGTCGCTCTGCTTGACGTCGGGGTTGTGCTGGGTCGACAGCACCACGGCGTCGATGCCGGCGACCTTGCCATTCTCGTAGCGGCAGGTGACCTGGCTCTTCGCGTCCGGGCGCAGCCACGGCAGCAGGCCGTTCTTGCGTGCCTCGGCCTGGCGCTCGACCAGGGCGTGGGAGAAGCGGATCGGCGCCGGCATCAAGACGTCGGTCTCGTTGCTGGCGTAGCCGAACATCAGGCCCTGATCGCCGGCGCCCTGGTCTTCCGGCTTGCTGCGGTCGACGCCCTGGGCAATATCCACCGACTGCTTGCCGATGATGTTGATGATGCCGCAGGTGGCGCCATCGAAACCGACTTCCGAGCTGTTGTAGCCGATGTCGATGATGACATCGCGCACCAGTTGCTCCAGGTCGACCCAGGCCGAGGTGGTCACTTCACCGGCAACGATCGCCACACCGGTCTTGACCAGCGTCTCGCAGGCCACGCGGGCATGCTTGTCCTCGGCGATGATGGCGTCGAGCACCGCATCGGAGATCTGATCGGCGATCTTGTCCGGATGCCCTTCGGACACGGACTCGGAGGTAAAAATCGAATATTCGCTCATCTATCGGTTTCCTATTACCGGTGGGTGAGTCGGCTGTCAGGGGCGAGCCGGGAAAAGTACCGGGCCTGGATCTGAAAACCGTTCTTCAAGCCAATGTAGAGGCTCTCGCCGGGCGTGAGCCCCGCGGCATCGGCCCAACGGGCCAGATCGTCCTGTTCGAACCCCAACCACAGATCGCCGCAGGCCTCCCTGGCCCAACTCTGGTTGTGGCTGCACAGCTCCGTGACCAGCAGACTGCCGCCTGCGTTCACCAGTCGTGCCAGTTGTTTCATCGCTTCGCCTGGCGCCGCCAGGTGATGCAGCACCATGTTCAGTATCACGCAGTCGGCCGGCGGGCAGTCGTCGTGCAAGGCGTCGGCGAGCTTCAGCTCGACATTGAGCAAGCCTGCCTCGTCACAGCGCGCCCGCGCCAGATCGAGCATGGCCGGGCTGTTGTCCAGCGCCACCACGCGGGCGAAGCGCCTTGCCAGCTCCGGCAAGAAGCTGCCATCGCCCGGACCGACTTCCAGTGCCGTGGCGTTGTTGTCGAAGTTCAGAGCGTCGAGCAGCGCCAGCACGCTGTCGCGGTATTGCGGCAGGCCGGCGATCAGATCCTGGCGCGCCTGGAAGCTGTCGGCCATGCGCGCGAAAAAGTCCTCGCTGGCGGCGCTGCGCTGGGCGTGCACGGCAGCGATGCGGGCCTCGATCTCGTGCGGCAACTCCAGTCGATCCGCCTCTTCCAGCAGCGCTGTATGCAACCGGCCGCCGAGGCTGTCGGCCTGCGGCAGGCTGCGCCGATAGAACACCGCGTTGCCTTCACGGCGTGTCGCCAGCAGGCCGGCCTGGGTCAGCACCTTGAGGTGATGGCTCATGCCGGATTGGCCGATGGCAAAGATCTGCGCCAGCTCGAGGACGCCGAACGAATCACTGGACAGTGCGCGCAGTACCTTCAGGCGCAAGGCATCACCGCCGGCCTTGCACAGCGAGGCAAGCTGGTCACTGGTGTCTTGGGATATCTGGGGCATGCGCAGGCTCATAAGCCGCGCAGTCTAGTCGGTCACTTTTCGTACAGCAAGGGCAGTATCAAAAAGTTTTGATATTGCCCTTGGGCGCGCAGGGTTACTCCAGCAGGCGGGACAGTCCAAGGGTGCACGACACCAGGCCCAGGCCGATGAGGAAGTAGTTGGGCAGGATATCCAGCAGGCGCTGGATCAGCCCTTCGCCGGCCAGGCGACGCGACAGCAGGCTGTAGGCGAGCAGGATGCTCAGATCGATCACCGCCCAGATCACGATCAGCACCGTCGCCTGAGGGGCAAACGGCTGTGCGGGCAGGATGAAGCCGGGCAGGAAGGCGAGAAAGAACAGAATGTCCTTCGGGTTGGACAGGCCCACGGCCATGGCCCGCCAGAAGTAATGCGCTTCGCTGCGTTTCGGTGTGGCGGTTTCGCTGCGGCCGCCACACAGGCCGTCGCAACCCAGCCAGATCAGGTAGAGCCCGCCGAGGATCTGTCCGGCCTCGAGCACCAGGGGGTCGAGATCCAGCGCCAGATAGATCATTACCAGCGCGGCGATCATCAGGATTTGCGCCGAGATCGCGCCGCCCAGGATGGTCCACAGCGGCCAGCGGCGGCGGGCGTCGGCCACCACCAGGGCGACCACCGGACCGGGGGAGGCGATCAGCAGGGCAACCGCGGCGGCGAAGGCGAGATAGGTGGCGTTCATAGTTCGGTCACCAGGCCGAAGACCCGGCTGCGCTGGCCCAGGCGCTCGGCGTAGAAGTTGGGGTTGGTGATGGCGAAGGCGCGCTGAATCCAGCGGTCGCTGCCGTCGAAGCGCGCGCTGAAGGGGCTGCGCGCATGGGCACTGCGGCGATTGTCGATGATCAGCATGTCGCCGCAGTTCAGGCGCACCGGCTCGACCACCTCCCAGGCGATGGCGCGCAGCTTGTCCATCAGCTGCTGGGCCCGGCTGCTGAAGGCCAGCATGAACTGGGGGTCGAAGCGAAAGAAGGGTGCATCTGGGTCGCCATAAAGGATGGTCTGGTGGCGATTGATGTCGATGCGCTGGTTCTTGCTCGTCGGGCCGTAGTCCGAGAGGAAGTTATAGGGTTCGGTAAGGAAGAATGCCCGCTCCTCGAACGTCAGGCGCTCGAGAATTCGTTCGCTTGACGCGATATAGGTGACGGCTTCGGCGTCCGGGTCCTGGCGCAGGCAGAGCAGCACCAGGTAATCAGGCAGCACGGCATGGAAGGCATTTTCCGTATGCAGGTCGAGCTCTGTATCGAAACTGTCCGAAGTGGCCGCCCGGGAATGGGCCTGCTGGGGGAAGAAATTATTGACGATGCAGCCATCGGACTCCTGCACGTAACCAATCGGTTCGCCGAGCAGGGCAGTGGCCTGCAGCAGCAGGCGCTCGCTGCTGTCATCCGGCTTGCAGAGATGGTCGCAGCTCAACGGCGTCGGCGGGACTTCGCCGATGGGGAGGCTCTCGAGCGTCATGAAGCCTTTCTTGTTGCCGAAAAGCCTGAAATTCAGGATCTGACCGATCTGCTCATGCCGCAACGCACCTTTCTCTACCGCGTTGGCCAGAAGCGTCTCGTAGTATTTGCTCTGCATGGCGTCCTTTCCTGAGTTTTTATGGGTGCTCGGAGGCGTCGGGAGAAGACCGGAGTTGGTCTGAAACCCATTGCTGGCGCAGTATTGGTAGGCGGAAGAGGATTGGAAAATGGAAAAAACAGCCCATAAGGATGAGTTTTAGTCATGCCGGATTCGGTCATTGCAGCGTCACGCATGCCGCCTCTCTATGCCCTGCGGGCCTTTGAGGTGGCGGCGCGTTTCGGCTCGTTCACCCAGGCCGCGCAGAGCCTGTTCATCACCCAGAGTGCGGTGAGCCGGCATGTGAAGACGCTGGAGGAGCACCTGGGCTGCCAGCTATTCGAGCGGCATGGCTCGCGGTTGGCGTTGACCGACGCCGGGCGCTTGCTGGCGCAGGAGCTCAAGATCGGCTTTCGCACCATCGAGAACGCCTGCGTCGCCGTTACTCGTCAGCGCGGTGCGCTGCGCCTGAAAGCGCCGTCTACCCTGACCATGCGCTGGTTGCTGGGCACTCTGGAGGGCTTTCAGGTGGCCAATCCGCAGAGCCGCGTGCAGCTCACCAGCGCCTGGATGGACCTGGATGCGGTGGATTTCAGTAGCGAGCCGTTCGACTGCGCGATCCTGCTCGGCAATGGCAGTTTTCCCGCCGAATGGCGGCGGGTGAAGCTGTTCGATGAATGGCTGGTGCCGGTTTGTGCGCCGGAGTTGCTTGGTGCCTTGCCCTGGAATACGCAGCACCTGGCCGAGGTCGAACTCATTCATCCGTCGCGCGATTGCCGGGACTGGCGACGCTGGTTGCAGCGTACCGGCCGCGCGGATCAGGTGGCCTGGCAGCAGGGCAAGCTGTTCGACACCCTGGAGCTGGGCATCTCCGCCGCGGCGCAGGGGCATGGCGTGTCGATTGGCGACCTGGCGCTGGTTGGCGCGGAGCTGCAGCGCGGCAGCCTGGTGCTGCCCTTTCAGCAGGCGGTGAAGTCCGGCGACAGCTATTACCTGGTCTGGCCGGGCGCGGGCAATGAGTCGGTCACCCTGACACGCATGCGTGACTACCTGCTCGAGCATCTGCCGGATATCACCAGCCAGGGCGTCGAGCTGTTGGATTGAGCGCGCCTGCCGGGCGATTCAGTCATTGCCGGGGCCACCCTCGGTAGGGGAAAATGGCCGCCTTTTTCTACGTACACCCCGCAGGAGATTCAGCGATGCCCAGCCGTCGTGAGCGAGCCAATGCCATCCGCGCCCTCAGCATGGATGCTGTGCAGAAAGCCAACAGCGGCCACCCGGGTGCCCCCATGGGCATGGCGGACATCGCCGAAGTGCTCTGGCGTGATCATCTGAAGCACAGCCCGACCAACCCGCAGTGGGCCGACCGTGACCGCTTCGTGCTGTCCAACGGCCACGGCTCGATGCTGATCTACTCGCTGCTGCACCTGACCGGCTACGACCTGTCCATCGATGACCTGAAGAACTTCCGCCAGCTGCACAGCAAGACCCCGGGCCACCCGGAGTTCGGCTACACCGCCGGCGTCGAGACCACCACCGGCCCGCTGGGCCAGGGCCTGGCCAACGCCGTCGGCTTCGCCGTGGCCGAGAAGGTCATGGCGGCGCAGTTCAACCGCCCCGGCCACAACATCGTCGACCACAACACCTACGTGTTCCTCGGTGACGGCTGCATGATGGAAGGCATCAGCCACGAAGTCTGCTCGCTGGCCGGCACGCTGGGCCTGAACAAGCTGATCGCCTTCTACGATGACAATGGCATTTCCATCGACGGCGAAGTCCACGGCTGGTTCACCGACGATACCCCGCGCCGCTTCGAGGCTTATGGCTGGCAGGTGATCCGCAATGTCGACGGCCATGATGCCGACGAAATCCAGATGGCTATCGAGACCGCGCGCAAGAGCGATCGCCCGACGCTGATCTGCTGCAAGACCATCATCGGCTTCGGCTCGCCGAACAAGCAGGGCAAGGAAGAATCCCACGGCGCGGCCCTGGGTGACGCCGAAATCGCTCTGACCCGCGAAGCGCTGGGCTGGAAGCACGGCCCGTTCGAGATTCCCGCGGAGATCTACGCCGAGTGGGACGCCAAGCAGAAGGGCGCCGACGCCGAGAACGAGTGGAACAAGCGCTTCGCCGCATACGAGGCCGAATTCCCCGGACTGGCATCCGAATTCAAGCGGCGCATGGCCGGCGAGCTGCCGGCTGACTTCGCCGAGAAAGCCAGCGAATTCATCCGTGAAGTTGCCAACAAGGGCGAGACCATCGCCAGCCGCAAGGCCAGCCAGAACTGCCTGAACGCCTTCGGCCCGCTGCTGCCGGAGCTGCTCGGCGGCTCGGCTGACCTGGCCGGCTCCAACCTGACCCTGTGGAAGGGCTGCAAGCCGGTGGTGGCCGAGGATGCCTCGGGCAACTACATGTACTACGGCGTGCGCGAGTTCGGCATGGCCGCGATCATGAACGGCATCGCCCTGCATGGCGGCCTGATCCCCTACGGCGCGACCTTCCTGATGTTCATGGAATACGCACGCAATGCCGTGCGCATGTCGGCGCTGATGAAGCAGCGTGTGCTCTACGTGTTCACTCACGATTCCATCGGCCTCGGCGAAGACGGTCCGACCCACCAGCCGATCGAGCAGCTGACCAGCCTGCGCACCACGCCGAATCTGGACACCTGGCGCCCGGCGGATACCGTCGAATCCGCAGTGGCCTGGAAGCATGCCGTCGAGCGCAAGGACGGCCCGAGCGCGCTGATCTTCTCGCGCCAGAACCTGCCGTTCCATGTGCGTGACAACGAAACCGAAGCGGCCATCGCCCGCGGCGGCTACATCCTGAAGAACTGTGCCGGCGAGCCGGAACTGATCCTGATCGCCACCGGTTCGGAAGTCAGCCTGGCAGTGCAGACCGCCGACAAGCTGACCGAACAGGGCCGCAAGGTGCGCGTCGTCTCGATGCCGTGCACCAGCGTGTTCGACGCCCAGGATGCGGCCTACAAGCAGCAGGTGCTGCCGGTGGAAGTCGGCGCACGCATCGCCATCGAGGCGGCGCATGCGGACTACTGGTACAAGTACGTCGGCCTCGACGGTCGCATCATCGGCATGACCACCTACGGCGAGTCGGCTCCGGCCAACCAGCTGTTCGAGGAATTCGGCTTCACCGTCGACAACATCCTCGCGGTCGCCGAAGAGCTGCTGGAGGACTGATCGCGACGATGGGTGGATGGCTGCGGTCATCCATCCCCTCAAGCCCCTTCCGCGTAGGGTGGCGAGCCATCTGCCGCTTTCCACCTGCAGGACCGACGAGAACCCATGGCCAACGCCCGTCCCTATCGCGTCGCTCTCAACGGCTACGGCCGCATCGGCCGCTGCGTGCTGCGTGCATTCTATGAGCGTGGCGCCGCCTTCGATTTTCAGTTCGTTGCCCTCAACGATCTGGCCGACATGGCCAGCCTGGAATACCTCACCCGTTTCGACTCCACCCACGGCCGCTTCCCCGGCGATGTGAGCGTCGACGGCGACTGCCTGCATCTGAACGGGCACTGCGTGAAGGTGCTGCGCGAGTCGACGCCCGAAGCCATCGACTGGCGTGCGCTGGATGTCGATCTGGTGCTGGAGTGCTCCGGCGCCTACACCAGCCGTGCCGATGGCGAGCGCTTCCTTGCCGCCGGGGTGCCGCGGGTGCTGTTTTCCCAGCCGATGGCCAGCGCGGCGGACATCGATGCCACGGTGGTCATGGGTATCAACCAGCAGCAACTGACCGGCGCCGAGCGGCTGATCTCCAACGCATCCTGTACCACCAACTGCGGGGTGCCGTTGCTCAAGCTGCTCAACGATGCGGTGGGCATCGAGTACGCCTCGATCACCACCATTCACTCGGCGATGAACGACCAGCCGGTGATTGACGCCTACCACCATGAGGACTTGCGCCGCACCCGTTCGGCCTTTCAGTCGGTGATTCCGGTGTCCACCGGGCTCGCCCGCGGCATCGAGCGCCTGCTGCCGGAACTCTCGGGGCGGATTCAGGCCAAAGCGGTGCGGGTGCCCACGGTGAACGTGTCCTGCCTGGACATCACGCTGCAGACGGCCTGTGATACCGATGCGCAAACGATCAACCGGGTACTGCGCGAGGCAGCCGAGCATGGCCCGTTGAAGGGACTGCTGGCTTACACCGAGCTGCCCCACGCCAGTTGTGATTTCAACCACGACCCGCATTCGGCGATCGTCGACGGCAGCCTGACCCGCGCGTCGGGCCCGCGGCTGGTGAACCTGCTGGCCTGGTTCGACAACGAATGGGGATTCGCCAATCGCATGCTCGACGTCACCGACCACTTTTTGCGCGTGGCTGGACGTCCCTAGCGGCCCGCGCCTGGAATATCGCTTCTCGACCTTAAGGAAGACCAACATGACCGTTTTGAAGATGACCGATCTCGACCTCCAGGGTAAGCGCGTACTGATCCGCGAGGACCTCAACGTGCCGGTGAAGGACGGCGCGGTGAAGAGCGATGCGCGCATCCTGGCTTCGTTGCCGACCATCAAGCTGGCACTGGAAAAAGGCGCCGCGGTGCTGGTCTGCTCGCACCTGGGCCGTCCGGAAGAGGGCGTCTACAGCGAGGAAGACAGCCTCAAGCCGGTCGCCGACTACCTGTCCAAGGCCCTCGGCCGTGAGGTACCGCTGATCAAGGATTACCTCGACGGCGTCGAAGTCCAGCCGGGTGAGCTGGTGCTGCTGGAGAACGTGCGCTTCAACAAGGGCGAGAAGAAGAACACCGATGAGCTGGCGCAAAAGTACGCTGCCCTGTGCGACGTCTTCGTCATGGACGCTTTCGGCACGGCCCACCGCGCCCAGGGCTCGACCCACGGCGTGGCCAAGTTCGCCAAGGTCGCCTGCGCTGGCCCGCTGCTGGCCGCCGAGCTGGACGCCCTGGGCAAAGCGCTGAAGACCCCGGCCAAGCCAATGGTCGCCATCGTTGCCGGTTCCAAGGTGTCCACCAAGCTCGACGTGCTGACCTCCCTGGCGGACGTATGCGATCAGCTCATCGTCGGTGGCGGCATTGCCAACACTTTCCTCGCCGCGGCCGGCTACAACGTCGGCAAGTCGCTGCATGAAGCCGATCTGCTCGACACCGCCAAGGCCATCGCCGCCAAGGTCGCCGTGCCGCTGCCGGTCGACGTGGTAGTCGCCAAGGAGTTCGCCGAAACGGCCGAGGCCACGGTCAAGGCCATTGCCGACGTCGCCGATGACGACATGATCCTGGACATCGGTCCGAAGACGGCGGCCATGTTCGGCGAAATGCTCAAGTCCTCGCAGACCATCCTGTGGAACGGTCCGGTTGGTGTGTTCGAGTTCGACCAGTTTGGCAACGGCACCAAGGTGCTGGCCCAGGCCATCGCCCAGAGTCCGGCATTCTCCATCGCTGGCGGTGGCGACACCCTGGCGGCGATCGACAAGTACGGCGTGGCCGAGCAGATCTCCTATATTTCCACCGGCGGTGGCGCCTTCCTCGAGTTCGTCGAAGGCAAGGTGCTGCCGGCCGTCGAAGTGCTGGAGCAGCGCGCCGGCTGATCCCGTCGGCGAGGCGAATGCCTCGATCGGCTCAGGTTGCCGGCGCCATGGCGCCGGCAACGTTAACCGCCTGCAGGCAACCCCGGCCGCTCGTCGTGGTCTTTGTTCTATCTTGAACAAGGAAAGGGGATGCATCATGCGCTATGCCGTCGTTGCACTTTGCTGTCTGGGCCTGGCCGGTTGCGCCGGTAATTCGCCGGATACTGCCTGTCAGGTGCTCGACCCGCCGCCGGTGCTCAGCCCGACCGCCGAGCATGATCAGCGCGTGGAAATTCAGGCCACGGGCGACCCGACCATCACGCAAGGCGGTCTGCAGGATTGCCCGTGATTGACGCTGCCAAGGAGAAGGAATGAAAAAAGGCCTGTCCATACTGATCGCAGCGTTGCTGCTCGGCGGTTGTGGCCATTGGCAATCCGGTCCGGACGCGCCGTTCGTACGCTGGAAGTGCCAGAGCCAGCAGAACATCGCCTGGCGTTACGCAGACGACAAACGAACTGCAATCGACCTGAAAGTTGGCAATAGCGAACGTATTCATACCCTGCGCAAGGAACCTGCAACGCGTGGCAGTTTCTATAGCGATGGCGTGATCGCCTTCCATGACAAGGGCAACGAGGCGCTGGTGTATCGCATCGCCGACGACAAGCTGCTCGCCCACGGCTGCAGTGCATCGCTCATCAGTATCTAGCGGTAAAAGAGTAGAAGCTGCCCCACCGATACGGGGCATGAATTGAAAGCGCTGGCGGGACGCTGGCATTTGTCGCTCCCGCCTCTACAATGCCGCGCCGCGTGCGGCGCTTGAACAGCGCCGGCCACTGCGGCAGGCTCTACACGATCAAACGACCCAGACCGGGAGAAAGGAAAACATGGCACTCATCAGCATGCGCCAGATGCTCGACCACGCCGCCGAGTTCGGCTACGGCGTGCCGGCCTTCAACGTCAACAACCTCGAGCAGATGCGCGCCATCATGGAAGCGGCCGACAAGACCGATTCCCCGGTGATCGTCCAGGCTTCCGCCGGTGCCCGCAAATACGCCGGTGCGCCGTTCCTGCGTCATCTGATCCTGGCGGCGATCGAAGAATTCCCGCACATCCCGGTGTGCATGCACCAGGACCACGGCACCAGCCCGGATGTCTGCCAGCGTTCGATCCAGCTCGGCTTCTCCTCGGTGATGATGGACGGTTCGCTGCAGGCCGACGGCAAGACACCGGCCGACTACGACTACAACGTCCGCGTGACCCAGCAGACCGTGGCCTTTGCCCATGCCTGCGGCGTTTCCGTGGAAGGCGAACTGGGTTGCCTGGGCAGCCTGGAAACCGGCATGGCCGGCGAGGAAGACGGCGTCGGTGCCGAGGGCGTGCTTGACCACAGCCAGCTGCTGACTGACCCGGAAGAAGCCGCCGACTTCGTCGCCAAGACCAAGGTCGATGCCCTGGCGATTGCCATCGGCACCAGCCACGGCGCCTACAAGTTCACCAAGCCGCCGACTGGCGACACCCTGTCGATCCAGCGCATCAAGGAAATCCATGCGCGCATCCCGGACACCCATCTGGTGATGCACGGTTCCTCGTCGGTGCCGCAGGAGTGGCTGCAGATCATCAACCAGTACGGTGGTGAAATCGGTGAGACCTACGGCGTGCCGGTCGAGGAAATCGTCGAGGGCATCAAGTACGGCGTGCGCAAGGTCAACATCGATACCGACCTGCGTCTGGCCTCCACCGGCGCGATTCGCGAGTTCATGGCGAAGAACCCCAGCGAGTTCGACCCGCGTAAATACTTCGCCAAGACCGTCTCGGCCATGCGCGACATCTGCATCGCGCGCTACGAAGCCTTCGGTACAGCCGGCAATGCCAGCAAGATCAAGCCGATCTCGCTGGAAGGCATGTTCCAGCGCTACGCCAGTGGTGAACTGGACCCGAAGATCAACTGATTGGTCCTGATATGAAAAAGCCCGCTTCGAGCGGGCTTTTTCGTTTGTGCCTGACCTCGTTCAGCTGGCGAGCAACTGCTGGATCTGGCTGCGTAGCGTATCCAGGGCGAAGGGTTTGGCCAGTACCGGCGCGGAGCGAGCGATCGGGCTGCCCGACTCGTAGATCTCGATGGGATAGCCGCTGATGAAGATCACTTTTAGGTCGGGCCGCAACTTGAGCGCAGGTTCGGCGATCATCACGCCCGAGACGTTGCCCGGCAGGCGGAAGTCGGTCACCAGCAGGTCCAGATGCGGCTTGGTCGCCAGGATTTCGAACGCCTTGGGCGCACTGTCCGCCTCCAGCACCTGGTAGCCCTCGCCGGCCAGATAATCGGCGAGCAGGCTGAGGATATGCGGCTCGTCTTCGACGAGCAGGACGATTTTCGGCGGTGCGTGGTTCATGGTGGTCTCGATGTTGCCTTACGTGCTGCATGCCAGCCCGTTGCGAGCCGGACAGGGTTTCGACAGGCTACGCGCTGCAAGTTTCAGTCCTGCAGCCAGACGGTCGTCACTTTCGCTGCGCTGCTGTGCGCTGGCGCACGTTGTGAACAGCATCCTCGCCGCTTCGGACGCTGCGCTCAAGGCCGACCTTAGCTGGGGGCGCCTAGCTGGGGGCACCTAGCCGGGCGCCCCTGCTGGCCCTGGATGGCGGGCCGCGGTAGGGTGGTCGACCAGGTATTGCAGGAGTTCAGCATGAGCGAATCGGAGCAGGCAGCGCAGCGCACCCTCGACTATTACCGCCTCAATGCGGAGGCTTTCCGCGAGGGCACCCGTGAGCATGACGTCAGCCAGAATCTCGATGCCCTTTTGCGTCACATTCAGGCACAGCCCCCGTTGCGCATCCTCGATCTCGGCTGTGGCCCGGGACGTGACTTGAAGGCATTGACCGCCCGCGGACATGTGGCAGTAGGGCTCGACGGAACCGAAGCGTTCGTCCAGATGGCTCGCGCCGAAAGCGGCTGCGAAGTCTGGCATCAGGACCTGTTGCACTTGCAACTGCCGTCCGAGTCGTTCGACGGCATTTTCGCCAACGCCGTGCTGTTCCATGTGCCGAGCGCTCATCTACCCAAGCTGCTGTCGCAGTTGCACGGCACGCTGAAGCCGGACGGGGTGCTGTTCTGCTCCAACCCGCGCGGGCAGGACGAAGAGGGCTGGAGCGGTGATCGCTACGGCGTCTGGTATCGCTGGTCGACCTGGCGCACGCATGTGTTGGCCGCAGGCTTTGTTGAGCTGGAGCACTATTACCGGCCGGCGGGGCTGCCCCGAGCGCAGCAGCCGTGGCTCGCCAGCGTATGGCGCAAGGCCTGAGCAGGCAGCGCAGACCGCAGAATGCAACCTGCGTCACGCTTCATATTGCGTTTTGCACGGCTTAATGCTTTGGATGATTTACTTAAGTATCTGTTTTTAAAGGATAAAACCTGAATATCAGGGTTGGCACGAACGCTGCTCCGTTAAGTCCGCTGGAACTTATTGGAGTACAGAACAATGACCGCCGCACAACAATTCCTTACTGCTGCCTTTCCTGAGTTCGAAGTGCTCACCGAGCCCCGCCCAGATGGCGGCTTGCTGCTGACCCTGCGCAACGACGACCGCACCCTGGTCAAGCGTGCATTGTCCAAGGGGCAGACCCAGACCCGAGTTCAACTGGAATGGGTCGTCAGCTCGGTTCGCCGTGACCTGGCGCTGGAGGCGGGGATGTCGCCTTCCATCGCACACCTGCAGAGCCAGAGCCGTACCGCACTGCCTACCTACGAGTACGCCTGAGCCGCCCCGGCTGCGGGATGACCGCAGCCACATTTTTCGACACCGGGCCACAGAGCTCGGTTCGTTTGCCGTGAAGCCGAAGAGGATTACCGCATGAACGCCATCGACCTGCTGATTGAGGATCATGAGCGCGTAAAGGACCTGCTGACGCGCCTGACCGATTCCACCGAGCGCGCCGTGAAGACGCGTACCGAACTGCTGAGCAAGCTGGAAATGGAAGTGACTATCCATACCCAGCTGGAAGAGCAGATTCTCTACCCCGCTTACAAGGAAGCTGGCGGCAAGGAAGAGGTCAAGATGTACCACGAGGCCAAGGAGGAACACCGAGCGGTGGATGCGCTGGTGCTGCCAGATCTGAAGGCAACCGAACCGGGCAGCCTCGAATTCTCCGGCCGTGCCAAGGTGTGCAAGGAGTTGCTTGAGCACCACATCGAGGAAGAGGAGTCGGAAATGTTCCCGCAGGCGCGCGAGCTGTTCGATGCCAAGCGCCTCGAAGAAATGGGCGAGCAGATGATTGCGTTGCGTAACCGTCTGAAAAAGGAGCTGACGGCCAAGCAGGCCGCCTGAGTTCCGCGTCTCAACCGGGGCCTATAGCCCCGGTCTGCTCGACCATGGTCTGCCCCCGGACCATCTGCTTTGCTGACCTGCATCAAAACCGGCCCGTGGCTCCGCTGCGACCCTTGATGGCTCGATGGCATCATCTGGTGCATTCCCTCGACGCAACCCTTGCTCGTAGCTGCATGGCGCGCAGTCCTAGTGGCGTGTGTCCAGCGAACAGGGGCGGGGATGGAAGACGAGCTGAAGGCACTGCTGCAACGAGTCGGGCTCGGCCTCGACCAGATTCTGGTGCGCAAACGTTACCTGCAGTGGCAGGCCAGTGACGGGCTGCGTCTGAACCGCGCCGCGGCGGAGCTGGAATCTGCGCACCCGGCCTTCATCGAAAAACTCTACGAACACCTGAATGCTTTCGCTCAACCCTCCGCCATGCAGAACGATTCCGTCGGGATCGCACGGCTGAAGCAACGCCAGCTGGAGTATTACCGCCGCCTGTGGAACGGCCCATACGAGCGTGATTATGTGCGCGACCGGTTGCTGGTCGGGCTGGTGCACCAGCGTGTCGGGGTCGATCTGGAGTGGTATTTGGGGGCGTACCGCCTCTACCTGTCGGAAATGCTACGGACGCTGCTGGGAGATGGCGAGCAGCATGCGCTTTACGACAGCCTGCTGAAGATCGTCTTCTTCGACATGGTCCTCGCGATCGACACCTACAGCGCGGCGCAGCGACATGCGCTGGAGGACAGCGAGGCGCGACTGACCCGGGCATTGCGCGGCACCGAGGATGGTATCTGGGAGTGGGATGTCGAGCGCGATCAGCTGCACCTCTCCGAACGCTGGACCGCCATGCTGGGGATGCCGATGCAGGCCGGCTATTGCAGCCGCGGCTGGTTCGAGCGTGTGCACCCGGACGACCTGCCCGGGCTGCGCGAAGCGATCGCTGCTCACCTCAATGGGCACTCCCCTTCGCTGGCGCATGAATACCGCGTGCGCATGGAGACCGGTGAGTATCTCTGGGTGTTGGTGCGAGGGGTGGCCGAACGTTGTGAGCAGGGCACGCTGCGCATGGCAGGTTCGCAGACCGATATCAGTGCACGCAAGGCGGCGGAGGAGTGCCTGCGCCATGCTGCACGGCATGATGCGCTCACAGGTCTGGCCAACCGCCTGCATCTCGATGAGCTGCTCAAGGAGGTGCAGCAGCGCCCGTATGGTCGAGCTGCTGCCTTGCTCTTCATTGACCTGGACCGCTTCAAGCTGATCAACGACAGCCTCGGCCATGGCGCTGGCGATCAGGTGTTGGTCGAAGTCGCGCAGCGGCTATTGCACTGCCTGCGTCCCGGCGATCATCTGGCGCGCTTCGGGGGTGACGAGTTCGTTGCGTTGCTCGGTGATCTGGCCTGTGAGGCCGATGCCGAGCGCGTCGCGCAGCGGATGCTGGTCGCACTGCGCGAGCCGTTGCAGCTTGGCGAACGCACACTGTCGGTCAGCGCCAGCATCGGCATCGCTCCCCTGCAGCGCGACGGACAGGCGCTGAACGTGCTGCAGGCGGCGGACCTTGCGCTGTATCGTGCGAAAAGCGCCGGCAAGGACCAATTCGCGCTGTTCTGCGATGGCCTGCATTCCAAGGCCGCACGCCAGTTGGAGCTGGAAAGTGCGCTTGCGCAAGCGCTGACGCGCCGGGAATTCACGCTGCATTACCAGCCGATCTGCCGCGTCGAGCAGGGCCAGCCCTATCTGCTCGGCGTCGAGGCGCTGCTGCGCTGGCGCTTCGAGGACAAGCCGGTTGCGCCGATTGAGTTCATTCCGGTCCTGGAGGAGTCGCGCGAGATCGTCCGGGTCGGCGAATGGGTGCTGCGTGAGGCCTGTCGCCAGGTCCGGCGTTGGCAGCAGGCAGGGCAGACGCAACTCTACTGCGCGGTGAATCTGTCGATCCGTCAGTTGCAGCAGGTCGACTTTGCCGAGCTGCTGGCGCGGGTGTTGCGTGAAACCGGGCTGCCGCCGCAAAGCTTGCTGCTGGAGATCACCGAGACGCTGCTGATGCACGACAGCGAGATGATGCTGAACTGCCTGCACGAGGTCGCTGCGCTGGGGGTGCGTCTGGCGCTGGACGACTTCGGCACGGGCTACTGCTCGCTTGGGTACCTGAAGCGCTACCCGCTGCATGTGCTCAAGGTTGATCGCAGCTTTATCGCGGCAGCCCCGGATGACGCCGATTCGGTGGCGATCAGCGGCGCCATTATCGGGTTGGGGCAAAGCCTCGGCTTGGCAGTGGTCGCCGAAGGGGTTGAGCGACCCGAACAGATCGAGTTTCTCGTCGCGCAGGGTTGCCGAGCGGTTCAGGGCTACTGGTTCAGCCCGCCGCGGCCAGCCCCCGAGCTGCAGGCGCTGTTCGATGGAACGCGCCGAGCCGACGGACTATGGGGCTTGCAGCAGCTCCGGTAGCAGTTAATCGATTGCACTGATCCTCAGGATGACAGGCGCCGGATGCCGCCCGCCATCGGGCAGGCAGGGGCACTCTTGCGCCTCGAAGCGGTCAACCTTCTGTGAATCTGACGATTCAAGAATTCTCCGGCTATCCGTCGGACCACCCTGAAGGAGGTTAACCATGCGTCTTACCTATCTGCTGCCCCCCGTACTCGGACTCTTGCTGGTCGGTTGCGGCCCAGACAAAGATCGCGAGCGTGAGCCGACTCCGCCGCCAGCCACTACCGAGCAGCCTGCTGCACCTTCCACTGATACCACCACACCGCCTGCAGGCACTGGCACCGGTACCGGAACTGCCCCGAGCACCGGAACGGGTACCGGCACTTCTGGCGGCATGGCCACTCCGCCCGCCGACAACGGCAGCGGCCTGGGCACCGAATCCGGTTCGGGCACTGCGCCCAGCACTGGTACGGGCACTGGCACTGGCGCCGGCACCGGCACTTCGCAGTAAGCGCGGTATCACCTGACCCAGGCACCTTGCGCATCGCGCGAGGTGCCTCCCGCAGGAGAAAGCAATGAAGTGGAATTATCTATTGGCCGGCGCTCTGAGCGCGCTTGCCATAGCGGGTTGTTCACCGGACGAAGAAGAGTCGGCGCTGGACAACAACACCCGCAACCAGCAGGAATATCAGAACACCGCGACCGATCCCGCAGGTCCGCGCGAGATCTCGCCGCCGTCCAACCGGACCAACGAATAAGCGAAGGTGCTGCTGCGCTGGCTAGACGTACTGTCCGGCCGCGTAGCCAGACGCCCAGGCCCACTGGAAATTGAAGCCGCCCAGGTGGCCGGTGACATCGAGGACTTCGCCGACGAAATACAGTCCCGCGGATTTCTGCGATTCCATGGTCTTCGACGACACTTCCCGCGTGTCCACTCCTCCCAGCGTCACCTCCGCGGTGCGATAGCCTTCGGTGCCAGCCGGAACCAGCTGCCAGTCCGCGAGTTTCGCGGCGATCGCTTCCAGTTCACTGGGTACGTATTGCTTGAGCGGCTTGGAGTCGAACCAGTGCTCGCACAGCAGGCCGGCCATCTTGCGGGTGAAGACGTCACCCAGCACGGTTTTCAGCTCAGCGTTGGGGCGTTCCTGTTTCTGCGCTGATAGCCACTCGTTCAGGTCCAGATGGGGCAGCAGGTTGATATGCACCACGTCGCCTGGCTGCCAGTAGGAAGAGATCTGCAGGATCGCCGGCCCCGACAGGCCACGATGGGTGAACAGGATGTTCTCGCGAAAGATCTGCCCGTTGCAGCTGACCAGGCAATCTTCTACCGATGTGCCGGATAGCTCGGTGCAAATGGTCTTGAGCTGTGGCTCGGTGATGGTGAACGGCACCAGCCCAGCCCGGGTCGGCAGCACGCTATGGCCGAACTGACGGGCAATCTGATAGCCGAAGCCGCTGGCGCCGAGGGTGGGAATCGACAGCCCGCCGGTGGCGATCACCAACGACTGGCAGCGCACCGCGCCGATGCCGCTTTGCAACAGATAACCATCGTCATGCCTGACAATGGACTCGACCGCGGTATCCAGGCGCAGGTCGACGCCGGCCTGGGCGCATTCGTCCAGCAGCATCTCGAGGATGTCGCTGGACTTGTTATCGCAGAACAGCTGGCCGAGCTTTTTTTCGTGATAGGCGACGCCGTGGCGGCTGACCATCTCGATGAAGTCCCACTGGGTGTAGCGCGCCAGCGCGGACTTGCAGAAGTGCGGGTTGCTGGAAAGGAAGTTCGCCGGTTCGGTGTATAGATTGGTGAAGTTGCAGCGCCCGCCGCCGGACATGAGGATCTTCTTGCCGGCTTTGTTGGCATGATCAAGCAGCAGCACCCGGCGTCCGCGCGCCGCGGCGGTGAAGGCACACATTAGCCCGGCCGCACCTGCGCCGATCACCACCACGTCAGTCTGCACCACTGCTTACCTCGCGCAAAAGGCGCGATGGTACTCCTGCTGTTGGCTCGGTGCAGCCCGGCATCCGACGAGACGCTGACGTCGATTGGCGCACTTTGTGCTCTGATTGAAATTGATAGCACTTTGCCGGGGCAAGAGAACTTGACAGGCTTGCGACGTTTGCTTGGGTTGATACTGCTGCTGGCAAGCGCTTCGCTGCCCGCCGAAGTGCTGCGTCTGGCGGGCAATCCGTGGCCGCCCTATACAGACCGGAGCCTGCCTGGCGAGGGATTGTCCGTAGAGTTGATCCGTACTGCGCTTGGCCGTGGCGGTTATCAGGTGGAATACATCGAGGTGCCCTGGGAGCGCGCACTGCTCGGCCTGCGCAAAGGCAGCTACGACATGGTCAACGGCTGGCCTACGGTCAAGCGCGTTGACTATTCCCTCAGTTCCCGTCCGTTTCTGATCAACCGGATGCGCTGGGTCCAGCGAAGCGGGAGCGGCATTCGTTATGACGGTCTCGACAGCCTGATCGGCTATCTGCTTGTGCTGAGCAGGGGTTACACGTACAGCGATGAGCTGGACGACGATACGCGCCTGCAGAAGGGCTATGCCGCCAACTTCGTCCAGGCGGCCACGATGGTGCTTGCCGGGCGTGCTGACCTGACCTTGGAGGACGAGCGCACTGCACTGTTTCACTTCGAGCGGGAGCTGGGGCATGAGCGGGATGCGCTGGCGTTCGTGCCGGGTGAGTTCAGGCGCGTGGAGCTGTCGTTGCTTGTGCGGCGCGACCATCCACGGGCGACCGATATCATCGCTACCTTCAATCGGGAAATTGCCGCCATGCTCGATGATGGCAGCTACGCGGCGATCTTTGTTCGCCACGCACTGCCGGTCCCGGATGGGTTGCCTTAGCGCTGATCCTGGCCCTGTCCCGCTGGCTGCTGCTTGAGCAGATGCACGGCCATGCTGCGCAGCGGCGCGAGCTGGCGGCAGATCAGCCCCAGCTGGGTCTGCACCAGGCGATGGGCATCATCCATCTCGTCCGGGGTCTGTTCCAGTTGCTGCGCCAGCGCCTCCTCCTCCTCGCTGTAGATGGCAATGGGCCGGTTCTGTGCCAGCGCGGCGGCGAGATCGTCGAGGCTCGCCGCCAGCTGCTGCGCGGCGCTTTCCAGCAGCGCGTCGCGCGCGTCGTCCGGCAGGCTCTCGCGATGGGCGCCGAGGCCGGAGAGGTAGTTGAGCAGGGTGTGGGAAAGAATCAGGAAGCGAAAGCCGGTTTCGGAATCCTTACGAAAGTGTCCCGGCTCGAGCAGCATGTTGGACAGCGTGGTGGATAACGCCGCATCAGCGTTATGGGCGTTACGCCGCGCGAGCCGGTAGGCCAGGTCGTCGCGCTTGCCGCTGTCGTACTGGCGCATGATCTGACGCAGGTAGTCGCTGTTGCAGCTGAGCGTGTTGGCCACCACCTGGTTCAGACGCCGGCCCTGCCAGTCCGGCAGAATGAGGAACACCGCAGCCGCGGCGATCAGGCTGCCGAGCAGGGTGTCGAACAGGCGCGGCCAGATCAGCCCGTAACCGTCGCCGACCTGGTTGAAGCAGAACAGCACCATCAGCGTGATGGCCGCGGTGGCCAGGGTGTAGCGGGTGCTGCGGGTGGCGAAGAACACCACGCCAGCGACCACCGCGAACAATGCCTGGATCGGCTGGCTGGGAAACAGATCGAACAGCGCCCACCCGGCGACGAGCCCCAGCACGGTGCCGCTGATGCGTTGTACCAGCTTGATGCGGGTGGCGCCGTAGTTGGGCTGGCAGACGAATACGGTGGTCAGCAGCACCCAGTAGCCCTGTTCCGGATGGATGGCATGCAGCACGGCGTAGCCGGTGATCAGGGCAATCGTCATGCGCAGGGCATGACGGAACAGCAGCGAGGTGGGGGTCAGCTGCAGGCGAATGCGATTGAACGCTTCGCGCAGGGTTTGCGGTTGGCGATCCAGCAGGCTGTTGTCCTGCTCACCTTCCAGGGTGCCAGGGTCACTGGCGCTGGCGAGCTGGCGCTGCAGGGTGGAAAGGTTGCCCGACAGTGCGCGCAGTGATCGCAGCAGGCCGCGCCAGGCCGGGTTGTTCTGCTCGCGCAGATGTTCCAGCGACGCCTGCAGGTCCTCCAGCGCCTGTCCATTGGCTTCGCTGTAACGAAACGCCTGGCGCAGCTGGATGGTTTCACCGAGCTCGGCGCAGGCGCTGGCCTGCAGGCGCAACAGGCGCTGACAGCGAAACAATACATCGCTGTGGAAGAAGGCTTCGGCCAGTGCCTGATAGGGGTAATGCGACGAGCTGACCCGCTCATGCAGATCCTGGGCGAGGAAATACAGTTTGAGGTAGTGATTGATCTTGCCTCCAGCCCGTCCATTGCCGAGGCGGTGCAGCAGCGTCTCCTTGGCCGCGTTCAGCGCGTTGACGACCCGCCCGTTCTGTTGTGCCAGTTCGAGGCGCCGCTGTTCCACGTCCAGCTGGCGCACCGGTTCGAACAGCGCAGCCTTGTAACGGAAATACAGTCCCAGCTCGCGGTACAGTCGCGCCAGGCTCTGCTGCACCGGTTGGTGGGCGAACAGCGCGTTCCAGCACACCGAGAGCAGGCCGTACCAGGCGGCGCCAGCCACCAGCAGCAGCGGGTCGCGCCAGAAGTGTTGCAGTTCACCGTTGCGCTGGTCGGCAGCGATCATGCTGTAGATGGCGAGGATCAGGGTTGCCTGGGCGATCGCCCCGTAGCGTTCGCCCAGCGCACCGAGCATCACCAGTGCAAAGGTGGAAACTGCCAGTCCCGCGACGAACAGCCAGGGATAGGGAAACAGCAGCTCGACGGCCACGGCCGCGATGCTGAAGCACAGCAGGGTGACCAGCAGTGCATTCAGCCGGCCCAGCCAGCTGTCATCGGTTTCCGCCAGCGCGCTGGCGATGATGCCGAGGAACAGCGGGATGATCAGCGTCGGCTGGCCGAGGTACCAACTCAGCCCCATGCTGCCAGCCATGGCGATAAGCACGCGCAGGCTGTAGCCGAACTTCTCCAGCGCCCAGAGGCGACGCAGGGATTGGCTGAGCGAGGGTTGCGGCATGAAGCGATCCGTTGGTGTAGGCCTGATAGGACGAAGCCACCGCGCACGCTGTCGCGGTTGGCTCGTGCGTTCAGCCAGCTGGTGCAGCGAACGCCGGCTGGCACCTGCGTTCGGCCGTTACCGGCTCCAGGCTTGTCAGAGCACGCGTACTTTCAGCGAGCGGCCCTTGATCTTACCTTCATTGAGGCGCTTGAGCGCCTGCTTGACCACACCGCGCTCGACGGCGACGAACGCCTGGAAATCGAAGATGGCGATCTTGCCGACCTGGGTGCCGGGAATGCCGGCATCGCCCGTCAATGCCCCGAGGATGTCGCCTGGGCGCAGCTTGTCCTTGCGCCCGGCGCCGATGCACAGGGTAGCCATCGGCGGCTGCAACGGCGCACCGCCCTTGGGCTTAAGGCCGTCCAGCGGCTGCCAGTTGAGCGGCGCCTGCTGCAGTTTTTCGATGGCCTGCGCGCGATGCGCTTCAGCCGGGGCGACCAGGCTCACGGCCAGGCCCTGATTGCCGGCGCGGCCCGTGCGGCCAACCCGGTGCACATGGATTTCCGCATCGCGCGCCAGCTCGACGTTGATCACCATGTCCAGCGCGTCGATATCCAGCCCGCGCGCCGCGACATCGGTCGCCACCAGCACCGACAGGCTGCGGTTGGCGAACATCGCCAGCACCTGGTCGCGGTCGCGTTGCTCGAGGTCGCCGTTCAGTGCCATGGCCGAGATGCCGTTGCCGCTCAGATGATCGACCAGCTCCTGGCATTGCTGCTTGGTGAAGCAGAAGGCCACGCAGCTTTCCGGACGGAAGCTGGCCAGCACGCGCGTTACTGCCTCCATGCGCTGCTCAGGGTCGATTTCGTAGAAGCGCTGCTCGATCTGCGCATCATCGTGCAGCGCTTCGGCGCGCACCTGTTGCGGGTCGCGCATGAAACTCGCGGAAAGCTGTTTGATGCCGGCGGGGTAGGTAGCGGAAAACAGCAGGGTCTGCCGCCTGGCTGGCGTCTGGCCGATGATCTCGGCGATGGCGTCGTAGAAGCCCATGTCCAGCATGCGGTCGGCTTCATCGAGTACCAGGGTGTTCAGCCCGTCGAGCTTCAACGTGCCCTTCTTCAGATGTTCCTGCACCCGGCCCGGCGTACCGACGATGACATGCGCACCATGTTCGAGGGAGGCGATCTGCGGGCCGATCGATACGCCACCGCAAAGCGTGAGGATCTTGATATTGTCCGCCGCCCGCGCCAGACGGCGCAGCTCCTTGGCTACCTGGTCGGCCAGTTCGCGTGTCGGACACAGCACCAGCGCCTGGCAGCCGAAATAGCGTGGATTCAACGGTTCGAGCAGGGCGATACCGAAGGCGGCCGTCTTGCCGCTACCGGTCTTGGCCTGGGCGATCAGGTCGTGGCCTTTGAGCATGACCGGCAGGCTCTGCGCCTGAATCGGCGTCATCGCCGCGTAGCCGAGGGCGTCGAGGTTGGCCAGCATGGCGGCAGAAAGGGGCAGGGAAGAAAAGGCGGTACTGGGCACGGGAGAGTCTTCAGACGGGAATCGGTCTGCAGTCTATCAGGCTGCCGGCGCATGCGCCGGTCACGCGGCTTCGGTGTGGCGATAGGCCGGCATCGTGAAACGTTTTGAAAGGCCGGTAGACGGAACCCCAGGCGGGGGTTCTGATCGAAAATTGTCCACTATCCGCCCCCAGGAGGTTGTTTTGTCTCGCGTTCTTTTCCTTGCCGGACTGCTGGCGCTACCCGCGTTCGCCGCCGAGCCCACCCTCTACGGACGTTACGAACACATCAAGATCGAAGAGATCGGCAAGACCTTGCCCGCCAAGATGGATACCGGCGCCATGACTGCGTCGCTGTCGGCTCGGGACATCGAGCAATTCGAGCGGGATGGCGAAGACTGGGTCCGCTTCCGGCTGGCCGTCGACGGTGCCGATGACACTTTATATGAGCAACGCCTGCTCGGTATCAGCCGAATCAAGACGCGTGCCGAGGAGTCCGGCAACGTCGATCCGCATCGCGAGCCGCCACGAGCAGAGCGCCCGATTGTCGGGATGCAGCTGTGCATTGGCGATCAGTTGCGCGATGTGGAGGTCAACCTGACCGATCGCACCCACTTCAGCTATCCCTTGCTGATCGGCGCCGAGACCATCCGTGAACTGAACGCCGCCATCTATCCCACCGAGAAGTACACGGCGGGTCAGCCAGCCTGCTGACGCGGTGCCAGCGGCAACGGCGGCGAGTCGGCCAGACGGCGTCCGGTCTGGCCTGAGCTTCGCAGGCTGATCCAGCAGGGCGATGGCGCGCTGCTGCATCAGCCGAACGCCCCTTCGCGTCCAAGAGCAGCCGCTGCCGTTGGCTGGCAGCGGCGCCACCTGAATTCCTCCCCCATCGAGCCGTCCCGCATGCGCTGGCGGGATCAGCCTGCCTGACGGCGTGGCAAATCGCCCGTTTGGCGTGCGCTGGAAACCGCATCGCTTGCAATTAAAAGGCAATATAAGTGAGTTAATTTGGTTGCCTGTTATTTGTCGATATATACAAGTTTAAATCCTGCATATATTTAAAGTTCTCACTGGTTGAAGTTCTTGTTGTTTTGCCATTGTTTTTTTAGTTGGGGTGCGGCGAGATTAATTTGTGACTGGTCGGTATTGAGAGTGCTCCAGCGGGAGGGGCGAGTCGGGGTAGAGGCGCCGCGTCAGCTCGCCGCACGGATCGTCGTCAAAACCGTCTGCCACGAAGGTTACGGCGAGTAGTCCGTCCGATGGCTCGTGGCCACCCTGAGCGGGATTCTTTAGGAGGCTCTGCAATACGTGGTTTGGTCTTTGCGTGTTGTTCGTCAGACTAAAGTCGGGGCTTTCATTCAGAAAGGCACCCCTGTTAAATTCAGCATGTGGGTTCCCTTCACACGTAATAAAAATAAGGCGGAGAACGTCAATGGCCGACAACGATAAAGAAAATGCTGCTGCGTACTGGAAGGCGAATGTTCGCCTTATCACTTGGAGCTTAGTGGTCTGGGCTCTCGTCTCATACGGTTTCGGTATCCTCCTGCGTCCGCTGGTAGCCGGCATCCCCGTCGGGGGAACTGACCTAGGCTTCTGGTTCGCTCAACAGGGTTCCATCATCACGTTCATTGCGATCATCTTCCACTACGCGTGGCGGTTGAACAAATTGGACAAGGAATTCGGGGTTGAGGAGTAAGCCATGAGCCAATATTGGATCAACATGATGTTCGTGGGCGCCTCGTTCCTGCTTTATATCGGGATCGCGGTCTGGGCTCGCGCTGGGTCGACTAAGGAATTCTACGTTGCCGGTGGTGGTGTTCACCCCGTCACCAACGGTATGGCGACCGCAGCAGACTGGATGTCTGCCGCTTCCTTCATTTCCATGGCCGGTCTGATCGCTTCCGGCGGTTATGCCACTTCCGTTTACCTGATGGGCTGGACCGGTGGCTACGTGCTGCTGGCGATGCTGCTGGCACCCTACCTGCGCAAGTTTGGCAAGTTCACCGTGCCGGACTTCATCGGTGACCGCTTCTACAGCCGCGGTGCTCGTCTGACTGCAGTTGTCTGCCTCATCCTCATCTCTGTTACCTACGTAATCGGTCAGATGGCGGGTGCTGGTGTGGCGTTCTCCCGCTTCCTGGAAGTGAGCAACTCCGCTGGTATCTGGATCGCTGCCGCAATCGTGTTCGCCTACGCTGTATTCGGCGGCATGAAGGGCATCACCTACACCCAGGTGGCTCAGTACATCGTTCTGATCATTGCCTACACCATTCCGGCCGTGTTCATCGCCATGCAGCTGACTGGCAATCCGATCCCGATGTTCGGCATGTTCGGTACCCACGTCGATTCCGGCGTGCCACTGCTGGACAAGCTGGATCAGGTCGTTACCGATCTGGGCTTCGCTGCCTACACCGCTGACGTCGACAACAAGCTGAACATGTTCCTGTTCACCCTGTCGCTGATGATCGGTACTGCTGGTCTGCCGCACGTAATCATCCGCTTCTTCACCGTACCGAAGGTCGCTGATGCTCGCTGGTCCGCTGGCTGGACTCTGGTGTTCATCGCCCTGCTGTACCTCACCGCTCCGGCCGTTGCCTCGATGGCACGTCTGAACCTGGTTAACACCATCTATCCGGAAGGCCCGCAGGCCGAAGCGATGCGTTACGAAGATCGTCCGGAATGGGTGCAGACCTGGGAACGTACTGGCCTGATCAAGTGGGAAGACAAGAACGCCGACGGTCGTGTGCAGATGTACAACGACGCTAACGCCAAGTTCACCCCCACCGCTACAGAGCGTGGCTGGAACGGCAACGAGCTGACCGTGAACAATGACATCATCGTTCTGGCCAACCCGGAAATTGCCAACCTGCCGGGCTGGGTCATCGGTCTGATCGCTGCGGGTGCCATTGCGGCAGCCTTGTCGACAGCTGCGGGTCTGCTGCTGGCGATTTCCTCGGCAATCAGTCACGACCTGATCAAGACACTCATCAATCCGAAGATCAGTGAGAAGAACGAGATGCTGGCTGCTCGTCTTTCCATGACGGCGGCGATCCTGCTGGCTACCTGGCTGGGTCTGAATCCTCCAGGCTTCGCGGCGCAGGTAGTGGCACTGGCGTTCGGTCTTGCGGCAGCGAGCCTGTTCCCGGCGCTGATGATGGGTATCTTCTCCAAGCGCGTGAACAGCAAGGGTGCGGTTGCCGGTATGCTGGTCGGTGTGATTTCCACCGCCGTGTACATCTTCCTGTACCTGGGCTGGTTCTTCATCCCTGGCACTGCGAGCATCCCGAACACCCCTGATCAGTGGTGGATGGGCATCTCCCCGCAGGCCTTCGGTGCCGTGGGTGCCATGCTGAACTTCGCTGTTGCCTACGCTGTGTCGATGGCTACCGAAGCTCCGCCGCAGGAAATTCAGGATCTGGTCGAGAGCGTTCGTACCCCGAAAGGTGCTGGCGTTGCGCTTGACCACTAACTGATAATGCAGCCGAACGTCAGACCTGCTCTGACACAAGGTTGAAGTAGAAGTCGGGCTTCCATTTGGAAGCCCGATTTTTTTAGGGGGGTTGTATATGTTCTGGCATCTAATCGCGGCAATCGTCGCTGGTGTGGCGGGAGCCGGTATCGGCCTGATGCTGCGCTCACTGACGCGTAAGCGACTGCCGAAATGGATCATTCCGGTGTTCGCCGGGCTGGGCATGCTCAGTTACACCATCCATTACGAGTACACCTGGTTCGAGACCAAGCAAGCGCGTCTGCCGGAAGGCTCGCTGGTGGTAGCCAGTGAAGAGGGCGAGATGCTCTGGCGGCCATGGACCATGCTCTATCCGATGCCGCTGGCCTATACGGTACTGGACGGCGCGAACGCTCAGGTGCAGGACACCGATCAAGGCCGTCTTGGACGTTTCGTACTGTACCGCTTCGAGAAGCAGCACCTGATGTCGAGCGTGAAGAGCGCCAGTTATCAGCTGATCTGCACCGAGAGGGCAATGTTCAGGCTGAACGAAGCCGGCCAGGCGAAGATCGAGACGCTCACCGAGCTGGAAGCCGATTCACCGCTGTATCAGGCTATTTGTGAGGCCCGCCGGTAACTAGGCACTTGCACCCTGGGATATCGCGCATCAGCAACCCCTGATGCGCGCCGTGACGGAAGAGCGGGCCCGCAATGGGCTGATCGGTCAGCTGCAGTGAGTGGCAGCTGATGTCTGTAGGCATCGAATCGTTCGGCGACACTATTCCACCGCGACGCTGACAGCTGCCGGGGGCCACTCAGATCGAATTGAATGCGGCCTTGCGTGCGCGTTGCCAGCATCTGAGCCGCTGAGCCAGTTCGTCGAGGCTGGTCAGGCCCACCCGTTGTGCGCGGTGCAGCAGGATCAGGGCGATCTCTGCGGTCGCCATGGCATCGGCTGATGCGTTGTGGCGTTGCGGGATATGGATATTGAAGTAGTCGAGCCAGTGATCCAGGCCGCCGCGATGGATCATCGCTTCAGGAAATAGCATGGGTGCGAGATCGGCCACATCGAGGAATGTGTGGTCCATCGTGTAGCCCAGCTCTCTTTTCAGCGCGCGGCCGAGCATGCGTTGGTCGAACGGTGCGTGAAAGGCAAGGATCACGCTGCCGGCAGCAAACTCCATGAAGCTGAGCAGCGCTTCGGCTGGTGGCAGGCCGTTGGCCAGCTCACTCGGCGCGATGCCGTGGATGAGCACGCTTTCGGTAACCTTCACCTGACGGCACAGCGTGCATTCGAACTGCTGGGAATAGTCGATGGCACCGTCTTCGATGACAACTGCGCCAATAGCGATGACCAGATCGCGCTTGAGGTGCAGGCCGGTGGTTTCCAGGTCCAGCACCACTAGGCGCTGTTGCCGCAACGGGACCGTCTGCGGCGCAAGGGGAAGCGGCAGCTCGTCAATGCGCTGTTGCTGCTCGGGGGGCAGCTTCGGGCCGCGTGAGTTGAACCAGAACATACTCATAGTTGATAGCGCACCGCGAGACTGGCCTGCAAACGTTGGGCCTGGCGGAAGGACTCGCGCAGGATCCGACGGTCCAGCACATTGAGCGTATCCGGATCCAGGCGGTTGGAATAGGGCAGCTCGTCGCGCGCCTGTTGCTGGTGATGCTGCATTCGCGTCTGCTGAATGAAATGATAGGCCTCTTCGTAGGCCGCACCATCCTTCTTCTCGATAACGCCCTTTTCCACCAGCTTGCGCAGGCGCTCGAGGGTGTTGCAGGTGCCGATGTCATTGCTCAGCGCCAGCAGGCGGGCGCCATCGACGAAGGGCGTCAGCCCCTGCACCTTGAGGTCCAGGGTGTCCTTGCCTTCGCCCTTGCGCGCCACCACGAAGTCGCGAAAGCGGCCCACTGGCGGGCGATGGCGCAAGGCGTTGTCGGCCATCATGCGCTGGAACAGGCTGTTGCCCTTGATCTCGTCGAGCAGATCGCGGCGCAGCTGCTCGCAACCTTCCGACGGGCCCCAGATGCTGCGCAGATCGAAATAGATGGTGCTGCCGAGCAGGTTCTCCGGTGTCGCTTCGCGGACGAACGAGCTGAAGCGGCGGCTCCATTCCTGGCGCGACAGGCACAGCTGCGGATTGCTCGCCATGATGTTGCCTTTGCACAGGCTGAAGCCGCAGGTGTCGAGGTCGCGGTTGATGCGCTCGGCCAGTGGCAGCAGGCGGCCGCGGATATGCGCGGCTTCGGCAGCGTCGGCGGCCTCGAAAAGAATGCCGTTGTCCTGATCGGTGTAGAGGGTCTGCTCCTGACGCCCCTCGCTGCCGAAACACAGCCAGGTGAAGGGCACGCCCGGGTCACCCATGTGCTCGATCGCCAACTCGATCACCCGGCACACGGTGTGGTCATTGAGCAGCGTGACGATGTGGGTGATCTGCGTCGACGAGGCGCCATGGGCCAGCATGTTGTCGACCAGCTGTGCGATGCGGCTGCGGATGACCACCAGCGCATCGACGCGGTCTGCATGGCGGATGGTCTGCGCCAGATGCACCAGGTCCACTCGCTGCAGGGAAAACAGGTCGCGCTCGGAAATCACGCCCTGCAACAGACCGTTCTCCACCACGCAGACATGGGCGATATGCCGCTCGGTCATGGCGATGGCCGCATCGAAGGCGGTGGCGTCCGGCGGCAGATAGAACGGGTCATGCGTCATGAATTGCGAGATCGGCTGGCTCAGGTCCGTGGTGCCGGTGCCGATGGCTCGCCGCAGATCGCGCAGGGTGAAGATGCCTTGCGGATGCAGAGCCTCATCGACGATGACGATGCTGCCGACGTTCTCTTGCTGCATCATCGCCACCGCCTCGTTGAGCGGCCGGGACGGCAGGCACGAGACGGGGTGATGCAGCGCCAGTTCACCAATGCTGGTTTCCAGTGAGTACTGTTCGCCTAGGCTTTCCACCGCGCGCATCTGTGCCTGTTGGTTGACCAGGTCGAGCAGGCTGCTGACGCCGCGCATGGCGAAATCGCGGAACACTGGCGAGCTTGAGACCAGCTTGACGAAGGCGGGCTTGTTCAGCAGGAAACAGAAGGTGTCCTCGGCGGCCAGGTGCGCCGTGCGGGTCGCGCGTTCGCCCATGAGCGCGGCCATCGGAAAGCACTCGCCGACGATGACTTCGAAGGTGGTATCGGTGCCGCGCTTGGCGGTATGCGGGCGCTGTCCATGAACGCGCCCCTGCTTGACGATATAGAAATGCTGCACCACGCCGTCATCCGGGGAAATGATGCAGTCGCCTTCGGCATAGAAGCGCAGCTCACAGTTCTCCACCAGAAACGTCAGGTGGGCCGGCTCCATCTGGTTGAACGGGGCGTACTTGCGCAGGAACTCCATGGTGCCGTGGATATTCTGCAGTACGGCCGTCTTCCCAGCCTGAGAAAAGGCGTCGGGTGTGCTCATGCTTGGCGTCCATTTTTTGTTAATGGTGGGCTGCGGGCCGTTCGGACCCAATTGGACGTAAGTCTAGTCAGCACGGGCGTTGCAGGAGCTGATCAGGGTCAGCCTGGTGTTTCGGGCTGTTGCGATAGTACAGGCATAAAAAACCGCCCCGTAGGGCGGTTTCTTATCTGGCTGGCGAGCCTCAGGGCAGGGTGAACAGCACCTTGACCGAGCCATTGACGGCAGCACTGTCGACGTAGCCGATCGCATCGGCTTCGGCGGCGACCTTCGCCACTACTGCAGCGTCGTCAGCGACGGTGGGCAGAGGCTGGCCCTTGCCGGTGAAGATCAGACCGGACCAGTAGGACTTGAGCTGGGACTCGTTCTTGCTGGTCACGCCGGCATAGAAGGCTTCCTTGGCAGGTGTCCAGCCAGCCTGGTCGACGCCCTTCATGGACTTGTCCTTGCCCAGGAAGATGTTGGCGACCTCGGACTGCGACGGTGCCTTGGCTGCGCCGGGATTGACGATCACGGCGACCTCGGCCTGAGCCAGGGAAACCATGCCGAGCAGTGCGGCGGTGCCGAGGATGCGAATGGATGCTTTCATCAGGACGCTCCTCAGAATACGAAATCGACGCCGACGGAAACGATGTCGCCGTCGTAGTTGCGGGCGGGGGTGCCCACTGCGCCACCGAAGCGACCATTCACTTCATTGTCGAAGACCTCCTGCGCGCTGCGGGTAAACACGCCGTCATAGCCGTTCTTGGTATCGACGCGCTTGTACTCGCCCTTGACCACCACGGTCGGCGCGGCCTGGTAGTTCAGGCCCAGGGTCCAGGAGCTCTGACGGCCACCGTTGTCATCCAGTTGCGCATAGGTGACGTGCGGCAGGAAATCGCCGAAACGACGGCCACCCATCAGGTAGAAGGAGTCGATCGCTTCCATTCCGTCGTTCTCGATCAGGCGCGAGGTCCACTCGTTGCTGCTGATCCAGGTGCCGTTGTCGTACTGATAGCCGATCGAGGTGAACTTGCCTTTCTCTTTATTCAAGTTGAGCAGGGAAAGGGGTTCGTTGGCGCCAAAGCCAATGGCGGTCGCATCGACGGTGCCGGTGATATCCGTCTTGATATCCGCCTCGACATAACCGATGCGCAGCGTGCCGAAGTCATTGGTAGCCAGGCTGACGCTGGCGCCGAAGAGTTTGCCGTAATCGATATCGAACTGCTCGTCGTAGGCGTAGTAGTCACGGTTCTTCGCCTGGCCACCGGCAAGCTGGAAGGTCACTGAGCCGTACGACAGCGGCACGGTGTAGACCGCGTCGATGCCTTCGTAGTTGGTGACCTGCACCTGGCTGTAGACCTCGTCGGGCAGGCGCAGCCATGGGTAGCTGTAGCCGACGTCGAGGCTTTCGGAATACATGTAGACCGGGCTGCGCAGGCGACCGGCGCGGAGCATCAGCTGGTCGTTGGCCTGCAGCGACAGGTAGGCCCACTCGAGGTTGGCTTTCCACTCGTCCTGCTGCGCCTTGGCCGTGGCCTGGACGGTTACGCCCAGGGTGTCGGTGATGCCGTAGCTCAGCTGGGCGCCGAACTTGGACAGCTGATCGCCGCGCCAGGAATCGTTGGTCTGGCCCTGAATGCCATAGCTGCGACCATCATCTTCGCCGCCCAGGTGAGTGAAGCCGACGGTACCAAAACCGTTGAAGCGATGTTCACCCTGTTCCAGGGCGAAGGCAGGGGTGGCGGCCAGGCAGACAGCTGCCAGACCGGCGACACGAAGTGCAGTCATTTGATGCTCCAAATAATCGTTAAACACGGAATTGGCCCGTAGCCGCGCGCAGGTGGTCTCCGGTACTCACCAGTTGCTCGCCAAGACGGGCGGTGGCTTCGGCGCCGTTAGCGGTTGCTTGTGCGTCCTGCTGCAACACTTGGGTTTCTTGTTGGATGGAACTCGACAGGCCGATCTGTTCTTGCGTGAACTGAGCGATGCCGGCGTTGAGTTCGTCGATCTGGTTGACCGTGCGGGCGATGGTTTCCAGTAGCTGCGTGGCCTCGATCGAGCGCTGGATGCTCGCGCGGGATTTCTCGCCATTGCTGGTCATCACATTGAGTACGGTGTTGGCGCTGTTCTGCAGGCGCTGGATGATCTGCTGGATCTCGGCAGTGGAGGCGGCGGTTTTCTGCGCCAGGTTGCGCACCTCATCGGCGACCACGGCAAAGCCGCGGCCCTGCTCGCCGGCACGGGCGGCTTCGATGGCGGCGTTCAAGGCGAGCAGGTTGGTCTGCTCGGCGATGCTGCGGATCACGGTCAGTACCGAACCGACTTCCTGGGTTTCTTCCTCGAGCTGTTCCATAGCCTTGACCGCGCCCATCACGCTGTCACCCAGGTCACTGATGCCGGTCGACAGGCTGCCGACATGTTCGCGTGCGGTGGCGGCCTGGCGGGCGGCGGAGTTGGCCTCGTCGGAAGCCTGCTGTGAGCGCTGCGCCACTTCCTGAATGCTGCCGGTCATGGTGAGGATGTCGCGGGTGATCGAATCGGTGTGGTGCTGCTGCGACTTGGCGTTTTCTTCCGAGCCTTGGGTCAGCTTGTACAGCTCCTTCGAAACCTGGCCCAGTGGGGTCGCGGCATCGATGATCTGGCGAATGGTGCTCTGCAACTTGTCGAGAAAACTGTTGAACAGCTCGATCATCGCGCCGATTTCGTCGTTGGATTCGACGTTGACCCGCTGGGTCAGGTCGCCGTCGCCGCGGGCAATTGACTGCAGCGAAGCGATCACGCCGCGGATATTGACCATCACGCTGCGGATCACCAGCCAGGCGCCGAGGCTGACCAATATCACCAGCACCAGGCTGAGGATGATGCCCAGCCGCGTGGTGTTGGCGTTGGCTTCGCGGGTCTCGACCAGGGTTTGCTGGAAGCTGTCGTAGGCCTGTGCGCGGAAATCGCTGCCCAGCTTCTGCGCCTGGGCCAGGTCGCTCGCCATGCGGTCGAGGCTCGGTCGCAGGTCATCGAACGAGGCGCTGCCGTCGATCAGCTTGGTCGAGGCGGCGAGCGCGTTGTCGGCATAGTCGCGCACGGATTTGCGCCAGTCGCCCAGGGCTTGGTGCTGCTGGCGCTGATCGCTCAGCAGGGCTGCCAGGGATTGCTGCTGCGTATCGATCTGCTGCAGCACTTCACGAGCCTCGTCGAGCACACCGGGCTCGCCGGCAGCCACCGCGTTGTTCAGCAGAGCCGGCACGCGGGAAAACTGGAAGATCACCGCATCGGCCTTTTCCAGCGTCGGGTAGCCACGGTTTTCGAGAAAGACCAGCCGCGAATCGGTAGCCGAAAGCTGCAGCGAGGTATAGCCGACGTACAACACGAGCCCGAACAGGGCTACTGCCGGCACCAGGGAAAGCTTGGCGGTCAGCGAGAAGTTCTTCAGCATGCATCGACTCCAGGGCGGGCTGCAGGTACTGCGGGAGTTGCGCATATGGCCAAATGCTATCGCGCAACGATATTGTGACTGGAAATGCCTTTCGGGTCACGTTATCGGTTGTAACAGAGTGAACTTGAGAACCGTTCGGCGGATTCGAGGCATAAAAAAACCGCCCCGTAGGGCGGTTCTCTTGCAGCTGACTCGCTTGTTACAGGCCGTTCTTGGCCTTGAACTCACGACGGCGGCGGTGCAGTACCGGCTCGGTGTAGCCGTTGGGCTGCTTGGTGCCTTCGAGGACCAGCTCCAGGGCAGCCTGGAAGGCCACGCTGTTGTCGAAGTCCGGCGCCATCGGGCGGTACAGCGGGTCGCCCTGGTTCTGACGGTCAACCACCGGCGCCATGCGCTTGAGGCTTTCGACCACCTGATCCTTGGTCACCACGCCATGGCGCATCCAGTTGGCCACGTGCTGGCTGGAGATACGCAGGGTGGCACGGTCTTCCATCAGCGCGATGTCGTTGATGTCCGGCACCTTGGAGCAGCCGACGCCCTGTTCGACCCAGCGAACCATGTAGCCGAGGATGCCCTGCGAGTTGTTGTCCAGCTCGTTGCGCTTCTCTTCCTCGCTCCAGTTGGTGTCTTGCGCCAGCGGGATGGTGAGGATGTCGTCGATGGACGCCTTCTCGCGCTTGGCCAGTTCGACCTGACGCGCCTGCACGTCGATCTTGTGGTAATGCATGGCGTGCAGGGTGGCAGCAGTCGGCGACGGCACCCAGGCGGTGTTGGCACCGGCCATGGGGTGGCCGACCTTCTGCTCGAGCATCGCCGCCATCAGGTCAGGCATGGCCCACATGCCCTTGCCGATCTGCGCCTTGCCCTGCAGGCCGCAGGCCAGGCCCACGTCGACGTTGTTGTTCTCGTAGGCGCTGATCCACTTCTCGGCCTTCATGGCCGCCTTGCGCACCATCGGGCCGGCTTCCATGGAGGTGTGGATTTCGTCGCCGGTGCGGTCGAGGAAGCCGGTGTTGATGAACACCACGCGCTCGCGCGCTTCCTTGATGCAGGCCTTGAGGTTGATCGTGGTACGACGCTCCTCGTCCATGATGCCAACCTTCAGGGTATTGCGCGGCAGACCGAGGACGTCCTCGACGCGACCGAACAGCTCGGTGGCGAAGGCCACTTCTTCCGGGCCGTGCATCTTCGGCTTGACGATGTACATCGAGCCGGTGCGGGTGTTCTTGCGGCTGGTGTTGCCGTTGAGGTTGTGCACTGCGATCAGGCTGGTGAACAGGCCGTCCATGATGCCTTCCGGCACCTCGTTGCCTTCCTTGTCGAGGATGGCATCGTTGGTCATCAGGTGACCGACGTTACGGATGAACAGCAGCGAGCGGCCATGCAGGGTCAGCTCGCCGTTGCCGTCGGCCTTGGTGTAGACGCGGTCCGGGTTCATCGCGCGGGTGATGCGCTTGCCGCCTTTTTCAAGCTCCTCGACCAGGTCGCCCTTCATCAGGCCGAGCCAGTTGCGGTAGACGACGGTCTTGTCGTCGGCGTCGACGGCAGCGATGGAGTCTTCGCAGTCCATGATGGTGGTCAGCGCCGATTCCATCAGGATGTCCTTCACGCCGGCCGCGTCGGTCTGGCCGATCGGGCTGGCCGGGTCGATCTGGATCTCGAAGTGAATGCCGTTGTTCTTCAGCAGCACGGCGATCGGTGCGCTGGCTTCGCCCTGGAAGCCCTGCAGCTGGGCCGGGTTCTTCAGGCCGGTGGTGCTGCCGTCTTTCAGCGAAACAACCAGCTTGCCGCCTTCGATGCGGTAGCCGGTGGAATCGACGTGGGAGCCGGTTTCCAGCGGTGCGGCTTCATTGAGGAAGTTGCGCGCGTAGGCGATGACCTTGTTGCCGCGGATCTCGTTGTAGCCCGGGCCCTTGCTGGCGCCGTCTGCTTCGGAGATCGCGTCGGTGCCGTACAGCGCGTCGTACAGCGAGCCCCAGCGGGCGTTGGCGGCGTTCAGGGCGAAGCGCGCGTTCATGATCGGCACCACCAGCTGCGGGCCGGCCATGCGGGCGATTTCTTCGTCGACGTTCTCGGTGGTGGCCTGGAAGTCTTCGGCTTCCGGCAGCAGGTAGCCGATTTCCTGCAGGAAGCTCTTGTATGCCACTGCGTCGTGGGCCTGACCGGCGCGAGCCTGGTGCCAGGCGTCGATCTGCGCCTGCAGGTCGTCGCGCTTGGCCAGCAGCGCGCGGTTCTTCGGCGCCAGGTCGTGGATGACGCTGTCGGCGCCGGCCCAGAAGGCGGCGGCATCGACGCCGGTACCGGGAATCGCTTCGTTGTTCACGAAGTCGTACAGGACTTTGGCGACCTGCAGGCCACCGACTTGAACGCGCTCAGTCATTACTCGCCTCACTTGGTTCTTCTAATTCGACGGACAGTCTCGTTTCTTGTAGTCCGAGTCGCCGGATACTACATGAAGCGCCGGGGAAAATCAGTCCGCCGAAAGAGCCCCCCTGCGACGACGGGGAGGGTGCGGCAGGCTGCCATCGAGGGCGACCGCCTGCTATACCTAATGGGCCGCCGCTACCGCGTGAGCGATTCCCCAGCACAGGAGCAGTCCATGGATCACCTCGTTCTTACCGTCATTGCCGAAGATCAGCCGGGTCTGGTCGAACGTCTGGCCAAGTGCATCGCCGATCATGGCGGTAACTGGCTGGAGAGCCGCATGTCGCGCATGGCCGGGCAGTTCGCCGGCATTCTGCGGGTGGCCGTGCCGCAGCAGGCCCATGCCGAGCTTACCGCTGCGCTACAAGGGCTGGAGGCGCAGGGCATTCGCGTCCTGCTGGCGCACAGCGGCACGGAGCCGGTAGAGAGCTGGCAGGAAATCCAGCTAGAGCTGGTCGGCAATGACCGTCCGGGCATCGTGCGCGACATTACCCATCTGCTGGCCACGCACGGCGTCAACCTGGAAAGCCTGGATACCGAGGTGCTGCCGGCGCCGATGAGCAGCGAGCTGCTGTTCCGCGCCGAGGTGCGCCTGGCCGTGCCGAGCGAGCTGTCGCTGGAGGTCCTGCAACAGCGGCTGGAAGCGCTGGCCGATGACCTGATGGTCGAACTCAAGCTGCAACCTGCTGAGAAACCCTAGCCGGCCGCCGGCATTTCAGCCGGCGCTTTTACGCATGATGCGCCAGGCGTCCAGGCTGTACACCGCAAGCCCCGCCCAGATGCAGAAGAACGCCAGCTGACGGTCGACCGGGAACGGCTCGCCGAACAGCTGCACGGCGAGGATCAGCAGCAGCGTCGGCGTCAGGTACTGCAGGAAGCCCAGGGTCGAATACGGCAGATGACGCGCCGCGGCGTTGAAGCCGAGCAGCGGAATCAGCGTCACCGGCCCGGCGGCCATCAGCCAGAGCGCATCGCTGCTGGTCCAGAATGCCGGCTCGGTGCTGGTGCCGCTGCTGAACCAGAACAGCCAGACCAGCGCTACCGGCAACAACATCCAGGTCTCCACCACCAGCCCGGGCAACGCGGCCACCGGTGCCAGCTTGCGTAGCAGACCGTAGCTGCCGAAGCTCAGCGCCAGCACGATGGAAATCCACGGAAACTCACCGAGCATCAGCAACTGCAGGCTGACACCGACAGTGGCCATCGCCACAGCCAGCCACTGCAGCGGGCGCAGGCGCTCGCGCAGCACGAGCATGCCGAGCAGCACGTTGACCAGCGGATTGATGTAGTAGCCCAGGCTGGCTTCGACCATCCGGTCGTGGTTCACCGCCCAGACGTAGATCAGCCAGTTGGCGGCGATCAGCACGCTGGAGATGCCGAGCACGCCGAGGCGACGTGGATGTGCCAGCAGTTCGCGCCACCAGCCTGGATGGCGCCAGACCAGCAGTACCAGCGAGCCGAACACGGCCGACCAGATCACCCGCTGGGTGACGATCTCGAGCGCGCCGTATTGTTCGAGTGCCTTGAAGTAGAGCGGGAACATGCCCCAGATGCTGAAGGTGGCCAGCCCCAGCAGATAACCCTTGCGCAGATTGGCGGTAGCCATGACGTCCTTCGACGAGCAGCGGAGAGCCGGCCATTTTGCGCCTTCGGCCAGAGGAGAGAAAGGTTAGTCAGCTAACGTAGACACTCGGTGCGACCGGCTGCTTGCGCCGGGCTAAAAAGGGGAACGCGCGCCGTCTCGTTCCGTCTGATCTGCATACTGATCGAAACGGCATCGCGCCCGTCAGGGCGTGCGGAGGGTCGCAATGCGCTTGCAGAATCAGGTGGCTCTGGTCACCGGCAGCACCCAGGGCATCGGCCGCGGCATTGCCGTGCGCCTGGCCGAGGAGGGCGCCGATATCATCGTCAACGGCCGCCAGGACGACGAGCAGGCCCGCGAGAGCCTCGAACAGGTACGCGCCCTGGGCCGGCGGGTGTGCTTCATCGCCGCCGATGTCGGTGACGTCGAGCAGTGCCAGCGGTTGGTGCGCGAAGGCATCGAACAGATGGGGCGGCTGGATATCCTGGTCAACAACGCCGGTGTGCAGCGGCACGCGGCATTCCTCGACGCGCAGGCGGATGATTACGATCAGGTGCTGAACGTCAACCTGCGTGGGCCGTTCTTTCTCGCCCAGGCATTTGCCCGTCATCTGCGCGAGCAGGGCCGTGGCGGGCGCATCATCAACAACAGCTCGGTGCACGAAGAGCTGCCGCACCCCAACTTCACCGCCTATTGCGCGAGCAAGGGCGGGCTGAAGATGCTGATGCGCAACATCGCCATCGAGCTGGCGCCGCTGGGCATCACGGTAAACAACGTGGCGCCCGGCGCGGTGGAAACGCCGATCAATCGCGAACTGATGAACCAGCCGGAAAAGCTTGCCAGCCTGTTGCAGAACATTCCCGCCGGCCGTCTCGGCCGCCCTCACGACGTCGCCGGCGTCGTTGCCTTTCTGGCCTCACCCGACGCCGAATACATCACCGGGACTACCCTGGTGGTCGATGGCGGCCTGCTATGGAATTACAGCGAACAATGACCGATAGCGCCCCGTGCCCGCCGTTCAACTGCGACGTCAGCAGCATCTCGCTGGCGGACACCCTTAGCCCCGCCGAGCGCTATCAGGAGTTGTTCGTCGCCGTGCAGATGCAGCGCATCTTTCCCGACAGCAAAACCTTCGTCGACTGCGCGCCTCTGCAGCATCCCGAAACCATCCTGGCGGACTATCGAAGCCGTTGCGACGAGCCGGGCTTCGACCTCGCCGCGTTCGTTCGCGAGCACTTCAGCCTGTATGAAATGCCGGTCAGGGAGTTTGTCGCCAACCCCGACGACAGCCTGGCCGAGCACATCGACCGGCTCTGGCCGATCCTCACCCGCCATCCGCAGGACCATCCCGAGCATTCCTCGCTGCTGCCGCTGCCGCACGACTACGTGGTGCCGGGCGGACGCTTCACCGAGCTGTATTACTGGGATTCCTACTTCACCATGCTCGGCCTGGACGAAAGTGGGCATTGCGATCTGCTGCGCGCCATGGCGGACAACTTCGCCTACCTGATCGACACCTACGGCCACGTGCCCAACGGCAATCGCACCTACTACCTGGGCCGCTCGCAGCCGCCGGTGTTCGCCCTGATGACCGAGTTGTTCGAGGAAACCGGCGTCTATCGCGCCAGCGATTACCTGCCGCAGCTGCACAAGGAGTACGCGTTCTGGATGGACGGGGCCGATGCCTTGCGCCCGGGTGAGGCGCATCGGCGTTGCGTCTGCCTGGCCGACGGCGTGGTGCTCAACCGCTACTGGGACGAGCGCGACACGCCGCGCGAGGAGTCGTATCGAGAAGATGTCGAAACCGCGCGCTCCAGCTGCCGGCCGCGGCACGAGGTCTATCGCGATCTGCGCGCCGGGGCCGAATCGGGCTGGGACTTCAGCTCGCGCTGGCTGGATGACGCCCACCGGCTGGCGACCATCCGCACCACCAGCATCCTGCCGGTCGACCTCAACGCGCTGCTCTACAAGCTGGAGCGGCAGATCGCCGAGTTGTCCGCGGTGAAGAACCAGCATGCCTGCGCCGAGGACTTCGCGCGACGCGCCGCGGCCCGGCTCAGTGCCATCGACAACTACCTGTGGAACCCGAATGCCGCTGCTTACTTCGACTACGACTGGCAGCGCGGCCGGCAGCGCGACAACCTCACTGCCGCAACACTGGCCCCGCTGTTCGTCGGCATGGCTAGCGCCGAGCAGGCGGCCGCTGTCGCCCTGACTGTGCAGGCACGATTGCTCGTGCCGGGTGGCCTGGCGACGACGGAAATCGGTGGCAGTGGCGAACAGTGGGACCGCCCCAACGGCTGGGCACCGCTGCAGTGGATCGGCATTCGTGGCCTGCAGCGCTACGGCCATGATGCGCTGGCGCTGGAGATCGAAGAGCGCTGGCTGACCATCGTCAGCCACCTCTTCGAGCGCGAGAACAAGCTGGTGGAGAAATACGTGCTGCGGCCCTGCACCGAGCATGCCGGTGGCGGTGAGTATCCGCTGCAGGATGGCTTCGGCTGGACCAACGGCGTGACCCGCAAGCTGATGCAGGAAGATCCCGGCCACGAAGCCAACCGCTGCCGCGCCGGGCACTGCCGGACGGCCTCGTAGCTGACCAAAGCGCATCTGTGGGGCTGTATTTCCCTACAAATGCAATGGATCAATAGTTATCGTACAACTGCTGGGCTATGATGACGGTTGCTTCCGCTTCTCAGAGATCGCCGTCCATGGATAATCAGAGCGCCCAGCCCCGCGCCCGTCGCAAACACCGCAGCCTCGCCCAGGAACTGGTCGCCGAGCTTTCGCAACAGATCCGCGACGGCCTGATGAAGCGTGGCGACAAGCTGCCGACCGAGTCGGCGATCATGCAGGCGCAGGGCGTGAGCCGCACGGTGGTGCGCGAGGCGATCTCGCGGCTGCAGGCCTCGGGGCTGGTGGAAACGCGGCACGGTATCGGCACCTTCGTGCTGGATACGCCGAGCACCACCGGACTGCGCATCGACCCGGCGACCATCGGCACGTTGCGCGATCTGCTGGCGATCCTCGAGCTGCGCATCAGCCTGGAAGTGGAGTCGGCCGGCCTCGCCGCGCAGCGTCGCACGCCCGAGCAGCTGGCGGCGATGCGTGCCTTTCTCGATCAGCTGAATCAGAGCGCGGCGCATTCCAGCGACGCAGTGGCGTCGGACTTCCAGTTCCATCTGCAAATCGCCGAGGCCACCGGCAACCGCTATTTCACCGACATCATGAGCCACCTCGGCACGACGCTGATCCCGCGCAGCCGGGTCAATTCCGCGCGCCTGGCCCATGACGATCAGCAGCACTATCAGGCGCGTCTGGGCCGCGAGCATGAGCAGATCTACGAGGCCATCGCGCGACAGGACCCGGAGTCGGCGCGGGCGGCCATGCGCCTGCACCTGACCAACAGCCGCGAGCGGCTGCGTCAGGCCCATGAGGAGGCGGAGGCGAGCAAGGTCGGCTGACCCCGCGCCTCGTCAGCCAGCCGCCGCGCCCTGCGGCGGGCTGGCCTTCGGCAAGGCCTAGCGGCGGTACGCCAGCAGGACGACACCGCCGACCACGATCAGGCCGCCGACCACCTGCATCGCCCCGAGCAGCTGGCCGAGCACCAGCCAGCCCAGCAGCATGCCGGCCACCGGCTCCATGTTCATCACCGGCGCGTTGCGCGCGATGTTCAGCCGTGGCATGCAGATGAACAGCGTCGAAAAGGCCGCGCCGTAGAGCAAGACCAGGCAACCCAGGGCGATCCAGCCGGCGGATGCGTTGGGTAATCCAAGCCCACCGGGAATCAGGTCACTGGCGCCAAGCAGCGCCGACGCACCGAACACTACGAGCAGCGTCAGCATGCTGCGCACCGAACCGGCCATGTTCGACAGCTTGTGCTCGGTGACCCACAGCGCTACCGCGAACACTGCCGCTGCCGTCAGGCTGAAGAGGATGCCAGCGACCCACTGGCCATCCGGCGCCTCGGCGCTCATCAGGCGTGCTGGCACATCCAGCACCAGCACCAGGCCGATCAGGATCAGCCCCATGATCGCCAGCGCCTGGCGGGTCGGCCGCGGCCCGCCGAGCGCCCAGGTGAGCAGTGCCAGCAGAATCGGCGACAGGTTCACCACCAGCAGCGCCAGCGCCACCGGAATGCGCGCCACCGCCGAATAGATGCAGAAGCTCTGCACCGCGATCAGCAGGCCGAGCAGGATCTGCCAGCGCCAGGTTGCCGGGCTCAGACGCAGCGATTCACGACGCCAGAACACCAGCGCAGCCAGCGCCAGCAGCGTCACCCCGGCGCGGCAGAGCATGGCCAGTAGCAGGCCGGTGCCATGGTCGAAGGCGATCCGCGCGGCGATGTGGTTGGCGGCGAATGAACAGGCCAGAGTGGCCAGGATCAGCACGGCGATGTGGCGTGGAAATGGCGTGGCTAACATGGCAGGGCGATACGTCCTTAAACGAGGCGCTGCGCACAAGGCGGCTTTGCTTGGGCGAGTAGCTCGGCAAACGATGCAGCGAAGCAGGCAGTGTGTGAGATCTTGCGAGCTAGAGCCCTACAAGGCAAAAACAGGCGAGGAAGCGGAGTTTACTTTTGTAAATGAGCATTCCGAGCCTGTTTTTAACGCAGGAGGGCCGACGCGCAGCAGATCGTGAGCTGGATCAGAGCACTACGCTCGGCAGCCACAGCGAAATCATCGGGATATAGGTCACTGCCATCAGCACCGCGAACAGCGCGGCGTAGAACGGCAGCAGGGCCTTTACCGTGTTCTCGATGGTGACCTTGCCGATGGCGGCACCGACGAAGAGTACCGCACCGACCGGCGGGGTAATCAGCCCGATCCCGAGGTTGACCAGCATGATCATGCCGAAGTGCACCGGGTCGACGCCGAAGGAAACGACTACCGGCAGCAGGATCGGCGTCAGGATCAGGATCAGCGGTGCCATGTCCATCAGCGTGCCCAGCACCAGCAGCATGAAGTTGATGCACATGAGGATCACGTAACGGTTGTCCGACAGCGCCAGGAACGCGGTGGTGATCTTCGACGGGATCTGCATCAGGGTCATGATGTAGCCGAAGCTCGCGGCGAAGGCGATCAGGATCATCACGATCGACAGGGTGCGCACCGTGCGATGCAGCATTCTCGGCAGCTCGCTCCACTTGTAGTCGCGGTAGATGAACATGGTCACGAAGAACGCCCAGACCACTGCCACCGCGGCGGACTCGGTGGCCGTGAACACGCCGGAGAGAATGCCGCCGAGGATGATGACCATGGTCATCAGGCCCCACAGCGCCTCGACGCAGATCTTCAACGCCTGGCGCAGCGGTACTACTTCGCCCTTGGGGTAGTTGCGCTTGCGGGCGAACAGCAGGCACAGGGTCGCCATGGTGGCGCTGAGCAGCAGGCCCGGACCGATGCCGGCGACGAACAGCGCGGCGATGGATACGGTGCCGCCGGCGGCCAGCGAATAGATCACCGAGTTGTGGCTGGGCGGCGTCAGCAGTGCCTGTACCGAACCGGAAATGGTCACCGCGGTGGAAAATTCCCGCGGGTAGCCCTTCTTCTCCATCTCGGGGATCAGCACCGAGCCGACCGAGGCGGTGTCCGCCAGGGATGAGCCGGAGATGGCGCCGAAGAAGGTCGAGGCGGTGATGTTGACCAGTGACAGGCCGCCGCGAACGAAGCCGACCAGCACTCCGGCGAAGGCGACCAGGCGCCGGGCCATGCCGCCTTCAGCCATGATCGCGCCGGCCAGAACGAAGAAGGGAATGGCCAGCAGGGAGAATTTGTTCACGCCGCCGGCGATCTGAATCATCACGGCGTGCAGGGGAATGTCGATCCACCAGGCACCGACCAGGGTGGCCAGGCCGAGGGAGTAGGCGACCGGAACACGTAGCAGAATGAGGACGATGAAGCTGCCCAACAGGACGACGGCATCCATTACACGGACTCCTTGGACTCTTCACGGGCTTCGTAATCGACGACCCGGCGCTTGCTCTGGTCGCCGTACAGCAGTTGCTCGATGACGAACAGCAGGGTGATGAAGCCGCCCAGTGGAATCGGTGCGTAGCTGATGCCGACCCGCATCCAGGTCAGGGTGCTGAGGTACTGGTTCCAAGTGGCGACGCACAGCTTGTAGCCCCAGATCAGCATGAACAGGCTGATGGCCGCCATGGCCAGGCGCACGAACAGGATGATGAAGGGCTGGGCCAGCGGCGGCAGGCGATCGCTGAGCACCTGCACGGCCATGTGTGCGCCGGCGCGGTAGCTGGCGGCGGCGCCGACGAAGGTGAACAGCACCATCAGCAGAATGGCGATGGGTTCGGGCCAGCCGAGGCCCTGACCCAGTGCGTAGCGGCTGAACACGCCCCAGGGAATGATCGTCGCCATGATCACGATCGCTGTGGCGGCGACGATGACGCAGGCGCGGTAGATGGCGTCATTGACGCCTAGAACCAGGTTTTTCATGAGACTCCACCGATTGCATCGCGGCGGTGCAGGCCGCCGCGATGCGCTTGCACGAGGGTTACTGAACGGCTTCGATGCGCTTGATCAGCTCGGCGAACTGCGCGCCGTACTTCTCGCGGACCGGGGCGGTGGCGTCGTAGAAGGGCTTGGTGTCGACCTCGATGAACTCGACGCCCTCGGCCTTGAGCTTCTCGTTGCTGGCGGTTTCCTTGGCCACCCAGAGGTCGCGCTCTTCCAGCTGGGCTTCCTTGGCCAGTTTCTTCACCGTCGCCTGCTGCTCGGGGCTGAGCTTGTTCCAGGTGTCCTTGGACATCAGCAGCGGCTCGGGCAGGATCAAATGGTGGGTCTGGGTGTAGTGCTTGGCCACGCGGAAGTGGTTGTGTTCGAGCAGGGTCGGCGAGTTGTTCTCGGCGCCGTCGATCACGCCGCTCTGCAGGGCGCTGAAGATTTCGCCGGTGTCCATGGCGATGCCGTTGGCGCCCATGGCGTTGAGGGTGTCGATGAACAGCGGGTTGCCGATCACACGGATCTTCATGCCCTTGAGGTCTTCGATGCGGCGGATCGGTTTCTTGGTGTACAGGCTGCGGCTGCCGGCTTCCATCCAGGCCAGGCCGACCATGTTGAAGTCCGAGTTGGTGATGGCGTCGAGGATCTCCTGACCGATCTCGCCGTCGACCACCTTGCGCATGTGCTCGATGTCGCGGAACACGAACGGCATGTTCAACACGTTGGTGGCCGGCACTACCGGACCTACCGAGCCGAGGCTGACGCGGGTCAGTTGCACCGCGCCAATCTGGGTCTGCTCGATCACTTCCTTTTCGGAGCCGAGTACGCCACCGGCAAACATGCGCGACTTGATCTCGCCGTTGGTGGCGGTTTCCAGCTTCTTGCCAAGGTTTTCCATGGCGACCACGGTCGGGTAACCGGCCGGGTGGATCTCGGCGATCTTCAGCGTCATGGCGTGAGCCAGCCCGCTGATGCAGAAGGCGAAGGGAAGGGCGGTAACGAGCAACTTGCGTTTGAGGTTCATGACACTCTCCATCTTGTTTTTGTTGGTGTGCAGCGTTGCGAGAAGCGAGGTCGGGCAAGCGGCCCTTCCCTGGTTTTTTCAGCTGAAAGCGGGTTCCTCCAGTCCGGTAACACCGGGGTTCAGGGCAAAGACGCCACCGGCCAGCGGCTGGTCGCTGAGGTCGCCACCGGGGCGGATCGAGGTGACGAACAGGGTGTCCAGCCGCGCGCCGCCGAAGGCGCACATGCTCGGTTTCTTCATCGGCACGGCGAGCGAACGGTCCAGGCGGCCATCGGGCGTGAATCGGTGGATAAAGCCGGCATCGTTGCCGCAGATCCAGTAACAGCCATCGGCATCCACCGCGGCGCCGTCGGGCCGGCCGGGGTGATCGAGCATGTCAACGAACAGCCGCCGACGGCTTGGTGTGCCGCTATCGATGTCGTAATCGAAGGCCCAGATCTTCTGCACGCTGGGGTGCGAATCGGAGAGGTACATGGTCCTCCCGTCCGGGCTGAAAGCCAGGCCGTTGGGCACGATGAGGCCGTCCAGTTGTGGCACCAGCGGGGCGTCGATGATCGTGCTGTCCAGCCGGTACAGCGCGCCGACCGGGTGCCCGGCGGCCATGTCCAGCGCCATGCTGCCGGCCCAGAAACGGCCCTGGCGATCGCAGCGGCCATCGTTCATGCGCATCGCGGGCAACTGGTGATCGATGGTGGCCAGCAGATGGCTGTCGAGGCGGCCATCCGGGCGCGTCTGCAGAGAGAAGAAGCCGCTCTCCATGCCGGCCACCCAGCCGTCGCCATGACGGGCGATGCAGGCGAGCATCTCGTCGCCCTGCCAGCGAGAAATCTGGCCATCGGCGGCATTCCAGCGCAGCAGCTCGCGGTTGGGGATGTCGACCCAGTACAGCGCCTGTTCGGCGGCGACCCACACCGGGCTTTCGCCGGTGGCGCAGCCGAGGTCAACGATGAGTTCAGCTTCACTGGCCATTGCGTTTCTCTGTGTTGTTCTACGCGGGCGAAGGTGGTCGATCAGTCGAAGGGGCCGGCCGCGACGAAGGCGCCACCCTGGTAGATGCCGGCGGGGTCGTCAGCGCTGTATCGCGGTTGCTGCTCGACCTTGTCGCGGAACACCTCGGAGCTGTCCTGCGCGCTGAAGCCCAGGTGCGCCGCGAGATGGTTGTCCCACCAGACGCCGCGGTTGGCGGACATGCCGTAGACCACGGTATGGCCGACCGCTGGCGTGAACAGCGCGCAACGCATCAGCTCGGTGAGGTCGCGGAAGCTCAGCCAGGTGCTCATCATTCGACGATTGGCCGGCTCGGGAAACGAGGAGCCGATGCGGATGCTGACGGTCTCGATGCCGTAGCGGTCGTAATAGAAGTTCGCCATGTCCTCGCCGTAGGACTTGGACAGGCCGTAGTAGCCATCCGGGCGGCGCGGTGAATGGGCATCCAGGGTTTCGGTCTGCGGGTAGAAGCCGATCACATGGTTGGAGCTGGCGAACACCACGCGCTTGATGCCATGCAGACGCGCCGCTTCGTAGATATGGAAGGTGCCGCGGATATTGGCGTCGAGGATTTCTTCGAATGATCGCTCGACGGAGACGCCGCCGAAATGGGCGATGGCATCGACGCCTTCGCACAGGACATGCACGGCCGCCTTGTCGGCGAGGTCGCAGGGCATGACTTCCTCATGCTCGCCGGCTGCCGGGGCCATCGGCGCAATATCGGACAGTCGGATGATGCGGGCATAGGGCTGCAGGCGTTCACGCAGCTCCTTGCCGAGGCCGCCCGCTGCACCGGTGAGCAGAAGACGGCCGAATTGGGGTGTCGGAGTGGTAGTCATCGAGGTGCCTGTCGTTATTGTTCTTGAAGTCATCTGTTGTCATATGACATGTGCTAAATATCAGCATCTGCCCGCATCAATGTCAACAGGCTTAAAGTCGTATTTGATGAGATATATCGCTTGGCAGCGCCGCTTGCAGGGAACAGGTCAAGCTAAAGTGCGGCGACAGAGGGCTGCAGAGAAGCGGCGCCCCAGACTGATAAAGCCGGGGCACCGTCTTCATTTTTCTATTGGTTGTATGATGACTATCCGAAAGAGCGTTGCGCAACGAGGTCGGTGCGCGACCGCTCGATGTCGAGGCGCTGCTGGTGCGCCCCCGTTATGGCTGCATGCAGGGGGTGATCCGGCTGGAGCGGCTGCGATCAGCCGCCACTGCTCAGAATTGCCTGGTCAGCGCCGCGGCGAGGATACCGGCGGCAATCGCCGGCAGCGGCTTCTTCACTACCAGCATGGTCACCGCTGTGGCCAGCAGTGCCAGCCGCGCGCCGCTGTCGCCCTGCCAGGCCATCGGCGCGATTATCGCCACCAGCACCGAGCCGGACATGGCGGTGATGAACTGGCGGACGCGGTCGCCGATGGGCACGAAGGCCATGACGAAGACGCCGCCCCAGCGCGTCGCCAGGGTCACCAGTGCCATGACCAGCACCAGGATCAGCGCGCCTGCGCCCGTCGCATCAAGATTCACGCATCTTCTCCTTCCACAGCACACCGGCCAGGCCGCCAGCGAGGGCGCCGACCACCACATGGCTGTTCTCCGGCAGGTAACGGAAGGCGAGCAGCGAGGCGCCGGCGGCAATACCCCAGATCGCCAGCATGCGCAGGTTCTTTTCGCCGCCCACCACCATGGCCAGCAGGAAGCAGCCCATCACCATGTCCAGCCCCAGGCGCTTCGGATCGCTGACCGCACTGCCGAAATGGATGCCCAGCCAACTGCCCACCACCCAGAACGACCACAGCGCCAGGCCGCCACCGAACAGCAGGCCAAAGCCCGGACGGTTGCGGTTGAAGGCCTGCATGGCCATCGCCCAGTTGGCATCCGAGGCGATCAGCATCACTCCGTAGCGTCGGCGCGTCGGCAGCTGGCGCAACCAGGGGTAGAGCGTGGCGCCCATCAGCAGGTGCCGGGCGTTGATGGCGAATACCGTGAGCATCAGGGTGAACAGCGGCACCTGCGTGCCCCACAGCTCCAGCGCGGCGAACTGCGAGGCGCCGGCGAACACCAGCGCGCTCATCGCCAGGATCACCGTATCGTCCAGCCCGGTCTGCACCGCGGCGAGGCCGAAGGCGGCACCGAACAGGGTGACGAAGATGGAAATCGGCGCGAGCTGGCGAAAACCGGCCCAGACCATGCGCCGGTCGAAATGATGCAGATCGATCTCTGCGTCGTGCATGCCAAAAATCCTCAGGTTGAGCACGGCGTGCTGGCGGCGATGCCCGTCCAATGCCCGGTCAGCCAGATTAGGACCTGTTCGACCAGCGGAACAGTTCAGTTGCGCACCGATCGGCCGGTACAGATTTGCGCGATTTGCTGCGGCTCAGCGTAGAGGCTGATCTGTGTATTGATGAAGTCATGGATACGTAAGCGCAGTAAGTGGCCGAGCAAGCCGGCGAGCCACATGCGCCGCCAACCGCCCGGCCATCCGAGCCGGGTGGCACGTCGCGGCACTCGCATGACTCGACCGAGTGTTTGGGGCGAACCCGCGGGCGATCGGCCGGAGCGGTGCCGGCGGCGACGGGCGGGCCAGCGCAGGCAGGAGAAGCGATATGGGGTTGCGATGCGACCAGGTCCGCTAGAGCGGTGGCAGGTCCCGGGCAATATCGCCGGCCGCTTGGCGTACGGCATCGCGCGCCGCTTCCAGCGCCGGGTTGTCGTTGTCGTCGCGCCAGGCCAGATGCAGCTCGGCGCAGATGCCCGCCGGCAGCGGCAGTTCGCGAAAGCGTACCTGCTGGAAGCGGATCGCGCTGGCCCCGCGCGGCACCAGCGCCAGGCCGAGGCCAGCGTTGACCAGCGAGAGGATGGTCAGCGTCGAGCCGAGTGACTGCACGAATTCGGGCTGGATACCGCTGGCGCGGAACAGCCCGGTGTGCAGCTCGTTGAACGGCTGCCAGGCGCCATGGGCATAGAGGATGAACGGCTCGCCGTGGAGCATTTCCAGCATCGGCGCCGGATGCTGCGCCAGCGGGTGGTCGGCCGGCGTGGCCAGCACAAAGGGCTCGCGCAGCAGGCATTCACTGACCAGTCCCGGCTGCCGCAACGGCTCGCGCACCACCGCCAAGTCGACCCGACGCGCGCGCAGAGCCTGCAGTTGTTCGAAGGTGGTGGTCTCCAGCAGGTTGATGGCCACACCTGGCCGTTCCCGGCGCACTTGGGTGATGGCGCGCGGCAGGAAGTCGTAGACCGCGCTGGCAACGAAGCTGATGGTCAGCGAGCCGCTCTCGCCCAGTGCGGCCAGGCGCGCACCTTGTGCGGCGCGGTGGGCCTGGTCGAGCAGGGCCTGGGCCTCGACGAAGAAGGCGCGACCGGCAGCGGTGAGTGCTACCGAGCGCGTGCTGCGGGTGAACAGCGCGACGCCGAGCTGATGCTCCAGTAGCTGGATCTGCCGGCTCAGCGGCGGCTGCGTCATGTTCAGGCGCTCGGCCGCGCGACGGAAATTCAGTTCGCTGGCCAGGGTGGTAAAGCAGCGCAGTTGGGCGAGTTCGAACATTGATCCGTTCCTAGTATCAATCGAAAGCGTTAATGAATTGGACCGTATCAATCAGCCGGCGGATTATCCAGCGCATCCCCTGACTGGCGAGGCGGTGCACGAATGAGCGACCTCTATGAAGCTGACCGCATCAGCTGGATCGGCCTGCGTGCGGTGGAGCTGCCGCTGCAGCGGCCGGTCAGCGACGCCAAGGTACTCACCGGGCGGCAGCTGCCGCTGGCGTCGGTCAGCCTGTTGTTCGTTGAACTGCAGTCGCAGCAGGGTCATAAGGGGCTGGGCTTCAGCTACAGCCTGCGCAGCGGCGGGCCGGCGCAATATGCCCATGCGCGGGAGCTAGCGCCGTTGCTGCTGGGCGAGGATCCCAACGACATCGCCCGCCTGTGGAGCCGATTGAGCTGGGCCAGCGCCTCGATCGGGCGCGGCGGCCTGGCGGTGCAGAGCATCGCTGCCTTCGATACCGCGCTGTGGGACCTCAAGGCGCGCCGCGCCGGATTGCCGCTGGCCAAGCTGCTCGGCGCCCACCGCGACGCGGTGCCTTGCTACAACACCTCCGGCGGCTACCTGCAGGCGCCCATCGAGGAGGTCATCGAAAAGGCCGAGGCGTCTAGGGCGCGAGGCATTGGCGGGATCAAGCTGAAGGTCGGCCAGCCCGATCGGCACGCCGACCTGCGCCGGGTCGAGGCGTTGCGCAAGCACTTCGGTGACGGGGTGGCGCTGATGGTTGACGTCAACCAGCAATGGGATCGCACCACCGCGGCACGCATGGGCAGGGCGCTGGAGGAGTTCGAGCTGACCTGGATCGAGGAGCCGCTGGACGCCCACGATCTGGAAGGCCACGCCGCCCTGGCTGCACAGCTGATCACCCCGGTTGGCACTGGCGAGATGCTCGGCAGCGCGGCCGAAGCCTGTGCCTTCATCGAGCGCGGGGCGGTGGACGTGATCATGCATGATGCGCCGCGCATCGGTGGCATCACGCCGTTCCTGCAGGTGGCCGAGGCGGCGCGGCGACGTGGAATCGTGATGGCGCCGCATTTCGTCATGGAATTGCATATCCACCTCGCTGCGGCCTACGAACATGCCACGTGGGTCGAGCATTTCGAGTGGCTGGAGCCGCTATTCCGGGAGCGGCTCGAGATCCGCGATGGCTGCATGCAGGTGCCGACTCGGGCCGGGCTGGGGCTTAGCCTCAGTGAGCAGGTGGCGGGTTGGACGCTGGCAAGCGAGACGTTCGGCACCAAGCCGTGACGGCAGCCCCTCTGCTCGCGCAGAGGGGCGCAGGTTCAGGTGCGTAGCGCCTGACCGAGCACGCCGCTCCGTGGCCGCATCGCGCTGTACAGCTGCCAGAGCACGAAGGCCAGGGCCAGCCCGAGGAAAGTCGCGGCGATGGGGTTGGTGAAGAAGGATGCAAAGTTGCCATCGGAGAGCATCAGCCCGCGGCGCAGGTTGGTCTCCGCCATCGGCCCGAGGATAAAGCCGATTATGAAGGGCGCGACGGGCATGCCTGCCTTGACGAATCCGTAGCCGAGCACACCGAACAGCAGGATCGACCAGACATCGAACAGTCGGCTGGAGAGGCCGAAGGCACCGACCACACAGAGCACCAGGATGATCGGCAGCAGGATGTGTTTGGGCACGTCGAGCAGCTTGATGAACAGGCGCAGGCCGTAGAACTCCATGAACAGCATCATCACCGAGGCCACCAGCAGCGCGGCGAAGATGGTGTAGACCAGCGGGCCCTGGCTGATGAACAGCAGCGGGCCGGGTTGGATGCCGTGGATCAGGAAGCCGCCGAGCAGGATCGCCGTGGTGGTGTCGCCGGGAATGCCCAGGGTCATCAGCGGCATCATGGCGCCACCGATGCCGGCGTTGTTCGCGGTCTCGCTGGCGACCACGCCACCGATGTTGCCCTTGCCGTAGGTTTCCGGCTGCTTGGCGCGCTTCTTCGCGACGATGTAGGAGAGCAGGTTGGAGGTGCCGGCACCGATCCCCGGCAGGATGCCCACCGCCAGGCCGATCAGGCCGGAACGGGTCGCGTTGGGCAGCTCCTGGCGGAACTCCTTGAGCGAAAAGCCGAAGCCTTTGATCTGCTTCATGCTCACTGAACCGGCCTTGTTGCGCACGGCATGCCGGCCGGTTTCGGCGAGCTTGATGACCTCGGCCACGGCGAACATGCCGATCATCACCGTGAGCATGGAGAAGCCGCCGTTCAGCTCGCTGACGCCGAAGGTGAAGCGGCGCACCGCCTCCACCGGGGCGATGCCGACGGTGGATACGGCGATGCCGAGGGTGCCGGCAAACAGGCCCTTGACCATCGAGCCGGCCGACAGGGTGGCGATCAACGTCAGCGAGAACACCGCGATGGCGAAGTATTCGTGCGGGCCAAAGCTCAGCGCCACCTTGGCCAGCTGCGGGGCGATGAACATCAGCGCGATGATGCTGAAGATGGTGCCGAGAAAGGAGAACACGATGCCGACGCCGAGCGCCTTCACGCCCATGCCCTGCTCCATCAGCGGGCCGCCGTCGAACACAGTGGCGATGGACGATGGCGTACCGGGGATCTTCAGCAGAATCGCTGAGATCAGCCCGCCGGACGTAGCGCCGATGAACAGCGCGACGAGCAGCGACAGGCCAGCTTGCGGCCCCATGGTGAAGGTCAGTGGCAAGCACAGCGCCACTGCCATCGTCGCCGACAGGCCGGGTACGGCGCCGAAGACGATGCCGACCGCGACGCCGCCGAGCATCAGCAGCAGGATGTTGAGCGAGAAGACGGCACCGAAGCCTTGCTGCAGTAATTCGAGCATGGTCGATTCCTCAGAGGAAATTCAGCAGGCCAGCGGGCAGCAACAGATCGAAGGCCTCGCGGAACAGCAGATAGATGACGATGGACGTGACAAGCGCGATGCCCGCATAGGGCAGGTGGCGGATCTTGCGCTCCACCGGGGTCAGCACGATGAACTGCAGGTACAGGTAGAGCGTGGTCATGATGGGAAAGCCCACCGGTCCCAGCAGCACGACGTAGAGCAGGATCAGGCCCAGTGTCTTGAGTACGGTCAGCGGCTCGGTGACCGTTGCCTTGGGCTCGTCTGGCGTATCGCTGGTGCCTACGTCAGCCCGCGCATGGCGGGTGAAAGCGCTCAGGGTCTGCAGCAGGCCCAGCAGACAGAGCAGGACGGCCAGCAGAAAGGGCACGGTGGCGGCATCGATGCCTTCGTGGCCAGGTACACGAGAGGCCATCACCAGATAGGCCACGCTGGCGCCGAGCATGGCTACACCGATGGTCAGTTCTTTCTTGTTCGCAGTGGTCATGGCAAACCTCCGTACGCGAAGAGGAGCGGCCAGCCGGTCCGTTCAGCCGGCTGGCGCTGCGTCGGGTTTATTTCTTGGCCGTGCGCAGCTCGTCCTTGAACTGCATGAAGTCGTCGCGGGTCTTGGCCAGGATTTGCTTGGCTTCCTCAGTGCCGTAGTAGGCCACCGGCTGCTTGAACTTCTTCAGGTCCTCGGCGTACTCGGGGATCTCGGTGATCTGCTTCATCAGGTCGGCCATCTTCTTCACGATCGACGGGTCGGTGCCTTTCGGGAAAGCGACCACGTAGGGCTTGTCCATGGTGATATCCAGGCCCTGCTCCTTGAGTGTCGGCACGTCGCCGAGCAGCGGGTTGCGCTCGTCGTTGGGCTGGCCGAGGGCGACCATCTGCCCGCCGCTGACGTAGTCCTGCACCGAGCCGTAGGTGATCGCGCCGAGGTCCAGGCGGCCGCCGAGCATGCCCACCACGCGGTCGGAAACGGTGCCGCCGTCGACCATCTTCAGCTTGGTGTCGGTCAGCTTCTCCAGCATCAGCCCCTGCACGTGGGAGAAGCTGCCCATCTCGGTGCCGTAGGTGACGCTGCCCGGCTTGGCCTTCGACTTGTCGATCAGGTCCTGCATGCTGGTCACGCCGGACTGCTTGGAGGCGACGAACACCGTGCTCTTGTCGACGCCGGCGATGCATGAGACGTCGAAGGTTTCGTAGCTGTCCTCGGTGAGGCCGGCGACCTCGTTGACGATCAGCTGGCCGGGGTGGGTGAAGAGGATGGTGTTGCCGTCGGCTGCGGCGCCCTTGACCTGCTCGGCGGCCAGGGTGCCGCCGCCGCCGGCGATGTTGGTCACCACCATGCTCTTGCCTGTGATCTGGTTGAAATACTTGGCCATGGTGCGGGCGTTGAAGTCGGTGTCGCCGCCGGGGTTGGCGATCACCACCACCTGCACGGGGCGGGTCGGCCATTTCACATCGGCGGCCATCGTGGTGGAGGCGGCAGCGAGACCGGCGATGCCGACGAGGGCGGAAAGCAGGGAGGCGCGGAATATTGTTTTCATTGGAGTTCTCCGGGTTTGGGCTGCGGGTTCAGGTATTGCGGCCGAGGCTGGGTTTCTTCGGGTCGTAGGTCCAGCCAGGCACCAGGTAACGCATCGCCATGGCGTCGTCACGCGCGCCGCTGGCGACCTTCTTGTACAGTTCGTGGGCGCTCATGATTCGGTCCATGTCCGGCTCGATGCCCAGGCCCGGGCGCTCGGGCACGCGGACCTGGCCGGCGACGATCTGCAGTGGCTCGCGGGTCAGGCGCTCCTGGCCTTCCTGCCAGACCCAGTGGGTGTCGATGGCGGTAATGCGCCCCGGTGCAGCGGCCGCGGCATGAGTGAACATGGCCAGCGAGACGTCGAAGTGGTTGTTCGAATGCGAGCCCCAGGTCAGGCCGAACTGCTCGCACATCTGCGCCAGGCGCACCGAGCCCTGCATGGTCCAGAAGTGCGGGTCGGCCAGAGGGATGTCGACCGACTCCAGGCGCAGCGAGTGGCCCATCTGCCGCCAGTCGGTGGCAACCATGTTGGTGGCAGTGGGAATGCCGGTGGCGCGCTTGAACTCGGCCATGATCTCGCGGCCGGAGTAGCCATTTTCCGGGCCGCAGGGGTCTTCGGCGTAGGCGAGCAGGTGGCCCTGGCCCTTGCACAGGGCGATGGCCTCGTCCAGCGACCAGGCGCCGTTGGGGTCCAGCGTCACGCGGGCATCGGGGAAGCGCGCCTTGATCGCGGCGATCGCCTGCATCTCCTCCTCGCCGCGCATCACCCCGCCCTTGAGCTTGAAGTCGGCGAAGCCGTAGCGCGCACGCGCGGCCTCGGCCAGGCGGGCGATGGCGTCCGGGGTCAGCGCCTGCTGATGGCGCAGCTGGTACCAGTCCTCGCCAGTGCTGGCCAGATAGGGCAGGTCGGTGCGCTGGCGATCACCTATATAGAAGAGGTAGGCGAGCATCGGCACCGCGTCGCGCTGCTGACCGCTGCCGAGCAGCTCGGCTACCGGCACGTCGAGGTGCTGGCCGAGCAGGTCGAGCAGGGCGGCCTCTACCGCGGTGATCACGTTGTCCAGGCGCAGGTTGATCTCGTGAGGCTGCTTGAGTACCGCCGCCTCGGCTTCGGAGGTCACCTCGTGGCGGGTTGCCTGCGGGGTACCGGCGGCGTTGCCGGCGATGGCGCTGCGCAGGCTGTTGAGCGTGCGGTTGTAGAGGCCGATCGGCTGGCCGATGACCAGCGCCCGGCAGCGCTCCAGTGCCTGGCGGATGCCTTCGCCACCGGGTACTTCGCCGATGCCGGTGTTGCCGGCATTGTCGGTGAGCAGCACCAGATTGCGTGTGAAGTAGGGGGCATGGGCCCCGCAGAGGTTGAGCAACATGCTGTCGTGGCCGGCCACGGGGATGACCTGCATGCTCTGTACGTGGGGTGTCGCGCTGAACGGCTGACTCATTGTGCGCGGCCTCCGCTGCAGGCGAAGCGAGCTGCCGGGACAGTCGCCCTGTGAGAATTGGCTGGGGTGGCGCAGCGGATGGTGGTATCGGCAGCCGGCGGCTGCGCAGGGGACGGGCAATTGCGGAACATGTCCGGGGCCTCGCTATTGTTATTGTGGTCATAGGTCGTCATACGACTATGGAGGATTTTTTACAGTTCGCTACGTCAGCTGTCAAACGAAATAATCAGTGCATTTGCCTGGGTTTGCTCAACTGCTTATGCCATTAAGCAGCAGAATTCGCACAGCTTGCCCTGGCCGGAGGAGTGAAAGGCAGAAAGCTTTCATTCAGCTTCAGCGCCGAAGAAAATGCGCAGAAAAAACGGTTGGACTATTTTTAGTTGTACGATAACGTATCTCAAGGCTGATGCCCTTGTACCTCCTCAACATGCATTCAGGATGCTCGAATAATGAATCCACAAGAATTGAAGGCCATCCTCTCTACCGGCCTGCTGTCGTTCCCGGTCACTGACTTCGACGCGCAGGGCGACTTCCATCGCGCCGGCTATATCAAGCGTCTGGAATGGCTCGGCCCCTACGGTGCCTCGGCGCTGTTCGCTGCCGGCGGCACCGGCGAGTTCTTCTCGCTGGAACCGCGCGAGTACAGCGAGATCATCAAGACCGCCGTCGACACCTGCGCCGGCACGGTGCCGATCCTTGCCGGTGTCGGTGGCCCGACACGTCTGGCCATCCAGATGGCGCAGGAAGCCGAGCGTCTGGGTGCCAAGGGTCTGCTGCTGCTGCCGCACTACCTCACCGAAGCCAGCCAGGAAGGCGTCGCGCTGCATGTCGAGCAGGTCTGCAAGTCGGTGAACATCGGCGTGGTGGTTTACAACCGCAACGTCTGCCGCCTGACCGCGACGCATCTGGAGCAGCTGGCCGAGCGCTGCCCGAACCTGATCGGCTACAAGGATGGCCTGGGCGATATCGAGTTGATGGTGTCGATCCGCCGCCGCCTCGGCGAGCGCTTCAGCTACCTCGGCGGCCTGCCGACCGCGGAAGTCTATGCCGCCGCCTACAAGGCGCTGGGCGTGCCGGTGTATTCCTCGGCGGTGTTCAACTTCATTCCGAAGACCGCCATGGACTTCTACAAGGCCATTGCCCGCGAGGATCACGAAACCGTCGGCAAGCTGATCGACGATTTCTTCCTGCCGTATCTGGACATCCGCAACCGCTGCAAGGGCTACGCGGTCAGCATCGTCAAGGCCGGCGCCCGCATTTCCGGCTACGACGCCGGCCCGGTGCGCGCGCCACTGACCGAGCTGAAGCCCGACGAATACGAGAGCCTGGCGGTGCTGATCGAGAAGCAGGGCGCCCAGTAAGCCTTTCCGGAATCGCCCCGGCGCTGCGCTGCCGAACGGCCGCGCCGGGCATCATCAGAGGACACTTTGCATGGCTGACGTACAACGCTACGACAACTTCATCGACGGCCAGTGGGTCGGCTCGGATCGCTACCAGGCCAACACCAACCCGTCCGACCTCTCTGACGTGATCGGCGAATACGCCCAGGCCGATGCCGCACAGGTCGAGCAGGCCATTGCCGCCGCCCGCCGCGCCTTCCCTGCGTGGGCCACCTTCGGCATCCAGGCGCGCGCCGATGCGCTGGAAAAGGTCGGACTGGAAATCCTCGCCCGCCGCGAAGAGCTCGGCACGCTGCTGGCCCGCGAAGAGGGCAAGACCCTGCCGGAAGCCATCGGTGAAGTCGCCCGCGCCGGCAATATCTTCAAGTACTTCGCTGGCGAATGCCTACGCCAGGCCGGCGAGACGCTGCAGTCGGTGCGCCCCGGTGTCGGCGTGGAAGTGACCCGCGAACCGCTCGGCGTGATCGGCCTGATCACCCCGTGGAACTTCCCCATTGCCATTCCGGCCTGGAAGATCGCTCCGGCGCTGGCCTTCGGCAATTGCGTGGTGATCAAGCCGGCCGACCTGGTTCCCGGCTGCGCCTGGGCCATCGCCGAGATCATCTCCCGTGCGGGCTTCCCGGCTGGCGTGTTCAATCTGGTGATGGGCCGCGGTCGTGAAGTCGGCGAGGCCATCGTCAATGCCAAGGATGTCGATGCGGTGAGCTTTACCGGCTCGGTGGGTGTCGGTCGCGGTATCGCCCAGACCTGCGTGGCGCGTGGCGCCAAGGTGCAGCTGGAGATGGGCGGCAAGAACCCGCAGATCGTGCTGGACGATGCCGACCTCAACGTTGCCGTCGAGCTGTGCACCCAGAGCGCGTTTTATTCGACCGGCCAGCGCTGCACAGCGTCGAGCCGCATCATCGTCACCGAAGGCATCTACGACCGCTTCGTCGAGGCGATGGTCGAGCGCATCAAGAAGATCAAGGTTGGTTCGGCACTCGAGCAGGGCGTGGATATCGGCCCGGTCGTGTCCGAAGCGCAGCTGGAGCAGGACCTGCGCTACATCGAGATCGGCAAGCAGGAAGGCGCACGCCTGGCCTGCGGCGGCGAGCGGGTGAAGTGTGGCACCGAGGGCTACTTCCTGGCGCCGACGCTGTTCGTCGACAGCGACCCGAACATGCGCATCAGCCGCGAGGAAATCTTCGGCCCGGTAGCCAACGTGGTGAAGGTCAGGGACTACGACGAGGCGCTGGCGATGGCCAACGACACCGAGTTCGGCCTGTCCGCCGGCATCTGCACCACCTCGCTGAAGTACGCCAATCACTTCAAGCGTCACGCCCAGGCCGGCATGGTGATGATCAACCTGCCCACCGCCGGGGTGGATTACCACGTGCCGTTTGGCGGCCGCAAAGGTTCGTCCTACGGCCCGCGCGAGCAGGGCCGCTACGCCCAGGAGTTCTACACCACGGTGAAGACCACCTACATCGGCTGAGGTGAAAGCCGGTCGAAAGGCCACGCTGCGAAACTGCGTAACGGCGCCCCGCGCGGGCGCCGCACCCCGACAAGAACAACAGAGGGACACCCATGACCATTGCCGCAACGGGCACGCCCCGCATTACCGAACTTACCGTCGTGCCCGTCGCCGGGCAGGACAGCATGCTGATGAACCTCAGCGGCGCTCACGGCCCCTGGTTCACCCGCAACATCCTCATCCTCAAGGACAGCGCCGGGCATGTCGGCGTCGGCGAAGTGCCGGGCGGCGAAGCCATCCGCCAGACGCTGGAAGACGCCCGCGGCATGATGGTCGGCGAGCCCATCGGCCAATACAACGCCCTGCTCAACCGTGCGCGCCGCGCTTTCGCCGACCGCGATTCCGGCGGCCGCGGCCTGCAGACCTTCGACCTGCGCATCGCCATCCATGCCGTCACTGCGCTGGAGTCGGCGCTGCTCGACCTGCTCGGTCAGCACCTTGAGGTGCCCGTCGCTGCACTGCTCGGCGACGGCCAGCAGCGCGATGAAGTGGAAATGCTCGGCTACCTGTTCTTCATCGGTGATCGCAACAAGACCGACCTCGGCTACCGCGACGAATCCGGCGCCGATGACGCCTGGTTCCGCCTACGCAACGAGGAGGCGATGACCCCGCAGAGCATTGTCCGCCAGGCCGAGGCGGCCTACGAGCGCTACGGCTTCAAGGACTTCAAGCTCAAGGGCGGCGTGCTGCGCGGTGAAGAAGAAGTCGAGGCGATCCGCGCCCTGGCCGCGCGCTTCCCCGACGCCCGCGTGACGCTGGACCCCAACGGCGCCTGGTCGCTGGACGAAGCCATCGGCCTGTGTCGCGACCTGCACGGCGTGCTGGCCTACGCCGAAGACCCCTGTGGTGCCGAGAACGGCTATTCCGGTCGCGAAGTGATGGCCGAGTTCCGCCGCGCTACCGGCCTGCCGACTGCGACCAACATGATCGCCACCGACTGGCGGCAGATGAGTCACACCGTGCAGCTCAACTCGGTGGACATTCCGCTGGCCGACCCGCATTTCTGGACCATGGCCGGCTCCGTGCGCGTGGCGCAGATGTGCGCCGAGTTCGGTCTGACCTGGGGCTCGCATTCGAACAACCACTTCGATATCTCGCTGGCGATGTTCACCCACGTCGCCGCCGCCGCACCGGGCCGCGTCACCGCCATCGACACCCACTGGATCTGGCAGGACGGCCAGCACCTGACCCGCGAGCCGCTGAAGGTCGTTGGCGGCAAGGTCGCGGTGCCACAGAAGCCGGGGCTGGGTGTCGAACTCGACTGGGATGCCTTGCGCAAGGCGCATGCGCTGTACAAGGAAAAAGGCCTCGGTGCCCGCGACGACGCCATCGCCATGCAGTACCTGATCCCCGACTGGACCTTCAACAACAAGAAGCCGTGCATGGTGCGCTGAGGCACGCTTGCCGGGCCGGCTCCGGTGGACGGCTTCGGCCGTCCACCCTACGAGGCGAGCCACGTGTATGGCACCCCCGGCGATCACCGAACAGAACAACAACCGGACCCTAACCGGAGCAGACATGAGCGAAACCGTGCAACTGATTCCCCACCAGGATTCCCCGCGCTGCATCCGCCTGAATGAGGCGGACAACGTCGCCGTGGTGGTCAATGACGGCGGCGTGCCGGTCGGTGCGCAGTTCGAGGGCGGGCTGGTCACCGTCGACGCCGTGCCGCAGAGCCACAAGGTCGCGCTGGTCGATATCGGCGAAGGCGAGCCGGTGCGCCGTTATGGGCAGATCATCGGTTACGCGCTCGAACCCATCCGTCGCGGTAGCTGGGTAAAGGAAACGCAGTTGAAGATGCCCAGCGCGCCGCCGCTGGAAAGCCTGCCGCGGGCCACCGCCGTGCCGGCCGGGCTCGAGCCGCTCCAGGGCTACACCTTCGAGGGCTACCGCAACGCCGACGGCACGGTCGGCACGCGCAACATCCTCGGCATCAGCACCACGGTGCAGTGCGTCACCGGCGTGCTGGAACACGCGGTCAAGCGCATCCGCGACGAGCTGCTGCCCAAGTACCCGAGCGTCGACGATGTGGTCGCGCTGACCCACAGCTACGGCTGCGGTGTGGCGATCAATGCCCGCGACGCCTACATCCCCATCCGCACCGTGCGCAACCTGGCGCGCAACCCTAACCTGGGCGGCGAAGCGCTGGTCATCAGCCTCGGCTGCGAGAAGCTGCAGGCCGAACAGGTGATGCACGAGGGTGATCCCTCGGTGGACCTGCGCGACCCCTGGCTGTACCGCCTGCAGGAGTCGAACAGCGGCTTCGGCGAGATGATCGAGCAGATCATGGCGCTGGCCGAAACGCGGCTGAAAAAACTCGACCAGCGCCGCCGCGAAACGGTGCCGGCCAGCGAGCTGATCCTCGGCATGCAGTGCGGCGGCAGCGACGCCTTCTCCGGCATCACCGCCAACCCGGCGCTGGGCTATGCGGCGGACCTGCTGGTGCGCGCCGGCGCCACGGTGATGTTCTCGGAGAACACCGAGGTGCGCGATGCGGTGTATATGCTCACCGCCCGCGCCGAAACGCCGGAGGTCGCCGATGCACTGATCGCCGAGATGGACTGGTACGACCGCTACCTGGAGCGCGGCGCCGCCGACCGCAGCGCCAACACCACGCCGGGCAACAAGAAGGGCGGGCTGTCGAATATCGTCGAGAAGTCCCTGGGCTCCATCGTCAAATCCGGCAGTGGCGCCATCAACGGCGTGGTCGGGCCGGGTGAGCGGGTTGCGCGCAAAGGGTTGATCTTCTGCGCCACGCCGGCATCCGACTTCGTCTGCGGAACGCTGCAGCTGGCGGCCGGGATGAACCTGCACGTGTTCACCACCGGCCGCGGCACGCCCTACGGCCTGGCCATGGCGCCGGTGGTCAAGGTTGCCACGCGCACCGAGCTGGCCGAGCGCTGGCCAGACCTGATCGACATCGACGCCGGGCGCATCGCCAGTGGCCGCGCAAGCATCGAGGAGCTCGGCTGGGAGCTGTTCCACTACTACCTGGACGTCGCCAGCGGCCGCCGCAAGGCCTGGGCCGAGCAGCACCGCCTGCACAACGACCTGGTGCTGTTCAACCCGGCGCCCATCACCTGACGGGCGCCGCAAAGGCCGGATCGGGCTGGCACACTCAACACCGCGAAACTGACATCAGGCGCGGTCTACGGAGCAGGTTTCGAGGAGAACACCATGGCTTATCTGCTGCAGGTCGCGCCGCTGTCGGCGCGGCTCGACCGTGAACTGGCCAGCCGCTACGACATCCTGTCGCTGTGGCAGGCCGAGACCGCAGCGCGCCTGGACGAGCTGGCCGGCGCGATCGAGGTGGTGGTGACAGGCTCGCGCTTCGGCTGCTCGGCCGAGCTGATGGCGCGGCTGCCGGCGCTCAAGGCCATCGTCAGTTTCGGCGTCGGCTACGATCCCATCGACGTGCCGGCGGCGCAGGCCCGCGGCATCGCCATCAGCAACACGCCGGAGGTGCTCAACGACTGCGTCGCCGACCTCGCCATGGGCCTGATCATCGACGGCCGCCGGCAGCTGAGCCGCGCCGATCGCTTCGTCCGCGCCGGCGGCTGGCCCAGCGGCAACCTGCCGCTGGCGCGCCGGGTCACCGGCAGCCGGCTGGGCATTCTAGGTCTCGGCCGCATCGGCCACGCAGTAGCCAAGCGCGCCGAGGGCTTCAGCATGCCCGTGCGTTACCACAACCGCCGGCCGCTCGCCGACTGCCCCTACGAGTACGCCGGCAGCCTGGTGGAGTTGGCGCGCTGGGCCGACGTGCTGCTGCTGACCTGCGTTGGCGGCCCGCAGACTCGCGGTCTGGTGAACCGCGAAGTGCTCGATGCGCTCGGCCCGGACGGCCTGCTGGTGAACGTCGCGCGCGGTTCGGTGGTGGACGAGCCGGCGCTGGTCGAGGCACTGCAGGCGGGCCGCCTCGGCGGCGCCGCGCTGGATGTGTTCGCCGAGGAACCCCAGGTGCCCGAGGCGCTGCTGGGCATGGATAACGTGGTCCTGCTACCGCACATCGGCAGCGCCACCCGGGAAACCCGCGGCGCCATGGAAGATCTGGTGCTGGCCAACCTGCAGCGCTTCCTTGTCGAGGGGCAGCTGGTGACGCCGGTCTGATCACGGCTGGCGTCCGTACACGGCGCAGGCCACAAGCCCGCGCCGGCATTGCATGGCCCATCGCCGCGCACCCGGGACGCCACAAGCGCCCCAGCGGTGTGGCGGCACACATTCTGGAAAGACGCATGGCTTCGTTCGACGAACTCCACCTCGCCCGTGGCGGCTTCCAGCTCGCGGTCTGCCCGGCGCTGGGTGGGGCGATCACCCGTTTCGCCTTCGACGGTGTCGATCTGCTGCGGCCCTGGGATGGCAGCGAGCAGGTACGGCGCACGGGCTGCTTCGTGCTGGCGCCGTATTCCAACCGCGTCGCCGATGGCCGCTTCGACTTTGACGGCAGCTCCCATCAACTGCGGCGCAACTCGGCCGATCACGCCTTGCCGATTCATGGCGTGGCCTGGAAGCGGGCCTGGCAGCTGGACGAGCGGGGCGCCGATCACCTGCTGCTCAGCCTGTCGCATGACCCGCGCGAGGGCGAGAACACCGCGGACTGGCCGTTCGCCTTTCACCTCAGCCAGCGACTGCAGCTTCTCGATGACGGCCTGGCACTGGAGCTACGGCTGCACAACCGCGACAGCCGGCCGATGCCGGCGGGACTCGGCTGGCATCCGTACTTCCCTCGGCATGCCGGTGTCGAGTTGCAGTTCGCCGCCGCGGCTGTCTGGCAGGCCGACGAGCAGCAGCTGCCGCTGCGCCAGGCGGCGATTCCGGCTAGCTGGGATTTCCGCCAGCTGCGCGCGGTGGACGAGCCGGGGCTGGACAACAATTTCAGCGGCTGGAACGGCCAGGCTCGGCTCTGCTGGCCGGAGCAGCGGCTGAGCTTGGCGATCGAGGCTGGGCCGGGGCTGCAGCATCTGATCGCCTACACCCCGCCGGCCGTCCAGGGCTTCATCGCCGTGGAGCCGGTGTCCCACGCCAATGGCGCACTCAATCGTGGCGCAGAAGGGCTGGAAATCCTCGCGCCCGGACAGACCCTGATCCGTGATTGCCGCTGGCGGCTCAGCCCAGCGGCGGGCTGACCGCGCCGGCTGGCATCTGCTCAGAGGCGACCCTCCAGCAACGGGCAGGCAAGGCATTTCCACGAAAAGCCGAACCGTTCGGCAAAACAAAAACACATCTTCTAAATGCAAACATTTATCAATATCATGCGCGTTCTCATAAATAACAAGGTAGAACTCCATGAGTCTCGTTGTCGCTTCGCCTCCATTTTCGTTGCGCCCGCTGGTGCTGGGTCTGCCCATGCTGGTCGCCTGCTTCGCCGTGGAGGCGCAGGAAGCGGTCGAGCTGGAGGCACAACAGATCACCGCGCCGCGTGAAGTCGAGCGGGGTAATGGCCCGGTGGAAGGCTACGTTGCCAAGCGCAGCGTCAGCGCCACCAAGACCGACACGCCGATCATCGAAACGCCGCAGTCGATCAGCGTGATCACTGCCGACCGCATTCGCGACCAGGGCTCGCTGACCATCCAGGACTCGCTGCGCTACGTGGCCGGCATGCGCGGCGAGGCCTATGGCTTCGACAGTCGCGGCGACTTCGCGCTGATTCGCGGCGTTGCGCCAACACTCTTCTTGGATGGCCTGCAGCAGAGCGTGGGCTTCTACACGAACTCACGTACCGATCCGTTCACCCTGGAACGCGTCGAGGTGATCAAGGGGCCCTCCTCGATGCTCTACGGGCAGAGTTCGGTCGGCGGCCTGCTCAATTTCGTCAGCAAGCGTCCGCAGGCGGAACAGAAGAGCGAGCTGCAGCTGCAGTACGGCAGCTTCGACCGCAAGCAGATCGCCTTCGACAGCACCGGTCCGCTGGACGACGATGGCACGCTGCTCTATCGCGTGGTGGCGATCCAGCGCGACAGCCAGACCCAGGTCGATCACACCAAGGACAACCGTCTGCTGTTCATGCCGTCATTGACCTGGCGCCCGAACGAGCAGTTCGAATGGACGCTGATGGCCAACGTGCAGAAGGACGATGGCGGCACCACCAGTGGGTTCCTGCCGCACCGCGGCACTGTGCTCAGTGCGCCTTATGGCGAAATCGGCAGTGAGCGCTTCGTCAGCGAGCCCGGCTTCGACGAGTACGACACCGAGCAGAAAGCGCTGACCTCGCAGATGGCCTGGCGTGTCGACGACACCTGGACGCTGCGGCAGAACCTGCGCTGGCAGAAGAGCAAGGTCAGCTACCAGTCCATATACGGATGGCCGCCAGTACTGGGCGCCGACGACCGCACGGTCAATCGTGTCTATTACGTTTCCAAACCGGAAGTGACCATCTGGAGCGCCGACCATCAGGCCGAGTCGCGCTTCGACACCGGCCCGCTGCAGCACACCGCGCTGGTGGGCATCGACTATCGGCATGCGGTCACCGATAGCCGGACCGCTCGCGGTAACGCTACGCCGCTGGACCTTTACGACCCGGTGTACGGCACCTTCGATCCGTCCGGCATCACCCTGTCTGACGTTCCGCAGCAGCGTGTCGCGCAGCAGGGTCTTTATGTTCAGGACCAGATCCGTCTGGACAAGTGGCTGGCCACCCTGGGCCTGCGCAAGGACTGGGCCGACACCCGCGTCGAGCAGGGCACCCGGCAGAAGGATGACGCAGTCACCGGTCGCGTCGGTCTGACTTACCTGTTCGACAATGGTGTGGCGCCCTACATCAGCTACAGCGAGTCCTTCACCCCTATCATCGGTCTGGATAACGTCACTCAGCAGTCCTACAAGCCGCTAGAAGGCGAGCAGTGGGAGCTCGGTGTGAAGTATCAGCCAGCTGGCAGCAACACGCTGCTCACGGCCGCGGTGTTCGATCTGCGTGAGAAGAACCGCCAGATGCCGAACCCGGCAAACCCGCTCAGCACCATCCAGGCCGGTGAAGCGCGGGTCAAGGGGCTGGAGCTGGAAGGGCTGGTGGCGATGAATCCGAACTGGGATCTGATCAGCACCTACACCTACCTGGACAGCGAAGTGGTCAAGGGACCGGTCGCCCAGCAGGGCAAGCGCATTGCCAGCGTGCCCGAACACATGGCCTCGCTGTGGTCGCAGCACCGCTTCAGCATCGCCGGCATTCCCGGCTTCAGCGCCGGTGCCGGTGTGCGCTACGTCGGCGCCAGCTGGGATGGCACCGATAGCCTGAAGACGCCTTCGACCACGCTGTTCGACGCCATGCTCGGCTACGCCTACCAGGACTGGTCGCTCACCCTCAACGCCACCAACCTGGAAGACGAGACCTACTACACCACCTGTCTGTCACGCGGCGACTGCTTCACCGGCAACCGCCGCACGCTGACGGCGACCGCGAGCTACAGCTTTTGATCGCCGCTGAGCCAGGCGCCGCATACCGACCTGCAAGGGAGGGCTCCAGGTGAGTCGCAACATATCCATCAACCGCTGGAACATCGCGTCGCGCGTGCTCGCGGCGCTGGTCGGCGGTTACGCGGTCGCCTACGCAGTGACCGCCTTTCTTGCGGTCTACCTGCCGCTGGCGCGCCCTGATCGTGTGGTGTTTTCCAGCCTGGCGAGCTTCGCCGTGTGGACCGCCGTGGTGATCTACGTGTTCGCTGCCCGCAGCGCCACACGGGTATGGCTGTTGATCGTCGGCGTGACTGCGGTGCTGTGCCTGGCCGCGTTCTTTTCCGGCGACTGGAGGGTGCGTCCATGAAACTGCGCCAAAGCATGGCCGGCCTGCACACCTGGGGCGGACTGCTACCGAGCTGGTTGCTGTTCGTGATCATCTTCGCCGGTACCGTCGCCTGCTTCGACAAGGAGCTCAGCCGCTGGATGCGTCCCGCGCTGCATGACGGCGTGGTATCCAGTCTCGGTGCGGACGATGTGCGTAGCTGGTTGCAGCGGAACGTCAGCGAGGAGCTGCATGCCTTCTGGATGCACGGCCCCACCGAGCGCGAGCCCTATTGGCGACTGGGCTGGGAAGTGGACGCCACCAAGACGATCCACAACGTCGCCTTCGACCCGCGCAGTGCGCAGGCCGAACCGATGGCGGAAACCGTCGGTGGCGAGTTCTTCTTCAAGCTGCATTACAACCTGCACGCCGGCGATATCGGCATGTACATCGTCGGTTTGGCTGGCATGTTCATGCTTGTCGCGCTGGTGTCGGGAGTGATCATCCACCGGCGCATCTTCAAGGACTTCTTCACCTTGCGGCCCAAGGCCAACGGGCAGCGTGCCTGGCTCGATGCGCACAACCTGTTCGGCGTGGTCGGCTTTCCATTCCATCTGGTGCTGGCCTACACCGGCGTGGCGATCTTCGTTGCGTCCTACATGCCGGCTGCCGCCCAGGTGAGCTATTCCGGCAACGTCATGCAGTACTTCGGCGAGGTGATGGGCAGCTTCGAGCGCGAAGAAGTGGGCCAGCCGCCACCGGCGCCGGTGTCCCTCGATGCGCTGATTGTCGAGTCGCAGCGGCAGTGGGGCGGAGGCGAGGCGGGCTGGGTCAGCGTGCATCATCCCGATGATGCGTCGGCGGTGGTGGACGTCCGGCGCCGGGACCGTTCGCGGATCGGCTCGCCGCAGGACACCCTCAGCTACGACGCCGGCACTGGTGAACTGCTCAACCGTCAGGATGCCTCCACCGGCTATCGCGCCTACCTCTGGCTGGCGGGGCTGCACATGGCGCAGTTCGGCGGCACGCTGGTGCGTCTGCTCTATCTGCTGATGGGGCTTGCCGGTTGCGCCATGCTGGTCGGCGGGCTGCAGGTCTGGCTGGCCAAACGCGAGCAGCGCGGTGATGCGAGCGTGGTCTGGGTGCGTGCGCTGAACGCCTCGGTGTTCGCCGGCCTGCCGCTGGCCAGCCTGGCGCTGCTGTGGGGCAACCGGTTGATCCCGGCCGGTTTCGCCGAGCGGGCGGTCGCCGAAGGCTGGGTGTTCGCCGGCGCCTGGCTGCTGGTCGCGCTCTGGTCCGTGCTGCGGCGTCAGCAGGCGCGGCAACTGCTGCGTGAGCAGTTGCTAATCGGTGCGGCGCTTGCGCTCGGCTTGCCGCTCATCAACGCGCTGAGCTCCGATGGTCACCTGATCGCCAGTCTCGGACGTGGTGACTGGGCGCTGGCATCGGTCGATCTGTTCATGATCGTCGCCGGGCTGATCTGTGCGACCTGCGCCTGGCGCCTGAACACAACCCCGGCTGCCGCTGCGGTGCGCGGTCGTGCGACTCGAGTACAGGAGGCATGAACGTGCTGCTATTGGCTTTTGCCCTGGCCTATCTGGGCATGGCGTTGTTGTGCCTGACGATGAATCGCCACCGGGGCGTGCTGTTGCGCGCCGGTACGCGTCTGCCTGGCGTGGTGATCCTGCGTTTGCTGGCTGCGGGCTGTTTCGGCATCGCCTTGTGGCTGGGAATCGCCAGCCAGGGCGGCGAGATCGGAACGGTGGTATGGCTTTGTCTGGTGATGCTATCGGGGTTGCTGCTGGTACTGCTGTTGGCCTGGCGTGCGCACTGGGTGCTGCCCGCGGCGCCGTTACTGACGCTGGGCGGTATCTTGCAGGGGGTGTTGTAACGGCTGGGCGCCGGGTTCGCCCGGCGTGAGACGAAAAAAGGCCCGTCAGACGACGGGCCAAAGATTTACCGCAACCGGAGCGAGGAGGGTTGCGTACTGCGCTACCGCTTACAGCACAGATAGCGGGTAGTTGAAGATCAGGCGGTTCTCGTCGAACTCGTTGGCGCTGTAGTCGCGACGGATGCTGGAGTTGCGCCACTTGACGTTGAGGTTCTTGAACGGACCGCTCTGCACCGTATAGGCGAGCTCCGACTCGCGGCCCCATTCCTTGCCGTCATCCACGCCGCCAGCTTCGATGCGATCGCCGCTGATGTAGCGGTTCATGATCGTCAGACCCGGAACGCCCATGCCGGTGAAGTTGTAGTCATGGCGCAGCTGCCAGGAGCGCTCGTTGCGGTTGTCGTAGGCCGAGTTGAACGAGTCGTTGGCCAGGGTGCCGCCGCTGGTGCCGTTGACGCGCATCCAGCCATTGTCGCCGCTGACCTTCTGCAGGCCGACGTAGAAAGTGTTGCCACCCACTTGCAGACCGAACAGACCGGAGTAGGTCTTGTTGTCCAGGTCGCCGACCCGCGCACTGCCTTCTTCCTTGCCGGTGAAATAGCCGAGGTTGGCGGTCAGCGCCATGCCTTCGCCGATTGGCTGGGTGTGCAGGAACTGGAAGTAGTTCTGTTGGTAGATGTCTTCCAGTCGTGCATGCCAGGCGCCGACCTTGGTCTTGGCGCCAAGCTCGTACTCGCCACCCACGAAGTTGAAACGGTCGGACGTCACGCCAGCGAAACCCTGCAGGAACATGTCGTCCATGCTGCCGTCGTCGCGCGGGCTGTTCTGCCGCATCTGGCCGCCGTAAAGCGCCAGGCCGTTGATCTCCCTGGAGGTGATCATGCCGCCCTGGAAGGTCTGCGGCAGCGAGCGGCCGTCATCCGAGCGCAGGATCGGCAATGCCACCATCCACTCACCGACACGCACTTCGGTCTCGGACAGCTTGGCCTTGGCCGCGACTGCCACGCGGGCGAAATCATCCGGCGGATGGCGGTCGCCCGGTGCGCCATGTACCGGCAGCAGGCCGGTGCCGTAGGTGCCGCCACCGCCATCGAGCTTGACGGCCAACAAGCCCAGCGCATCCACACCGAAACCGACCGGGCCAGGCGTGTAGCCGGACTGGAAGTTGAGGATGAAGCTCTGTGTCCATTCCTCACCCTTGCTCTGGGCGTAGTCGGGGTCGACGAAGTTACGGTTGATGTAGAAGTTGCGCAGGTTCAGTGAAAGCTTTGCGTCATCGATGAAGCCTTCGGCTTGCGCGCTGGCGGTAAAGCCGAGCGATGCCAGGGTCATGCAGCCGCCAGCGAACAGCGCGACGGACGAGGGGGTGCGTGGGGTCATTATTGTTGTGCTCCCTTGCTTGATGGGCCGCCCCGGTGTGGCCACCGTGGGGGCGGTGGTCTATGCCTGATGGCAAGTCTAATGACGTCAGTTGTCATATGACTGCTCGCATTATGGGCATGCCTGCATCGTTGTCAACGTCGCCTAAAGTCGAACGCAAGGGCAGGTTGTATGGGCGGCTGGCAGTTTTTTAGCCCGTAGAATGGCCATGAGCGCCATTCTGGCGGCTATGCAGCGCTTGAAGATGGGCTATTGCATCTCGTCGGATGCGTGCCCGAAGGATCACCCTTGAATCGACGGGTGATCGTATGACCTAGGGGCGGCGATAGGGTGAGGTTGCTGCCGGAGAGAGATCGAAGGTGCCTTTCTCGACGAAGCGCTGGGTGCCGAACAGGCCGCCGGCAAGCTTGCCGCGCAGCACGTAGGGCACCTCGTCGAGACCGACGTGCTCGGCCAGCCCCAGCGCCTGACGCGCAGCCGAGAAGGCGGAAATGGTCACCGGCACGCTGAGCACGCTCTCGCCGAAGCGCGGCACCGTGCCGCGCTGGTCGCTGACGCCGCTGGCCAGTCGGCGACCGTTGACCTCCAGATCGAGGGCGACGCCGTTGTAATCGATGGCGGCCTCGTTGGGGTTCTGCAGGCGCAGCCGGACCATGAAGCGCAACTCCAGACCTTCGCCCTGCAGTGGCTGGATGCCGGCGACCTGAACGTTCAGCGGGTCGCGTGGCGAAAAGGCTGCGCAGGCGCCGAGCGCCGAGGCAAGCAGGGCGATCAGCAGCAGGCGCAGCGGGCGGTGAAGCATGGCAAATATGTGCACTCAGGGTTTCCTGTCGAGGTTCTTGATGCCCTGCAGCAGCTCGATGGGCAGCGGGAAGACGATGGTGGAGCTCTTGTCGCCGGCGATGTTGCTCAGCGTCTGCATGTAGCGCAGTTGCATCGCGCCTGATTGCCGGCCGAGCATTTCGGCGGCCTGCATCAGTTTTTCCGAAGCCTGCAGTTCGCCCTCTGCATGAATGACCTTGGCGCGCCGCTCGCGTTCCGCCTCGGCCTGGCGCGCGATGGCGCGGACCATGGACTCGTCGAGGTCGACGTGCTTGATCTCGACGTTGGCCACCTTGATGCCCCAGGCGTCGGTCTGTGCGTCCAGAACCTGCTGGATATCGGTGTTGAGCCGCTCGCGCTCGGCCAGCATGTCGTCCAGTTCGTGCTTGCCGAGTACCGCGCGCAAGGTGGTTTGCGCCAGCTGGCTGGTCGCCGAGTGGTAGTCCTCGACCTCGATGATCGCCTTCTGCGCATCGAGCACTCGGTAATACACCACCGCATTGACCTTCACCGAGACGTTGTCGCGGGAGATCACGTCCTGCGTCGGCACGTCCAGCACCAGTGTGCGCAGGTCGACCCGCACCATCTGCTGCACGCCGGGGATGATCAGAATCAGCCCAGGCCCTTTGACCTTCCAGAAGCGGCCGAGCATGAACACCACGCCGCGTTCGTACTCGCGCAGGATGCGAAACGCCGAGGCGAGCACCCCCACCAGCAATACCAGCAGCACCAGAAAACTCATTTCATAAGCCATGGTTCAGCTCCTCTCGATTGGTTGCAGATGGTGGCGCGACCTCCAGTTGCAGACCGTCCCGGGCGATCACGCGCACCTGCTGGCCGACCTGCAGCGCGGTGGTGCTGCGCACCTGCCAGTTCTCGCCGTGCAGGTGCACCCAGCCGCTGTGCGGGTTCTGTGTTGGTACTGCGTCGACCAGCACCAGACTGCCGATCAGCGCGCTGTCGCCGCTGACCAGCCGCTGGCGTCTCGCTTTCAACGCCATGGCGACGAGGGCGAACACCAGCAGGGCGCTGATGATTCCCAGCGGCACGATCAGCGAGAGCGGTATGCCGAAACCGGGCACGTCGGTGTCGATCAGGATCACCGCGCCGGTGACGAACGCGGCAACGCCACCGATGCCGAGCATGCCGAAGCTGGGCAGAAAGCCCTCGGCGACCATGAAGGCGATGCCGAGCAGGATCAGCGTGACGCCGGCGTAGTTCACCGGCAGCAGTTGCAGCGCATACAGCGCGAGGATCAGGCAGATGCCGCCGAGCACGCCGCCGCCACCCATGCCCGGGCTGGAAAATTCGAGGATCAGCCCGTAGATGCCGATCATCATCAGGATCAGCGCGACGCTCGGGTTGGTGATCACCGCCAGCAGGCGTACCCGCCAGTCCGGTGCATGCTCGATCAGCTGCGCATCGGCGGTGTTCAGGCTGACGTCGCCCGCGATGGTCGCGAGGGTCTTGCCGTCGAGCTGGCGCAGCAGGTCGGCGACATCGCGCGCCAGGTAATCGATCACCTCCAGTTCCAGCGCTTCGCTGGCCGACAGGCTGACCGCCTCGCGCACCGCCTGCTCGGCCCACTCGGCGTTGCGTTCGCGCAGCTGAGCGAGGCCGCGGATATAGGCGGCCGCATCGTTGATCTGCTTGCGGCTCATGGCATCGGCGGGCTTCTGCGTGTCCTCATCCTTTTCGCCCTTCGGCTGCTCGGGTGGAGCACCGGGCATACCGCCGCCGATCTGCACCGGCGTTGCCGCGCCGAGATTGGTACCGGGGGCCATCGCCGCGACATGGCTGGCGTAGAGCATGTAGGTGCCGGCGCTGGCGGCACGGGCGCCGCTGGGGGTGACATAGGTGGCCACCGGGGTCGGGCTGGCGAGGATCGCCTTGATGATGGCGCGCATGGAAACGTCGAGCCCGCCGGGAGTGTCCAGCTCCAGCACCACCAGTTGTGCGCCCTCGTCGCGGGCATGTTCGAGGCCGCGCAATACATAGTCGGCACTGGCCGGACCGATGGCGCCATCCACCCGCAGCAGTGTCACCGGCGCCGCGGCGCTCGCACCCTGGACCGCCAGCGCGCAGAGCAGGAAAAGCAGCCAGCGAAGGGGCGGGCGAGGCATGGCGATGTCCTCTGGCGACGGCACGGCACAGTGTCGTGCCCTTGCTGGCAGCTTAGACCACCGCCGTGCTGGCACAGCGAGGCAGGACGCCGCGCATCCGCCGGCCGGGCTGAACTCCGGTCGCGTTCACGGCCTCAGAGCCAGTAAGGGCAGGCCTTCCGGCCTGCATGCTGATCAAGGGAGTCGCCATGCGCATCCATCATTTGAACTGTGGCTGCATGTGTCCGCTCGGCTGCCTGAAGCATCGCGCCGAGACGCGGTTCTGCAGTCACGACTCGCGGGAACTGGCGCGCATGCAGGGCGGGGCGCACTGATGGCGGCGCCACGCAGCAAGACGGTCGAGACGATGATGGCCGCGGTGCGCTGGATCGGCTTCGCTGCCTGTTCGGTTGCCGCCGTCGGCTATGCAGCGATCGGCAATTACAACATGGCCGGGGCGATGCTCGCGCTGGCCGTGCTTTCCTGGATCAATATCCGCCGTAAGCGCGGGGCGCAGCCGCCCCGCAGCTGAATGCCTCAGCGTCTGCGCCGGCCCAGCGCCCAGCCTGCGCCCAGGGCCAGTAGCGTGCCAGCACCCAGCGCGAGCTTGCCGACAGTCGCCGAGCTGAGCGCCAGCGCACGTGGCTGGGCCTGATCGCTGAAGCGTCCCTCGGTGGCGTGCAGCCCCTCGACCGGCTCGAACAGGTTGTCGGGTCGGCCCTCGGGCGCGCGTTCGGGGATCAGCTGGCCGTCCCAGGCTTGCCGCGCGAGCATGCGATCGAGCAGGCCGGGCATGAACAGCGTGCCGATGATCGCCTTCAGGCTCGCGCTGCCGACCCACAGCTCTCGCGGCGCCTCCCGGGCTGCGTGCAGGATCGCACGGGCGGCGACCTCCGGCGTGTGGATCGGTGGCACCGGCTGCGCACGCCAGCCGATCTTGTTGCGCGCCCATTCGAACTGCGGCGTGTTGTGCGCCGGCAGCTGCACCATGCTCAGGCGGATGGCGCTGTTGTCGTGAATCAGCTCGCAGCGCAGCGAGTCGATGAAACCGCGGATGGCGAACTTGGCGCCGCAATAGGCGGACTGCAGCGGTATCGCGCGGTAGGCCAGCGCCGAGCCGACCTGGACGATGGTGCCGCGGTTGCGCGAGCGCATGTGGCGCAGCGCGGCCAGGGTGCCATGCACGCTGCCGAGATAGGTCACCTCGGTGACGCGGCGGATCTCCTCGGCGGTCAAGGCAGCGAAGGGGCCGAACACCGTGGCCATAGCCGCATTGACCCAGACATCGATGGCGCCGAGCTCCGCTTCGATGCGGCTGGCTGCGGCATCCAGCGCAGCCGCATCGGCGACGTCTGCGGAAATCGCCAGAACCGTCGCGCCGAGCGCTTCGAGTTGCTCCTGGGTGTCGCGCAGGCCCTGTTCGCCGCGCGCGATCAGCGCGACCCGGTAGCCGGCTTTGGCGAAAGCCTCGGCGGTCGCACGGCCGACTCCGGCGGTCGCTCCACAGATCACCGCGGTTGGTTCTGGCATAGGAAACCCTCTGGTCGATGCATGGGAAAGCCGCGTGGTGGCACGCAAGCTGTGGTTAGACGACCCGCGCAAGCCGTGGCGAGTTCCGACCCCGGCGCCGGGGTTGTTCCCTACCGAATTGCTCGGCTATCGACCAATGGCCAATGGCGGCTACGTCTTTGGTCTGGGATGGTTAGCAGGCTAAGCGAAAGCTGGCGCCGCCCCTTTGCTCAAAAGGCGAAGCGGCATGACGCACGATGCCACTCTAGGTGGCTGCGTCTTCCCTCTCTGAGCATCCATCCGATGCCCTCGGCGGCTTATCCGGTCGCCTGCGGACTTTTCTACCCGCTGCCCTGCGGCAGCGGGCATCCCGCCTCACAGCAAGGAACCCGTCTGCGCCAATCAGGTCGATTCAGTAGGCCCTCTTGATGGCCATCCCTGACTGACGGAGACCCTGATGGACCTTATCCGCATCATCGTTGCGATTCTGCTGCCACCGCTTGGTGTGTTTCTCCAAGTCGGCTTCGCTGGCGCGTTCTGGCTGAACATCCTGCTGACGCTGCTCGGCTACATTCCCGGCATCATCCACGCCGTCTGGATCATCGCCCGCCGCTGATCGTCCCGGCCCGGGTTCTGCCGGGCCGTTTTTGAACTCCTCTCCCTGCCCGTGTAGAGTCGCGCGTTCTGCGCTGCGGAACCTATTGCGCGCGAAACACTCAAGAAAACGCTGGTAACCCAGCGCCATCGAACCTTGCTGGCGTCTGCACATCCATGCGCGTTCAGCCCACCCCGGGCATACGGAAAGGAAACCATGAGCGAGTCCTTCATCGACCAGAGCAATTTCAGACGGATACTCAACCGTAACGTGGCCGTGCCACTGGGTTTCGGTTTCCTCAGCGCCTTCTTCTTCAGCGCCATCGTCTATTACCTGCTGAGCGTCGGCCATTGGGTCGAACAATCGGTCAAAGGGGTCGCCCACGCCCATGAGGCGCTGCGCCTGGTCGCCGACCTGGAAACCGGTCTGCGTGGCTACCTGATCGCCGGTGAAGAGCCGTTTCTCGATCCCTATCGCCAGGGGCTGGGGCAGATGGAGCGCGAGTTGGACGCGCTCAAGGATTACGCCGGCAGCGACCCGCTGCAGCTATCGCGCCTCGAAAAAGTCGACGCGGCCCACCATCTCTGGCTGGCTTTTGCCGAAGAGGGCATCTCACGGCGGGCGGCCGGTGAGCCGGTGGTCGATTACGTGCGCACCCGCCGGGGCCTGGACCTGACCAACCAGCGGCGCAACCTGCTCAACGAAGTCATTGCCGAGGAGCGCCAGCTGCGCGCTCAGCGCACCGATACGTCGGAAGTCATTACCACGGCACTGATCGGTGGCTTCCTGCTGTTCAGCCTGATTTTCAGCGGCATGCTGGTCTATCTCGGCCGTCGTGACTTGACCTCCTTGTCCACCACCTATTCAGAGTTGCTGGGCAAGCAACATGCCCATGCTGAGGCATTGGAACAGCAGGCCTGGTATCGCACCGGGCAGACCCAGCTCAGCGATTCGATCATTGGCGAGCTGGCCTTGCCGGCACTGGGCCAAGGCGTGCTGAACTTCCTCTCGCGCTACATCGACGCGGCCGTGGGTGCGCTGTACGTGGTGCAGGACGGCAAGCTGCAGCGCGTCGCCGAATACGCCTACGACCCGGATCACCTGCAGAGCGGCCGAACGCTCAACGTCGGCACCGGTCTGGTCGGCCAGGCAGCGCTCGAACGCCGGGTCATGGCGCTGGAAGACCTGCCGGCGGACTATCTCAAGGTCACCTCGGCGCTGGGTGACACCGCGCCGCGCTCGGTGCTCATCGTGCCGGTGGAAGACAGCGGCATGCTCAACGGCGTGATCGAACTCGGCTTCCTGCGGCCATTGCGCGAGCAGGACAGCGAATTGCTGCGACGCATCGCTCCGAGCATCGCCTCGGCCATCGAAGCCGCGCGCTACCGTCAGCGCCTGCAGAAGGTGCTGGCCGAGACCCAGCAGCTCAACGAGGAGCTGCAGGTGCAGCAGGAAGAGCTGCGCGCCGCCAACGAGGAGCTGGAGGAGCAATCCAACGCCCTGCGCGAATCCCAGGCACACATGGAAGAGCAACAGGCCGAGCTGGAGCAGACCAATGAACAGCTGGCCGAGCAGACCGAGGCCCTGGCCCGTCAGCGCGATCAGATGGACGAGAAGAACCAGCGCCTGAACGAGGCGCAGCTGATGCTCGAACAGCGCGCCGATGAGCTGCAGCGCGCCAGCCGCTACAAGTCCGAATTCCTCGCCAACATGTCCCACGAGCTGCGCACGCCGCTGAACAGCTCGCTGATCCTGGCCAAGCTGCTGGCCGACAACCCGGCCGGCAATCTCAGCGACGAGCAGGTCCAGTTCGCCCGCTCGATCTACTCGGCGGGCAACGACCTGCTCACGCTGATCAACGACATTCTCGACATTTCCAAGGTGGAAGCCGGCAAGCTCGAGGTGCATCCGGAGCTGACCATTCTCAGCCGTCTGGTCGACGGCATGAAGAATCTGTTCCTGCCCCAGGCGATGGAGCGCTCGCTGCAGTTCAGCGTCGAACTGGCCGACGACCTGCCGGCCAGCCTGTTCACCGACCGCCAGCGGCTGGAGCAGATCCTCAAGAACCTGTTGGCCAACGCCTTCAAATTCACCGAGAAGGGTTCGGTGACGCTGCGTGTGGAGCCTCGTGATGACGACCTGCTGGCCTTTGCCGTGCGCGATACCGGCATCGGCATCGCGCAGGAACAGCAGGCAGTAATCTTCGAAGCGTTCCGCCAGGCCGACGGCACCACCAATCGGCGCTACGGCGGCACCGGCCTGGGCCTGTCGATTTCCCGCGAGCTGGCCAACCTGCTCGGTGGCCAGATCGAGGTGCAGAGCGCGCCGGGGGCGGGCAGCACCTTCACCCTGGTCGTGCCGCAGAGCTACAGCGAAGCACGCGTTGCCGAGCCGCTTGTGGTGGAGCCGAGCAGCAGCCCGTCTCTGCCGAGCCGGCCGGTCGAGCCGCCGCAGCGCCGCGCAGAGCCGCAAGCGCCGCGCCATGCGGTCAGTGCACCGCCGCAGCGCCTGCCGGATGACCGCGACAGATTCCCCTTCAAGGAGCGCTGCGTGCTGGTCATCGAGGACGAGCCGCAGTTCGCGCGCATCCTCCATGATCTCGCCCATGAACTGCAGTACAGCTGCCTGCTGGCGCAGAACGCAGACGACGGCTTCGATACCGCGCTGCAGTACAAGCCTGACGCGATCCTGCTTGACATGCGCCTGCCGGACCACTCCGGCCTGACCGTGCTCGAGCGCCTCAAGGAAAACCCGGCGACGCGGCATATCCCGGTCCACGTGGTCTCCGTGGAGGATCGCAAGGAGGCCGCGATGCAGATGGGCGCGGTGGGCTATGCGATGAAGCCGACCACCCGCGAGGAACTGAAGGACGTGTTCAGCCGCCTGGAAGCCAAGCTGGCGCAGAAGGTCAAACGCATCCTGCTGGTCGAGGACGACGCTCTGCAGCGCGAGAGCATGTCGCGGCTGATCGAGGACGTCGACATCGAGATCACCGCTGTCGAGTTCGGCGCGCAGGCGCTGGAACAGCTGCGCGATACGGTGTTTGACTGCATGATCATCGACCTCAAGCTGCCGGACATGGACGGCAGCGAGCTGCTCGAGCGCATGGCCAAGGAGGACATCTGCTCCTTCCCGCCGGTGATCGTCTATACCGGGCGAAACCTCACCCGCGACGAAGAAGCGGCGCTGCTCAAGTACTCGCGCTCGATCATCATCAAGGGCGCGCGCTCGCCGGAGCGCCTGCTCGACGAGGTCACGCTGTTCCTGCACAAGGTCGAGTCGGATATGCCGCCGGAGCGGCAGAAGATGCTGAAAAGCGCGCGCAGCCGCGAGAAGGCCTTCGAGGGCCGCAAGATCCTGGTGGTGGACGACGACGTGCGCAACGTCTTCGCCCTGACCAGCGCGCTGGAACAGAAGGGCGCGCTGGTGGAAATCGCCCGCAATGGCCTGGAGGCCATCGACAAGCTGCAGCACGACACTGACATCGACCTGGTGCTGATGGACATCATGATGCCGGAAATGGATGGCTTCACCGCCATGCAGGAAATTCGCAAGGATGTGCGTTTCGCCAAGCTGCCAATCATCGCGGTAACCGCCAAGGCGATGAAGGATGACCAGGATCGCTGCCTGAGCGCTGGTGCCAATGACTACCTGGCCAAACCCATCGACCTCGACCGGCTGTTCTCGCTGATCCGCGTCTGGCTGCCGAAAGTGGAGCTGCTGTGAAATGCCCGACCGTAATGTCGAGATCGAACTCAAGCTGCTGATCGAGGCCATCTACCTCAAGTACAGCTACGATTTTCGCGACTACTCCGGCGCCTCGCTCAAGCGCCGGGTGTTGCTGTCGCTCAAGCAGCTGAACTGCGACAGCATCTCGGAACTGCAGCGCAAGATTCTCTACGACCCGCAGGCCTTCATGGAGCTGCTGCAGTACCTCACCATTCCGGTCAGTGAGATGTTCCGCGACCCGAGCTACTTCCGCTCGCTGCGCGAGCATGTGGTGCCGGTGCTGCGCACCTATCCGTCGCTGAAGATCTGGATCGCCGGTTGCAGCACCGGGGAAGAGGTCTACTCGATGGCCATCCTGCTCAAGGAGGAAGGTCTGCTGGAGCGCTCGATCATCTATGCCACCGACATCAACCCGCGTTCGCTGGAGCAGGCGCGCCAGGGCATCTTCGCCATCGACCACCTGCGCCAGTACACGGCCAACTATCAGCAGGCCGGCGGCACGCGCAGCTTTTCCGACTATTACACCGCCGCCTACGACTCGGCGATCATGGACAAGGCGCTGAAAGAAAAGGTTACGTTTGCCGACCATAGCCTGGCGACCGATAGCGTATTTTCCGAAACGCAGTTGATCTCCTGCCGCAACGTGCTGATCTATTTCAACAAGCCGCTGCAGGATCGTGCCTTCGGGTTGTTTCACGAATCGCTCTGCCATCGGGGTTTTCTCGGCCTCGGCAGCAAGGAAACCGTCGAGTTTTCCGGCTACGCCAGCTACTACGAGCCGTTCGACAAATCGGAAAGGATCTTCCGCAAGCTATGAGCAGCCCCGCGCAGGCGCTTCTTCAGGCGAGACGCCAGCCGCCCATCGAGGCGGTAGTGATCGGTGCGTCCGCCGGTGGGCTGGAGGCGCTTGGCATGGTGCTCGAAGGCCTGCCCAGCGGTTACCGTCCACCGATTCTGGTGGTCCAGCACATACCTGCCAGCGGACCCACTCATCTGGCCGAGATCTTCGCTCGCAGAACCCGGCTGCAGGTCAAGGAAGCGAACGACAAGGACCAGTTACGCTGCGGAATGCTGTACTTTGCCGCACCCGGTTATCACCTGTTGGTCGAGAATGACCGCAGCCTGTCGCTGAGCCAGGACGATGCGGTGCATTTTTCCCGCCCGTCGATCGACGTGCTGTTCGAATCGGCAGCCGATACCTGGGGCGCGCAGGTCGCCGGTGTTCTGCTGACCGGCGCCAACGAGGACGGCGCTGCCGGTCTCGAGGCGATTCACCGCTGCGGCGGTTTGACCGTGATCCAGGACCCCGCCGAAGCGGCGGTGCCGACCATGCCACGCGCCGCCCTGCAGCGCTTCGCACCGGATTTCATCTTGCCTCTGCGCGACATCCACCGTTTGTTGCGAGAACTGGAGTGACCATGCCCGACCGTGCCGACGAGGTGAACCTGCTGATCGTCGATGACCTGCCGGAGAACCTGCTGGCGCTGGATGCCTTGTTGCAGGCGCCAGGCGTGCGGGTGCATCAGGCCGAGTCGGCCGAGCAGGCGCTCGAATTGTTGCTGCGATACGAGTTCGCCCTGGCCATTCTCGACGTGCAGATGCCCGGCATGGACGGTTTCCAGCTGGCCGAGCTGATGCGCGGCACCGAGCGCACCAAGCAGATCCCGATCGTTTTCGTCAGCGCGGCCGGCCGCGAGCTCAATTACGCCTTCAAGGGCTACGAGAGCGGTGCGGTGGATTTCATGCACAAACCGCTGGATGCCCATGCGGTGCGCAGCAAGGTCAGCGTGTTCGTCGACCTGTACCGCAGCCGCAAACGCCTGGCGCGTCAGCTCGAAGCGCTGGAGCGTAGCCGTCGCGAACAGGAAGTGTTGCTTGATGAACTGCGCAGCACCAAGGCCGAGCTTGAAGATGCAGTGCGCATGCGTGACGATTTCATGTCGATCGTCTCCCATGAGCTGAAAACGCCGTTGAACACGCTGATTCTCGAGGTGCAGCTGCGCAAGCTGCAGCTCGGCCGCAACAACCTCGCGGCCTTCAGCGAAGAGCGGCTGCGCAACATGGTCGACAAGGACGAGCGGCAGGTCCAGAGTCTGATCCGCCTGATCGACGACATGCTCGATGTTTCGCGCATCCGCACCGGCAAGTTGTCGATTCGTCCGAGTCGCACCGACCTTGCCGAGCTGGTCGGTAATGTCGTGGAGAGCTTCGCCGCGCAGATGGAAGCCTGCGGTTGCGAGCTGCGACTGGAGCGGGCCGAGTCGATCATCGGCGTGTGGGACGCTTTCCGCATCGAGCAGGTGCTGGCCAACCTGCTGACCAACGCCATGCGTTACGGTGCCGGCAAGCCGGTGCAGGTCAGCGTCACCTCATGCGCAGAAGGTGCCTGCATCGAGGTGCGCGACCACGGCATCGGCATCAGCCCACAGAGCCTGGAGCGCATCTTCTGCCAGTTCGAGCGCGCCGAGGGCAGCGAAGGCAGCGCTGGCCTGGGGCTGGGCCTGTTTATCGCCGACCAGATCGTCCGCGCACACAACGGCCGCATCCAGGTGCAGAGCGTGGAGGGGCAGGGTTCGCAGTTCCGCGTCCTGCTGCCGCTGGGCGAATAGCCGAAGCCTGTCGGCTGGCCTCTATCGCCTGTCCATCCTCAGGACGAACAGCTGATTTCCAGATGCTTGCCCCATTCCGGTGGCCGTTCGGCGTAGCGCTGCATGCCGGGCTGTTCCTCGAAGGGCCGGGCAAGTACGGTGTGCAGCTCGCGTACCGGGGCGTAGTCGCCTTTCTCCGCGGCCTCGATGGCCTGCTGCGCCAGGTAGTTGCGCAGGATGTACTTGGGGTTCACCGCCTGCATCCGCGTTTGCCGCTCGGCTGGATCGCCGCCCTCCAATGCCGTGCGGGTGCAGTAATCCGCCGCCCAGGCATCGAACCCCTGCAAATCGACGAAGTCCTCGCGTAGCCGGCGTACCGCCTGCTCGGCAGGGCTCTCGCTCAGTTCGCGAAAGAAATTCGTGTAGTCGACGGCACTGGCCTGCATCAGCTGCAACAGACGGCGCACCAGCGCATCGTCAGCTGCTTCGGCCTGGGCGAAACCCAGGCGCCGGCGCATCAGGTCCAACCATTCGGCCTCGTACAGTGGCAGGAACAGCTCCATGGTTTCGCGCAGCACCTTCACCTCGACGAAAGGTGTCAGCGCCTGCGCCAGCGCGGCCAGGTTCCAGTGGGCAATGGGCACCTGATTCTCGAAGGAATAGCGGCCGGTGTCGTCCGAATGGTTGCAGATGAAGCGCGCATCGAAGTCGTCGAGGAAGGCGTAGGGGCCGAAATCGAAGGTGATGCCGAGGATCGACATGTTGTCGGTGTTCATCACCCCATGGCAGAACCCGTAGGCCTGCCAGCGGGCGATCAGCGCGGCGGTGCGCTCGAGCACCGTGCGGAAGAACGCATGGAAGGGCTCGGGGTGTTCGAGCAGCTCGGCAAAGTGCGCCTCGATGACGTGCTCGAGCAGCTGCTTCAGTTCGGCGTGCTGGCGGGTGTAGTAGAAGAACTCGAAGTGACCGAAGCGCACGTGGCTGGGCGCCAGGCGCAGCAGCATGGCGCCGCGCTCCGGGCGCTCACGGTAGACCAGTGAGTCCGAGCCGGTGACGCACAGCGCACGAGAGCTGGGAATGCCCAGCGCATGCAGGTGTTCGCTGGCCAGGAACTCGCGGATCGATGAGCGCAGCACCGCGCGGCCATCGCCCATGCGCGAGTAGGGCGTCTTGCCGGCGCCCTTGAGGTGCAGGTCCCAGTATTCGCCCGCTTCGTTGACGACCTCGCCGAGCAGCAGTCCGCGGCCATCGCCGAGTTGCGGGTTGTAGCTGCCGAACTGGTGGCCGGAATAGACCATGGCGCGCGGTTCGGCCGTGGACCAGATCTTGTGCCCGGAAAACAGCTCGGTGAACAGCGGCTGCTCGGCTTCGGCCGGGGCCAGATCCAGCAGCGCCATCGCCGCTTCGCTGGCAACCACCAGGCGCGGATCGCTCAGCGGCTGCGGCGACACCTCGGTGGAAAAGGTGTCGCCGAGACGGGCGAAGCGATTGTCGAAGGTCAGTTGGGTCAGGCTTTTCAAGATGCCTCCGGCACGGCGTACAGCAGCAATGGCCCGGCCGGTGCCGGGCATGTTCAGGACGTTGGAGGCCGCGAGCTGGCTGAGTGTTCCTCAGCCGCGATCGTCGGTCGACGGCTTCTGTTCGTCGGCGGGCTTGGGCGTGGCGCTCAATTGCAGCTGCTGACCGGCAAAATTCTTCAGGAACACGTCGACCTGGCGGAAGGCGATGTTGATGCCGGCCTTGTTGAACTCGCGGTCGATGAAGCGGTTGATCTCGTCGGTGGCCGGGTTGCGGTCGCCGAGATCGCGCACGTGGATGCGCAGTTCGTGATCCAGGGTGCTTTCACCGAAGTTGAGGAAGAACACCTGCGGCTCTGGATCCTTGAGTACGCGCGGGTTGGCTTGGGCGGCCTTGTAGAGCAGGGTCTTCACCTGCTCAAGGTCCGAGCCGTAGGCCACGCCGACCTTCAGCGTCACGCGGGTGACGGTGTCGCTCAGCGACCAGTTGATCAGCTGGCCGGTGATGAAGGTCTTGTTCGGGACGATGATGTCCTTGCGGTCGAAATCGGTGATGGTGGTGGCGCGGATGCGGATCCGGCTGACCGTGCCCGACAGGTTGCCGATGGTCACCACGTCACCGATGCGTACCGGGCGCTCGAAGAGGATGATCAGGCCGGAAATGAAGTTGGCGAAGATCTCCTGCAGGCCGAAGCCAAGGCCGACCGAAAGTGCGGCCACCAGCCATTGCAGCTTGTCCCAGCTGACGCCGAGGGTGGACAGCGTGGCGACGATGCCGAAGCCGGCCAGCGCGTACGACAGCAGGGTAGTGGTGGCATAGGCGCTGCCTTGGGCCAGGCGCAGCTTGGACAGCACCATGACCTCCAGCAGGCCGGGCAGGTTGCGCGCCAGGGCGACGGTGATGGCGATGATCAACAGCGCGCCGAGCAGGTTGTTCAGGCTGATCGCCGCGGTGGTCAGGGCATCGCCGCTGCCGCTGGTGTATTCGTAGAGGGTGATGTTGTCCAGGTAGGACACTACCGAGATCAGGTCCGACCAGACCCAGTACAGCGCCACCAGGAACACGCCGAACATGGTCATGCGGGTCAGGCGCAGGGACTGCTGGTTGACCTGTTCGATATCCAGCCCCGGCTCGCCCTGGGTTTCTACCGGGTCGCCGGGTTCTTCGGTCTGCGCCTGACGCTTGGCCAGTGCGCGCTTGTAGGCCAGACGCCGCGCGGCTACGGTCAGTCCGCGGATCAGCGCCGCCTCGACGACGATCCAGATCATCAGCAGGTAGAGCGTATCGATCAGGCGGTCGGTGAGCTTCAGTGCGGTGTAGTAGTAGCCGAAGCCCACCGCGACGATCAGCGCGATCGGCAGCATGCTGAACAGCAGGCCGATCATCAGGCGCAGCGGCGGCGCGTTCTGGCTCGACGGCCCCTTGAGCAGCAGACGATTGAGACGCCAGCTCATCAACGCGAAGCAGGCCAGCACCACGAGGATGCCGAGGACGTCGTCGGCCAACCGCGCTGGCTGGTGTTCGGCCACGCTGACCACGGCGACCAGGGCCATGACGATCATGCCCAGGCGGCGGATCTCGTCACGCAGGAACGCCACCTGCGGCCGTGACCAGCCAAAATGCAGTTCGGCCACGCGGCCTGGCGAGAGCATCCGGTAGGCGCTGTAGAACACCAGCCAGGCCTGGGCCATTTCGTACAGCGCAGCGCCAAGCACGTAGTTCTGCCCGCGGGCGTCCATCTGCAACAGGTAGCCGCACAGCGCCAGGAACAGTGCGCCGGGCAGCGCCAGCAACAGGTTGAGCAGCAGCGCCAGCGGCGTGTGCAGCTGGCTGTCGTTGCGGAAGTGGCCGATCTGCTCGCTCAGTGAGCTGAGCTTGGCGTCGATGGTCTTGCGCCACCAGAGCAGCCCGGCGATCAGCAACAGCAACGGCAGGAAGAACAGCGGGCGCTCCTTGAGCCCGGCGCCCAGTTCCTGGATTGCCGAAAGCCACGGCATCGCCGCCAGCTGGGCTTTCAGGCGCTGTACCGACCCCTGCAGCCAGCCGAGATCCAGCGGCTTGTTGCTCGGAATCCAGAACATCTGCTCGTCGAGGGTATCGCTCAGGGTGCGCGCGGTGTCCTGCAACTGTTTCTGATTCAGCTGCAGGGTGATCGAGGCGTTGAGCAGGGCGTCCAGTTCCCGGTTTAGGCGATCCAGCAGTTCGCTGCGGGTGGTCGCCAGGTCCATCAGCGTGCGCCGCAGCTCAGGCGTGATTTCGTCTTCCTTCTGCTGTGCCAGCAGTTGTTCGACGTAGGCCGCGGGGTTGCCGGCGGCCTCGCGGCGCTGGTTGAGTTCGAACTGATAGAGACGGATATCGGCGATTTCGTCGGCGAGATTCTTGTCCAGTTGCAGGCTCGGCAAGGCTTGCTTCTGCTGGTAGAGAATGCGCGACAGCAGCAGGCTGCCCTCGAGCACGGCGATCTGTTCTTCCAGCGCCTGGTCGGTCTGGTTGAGGGTGTCGAGCTGCTGGCGGGTTCTGAGGTTCTGCTGATTGAGGCGGTTGAGGCGCTCGGTGGCGCGCAGCAGGTAGTCGGACAGTTTGAGGTTCTCGGCGCTCTCGGCGGCAAGCAGCTTGTCTGAACCGGCCTGCTGCACCCGTGCCGAGAATTCGGCCACGGTCTGTTCCGATTCTGCGCGGCGCTTTTCGTTGATCAGGCTCTGCAGCGCCTGGGTGTCCTGCTCGGCGCGGGCGATGCGCTCGGCGAGCAGGTCACGGCGTGCCTTGCCCAGGTCCTGCAGCAGGCTGTTGCCGGCCAGTTCCTGGCGGCGCAGATCGATCTGCGCACTGAGCGAGACGATTTCGGCGTCCAGCAGCCCCCGGCGTTCCTCGCTCAGCGGCTTGCCTGACTCGCGCCCGCTCTTGAGCAGATTGTTGATTTCCTGGATACGCGTCTGCGCCGTGCTGATCTGCGCCTGGGCGCGCTCCGGGCGGGTCTGCGCGGTGATGATCATGCTGTTGGCAGCGCTGAACTGCTTCTGCCATTCGGAGAGTTCTTCGACCCGCGCGCTCAGACGCTGCTCCAGCGCTTCGACCGATTGCTTGGCGTAGCGCTGCGCCGGGTCTTCATCCGGACTGGCCTTGAGCTTGGCCAGTTCGCGCTGCGCCTCAGCGATCTCCTTGGGGGCCTGGGCCAGCAGCGCCTTCAGGTCCTCGGCGCGCTTGTTGCTGGTTTCGGTCTGCTGAACCATGCGTTGGGTTTGCTCGCCCAGCGACAGTTGCGCAGGTTTCGCCTCGCCTTCGGTGGCCGGCGGTGTGCCAGTCAGGCTATCCAGCGATTGGGCGTGCAGGGGAGCGACGAACAAACAGATCGTCGAGAACAGCAGGGTACGCAGAAGTGACATGGGGGCGTGACGTAGGCGGATGACCAGAGAGGGCGAAAGTCTACGGGCTGCGCCAGTTCTGCGCGAGTACCGCGCAACTGACCGACGGACGGGCGGTTGCCGCGCTGCTCGCCGGCTGGACGCCCGCTAGAACATCAGCTGCGGACCGGGCTTGTCGCCTTCCGGGAATTTGAGGCCGACCTTGCGCACTTCGCCGGCTTCCATCGCCGCCACGGTCCAGGTCAGGCCGTTCCATTCGACCTGGTCACCGACCACCGGATTGCCACTGACCTGCTCGGCCATGAAGGCGCCGATCGTCTGGTTGCCATCCACCTCGCCGAGCTTGAGGCCGTAGAGCGCCGCGATGGCGCTGAGCTGAGCGTCGGCTTCGAGGATGAAATCACCGAAGAAACGCAGATCCTGGCCGCGCGTGGGCGCCTGGCTGAACAGCTTGCCGAGCGCCGGCAGATCTTCGTCGTGGCCGATCACGCAGAGAATGTCGTCGACCTGCAGCCGGGTACTGCCGGAGGGGTGCAGCAGTTCCTTGCCGCGGAACAGTGCGGCGATGCGTGTGCCGGGCGGCATCTTCAGCTCGCGCAGCGCGGCGCCGACGCACCATTTGCTGGCGCTCAGGCGGTAGACGAACATCTCCCACTGGCTGGTGGTGTGCACCTGCAGACCGCTACGCGAAACCGGCATCGGCGAGGGCGGTACTTCCACCTTGGCTTTCTTCGCCGCCCAGGCCAGGGTCGAACCCTGCAGCAACAGCGACACCAGCACGATGAAGAACGCCACATTGAAGAACAACTGCGCGTTTTCCAGCCCTGCCATCAGCGGGAACACCGCGAGGATCACCGGCACCGCGCCGCGCAGGCCGATCCAGGAAATGAACAGGCGCTCGCGCAGGTGAAAGCTGCGAAACGGCAGCAGGCTGACGAACACCGCCAGCGGCCGGGCGAAGAGGATCATCCACAGCGACAGGGCCAAGGCCGGCAGCGCGATGGGCAGCAGCTCGCTGGGGGTGAGCAGCAGGCCGAGCACGAGGAACATGCTGATCTGGCTGAGCCAGGCCAGGCCGTCGAACATGTGCAAGATGCCGTGGCGATTGCGGATCGGCCGGTTGCCCAGCAACAGACCGCACACGTAGATCGCCAGGATGCCGCTGCCGCCGATGGCGCCGGACAGCGCGAAGATCATCAGGCCGCCGGCCACTGCCAGCAGCGGGTAAAGGCCGTCGGCCACCGACAGGCGATTGATCAGTTGCAGCAACAGCCAGCCGCCAAGCAGACCGAGCACGGTGCCGATGCCGAACTGCTGCAACAGGGTGAGAAGGAAGTCCCAGCCGAAGGTGGTGCGGCCGGCGAGCAGCATGTCGATTAGGGCGACGGTGAGGAACATCGCCATCGGGTCGTTGCTGCCCGACTCGATCTCCAGGGTCGAACCGACCCGCTCGTTGAGTCCCTTGCCGTTGAGCAGATTGAACACCACCGCGGCATCGGTGGAGCCGACGATGGCGCCGATCAACAGCCCCTGCAGCAGCGGCAGATCGAACAGCCAGGCGGCGGCCAGCCCGGTCAATCCGGAGGTGATCGCCACGCCCAGGGTCGCCAGAGAGAACGCCGGTTTCAGTGCAACGCGGAAGGTGGCGGTGCGGGTGCGCATGCCGCCATCGAGCAGGATCACCGCCAGCGCCAGGTTGCTGATAATGAAGGCCAGCTGGTAATCGCCGAAGACGATACCGCCAACGCCGTCGACCCCAGCGAGCATGCCGACGGCAAGAAAGATGACCAGGATCGGTACGCCGAGGCGGTTCGACAATGAGCTCATCAGGATGCTCGCAGCCACCAACAAGGCACCGATAAAGAACAGGTGGTTGAGGTTGCCGAGGTCCAAATCAGGTCTCCGTCAGAGAATGCCGCCTCGCGCTCATGCACGGGATATGCCAGCGATTCTAACCCGATGATTTGGCAGGCTGTAAAAAAAACGCCCCGCATGAGCGGGGCGCCGTACGTGTTGTACGCGATGCCCTAGAACCAGGCGTCCTGCATGGTCAGGCAGGTGTCGTCGCGTGCTTCGAGGATGGCCAGTTCGGGCTCGCAGGCCGGAACTTCCCAGGTCAGGAAGTAACGCGCCGCCTGCAGCTTGCCGCGATAGAAGTCGGCGTCTGCGGCGTTGCCCTCGGCGAGTCCGCGTTCGGCGCGCAGGGCCTGTTCCAGCCAGCGCCAGCCGATCACCGCATGGCCGAACACCTTCAGATACAGTGCCGAGTTGGCCAGCGCCTGGTTCACCTTGCCCGCTGCGAGATCGCCGAGCAGGGCCTGGGTGACGCTGGTGAGGCGGGCGATATGCTGCTCCAGCGGCTTGCGCAGGGCGGTCAACGAGTCGTATTCGGCGGCGCGTGCGCAGCTGGCCTGGATCAGCCCAAGCAGTTGGCGCAGGCCGGCGCCCTTGTTCTGCATCAGCTTGCGGCCGAGCAGGTCCAGCGACTGGATGCCGTGGGTGCCTTCGTGGATCGGGTTCAGGCGGTTATCGCGGTAGTACTGCTCCACCGGGTATTCGCGGGTGTAGCCATGCCCGCCGAGAATCTGGATCGCCAGCTCGTTGGCTTTCAGGCAGTACTCCGACGGCCAGGATTTGACGATCGGTGTCAGCAGGTCGAGCAGCTCGCTGGCATTGCGCCGCTCCTCCTCGCTCTCGGCGGTGTGCTCGTCGTCCACCAGGCGTGCCGAGTACAGGCCGAGATCGAAGGCGCCTTCGACGTAGGCCTTCTGCATCAGCAGCATGCGCTTGACGTCGGTGTGCTCGATGATCGGCACCTGGCTTGAGGCCGGGTCCTTGCCGTCCGGCAGGCGGCCCTGCGGGCGCTCGCGGGCGTAGTTCAGCGAATAGAGGTAACCGGCGTAGCCGAGCATGATCGCGCCCATGCCGACGCCGATGCGCGCCTCGTTCATCATCTGGAACATGTAGGCCAGGCCCTTGTGCGGCTCGCCTACCAGGTAACCGACGCAGTTGCCGTTGTCACCGAAGTTCAGCGCGGTGCTGGTGGTGCCGCGCCAACCCATCTTGTGGAACAGCCCGGCGAGCAGCACGTCGTTGCGCTGGCCGAGGCTGCCGTCGTCGTTGACCAGGAACTTCGGCACGATGAACAGGCTGATGCCCTTCACTCCGGGGGGCGCGTCCGGCAGCTTGGCCAGCACCATGTGCACGATGTTTTCCGACAGCGGATGGTCGCCGCCGGAAATGAAGATCTTGTTGCCCTTGAGCCGATAGCTGCCGTCGCCCGCCGGTTCGGCGCGGGTGCGGATGTCCGACAGCGAGGAGCCGGCATGCGGCTCGGTGAGTGCCATGGTGCCGAAGAAACGGCCTTCGAGCATCGGCTGCAGGAAGCGCTGCTTCTGCTCTTCCGAGCCGAAGGTCTCGATCAGGTGCGAGGCGCCCATGCTCAGCATCGGGTAGGAACTGGTGGCGATGTTGGCCGACTGGAAATGCGCGAAGCAGGCCCGCGACAGCAGGTTCGGCAGCTGCATGCCGCCGTCGTCGAAGCTGCGCTGGGCGTTGTGGAAGCCCGCCTCGATAAAGGCGTCCACCGCTGGCTTGACCTCGGGAATCAGCACCGCTTCGCCGTTGACGTACTGCGGCTCGTGCTCGTCGGACTTGCGATTGTGCGGCGCGAAGTATTTCTCGGCGATGGTCCGCGCGGTGCCGATGGCGGCGTCGAAGGTTTCGCGGCTGTGATCGGCAAAGTGCTCGCGGCGGGTCAGGGCCTCGGCGTCCAGCACTTCGTAGAGTTCGAACGCCAGGTTACGCGGGCAGAGCAGGGTCTCGGTCATGGTCAACCTCCGTTTTCATCCGCCCGAGTCTAAGGACCGCGCTTTTCCATTGCCTAGCTTCATCCATTGCACTGATGAAGCGTCAACACGGGGTCGAGCCATCGTTCAGCCGAACAGCTGGCGCATCAGCGCGGCCAGTGCGCCATCGCCCAGGCCGGCGGCGTCGAGATGGGTCAGTGCGGCCTCTCGGTGAGTTGCCAGCTGTTGCTCGGCTGCCTGCTGGCCGAGCAGCGAGACCACGGTGGCCTTGGCCCGATCCTGCTGGCAGTTCTTGCCGGTCTGCTCGGGTGTCAGACCATCGGCGATATCGTCGAGCAGCTGGAAGGCCAGGCCCAGCTCGTTGGCAAAGCCTTGCAGATGGCGTGTCCGCGTCCGCTCCGCGCCGGCAAGCAGGGCCGCAACTTCCAGCGCGGCGGTGAACAGCGAGGCGGTTTTCAACTGGTTGGTGGCGATCACCGCGTCGAGCTGCTGTGCTTCTTGTGCACCATGCAGGTCGCGGAACTGCCCACGTACCAAGCCTTGCGCACCGACCGAGCGCGCGAGGATGGCCACCGCGTCGTTGCGCTGCCTGGGGGTGAGCCGGGGCGCGGTGGCGGTGATGCCATAGGCATGGCTGAGCAGGGCGACCGCGGCGAGCACGGCGACGTCTTCGCCGAAGCGCAGATGAATGGTCGGCTGTCCACGCCGCAGGCTGGCGTTGTCCATGCATGGCATGTCGTCGAGAAACAGCGAGGCGGCGTGGATCATTTCCAAGGCGCAGGCCGGGTCCAGGCCGATATCCGGGTCGATGCCCAGATCACTTAGCGCCAACAGCAACAGAAGCGGCCTGAGCCGCTTGCCGGGTGCCAGCGTGCCTTCGCGCAAGGCCAGGCTGACCTTGTCCAGCTCCGACTCGGGGAATGGCAGGCGCAGCGCCAGGCGCTCATCGACCTGCCGGCGCAGGCGCAGCAGGCTGTCGCATTGCGGAAGCGGGACGGGGGAATTCTGCGTTTGCATGGCGGTGCCCTCGCTGGCGCCCCAGTTCGAGCAGCCGGGTTGCGCAATGTTGTACAACGATTGGACGTTATGACAAAAACCTGTACAACTCGTTGCCATCGCATAGCACTTTTTTCAGGGCGTCACGTCCAAACAAGTCTTCCCGGGAGCCGATTTCCATGAGCAAGCAATCGTTGGTCAGCCGCAAAAACGATCATCTGGATATCGTCCTGGACCCGGCGCGGGCAGCCGGTGCGACGGGTACCGGTTTCGGCGCATTCCGCTTTGAGCACTGCGCCCTGCCCGAGTTGCACCTGGACCAGATCGACCTGAAAGGCACGCTGTTCGGTCGCAGCCTGCGAGCCCCGCTGCTGATCAGCTCGATGACCGGCGGCGCCGCACGTTCGGCCGCGATCAATGCGCACCTGGCGGAAGCCGCGCAACATTTGGGTATCGCCATGGCGGTCGGCTCGCAGCGGGTTGCGCTGGAGACCGCCGGTGATCAGGGCCTGACTGGGCAGCTGCGTCAGCTGGCGCCGGACATCCTCTTGCTGGCCAACTTCGGTGCCGCGCAGCTGGTGCGCGGCTACGGCGTGGATGAGGCGCGCCGCGCGGTCGAGATGATCGACGGCGATGCGCTGATCGTGCACCTGAACCCGTTGCAGGAGGCGGTGCAGCCGGGCGGCGATCGTGACTGGCGAGGCGTGCTGCGGGCGATCGAAGCGCTTGCCAGCCGCCTGGCTGCGCCTGTGGTGATCAAGGAAGTCGGTGCCGGCATATCCGCGACAGTGGCACGGCAGCTGGTCGACGCCGGTGTTGCCGCCATCGATGTGGCGGGCTCTGGCGGGACCAGCTGGGCCGCGGTGGAAGCCGAGCGAGCCACCGATGTTAGCCAGCGCGCGATCGCCCAGGCCTTCGCCGATTGGGGCATTCCCACCGCGCAGGCGCTGCAGGCCGTGCGCGAGGCCTGTCCCGGCACACCACTGATCGCCTCCGGCGGCATCCGCGACGGGGTCGAAGCAGCGAAGGCGATCTGCCTGGGCGCCGATCTGGTCGGGCAGGCGGCCGGGGTACTGCAGGCGGCGATGCTCAGCAGTGATGCGGTGGTACAGCACTTCGAGGTGCTGATCGAGCAGCTGCGGATTGCCTGTTTCTGCACGGGCTCGGCCAGCCTCGCCGAGCTGCGGCAGGCGCGGCTGCTGCAAGTCTCCGGCTACTGAAGCCCGGACGGAGCCGCCAGATGACACATTTCGCGGCAATCGCCCCGCCTTATCTCAGCCATCTGCGCGCCTTCGAAGCCATTGCCTGGCAGCTGGTGCAGCGCGGTCATCGCGTCACCTTCGTTCAGCAGGCCGATGTCGCCGCGCTGTTGGAGCTGTCCGACGCCGGATTTACCGTCATCGGCGCCGATTCCCATCCGCCGGGCAGCTTGGCTGCGGTGGTCCGCCGCGCCGCGCAACCGGGGCCGTTCGGCATCCGTCGGGTCATCGCCGACATGGCGGCCAGCACCGAGCTGTTCTGTCGCGAGGCGCCGCGCGTGCTGCGTTCGCTGCAGGTCGACGCCGTGCTGGCCGACCAGATGGAGCCGGCGGGGCCGCTGGTGGCCGAGCATCTTGGCCTGCCGTTCGTTTCCATCGCCTGCGCCTTGCCGTTCAACCGCGAACCGCTGCTGCCCCTGCCGGTGATGCCCTGGCGCTACCGGGCGACAGACTGGGGCGAGCAGCTCAACCTGCACAGCAGCCGTGTCTATGACCGCCTGATGCGCCCCCACGCCGAGGTGATCGAGCGTTACTGCCAGGCGTTCGGCCTGGCGCCGCGCTCGACCTTGAGCGACTGCCTGTCGCCGCTGCTACAGATCAGCCAGACGGTGGCGGGCTTCGACTTTCCGCGCCGCCAGCTTCCGCCGAATTTCCAGGCTGTCGGGCCGTTGCGTCGCCCGCTGCACGGCGAGGCCGAACTGAACCTGCCGATCGACCCGGCGCGGCCGTTCGTCTTCGCCTCGCTGGGCACCCTGCAGGGGCATCGCTACGGACTGCTGCGCAATATCGCCCGCGCCTGCAAGCCGCTCGGCGTAGAGCTGTTGATCGCCCATTGCGGCGGGCTGAATGCAGCACAGGCGGCGCGGCTACGTGACGAGGGTGCGCATTGGGTCACCGACTTCGCGCCGCAGCGGGCGGCATTGGCCAGGGCCTCGGCCGTCATCACCCACGCCGGACTGAATACCGTGCTCGATGCGCTGGAGGCCGGTGTACCGATGCTGGCGCTGCCGATTGCCTTCGATCAGCCGGGTGTCGCGGCGCGTATCGAACATGCCGGCGTCGGCCTGCGCTTGCAGCCGCGGTTGGCAAGTCCGGCGCGGATCAGCCACGCATTGCAGCGGCTGCTGAACGAAGGCGAGTTTCGCCAGCGGGCGGCGCAGCTCGGGGCAGAAGTGCGTGAGGCCGGTGGTGCGGTGCGTGCCGCCGAGCTGATCGAGGCGGCGCTCGGGACAGATGGGCAGCGAGCGGAGGTGGCGAGTGGCGCTTGATGCGGACCTGATCCTGGTTGGCGGCGGGCTGGCCAACGGCCTTCTGGCCCTGCGCCTGCGTCAGCAGCGGCCTGATCTGCGCCTGCTGGTGCTGGAGCAGGGCGACACCCTGGGCGGCAATCACACCTGGTCCTTTCATGAGCATGACCTGACGCCGGCTCAGCAGCGTTGGCTGGAACCTATGGTGGGCAAGCGCTGGCCCGGCTATGCAGTGATCTTTCCCGAACTGCAGCGAAGGCTGGCCAGCGGTTACGCGACCATCTTCTCGGAGCGCTTTCACCAGTACCTGATGCCCGAACTGAGCGATGGCGTGCGTTTGCGCACCACCGTTGCAAGCGTGGAGCCACACAGGGTGCGTCTGGGCTCGGGGGACATCCTGCAGGCCGGCGCCGTGATCGATGGACGCGGCGTGCGCCGGACCGATCAGCTGGCCCTCGGCTTTCAGAAGTTTCTCGGCCAGGAACTGCGCCTGCAGCAGCCGCACGGCTTGCAGGAGCCGATCATCATGGACGCGAGCGTCGCGCAGCACGACGGCTATCGCTTCGTCTATGTGCTGCCGCTGAGTGCGGACAGCCTGCTGATCGAAGACACCTACTACGCCGACGGCGACGCGGTAGCGCCGGAGACACTGCGCGCCAATATCCAGCGCTACGCCGAGGGCCGCGGCTGGGCGATCCGCGAGGTGCTGCGCGAGGAGCAGGGCGTGCTGCCCATCGTGCTGTCCGGCGACATCGCCGCCTTCTGGGGCGAGGCGCGTGGCGTGCCGCAGACGGGGCTGTCCGCGGCGTTGTTCCATCCCACCACCGGCTACTCACTGCCTGACGCGGTGCGTCTGGCCGATCACCTGATCGCGCTGGATCGCTGGGATGCCGCCAGCCTGTTCGAGGCGATCCGCGATTACTCGTTGGCGCAGTGGCGCCAGCGCGGTTTCTTCCGACTGCTCAATCGCATGCTGTTCATGGCCGGTCCGGCGGATCGCCGCTGGGCGGTGATGCAGCGTTTCTATCGTCTGCGCGAACCGCTGATCCAGCGTTTCTACGCGGCCAATCTGACCACCCGCGACCGCTTGCGCATCGTCTCGGGCAAGCCTCCTGTTCCGCTCGGCGAAGCGCTGCGCGCGCTCGCCGCCCATGATCTGCATCGCAAGGATTACCGATGAACCAAGCTAAACGAGCGGTGGTAATCGGCGCCGGCTTCGGCGGGCTGGCGCTGGCCATCCGTCTGCAGCGTGCCGGCATCCAGACCACCCTGCTGGAGAAGCGCGACAAGCCGGGTGGCCGCGCCTACGTCTATCACGACCAGGGCTTCACCTTCGACGCCGGGCCGACGGTGATCACCGATCCGCCGGCACTGGAAGAACTCTTCAGCGGTGCCGGCAAGCGCATGGCCGACTACGTCGAATTGCTGCCGGTCAGCCCCTTCTACCGGCTGTGCTGGGAGGACGGTAACAGCTTCGATTACGTCAACGATCAGGTCGAGCTGGACCGGCAGATTCATGCGTTGAATCCTAAGGATGTCGCCGGCTACCAGCGTTTTCTCGCCTATTCGCGGGCGGTGTATGAGGAGGGCTACGTCAAGCTCGGCACCGTGCCTTTCCTGTCGTTTCGCAGCATGATCGGCGTCGCCCCGCAGCTGGCCAAGCTGCAGGCCTGGCGCAACGTGTACAGCATGGTGGCCAAGTTCGTGGAGAACGACCGGCTGCGCCAGGCGCTGTCCTTTCACTCGCTGCTGGTGGGCGGCAATCCGTTTGAAACCTCGTCCATCTATGCGCTGATCCACGCGCTGGAGCGTCAGGGCGGCGTCTGGTTTCCCCGCGGCGGCACCGGGGCGCTGGTGCAGGGGATGGTCCGGCTGTTCGAGGATCTGGGCGGCAAGCTGGAGCTGAACGCCGAGGTCGCGCGGATCGAGCTGGAGGCTGGACGCGCGAAGGCCGTGATCACCGGTGACGGTCGCCGCTTCGACACCGATGCGGTGGCGTCCAACGCGGATGTGGTCAACACCTACAAGCAACTGCTCGGGCATGAGCAACGTGGTCGCGACGAGGTCAAACGGCTCTCCGGCAAGCGTTTCTCCATGTCGCTGTTCGTCATCCATTTCGGCCTCAAGCGCCGCCACGAGCACCTGCAGCACCACACGGTGTGTTTCGGCCCGCGCTATCGCGAGCTGATCGACGAAATCTTCAAGCGCGAGACGCTGGCCGATGATTTCTCCCTCTACCTGCACGCGCCCTGCGTCACCGATCCCTCGCTGGCGCCGGAAGGTTGTGCCAGCCACTACGTGCTGGCGCCGGTGCCGCACCTGGGCACGGCGGATATCGACTGGGCGGAGGAGGGGCCGAAGTACCGCGATCGCATCTTCGAGTACCTGGAGCGGCACTACATGCCGGGGCTGCGCGGCGATCTGGTCACCCACCGCATCTTCACGCCGCACGATTTCCGTGACGAGCTCAATGCGCATCTGGGCTCGGCGTTTTCGCTGGAGCCGATCCTTACCCAGAGCGCCTGGTTCCGCCCGCACAACCGCGACGACTTGATTCCTAACCTCTATATCGTCGGCGCCGGCACTCACCCGGGTGCCGGCGTGCCGGGGGTCGTCGGTTCGGCCAAGGCCACCGCCGGGCTGATGCTGCAGGACTTCATGTTGAAGGGGCAGGCCGGATGAACGATCAGGTCATCGATCACTCCACTCAGGCGATCAATGTCGGCTCCAAGAGCTTCGCCGCCGCGGCGAAGCTGTTCGACGAGCGCACCCGCCAGAGCGCGGTGATGCTCTACGCCTGGTGCCGTCATTGCGACGATTTGATCGACGGCCAGACGCTGGGGCACGGCCAGGTCGAGGGCGATCGCAACAGCGGTAAGACGCGGCTGGCCGAGCTGGTCGATCTCACCGAGCGCGCCTATGCCGGCGAGCCGATGGCCGATCCGGCGTTCGCCGCCTTCCAGCAGGTGATCCAGCGTCACCGGATTCCCAAGGCCCATCCGCTGGAGCATCTGGCGGGTTTTCGCATGGATGTGCAGGGCTATCGCTACCAGGCCCTCGACGACACCCTGCTGTATTGCTACCGGGTTGCCGGCGTGGTCGGCCTGATGATGGCGCGGGTGATGGGCGCCGAAGCGGAGCCGACGCTGGATCGCGCCTGTGATCTGGGCTTGGCCTTTCAGCTGACCAATATTGCCCGAGATATCGTCGAGGATGCCCATATCGGGCGCATCTACCTGCCGGCGGACTGGTTGGCTGAGGTGGGCATTCCGGAGGATCAGGTCGCACTGCCAGAGCACCGTGCTGCACTGGCGACCCTGGCGGCGCGGCTGGTGGATCTGGCCGAGCCCTACTATCGCTCTGCGTCGCAGGGCCTGCGCGATCTGCCGCTGCGCTCGGCCTGGTCGATCGCCACGGCCCATGGCGTCTACCGGCAGATCGGCGTCGAGGTGAAAGCGCGCGGCGCGGCGGCCTGGGATGCGCGGGTGTCGACCAGCAAAGGGCAGAAGCTGCAGTTCCTGCTGGGCGGCGGTGTGCTGGCGCTGGCCTCGCGGCGGATGCAGGTCAGGCCGCGTCCTGACGGTCTCTGGAGACGTCCTCGCTAGATGCACCCTGGTGCTTGCGCAACGGCCCGTCGTGCAGCTCGCGCAGCTGGCGCTTGAGCACCGGCAGCGGCGGCGCGTAGAGAAAGCCGAAGGACACGCAGCGCTCCTTGCCTTCGACCGCATGGTGCATGCGGTGCGCCTGATAGAGGCGCTTGAGATAGCCGTTACGCGGCACGTAGCGCAGCGGCCAGCGGTGGTGCACCAGGCCATCGTGGGCGACGAAGTAGAGAAAGCCGTAGGCCGTCATCCCGGCGCCGATCCATTCCAGCGGGTGGTAGCCGGCCGTGCCAAAGGCAATCAGCAGGATCGCCACGCCAGCGAACACCACCGCATACAGGTCGTTCTTTTCGAACCAGCCGCTGCGTGGCTCGTGGTGCGACTTGTGCCAGCCCCAACCCCAGCCGTGCATCACGTACTTGTGCGCCCACCAGGCGAAGACCTCCATGCCGGCCAGGGTGGCGAGGAAGACGAGCGTGTTGGTCAGTGGGCTCATGGCGGCGTTCCGTGTGACGTGCGGTCGATTCTACGCCCCGTCGCGGCGGCTCAGGGCTCGCCGCGACGGAATGCGTAATGACTCAGTCCTGCCAGCCGGCCGCAAGTTCACGGGTCAGCTGGCCGGCCGGGATCTCCCGGCAGCCGCTGACGTTCTGCCCGGCCCACAGCGGCGTGCAGTGATTCAGGCCCTGCTTCTCGGTCTGGGCGCGCAGCGCGCCGATGGCGTTGCCGGCCAGCGGGAAGGGCGGCACGCCTTCGGGCAGCGGACCCAGTTCGCGCATGATGCGGTTGACGATGCCGCGCGCCGGGCGCCCGCTGAACAGGGTGGTCAGCGCCGTATGCGCTGCGTACGGGCTCTTCAGCGCGGCGCGATGCAGCGCATTGGTGCGGCTCTCCGGGCACAGCAGGTAGGCCGTGCCCAGTTGCACACCAGCCGCGCCGAGCGTCTGCGCTGCAGCCACGCCCCCGGCATCGGCGATGCCGCCGGCGGCGACCACCGGCACGTTCAGCGCGGCGACCAGTTGCGGCAGCAGGGCAAAGGTGCCGAGCTGGGTGGTCAGGTCCTCGCTAAGGAAGATGCCACGGTGGCCGCCGGCTTCCAGACCCTGGGCAATCACCAGGTCGACACCGTGCTGCTGCAGCCAGAGGCCTTCGGCGACCGTTGTCGCGCTGGAGGCGATCTTTGCCCCGGTGGCGCGGGCGCGTTGCAGCAGATCGGGCGCCGGCAGGCCGAAATGGAAGCTGACCAGCGCCGGCTTGTGCCGCTCCAGCACTTCGGCCATTGCCGCATCGAACGGCTGGCGGGTGGCGCCGGTGGGAATGCCTGCCGGGTCGATGGCGAATTCGGCGAACATGGGTGCGAGCATCCGGTGCCAGGCGTCGAAGGCCGTCGGGTCGGCAGCCGGCGTCTGGTGGCAGAAGAAGTTGACGTTGTAGGGCCGGTCGGTCAGCGCCTCGATGGCGGTCAGCTCGGCGTCCAGCGCCTCGGCATTGAGCATGCCGGCCGGGATCGAACCCAGCCCGCCGGCCTCGCACACCGCCGCGGCCAGCAGGTGATTCTGCGCGCCGGCCATGGGCGCCTGGATGATCGGGTGCTCGATGCCGAAGAGATCGCGCAGGTCCATGAGGTCAGCTCCGTTCAGTCGTCGTGGGGCGCCACTGTAGCCCGTGTCGGTGGCCGGGGAAAACGACGCTGGTCATGCCGGACCTGCGCGGCGCAAGGCGGACGGGTAAACTGCGCGGCTCTCGAGGAGGATCAGATGAACTACCGCCACGCCTTCCATGCCGGCAACCACGCCGATGTGCTCAAACACCTGGTGTTGAGCCGGATCTTCGCCCTGCTGTCGCGCAAGGAGGCCCCCTTCGCCTACCTCGACAGCCACGCCGGCGTCGGCCTCTACGACCTGGCCGGCGACCAGGCCAGCCGTACTGGCGAGTGGCTGCAGGGCATTGCCCGCATCTGGCAGGCCGAGGCGCAGCCGGCGCTGCTCGATGACTACCTCGGCGTAATTCGTGAGTTGAATCCAGATGGGGCGTTGCGCTACTACCCGGGCTCGCCGGAGCTGGCGCGGCAGCTAACTCGCGAGCAGGATCGCCTGCAGCTCAACGAGAAGCACCCCGAGGATGGCGCCCTGCTCAAGGACAACATGGCCGGCGACCGCCGCGTGGCAGTGCATCGCGGTGAGGGCTGGCATGTGCCGCGGGCGCTGATGCCGACGCAGGAAAAGCGCGTGGTGTTGTTGATCGACCCGCCGTTCGAACAGGCCGACGAGCTGAGCCGTTGCGTCACGGCGCTCAAGGAAGCGCTCGGCCGCATGCGCCAGACCATCGGCGTGATCTGGTACCCGATCAAGGATGAGCGCCAGCTCAAGCGCTTCTATCAGGACCTCGCGCGCAGCGGCGCGCCCAAGTTGTTGCGCGCCGAGCTGTTCGTCCACCCGGCCGACGATGCCAGCCGCCTGAGCGGTTCGGGCCTGGCCATCGTCAACCCGCCGTGGGGGCTGGAGGACGAACTGCGTGCGCTGTTGCCGTGGCTGGCCGAGCAGCTGGCGCAAAGCCAGGGCAGCTGGCGCCTCGACTGGCTGATCGAGGAGGCTTGAGCATCGCCCCCGGTGGATCGATAAAGCGCGATCCACCCTACGCTGCGTGATCAACCGTAGGGTGGATGTCGCTTTTCACATCCACCGTCACGGGTCCGCAGCCACACCATGCCTCAGAACAACCTGAGCGGCTCTTCCTGCAGCGCCGATATCTGTTCGCGCAGGATCAGCACCTGGTCGCCCCAGTAACGCTCGCTGCCGAACCAGGGAAAGCTCATCGGAAAGGCCGGATCGTCCCAGCGGCGGGCGAGCCAGGCGCTGTAGTGCATCAGCCGCAGGGCGCGCAGTGCCTCGATCAGCGGCAGCTCGCGGGGGGCGAAATCATGAAATTCGTTGTAGCCGTCCACCAGTTCGGCCAGCTGGCCGAGCCGCTCGTGGCGTTCGCCGGCGAGCATCATCCACAGGTCCTGGACAGAAGGGCCCATGCGGCAATCGTCGAGATCGACCAGATGAAAGGCATCGTCGCGGGCGAGGATGTTGCCCGGGTGACAATCGCCATGCAGGCGGATCGGGGTGAAGTTGGTGCTGGCGAAGACGTCTTCGACCCACTTGAGCAGATCGCGCGCCACTGATTCATAGGCCGGCAGCAGGCTTTTGGGCACGAAGTCACCTTCCAGCAAGCTGTTCAGCGAGTCGTGGCCGAAATTCTGTACGCCCAGGGTTTCGCGATGCTCGAACGGCCGGTTTGCACCGATCGCATGCATGCGTCCCAACAGCTGGCCTAGGCGATAGAGCTGATCGAGATTGCCCGGCTCCGGCGCGCGACCTCCCCTGCGTGGAAATAGCGCAAAGCGGAAACCGGCATGCTCGAAGAGCGTCGTGCCGTTACGCAGCAGCGGTGCCACCACCGGCACCTCGTGCTCAGCCAGCTCCAGGCTGAACTGGTGCTCCTCGAGAATCGCCTCGTTGCTCCAGCGGCCGGGGCGATAGAACTTGGCGATCAGTGGTGTTTCGTCTTCGATGCCCACCTGATAGACGCGGTTCTCGTAGCTGTTGAGCGCCAGCACGCGGGCATCGCTGAGATAACCGATGCTTTCCACGGCGTCGAGGACCAGGTCCGGCGTGAGTGTATCGAAGGGATGAGACATGACCGGCTCCGCAGGATAGACCGATCAGTGTATTGCACCCGGGCTTTTAAACAACCGCGCGTCCGCCGCGATCAGTTGCCCGGCTTGGGCGTGCGCGCCAGGCAATAGACGTCCACTCGCACCACACCCGCACGCTTGAGCAGTTGCGCCAGCGCTTCGGCGGTCGCACCGGTGGTCAGCACGTCGTCGATCAGCGCCAGATGGAGGCCCTCGATGTTGGCTGCGGGTGCGACGCGGAACGCCTGGCGCAGATTGCGCCGTCGCGTGGCAGCGTCCAGCTGCTGCTGCGGTGGCGTATCAACGATCCGCTCGAGCAGGCGCTCATCGACCGGCAGTTTCAGTGCGGCGGCCAGCCACTGCGCCAGCATCTGCGCCTGATTGAAGCCGCGCTGGCGCAGGCGTCGGCGGGCCAGCGGCACCGGCACGAGAAGATCAGGCTGCGGCAGCCCGTCGGTGAAGGCATGTTGCAGATGCAGTGCCAGGCGCTCGCCAAGCAGGCGGCCGAATGGCCAGCGCGCCTGATGCTTGAAGCGGGTGATCAGCGTGTCGACGGGAAAGGCGAAGCGCCAGGGCACTTCGACATGGTCGTAGCTCGGTGGCCGCTTCAGGCACTCGCCGCAGATCAGCCCCCGGGTCGGCAGCGGCACGGCGCAGACTGCGCACTGGCCATCGAGCCAGGGCAGTTCCGCTTCGCACGGGATACACAGTGGATGGCCTTCGCAAGGCTCATCGCACAATAAACATTGCTGTTTATTAATTGACCAGTTGTAAACCATGATTCCTTTCCTGGTTGACAGCGTTTCGAGCTTGGCTAACCATTCCGCATCCGTGCCAGGCCGCCGAGCCGCTATTAATTACAAGGAATGCCCATGAGCGCCACCTCCGCTTCCGTTACCCGCCACGATTGGACTCTTGCCGAGGTCAAGGCGCTCTTCGAGCAACCCTTCAACGACCTGCTGTTCCAGGCGCAGACCGTGCACCGCCAGCACTTCGATGCCAACCGCGTGCAGGTTTCCACGCTGCTCTCGATCAAGACCGGCGCCTGCCCGGAAGACTGCAAGTACTGCCCGCAATCCGGCCACTACAACACCGGCCTCGATAAAGAGAAGCTGATGGAAGTGCAGAAGGTGCTGGAGGCGGCGGCCGAAGCCAAGGCCATCGGCTCGACGCGTTTCTGCATGGGTGCGGCGTGGAAGCATCCGTCGGTCAAGGACATGCCCTACGTGCTGAAGATGGTCGAAGGGGTCAAGGCCATGGGCCTGGAAACCTGCATGACCCTCGGCAAGCTCGATCAGGAGCAGACCAAGGCGCTGGCCGCAGCGGGGCTGGACTATTACAACCATAACCTCGACACCTCGCCGGAGTACTACGGCAACATCATCACCACCCGCACCTACGGTGAGCGTCTGGAGACACTGAGCTACGTGCGCGAGGCGGGCATGAAGATCTGCTCCGGCGGCATTCTCGGCATGGGCGAGTCGCTGGACGATCGCGCCGGCCTGCTGATCCAGCTGGCCAACCTGCCGGAGCACCCGGAATCGGTGCCGATCAACATGCTGGTCAAGGTCAAGGGCACGCCGCTGGCCGAGGAACAGGACGTCGATCCGTTCGACTTCATCCGCATGCTCGCCGTGGCGCGGATCATGATGCCGAAATCCCATGTGCGGCTGTCCGCCGGTCGCGAGCAGATGAACGAGCAGATGCAGGCCCTGGCCTTCTTCGCCGGCGCCAACTCGATCTTCTATGGTGAAAAACTGCTCACCACCGCCAACCCACAGGCGGACAAGGACATGCAGCTGTTCGCGCGCCTGGGCATCAAGCCGGAAGAGCGCCACGAGCACGCCGACGAAGTTCACCAGGCGGCCATCGAGCAGGCGCTGATCGAGCAGCGCGACAGCAAGCTGTTCTACAACGCCGCTTCGGCCTGATGATTCGTTTCGGTGGATGGAGGCGCCAACTGCGCCCCGATTCCCCCGACACTTAACGCGACTCTTCGTAAGGTGGATAACCCGCTTGCGGTTATCCACCATTCGCCGGTATCCGAGTCCATGACTTTCGATCTCTCCGCCCGTCTTGCCGAGCGCCGCGCGGCCCATCTCTATCGTCAACGCCCGTTGCTGGAAACGCCGCAGCAGCCAGAAGTGATGGTCGATGGGCAGCGGCTGCTGGCGTTCTGCTCCAACGACTACCTGGGACTGGCCAGCCATCCCGAGGTGATCGCAGCCATGCAGCAGGGCGCCGCGAAGTGGGGCGTGGGCGGCGGCGCCTCGCATCTGGTGATCGGCCACAGCACGCCGCATCACCAGCTCGAAGAAGCCCTCGCCGAATTCACCGGCCGCCCGCGTGCCCTGCTGTTTTCCACCGGCTACATGGCGAATCTGGCCGCGGTGACGGCGCTGGTCGGGCAGGGTGATACGGTGCTGCAGGATCGCCTCAATCACGCTTCCCTGCTCGACGCCGGTCTGCTCTCGGGCGCGCGTTTCTCGCGCTACCTGCACAACGACGCCGAGAGCCTCGGCAAGCGCCTGGAGAAGGCCAGCGGCAATACCTTGGTGGTGACCGATGGCGTATTCAGCATGGATGGTGATCTCGCCGACCTGCCGGCGATCTGCGCCACGGCCAAGCAGCGTGGCGCCTGGGTGATGGTCGACGATGCCCATGGCTTCGGTCCGCTGAGCGCGACGGGCGGCGGCATCGTCGAGCACTTCGGTCTGGGCATGGACGACGTCCCGGTGCTGGTCGGCACCCTGGGCAAGGCGTTCGGCACCGCGGGTGCCTTTGTTGCCGGCAGCGAGGAGCTGATCGAAACGCTGATCCAGTTCGCCCGGCCCTACATCTACACCACCAGCCAGCCGCCGGCGGTGGCCTGTGCCACACTCAAAAGCCTGGAGCTGCTGCGCAGCGAAGGCTGGCGCCGAGAGCATCTGAACCGGTTGGTCGCGCGTTTCCGCGAGGGCGCGCAGCAGATTGGACTGACGCTGATGGACAGCCCGACGCCGATCCAGCCGGTGCTGGTGGGCAGCAGCGAACGGGCGTTAAGGCTGTCGGCATTGCTGCGCGAACGCGGCATCCTGGTCGGCGCCATTCGCCCGCCGACCGTTCCGGCCGGCAGCGCACGGTTGCGGATCACCTTCACCGCAAGCCACAGCGATGCGCAGCTCGAGCGCCTGTTGGAGGCGCTGGCCGAGTGCTGGGCCTTGTTGCCCAAGGAGAGCGACGATGCGTGATCGACTGATTCTTCTGCCAGGCTGGGCGTTCGGCCCGGCTGCTCTGGAGCCCCTGGCCGAGCTGTTGCGTGATCGTGAGCCGCGGCTGCAGGTCGACATTGTCCCGCTGCCGGCGCTGGAGCGACCAGCTGCCTGGCTCGACGAGCTGGATGCACGGCTGCCCGTCGATAGCTGGATAGCGGGCTGGTCCTTGGGCGGAATGCTGGCCACGCAGCTGGCAGCGCGCCGTGGCGACAACTGCCCTGGGCTGATCACCATCTGTAGCAACCCCTGCTTCCGCAGCCGCGACGACTGGCCGACGGCCATGCCTGCCGAAGTCTTCGATGCCTTCGATGCGGCATTCCAGATGGGACCGGAGGACACGCTCAAGCGCTTCAGTTTGCTCTGCAGCCGCGGTGCGTACGATCCGCGCACGCTTGCCCGACAGTTGCAGGTCAGCCTGCTCGACCAGCCTGTGGCCGTCGCGGCCGCCGGTTTGCGCCTGCTTGCCGATCTGGATGGACGCGAGTCGCTGCAGCGTTACGTTGGGCCGCAGCTACACCTGTTCGCGGGCAGCGATGCGCTGGTCCCTGCGGCTGCCGCGGAGGCGCTGCTGGCCTGTCTGCCGGATGTGGAAGTCGATGTGCTGGCCAATGCCAGCCACGGCCTGCCGCTGGAGCGCGCCGACGACGTGGCGACCGCCATGCTGGCGTTCATGGGTGAGGGCGAGGATGACTGACGCCGCCCTGCTGCCGGACAAGCGCCAGGTCGCCGCGTCCTTTTCCCGCGCCGCGGCAACCTACGACAGTGTTGCTGCTCTGCAGCGGCAGGTGGGCAGCCAGCTGTTGGCGCGTCTGCCGGCCGCTGCAGAGCCGTTAAGCTGGCTGGATCTGGGCAGCGGTACCGGCTACTTCTCGCGCGCACTGGCGGCGAGTTTTCCGCGTGCCGAAGGCATTGCACTGGATATCGCCGAAGGCATGCTGCGTCACGCCCGGCCGCAGGGCGGTGCGCTGCACTTCGTGGCGGGCGATGCGGAGCGTCTGCCGTTGCGTGATGGCAGCGTCGATCTGATCTATTCCAGCCTGGCTCTGCAATGGTGCGAGGACTTCGCCTGCGTACTGCGTGAAGCGCGGCGGGTCTTGCGCTCTGGCGGCACCCTGGCCTTCAGCAGTCTGTGCACGGGCACGCTGCAGGAGTTGCGCGACGCCTGGCAGATGGTGGACGGCTTTGCCCACGTCAACCGTTTCCGCTCGCTGGCTACCTATCAGGCGCTATGCCGCGACAGCGGTATGGCCCTGGTGAGCCTGGATGTACGGCCGGAGGTTTTGCATTTCCCTGATCTACGCCAGCTGACCGGTGAACTCAAGGCGCTCGGCGCACACAACCTCAACCCCGGACGCCCCGACGGGCTGACCGGTCGTGCCCGCATCCGTGCACTGATCGATGCCTACGAAGGTTTCCGTCAGCCCGCGGGCCTGCCGGCCACCTATCAGGTGGTCTATGGCGTTCTGCGCAAGGACTCGTGATATGGCCCACTCTTTCTTCATCGCCGGCACCGATACCGACGTGGGCAAGACCACCATCGCCGCTGGTCTGCTGCATGTCGCCCGCGCGCAGGGGATGTCCACCGCAGCGATCAAGCCGGTCGCCTCCGGCTGCGAGCTGACCGGGTACGGCCTGCGCAACAGCGATGCGCTGGCGCTGCTGGCCGAGTGCAACCCGGCGCTGGACTATGCGACGGTCAACCCGTTCGCCTTCGCACCGGCCATCGCCCCGCATATCGCCGCGCGCGAAGCCGGTGTCGAGCTGAGCGCCGAGCGCCTCGTTCAGGTGATACGGCCGGTGTTGGCGCGGCAGGCCGATTTCACCCTGGTGGAAGGTGCAGGGGGCTGGCGCGTGCCGCTCAATGCGCGGGAAAGTCTTTCGGCGGTTGTGCAGGCACTGGGCTTGCCGGTGATCCTCGTGGTCGGCGTGCGGCTGGGGTGCATCAATCACGCGGTGCTCAGTGCCGAGGCGATTGCCCGCGATGGTCTGAGGCTGGCTGGCTGGGTGGCCAATATCGTCGATCCGGCGACCTCGCGGCTGGAGGAGAATCTGGCGACGCTGGCCGAGCTGCTGCCCGCACCCTGTCTCGGCCGTGTGCCGCGCCTCGACCAGCCAGGTGCGCAGCAGGTCGCCCTCCATCTGTCGCTCGGTGCCCTGCAACTGCCTAGCGGTCGAGGTTCCACGAAATAGCGCCTTGCCGGCGCAACCGGCATCTGCTTGAATGCTGGCAACCTGATAGCGCGTGGAGCGAACCATGCAGATCACCAACAGCCTCATGGGCGCCGGACTGAGTGCCTTCCAGAACGGTCAGCAGCGCGTCGAGCAGGCCGCATCCGGCATTGCCTCCGCCAGTTCGCCCGCCCTGGGCAACTCTCAGGCCGTCGCCGAAATCACCGAGCAGCTGATTCAGCTGAAAGTCGGTGAGCACAGCGCCAAGCTCGGCGCCCGCATGATCCAGAGCGCCGATGAAGTGCTCGGTACGCTAATCGACACCCAGGCCTAATCGTCCGGCCTGGTTCCACGACGTTCGTTCGCACGCTTTCCGTTGCCGCCCCTCGGCGCCCGCCAGTCGATCTTTCCGTCCGCTCCATTTGCGTCGCGCGCCCGCCTGCCGCATTTGCAACAGCTCGTTTCACTACCCTTCGCCCGGCCATCAATGTTCCGCTCAGGTGCTACACCTGACAGGCGGAGCGATGGCTTCTGGCTATGCAACGCCGGCGTGTTCCTTCGCTTGACATCGCACAGGTCGAAACGTATGTTTCAAACGCCTGTTTGACCTGCCGGGGCGATGCCGGATGGTCCAATTCATAATCAAGCGTGGCTGATCATCAGTCACCTGAACCAAGAACCTACCGCTGAGGTTTACGCTATGCCTGACTACAAGGCCCCCTTGCGCGATATCCGCTTTGTACGTGACGAACTGCTCGGCTACGAAGCGCACTATCAGAGCCTTCCGGGTTGTGAAGACGCCACCCCGGACATGGTCAACGCCATTCTCGAAGAAGGCGCCAAGTTCTGTGAGCAGGTCATCGCCCCTCTGAATCGTGTGGGTGACATTGAGGGCTGTACCTGGAGCGAAAGCGGCGTGAAGACGCCTGCCGGCTTCAAGGAGGCCTATCAGCAGTTCGTCGAGGGCGGCTGGCCGAGCCTGGCCCATGACGTCGAGCACGGCGGCCAGGGCCTGCCGGAGTCGCTGGGCATGGCGATCAGCGAAATGATCGGCGAAGCCAACTGGTCCTGGGGCATGTATCCCGGCCTGTCCCATGGTGCGATGAATACCCTGCATGAGCACGGCACTCCTGAGCAGCAGCAGGCTTACCTGACCAAGCTGGTATCCGGCCAGTGGACCGGCACCATGTGCCTGACCGAACCGCATTGCGGCACCGATCTGGGCATGTTGCGCACCAAGGCCGAGCCTCAGGCCGATGGCACCTACAAGGTTACCGGTACCAAGATCTTCATCTCCGCAGGTGAGCACGACATGGCCGAGAACATCGTCCATATCGTTCTTGCCCGTCTGCCCGATGCGCCGGAAGGTACCAAGGGTATTTCGCTGTTCATCGTGCCGAAGTTCCTGCCTAACGCCGAAGGCGAAGTGGGTGAGCGCAACGGCGTCTCCTGCGGTTCCATCGAGCACAAGATGGGTATCCACGGTAACGCCACCTGCGTGATGAACTTCGACGGCGCCACCGGCTTCCTGATCGGCCCGCCGAACAAGGGCCTGAACTGCATGTTCACCTTCATGAACACGGCGCGTCTGGGCACCGCTCTGCAGGGCCTGGCCCATGCCGAGATCGGCTTCCAGGGCGGTATCGCCTATGCCCGTGAGCGCCTGCAGATGCGTTCGCTGACCGGGCCGAAGGCGCCGGAAAAGGCCGCCGACCCGATCATCGTGCACCCCGATGTGCGCCGTATGCTGCTGACCATGAAGGCCTTCGCCGAAGGCAACCGCGCCATGCTCTACTTCGCTGCCAAGCAGGTCGACGTGATGCAGCGCAGCCAGGACGAAGAGCAGCGCAAGGCCGCTGACGCCATGCTGGCTTTCCTCACCCCGATCGCCAAGGCGTTCATGACCGAAGTCGGTTTCGAAGCGGCCAACCACGGCGTGCAGATATACGGTGGCCACGGCTTCATCGCCGAGTGGGGCATGGAGCAGAACGTGCGTGACAGCCGTATCTCCTGCCTCTACGAAGGTACTACCGGCATCCAGGCGCTGGACCTGCTGGGCCGCAAGGTGCTGATGACCCAGGGCGAAGCGCTCAAGGGCTTCACCAAGATCGTGCACAAGTTCTGCCAGGCCAACGAAGGCAACGATACCGTCAAGGAATTCGTCGAGCCGCTGGCCAAGCTGAACAAGGAGTGGGGCGAGCTGACCATGAAGGTCGGTATGGCCGCAATGAAGAACCGCGAGGAAGTCGGTGCTGCTTCGGTGGACTACCTGATGTACTCCGGCTACGCCTGCCTCGCCTACTTCTGGGCCGACATGGCGCGCGTTGCCGCGGAGAAGCTGGCCGCCGGCACCGAGGAAGAAGGTTTCTACAAGGCCAAGCTGCAGACTGCGCGCTTCTACTTCGCGCGCATCCTGCCGCGTACCCGCACTCACGTGGAAGCCATGCTGTCCGGCGCGGATAATCTGATGGACATGGCCGAAGCGGACTTCGCGCTTGGCTATTGATGGTGTGAGGCTGTAAACGAAGCCGCTGCTCTGCAGCGGCTTTTTTATGCTCGTCGGCCACGTATTTGCGCCTTCTAACTAGCAATTGGCTGCATGTTCGTGTGTGTAGAGGCACAATGCCTGCTTTTCTTGTGGGTTGCCGGAGCCTTTGTGTCGCGTGCCGTCTCGCCTCGTTTCAATCACTTCGTAGCGCCGCTAGCCTTGCTGGTCGGTGGTGAGGTCATTGCACGCCAGGTATCGCTCAACGAGTTCTTCACTTCGCTTTATAACGTCCTGCCGACCGTGCTGCTCTTGCTCGGTGGTGCGCTTTGCTTGATGTACGGTCGCATCCGGGAGTGCTTCCTGCTGCTCTGCGTGTATCTCGTCTATTTCCTGCTCGACACGCACGCTGACCATTACCGCGATCATGGCAGGCTGTTGGATGACGCAGCCCTGACATTCCATCTGTGCAGCCTGCTGCTGCCATTGCTTTATGGCCTGTTCGGGGTATGGCGCGAGCGCAGCCATCTCGCTCAGGAAGGCTTGGCGCGTGCGGCGGTGCTCTTCGCCGTCGGTATCGTGGCCCTGGCATTGGCGAGGCGGTTTCCGGATGCGCTGCATGCCTGGCTGGTGGTGATCCGTTGGCCGGCCCTGCAGGCCGACTGGCTACAACTCATCCAGCTGGCGTATCCGGCTTTTCTTGCCGCGCTGGTGTTGTTGACGGTGCAGTACCTGCGTCAGCCGAGGCCCTCCCATGCCGCGCAGCTCGTCGGGCTGGTTGGCGTGCTGCTGTTGCTCCCGCAAACCTTCAGCCGCGGCGCGGCGTTGAATGTTCTGAGCAGCCACGTGTTGTTGATGCTGGTAGCGGCGATCGCCCATGAGGCCTATCTCATGGCCTTCCGTGACGAGCTGACCGGCTTGCCCGGACGTCGCGCATTGAACGAGAGGCTGCAGCGCCTGGGTCGCCATTACGTACTGGCCATGGCGGATGTGGATCATTTCAAGCGCTTCAACGATACCCATGGGCATGACGTCGGCGATCAGGTTCTGAAGATGGTCGCCAGCCGGCTGCGCAAGATAGGCGGTGGCGGACGCGCCTATCGTTATGGCGGCGAGGAGTTCACCCTGGTGTTTCCCGGCCGCAGCGTCGAAGAGTGCCTGCCGCATCTCGAGGCGGTACGCCAGTCCGTGGAGAGCTATGCGCTGCAGTTGCGCGACGCGAGCAGCCGCCCGAAGGATGACCGTCAGGGTCGCATGGCGCGGGGCAAGACGTCGGCGACGCAGGTATCGGTGACCATCAGCATCGGTGTGGCCGAGCGGCAAGGCGAGCAGCGTGTCCCGGACGAAGTCATCAAGGCGGCCGACCAGGCTCTCTACAGCGCCAAGAAGGCCGGTCGAAACTGCGTGCGCGTACATGGCAGCGGGCGCGGCGCGGTGCGCATGAACGGGCATTCGCATTAGGTTTGAGAAGTGCTTATTGTGACCATTAAAAACCATTCGGTCACAAAAAGACGCTTAATCCTGTCTTCGTTATTCGGTTAGACTCGCTGGAAACGGCCCTCAGTGCCGCAACCCAGTGTCTTGCGAGGAACCTTGCCATGGCTGACTACCAAGCGCCGCTGCGCGACATGCGTTTTGTCCTGAATGAAGTCTTCGACGCGCCGAAGCTCTGGCAGACGCTGCCAGCGCTCGCCGAGGTCGTCGATGCCGAGACGGCCGACGCCATCCTCGAGGAGGCGGGCAAGATCACCGCCAACAGCATCGCGCCGCTCAACCGCAGCGGCGATGAAGAAGGTTGCCGTTGGGACGCCGGGGCGGTTTCGACGCCCGCCGGCTACCGCGAGGCTTATCAGTTGTATGCCGAGGGTGGCTGGGTCGGCGTCGGTGGTGATCCGGCATTCGGTGGCATGGGTATGCCCAAGGTGATCTCGGCGCAGGTGGAGGAGATGATGAACTCTGCCAGCCTGGCGTTCGGCCTGTATCCGATGCTGACCTCCGGTGCCTGCCTGTCGATCTACGCCCATGCCAGCGAAGAGCTGAAACAGAAGTACCTGCCGAACATGTATGCCGGTGTATGGTCCGGCTCGATGTGTCTGACCGAGCCTCATGCCGGCACGGATCTGGGCATCATTCGCACGAAGGCAGAACCCCAGGCAGACGGTTCCTACAAGGTCAGCGGAACCAAGATCTTCATTACCGGCGGCGAGCATGATCTGACCGAAAACATTATCCATCTGGTGCTCGCCAAACTGCCGGATGCGCCGGCCGGTTCCCGCGGGATCTCCCTGTTCCTTGTGCCCAAGGTGCTGGTCAACGAAGACGGTACGCTGGGCGAGCGCAACTCGCTGTCGTGCGGCTCCATCGAGCACAAGATGGGCATTCAGGCGTCAGCTACCTGCGTGATGAACTTCGATGGCGCCACCGGCTGGATGGTCGGCGAGCCGAACAAGGGCCTGGCGGCGATGTTCACCATGATGAACTACGAGCGCCTGGGCGTTGGCATTCAGGGCCTGGCGACTGGCGAACGTTCCTATCAGAGCGCAATCGAGTACGCCCGTGATCGTATCCAGAGTCGCGCACCGACCGGGCCTGTGGCTCAGGACAAGGCTGCCGATCCGATCATCGTGCATCCCGACGTGCGTCGCATGCTGCTGACCATGAAGGCGCTGAACGAGGGTGGCCGGGCATTCTCCAGCTACGTCGCGCTGCAGCTCGACATTGCCAAGTTCAGCGATGACGACGAGGCCCGGCAGCGCGCCGAGGCGCAGGTCGCACTGCTGACGCCCGTTGCCAAGGCCTTTCTCACGGATATGGGGCTGGAAACCACCGTACATGGTCAGCAGATATTCGGCGGTCACGGCTTCATCCGTGAATGGGGGCAGGAGCAGCTGGTGCGCGACTGTCGCATTACGCAGATCTACGAAGGTACCAATGGCATCCAGGCGCTGGATCTGGTCGGTCGCAAGATCGTCGGCAGCGGCGGCACCATGTACCAGGCTTTCGTCGACGAGATCCGCGCGTTCATCGCCGATGCGGGTCCCGAGCTGAAAGAGTTTGCCGAGCCGCTCAAGGGCGCCCTGGACAACCTGGACGAGCTGACTGCGTGGGTCATCGATCAGGCCAAGGCCAATCCGAACGAAATCGGCGCCGCCTCGGTGGAGTACCTGCATGTGTTCGGCTATACCGCCTACGCCTACATGTGGGCGCGCATGGCCGCTGTCGCGTTTGCCAAGCGGGCGGAAGGCGATTTCTACCAGAGCAAGCTCGGTACTGCGCGTTTCTATTTCGCGCGGCTGCTGCCGCGGATCCATTCGCTGAGCGCTTCGGTCAAGGCCGGAAGCGAGTCGCTGTACCTGCTTGATGCCGCTCAATTCTGATCGGTGCGGCTTAATCTAAAGGCAATATGAAATTATTTGGCCATGACGTGGAACGATTAAGCCGGCCCTTCGGTCATAAAAACCGCGCAATGTAAGCTTCGACTTACAGCTCTGTGTCATGGATGACGCGATGTAGGAAAAGGCTTACAAGGCGTGATGCACAATGGCTACTACAGGTCCGCAAGGGCAGGCAGTAATCTACTGCATAGGGACGTGGCGCATGGAAAGCGCGAATCAACAATACGGACCACTCAGGGAGCGGTGCCAGGATGGCGCGCGATCATGGATGTCAGGATTCAGTCTGCAGAGCCCCGCTTCGGCGGGGTTTTTCTTTTCTGCTTAGCTCTCTGCTTCAATCCCGCGCATTCAGGCTGGCATTGACGCTTCGGACTTAACCCTTCGCCTTCTTGCCTCAGTCCGGCATGCAGACACCTGTGCCGCCCAGCCCGCAATAGCCACCCGGATTTTTAGCCAGGTACTGCTGGTGGTAAGCCTCCGCATAGTAGAACGTCGGTGCGTCGGCTATCTCCGTAGTGATTGCCGGAAACCCAGCATCGCTCAGACGCTGCTGAAAACGCTCCCGGCTGGCCTCCGCCTCGCTGCGCTGCTGCGCGTCCGTGCAATAGATCGCCGAGCGGTACTGGCTGCCGATATCGTTGCCTTGGCGCATCCCCTGGGTTGGGTTGTGCGCCTCCCAGAACGTGCGCAGCAAGGTGGCGTAATCGATCTGCCGGGGATCGAAAACCACCAGCACCACCTCCGTATGGCCTGTCAGGCCGGAACAGACTTCGTCGTAGGTCGGGTTCGGTGTCAAGCCGCCGGAGTAGCCCACGGTTGTGGTCCACACACCCGGTAACTCCCAGAAGCGGCGCTCTGCTCCCCAAAAGCACCCCATGGCGAATATGGCCTGGGATAAGCCGGCCGGAAAGGGCGGCTGCAAAGGGTTGCCGTTCACATAATGGGCCGGTGGTACCGGTACGGCCGTCGAGCGGCCGGGCAGCGCCTGCTCGGCAGTTGGCAGTGCCTGTTTGTTGACCAGTATCTGCGAGCGTAGCGACATGGTTGCCTCGGACGAAATGGGGGCGGACAGCTAGGCTACAAAAGCGGGCGTAACAGTGAAAGCTTGATGGTGACCACGCGTCGCCGATCCTGGCGAAAGTGGTTGTCGGCGCTTAGCGCCAATGGGGATAGCGGCGCAAGGCGTCGCTCAGGATGTTGCCGGGAATCGGTTTGTCGAAGAGGTAGCCCTGGCCGATATCGCAGCGATGATGGCGGAGGAACTTCAATTGCTCGGCTGTCTCGATACCTTCGGCGACCACCTTCAGGTGCAGTTTGCGCGCCATGGCAATCACCGCGGACGTGATCTCCATGTCGTCCTGGTTGTCGGGGATGTCCTTGATGAAGCTGCGATCGATCTTGATCACGTCAATGGGGAATTTCTTCAGGTAACTGAGCGAGGAATATCCCGTGCCGAAGTCATCCATGGCTAAGGTAAGCCCCAGTGCTTTCAAGCCGATCAGCTGCTGCCGGGTTTCTTCGGTTGCGTCGAGCAGCAGGCTTTCGGTCAGCTCCAGTTCAAGCTGGCCCGGAGGAAGCTGCTCTTCCAGAAGAATGGCGGCAATCGAGCCAAGCAGATCCGGATCGGAGAATTGCTTGGGAGACAGGTTGATTGCGATCTGTGGTTTGCCATGGCCCAGTGCCGACAGTCTGACGCCCATGCGGCATGCCTCGCGCAGGACCCATTTGCCGATAGGGATGATCAGACCCGTCTCTTCGGCGACACTGATGAACTGGTCCGGGCGGATCATCCCTTTCTCCGGATGGTTCCAGCGCAACAGCGCCTCCAGTCCCTGCAGCTGTCCGCTACGCAGGCAAAGCTTCGGCTGATAGAAGACTTCAAGCTCGTTCTGGGTGAGTGCGCGGCGCAGGTTGTTCTCGACGAACAGCTTGTAGTTGGCCTCGGCATGCAGGGCCTCGGTAAAGATCTGCACCTGATTCTTGCCGTTGGCCTTGGCCTTGTGCAGCGCTTGCCCCGCATGCTTCATCAGTGTTTCCGGATCACGTCCGTGTTGCGGCGAGCAGGCCAGACCCAGGGACGCGCTGACGCTGATCAGCTGCTTGTCGACGAACAGTGGCTTGTCGAGGACGCGCAGAACCTGATCGGCCAGCCGCAGCCCTTCATCCAGCTCCATGTCGTCGAACAGCAGGGCGAACTCGTTGCTGGCGAAACGTGCCAGCACGCTCTGCTGACTGAGGCCGTTGCGCAGTCGGCGTGCCAGGCTGGTAAGCAGCTTGTCGCCGGTCTGGTGACCGAGGCTGTCGTTGATTCGCTTGAAGTTGTCGATATCCACCAGCAGCAGGCAGAGCCGAGGCTCGGCACCTGCAGCAAAGCGTTCCTCGAGGCTACGGATGAAATATGGCCGGTTGCCGAGGTTGGTCAGGTTATCGGTATAGGCCAGTCGCTCAATATGCTGATGGGCCAGCTTGCTGCGGGTGATGTCTTCGTAGATGCCGATGTAATGAGTCAGCACGCCTTCGTCGTTGAACACCTTGGAGATCGAGAGCTGGCCCCAATAGGGCTCCAGATTCTTGCGACGGGAGCGGAACTCGCCCTGCCAGCTGTTGCTGTGGGCGAGTACCGATGAGGTATCGAACAGCAGCTCGCTGAGATTTTCGAGGGCTTTGAGGTCGGTCAGGCGCTGGCCGCGCACCTCGGTCGCGGAGAACTGGCTGATGCTGGTGAAGGCCGGATTGACGTACTCCACGCGACCGTCACGGTCGACCAGGATAAAGGCGCTCGCGCTCTGTTCCACGGCGCGCTGGAACAGGCCAAGCATATGGGTCGCGCTGAGGCGCTGCTGGTTGGCCAGCACTTGCGCGTACTGGTCGGCCAGTTCTCCGGCGAAGGCGACCTCGTCAGCTTGCCATGCCCTCGGCTGACCGGCGTGCTGCAGGCTCAACACGCCAATCACTTCACCACCGACTCGAATGCTGGCGTCGAGGATCGAGCGGATGCCTTGCGGACGATGGAGCTGCTCGCCTAATGCGCTGGTGCGATGGTCCTGCGACACGTCCTGCGCATCGACGGCCCGCCCGCTCTGCAGGGCTTGCAGATAGCGCGGGAAGGGCGTCAGCTCCACTTCCGGCAGCGTTTCATAGTTGTCGCTGCCGAGCCTGTAGCAAGCAATCGGCTCGAGGCGGGTGCCGTTCAGATGCCAGATGGCTGCACGGTCGACCTCATAGACTTCGCAGGCGGCCTGCGTGATCAGTTGCGCTGCTTCCTGCTGTGGATTGGTGGAGCTGTATCGGTGCCGCGCCAGCTTGACGATGAGTCCCTGCTGCGTACGTGAGCGCAGCATGTGTTCGAGGTGTTCGTCCTGCGTCTGCTGGTGCTGCTGCAGCGAGGTGCGAAGGCGGGCATTCTGGGACCTGAGGTCCTGATCCGACTCTGGCCTTCGGCCCGCCATCAGATAGCCCCGCAGCAATTCACGCCCGTACTGCTGGCAGACTTCGCCCAGCTCAGTGATATCCAGCACACTGTCAGGTGTGTGTAGCCGGTAACTGACGGAATAGTGGTTGCGTGCGCTCAGCTGCTGCTGGATATCTTCATGCAGCTGAAGACGAGCGCTGGGCTCCATCAGGCTGGCATAAGGGGAGTCGATCAGTGAGCACAGGTCGCTGGCAGACACGCCGAGCAGACGTTCACAGGCAGGGTCGAGAAACAGCAGCGTCCAGCTGGACTCGTTCAGCCGCTCGAAACGCAGCATGCCCAGCCGTGAAGGCACTGGCAACTGCGTCACAACCTCGGTCGCCAGGCGGCTGGCGGCATCGGTATGTATTTTCATCGAGCGGTTGGCTTCCAGTATGCTCCACGGAGTCGGGCTGGCTCGGGCTCCAGGCACCGTTCCAGCGAAGGACGATGGCTAAATAATATTAATTTCGGCAAGGGTGCATCATGCGACAGGGACTGACAAGTCGACTTGCAAAGTTAGTGATGGTCTCGGTTTTCTGGACGATCGGCACACCATCGATGGCGGCTGAGCCAATCGAATTCGGTTCTGACGAATCGACCCTTTACCTGACCGAACTGAAGAAGCTTTATCTCACCTCGAGCGATCGCACGGCGCTGCTGACGCACAGCAATAGCCTGTTGGATACCTACGCATTGCGTGCCGGTTACCAGGTCGGCCAGGCCAATCCCCAGGACTTTCTCTACGAGCTGAGCGTCACCGCGCCGGGCGAGTTGCGTATCCGTGAGGAAGTGCGCGGCAGCAGTGGCGGCGTAGCCGTTCGCAATCGCAGTCTGTCGGTATTTGGTCTCGATCCCTACCTGCAATACCAGTGTCCTCCTCAGGGGCCTAGCTGCTTCGTCAACAGTCCGGTCGACGGCCTGCCGTTGGTGGTCATCCTGCGCGACCCCAAGGGCGCCGAAGAGCTCGCCAAGGCACTGTCGTTTCTGATTCGCAACCTGCAAAAGGGCTGACAGAACGGCCAGCGACTGCGCCTGAGCTGATGGCTTTCCGGCAACCTGGAAAACAAGAACGCCGCGCCCTCGTGAGAGGACGCGGCGTTCCTGTTTGGGTACAGGCGTTTACAGCAGCATCGTACGAATATCCGCCAGCAGCTCGGATAGGCGCTTGGTGAAGCGCGCCGCCGCCGCACCGTTGATGACACGGTGGTCATAGGATAGCGACAGCGGCAGCATCAGCCGTGGCTGGAAGGCCTTGCCATCCCACACCGGCTGCATGGTCGCCTTGGATACGCCGAGGATCGCCACTTCCGGTGCATTGACGATCGGCGTGAAGCCGGTGCCGCCGATGTGGCCGAGGCTGGAGATCGTGAAGCACGCACCCTGCATCGCATCCGGTGAAAGCTTCTTGGTACGTGCCTTCTCAGCCAGCTCCGCAGCCTCGCCGGCTAGTTGCAGCAGGCTCTTCTGGTCGACGTTGCGAATCACCGGGACCATCAGGCCATCCGGCGTGTCGACGGCAAAACCTACGTGCACGTACTTCTTGCGGATCAGCGCCTTGCCGCTTGGCGCCAGCGAACTGTTGAAGTCCGGCAGTTCCTTGAGCAGGTGCGCGCACGCCTTGAGCAGCAGCGGCAGCACGGTGAGCTTGACCCCAGCCTTTTCGGCGATTGCCTTCTGCGCGACGCGGAAGGCTTCCAGCTCGGTAATGTCGGCCGACTCGAACTGGGTCACGTGCGGCACGTTGAGCCAGCTGCGATGCAGGTTGGCGGCACCGACCTGCATCAGGCGAGTCATTGCTACTTCTTCGACTTCACCGAAACGGCTGAAGTCTATCGCCGGGATCGGCGGGATGCCCGCACCACCGGTAGCACCTTCGGCAGGAGCCTGCTTGACCTTGTGCAGCATGTTCTTGACGTAGGCCTGAACGTCTTCCTTGAGGATTCGGCCCTTCGGACCAGTGGCCGGAACATCAGCCAGCTCTACGCCAAACTCGCGGGCAAGCATGCGTACCGCTGGCCCCGCATGCACCTTGGTGCCAGCCTTGCTCGGACCGCTGACCGCCGGAGCGGGCGTTGCGGCAGCTTTCGCCTCGGGAACGCCTTGCTTGTTCGGTGCAACCGCCTGCTGTTGCGGTGCAGCCTCCGCCTTGGTGGCGGGCTTCTTCGCTGGTGCGGTGCCTTGAACCCTTAGGGTCAGGATCAGATCGCCGGTCCTGGCTTCGTCGCCGACCTTGATCGACAGCGATTCCACAATACCGGCCTTGGGTGCCGGAATCTCCATGCTGGCTTTGTCCGATTCCAGCGTGATCAGCGACTGGTCCGCCTCGACGCTGTCCCCGGCCTTGACCATCACTTCGATGACATTGGCACTGCCGCTGGAGCCGATGTCCGGGATGCGTACTTCTTCCACGGATTCGCCGGCGTCTTCGGCAGGTTCTTCAACTGCCGGCTCGCTGAGCTTTTGCTTCGGTGCGCTTGCCGCCTGGCTTGCTGGCGCCTTGCTTGCTGCCGGCTTGCTGGGCGCTGCGCCTTTGAGAACCAGGATCAGATCGCCGGTGCCGACTTCATCGCCTACCTTGACCGAAATGCTCTCGACCACGCCGGCTGCGGGAGACGGAATCTCCATGCTGGCCTTGTCCGACTCGAGCGTGATCAACGCTTGCTCGGCGGCAATGGTATCGCCGGGTTTAACCGCGATTTCGATCACGCTGGCTTTGCCCGAGGAGCCGATATCCGGAACCTTGATCTCCTGTGTCTCGCCTTCGCCGGCCGAGGCCGAAGCATCGTCGTCGCCCGGAGGCGTCGGCGCTTCGGTTTCATCGGTCGGGCCGCCGCTCGCCGCGCCAGCAGGTTCGGCTGCAGCCTGTGAGGGAGCCGCGCTGTCCTGGCCGTCTTCGCTTTCCAGTTCCAGCAGCTCGTCGCCTTCTTTCAGGCGATCGCCGAGCTTGACCTTCAGGCTCTTCACCACGCCCGCCTTGGGCGCGGGAATTTCCATGCTGGCCTTGTCGGATTCGAGCGTCAGGATGCTCTGGTCGGCTTCGATACGGTCGCCGACCTTGACGAACAATTCGATTACTTCACCCTCACCGCTGCCGATGTCGGGTACGCGTATGGTTTCACTCACAATAGGTTCTCCTGTGCGCACGCATCAGCAATCCAGCGGATTGCGCTTCTCGGGGTCGATACCGAACTCGGTGATGGCGTTGGCCACCACGGTGCGTTCGATGGCGCCGCGATCGGCGAGTGCTTGCAGTGCGGCCACAGTCACCCAGCGACGGTCGACCTCGAAGAAATCACGCAGCTTGGCGCGCGAGTCGCTGCGGCCGAAACCGTCCGTACCCAGCACCTGGTATTCGCGCGACGGCACCCACTGGCGGATCTGGTCGGCGAACAGCTTCATGTAGTCGGTCGAGGCGATGACCGGACCTTCGCGGCCTTCCAGGCACTGCTGGACGTAGCTCTTGCGCGGCTCCTCGGTCGGGTGCAAACGGTTCCAGCGGTCTATCGCCAGGCCATCGCGGCGCAGTTCGTTGAAGCTGGTGACGCTCCAGACGTCGGCGCCCACGCCCATCTTGGCGAGGATGTCCACCGCGGCGCGGACTTCGCGCAGGATGGTGCCCGAACCCAGCAGCTGCACTCGGTGCTTGAAGTCGCCCTTGGCTTCTTCGAGCAGGTACATGCCTTTGATGATGCCGTCCTCGACACCCTGCGGCATGGCCGGCTGCTGGTAGTTCTCGTTCATCACGGTGATGTAGTAGTAGACGCTCTTCTGCTGCTCCATCATCTCGTGCATGCCGTGGTGCATGATCACCGCCAGCTCGTAGCCGTAGGTGGGGTCATAGCTGCGGCAGTTGGGGATGGTGCTGGCGAGGATGTGGCTGTGGCCGTCCTCGTGCTGCAGGCCTTCACCATTGAGCGTGGTACGCCCAGAGGTGCCGCCCAGCAGGAAGCCACGGGTCTGCGCGTCACCGGCCGCCCAAGCCAGGTCGCCGATGCGCTGGAAGCCGAACATCGAGTAGAAGATGTAGACCGGCAGCATTGGCTGGTTGTAGTTGCTGTAAGCAGTACCGGCAGCGATGAACGAGGAGAAGGCGCCCGCTTCGTTCAGGCCTTCCTGGAGGATCTGGCCGTCCTTCTCTTCGCGGTAGTACATCACCTGATCACGGTCGACCGGCTCGTACAGCTGCCCGACCGGGGAGTAGATACCCAGCTGGCGGAACATGCCTTCCATGCCGAAGGTGCGCGCCTCGTCGGCTAGGATCGGCACGATACGCTTGCCGAGATCCTTGTCCTTGACCAGCTGCGAGAGGATGCGGCCGAAGGCCATGGTGGTGGAAATCTCGCGGTCACCGGAGCCGTCGAGCACTGCCTTGAGGGTATCCAGCGGCGGTGTCGGGATGCTGAAGCTCTTCGGCCGGCGCTGCGGCAGATGCCCGCCCAGCTTGTCGCGGCACTTGCGCAGGTACTTCATTTCCGCGCTGTCTTCGGCCGGGCGATAGAACGGCAGCTCTTCGAGTTGCGAGTCGTTGACCGGGATGTCGAAGCGATCGCGGAATTTCTTCAGGCTGTCGATATCGACTTTCTTGGTGTTGTGGGCGATGTTCTTCGCCTCACCGGCACCGGTGCCATAGCCTTTGATGGTCTTGGCCAGGATGACCGTCGGTTGGCCCTTGTGATTGACCGCCTGGTGGTAGGCCGCATAGACCTTGTAGGGGTCGTGGCCGCCGCGGTTGAGCTTCCAGACCTCTTCGTCGGACATGCTCTCGACGCGCTTGAGCAGCTCGGGGTCGGCGCCGAAGAAATGCTTGCGCACGTAGGCGCCGTCTTTGGCCTTGTAGTTCTGGTATTCACCATCGATCGCCTGGTCCATGCGGCGTTGCATGCGACCGTCCTCGTCGACCGCGAACAGCGGGTCCCACAGGCGGCCCCAGACGACCTTGTTGACGTTCCAGTTGGCGCCTTTGAACACGCCTTCCAGTTCCTGAATGATCTTGCCGTTGCCACGAACCGGGCCGTCCAGACGCTGCAGGTTGCAGTTGATGACGAATACCAGGTTGTCGAGATTCTCACGGCCAGCCAGGGAGATCGCGCCGAGGGTTTCCGGCTCGTCGCACTCGCCGTCGCCAATGAAGCACCAGACGCGCTGCTTGCCTTTCGGAATGAAGCCGCGGTTTTCCAGGTACTTCATGAAGCGCGCCTGGTAGATCGCGGTGATCGGGCCGAGGCCCATGGAGACGGTCGGGAACTGCCAGAAGTCCGGCATCAGGTGCGGGTGCGGGTAGCTCGACAGACCCTTGCCATCGACTTCCTGGCGGAAGTTGAGCATCTGCTCTTCAGTCAGGCGGCCTTCCAGGAAGGCGCGGGCGTAAATGCCGGGGGAGGCGTGGCCCTGGTAGTAGATCAGGTCGCCGCCATGCTCTTCGGTCGGTGCCTGGAAGAAGTAGTTGAAGCCGATGTCGTAAAGCGTGGCGCTGGAGGCGAAGGTGGAAATATGGCCGCCCAGGTCCGGATCCTTCAGATTCGCACGCATCACCATGGCCAGGGCATTCCAGCGGACCAGAGAGCGGATTCGACGCTCCATGAACAGGTCGCCGGGCATCTTGGCTTCACGGGTGACGGGGATGGTGTTGCGGTACGGCGTGGTGATGCCGTAGGGCAGCGGAGTGCCGCTACGTGTGGCCAGTTCGCCCATCCGGGTCATCAGGTAGTGAGCGCGGTCTTCACCCTCGCGGTCGAGGACGGACTCGAGGGCGTCCAGCCATTCCTGGGTTTCGACGGGATCGAGATCTTGCATGGCTTGCTCCATGGCGGAAAGGCTTCCAGAATCGGTCGCCTGTTCGCTACCGGCTTTGTGGGCCGGTGCGTGTAATGTCTTGGACGAATGCCGGGGGTAGAACCGGGCGTCTGTAGTTTTACTACAAAAACGCGCCGGGATCAGCCCCCTGAAATACTCTTTAGTAGTAAAACTACAGATCAGCGGCGCTGGCATTTTCCTGAAAAAGGCATATGCGAGGCTCTGAATCGCGGTTTACCGTACTGCTGTCGTAAAGGAAACCACAATGAGTCTGCCCCCGCTGGTTGCATTGCCGTCCTCGCTCCTGCCTTTTGTCAGTCGAGCCGAAGAGTCGTTCCTCGCCGCTGCCGGCAGCCTGTCGGAAGCGCTTGCGGCACGTTGTCACGTCTGGTTGGCTGAGCAGCGTGAGGCGTTCAGCCGGGTCTGTGCAGCGAGCGATTTCGTCAGCGAACAGGTTAGTCGAGATCCGCAGATGCTGCTGCAGCTGGCCGAGCTGGGCTGGCTGGAGCGGTCGCTCGAGGCTGGCGAAATGCGCGAAGCACTCGGCGAGCTGGTCGGTGCCTGCGACAACGAAGACGCCTTGGCGCTGACCTTGCGCCGCTTTCGCAATCGCCAGCAGGTGCGCATCATCTGGCGCGACCTGACTCGTCGGGCCGATCTTGCTGAAACCTGCCGTGACCTTTCCGATCTCGCCGATGCCTCCGTCGATCTGGCCTATCACTGGCTGTACGTGCGTCATTGCGAGCAGTTCGGCGTACCGACCGGGCGTCGCAGCGGCACCGCGCAGCACATGGTCATTCTTGGCATGGGCAAACTGGGCGCCCATGAGCTTAATCTCTCTTCCGACATCGACCTGATCTTCGGCTATCCGGAAGGCGGCGAGACAGTCGGCGCCAAGCGCTCGCTGGACAATCAGGAGTTCTTCGTCCGCCTCGGTCAGCGACTGATCAAGGCGCTGGACGCGATCACTGCCGATGGCTTTGCCTTCCGCGTCGATATGCGCCTGCGCCCGTACGGCTCGTCCGGGCCGCTGGTGTACAGCTTCAATGCACTGGAGCAGTACTACCAGGACCAGGGGCGCGACTGGGAGCGCTACGCGATGATCAAGGCGCGGGTGATCGGCGGCGACCAGCAGGCCGGCAAAGAGCTGCTGGAGATGCTGCGGCCCTTCGTCTATCGGCGCTATTTGGACTTCTCGGCGATCGAAGCGCTGCGCACCATGAAGCAGCTTATCCAGCAGGAAGTGCGGCGCAAGGGCATGGCCGCCAATATCAAGCTCGGTGCTGGTGGTATCCGCGAAGTCGAGTTCATCGCTCAAGCCTTTCAGCTGATCCATGGCGGGCGCGATCTCAGCCTGCAGCAGCGTCCGCTGCTTGGCGTGCTGGCCACCCTGGAAGGGCAGGGCTACCTGCCAGCCGCGGCGGTCGTCGAACTGCGTGAAGGCTACGAATTCCTGCGCTACACCGAGCACGCACTGCAGGCCATCGCCGATCGGCAGACGCAGATGCTGCCGGAAAGCGAAGTCGACTGCGCGCGGGTCGCCTTCATGCTCGGCTTCGACAGCTGGCCGGCCTTTCACGAGCGACTCCTGCACTGGCGTGGGCGCATCGACTGGCATTTCCACCAGGTGATCGCCGACCCAGACGAGGACGAAGCCGCCGAAGGCGATGCATTGGTCGGCGGTGAGTGGTTGCCGCTGTGGGAGCAGGACTGGGACGAGGAATTCGCCTGCCGACAGCTGTCCGAAGCCGGCTTTCGCGACGGCCAGGGCGCCTGCCAGCGCCTTGCCGCACTGCGCAATGCCAGTCAGGTGCGCACCATGCAGCGTCTCGGTCGTGAACGACTGGATGCCTTCATTCCCCGCCTGCTGGCGCAGACTGTCGAGCAGGCCGACCCCGATCTCGTGCTCGAACGTGTGCTGCCGCTGGTGGAGGCGGTCGCCCGGCGTTCGGCCTATCTCGTATTGCTGACCGAAAACCCCGGTGCGCTGCAGCGATTGCTCGAGCTCTGTGCGGCGAGCCCGTGGATCGCCGAGCAGATCGCCCGCTTCCCGCTGTTGCTCGACGAGCTGCTCAACGCCGGTCGTCTGTACAGCCCGCCGCTGGCGCCGGAACTGGCGGCTGAACTGCGCGAACGGCTGATGCGCATCCCTGAGGACGACCTCGAGCAGCAGATGGAGGCGTTGCGGCATTTCAAGCTGGCGCACCGGCTGCGCGTTGCCGCCTCGGAGATCGCCGGTACGCTGCCGTTGATGAAGGTCAGCGACTACCTGACCTGGCTGGCCGAGGCGATTCTGCAGGAAGTGCTGACCCTGGCCTGGCGCCACACTGTCGCGCGTCATGGCCAGCCGCAGCGCAGCGACGGCACGCTCTGCGATCCGGCATTCGTCATCGTCGGTTACGGCAAAGTCGGCGGGATCGAGCTCGGTCACGGCTCCGATCTGGATCTGGTGTTCATCCACGACGGCGACCCTGCTGCGGAGACCAATGGCGCCAAGCCCATCGACACCGCGCAGTTCTTTACCCGTCTGGGGCAGCGCATCATCCATCTGCTGACCACCCAGACCACCTCTGGCCAGCTCTATGAAGTGGACATGCGCCTGCGCCCGTCCGGCGCTTCCGGGCTGCTGGTCAGCTCGCTGGGCGCCTTCGAGCGCTATCAGAGTCAGGAGGCCTGGACTTGGGAACATCAGGCGCTGGTGCGTGCGCGTGTACTTGTCGGCTGCCCGCAGCTGACCACCGATTTCGAGCGGGTGCGTGCCGCTGTGCTCGGTCGCGAACGCGATCTCGAGGCGCTGCGCCGCGAGGTCAGCGACATGCGCGCGAAGATGCGCGACAACCTCGGTACCCGGGCGACGCATGCGGGGACCGCTGAGCAAGCCTTCGACGGCGCGGCCGAGTTCAATCTCAAGCAGGACGCCGGTGGTATCGTGGATATCGAATTTATGGTGCAATACGCGGCTTTGGCGTGGTCGCACCAGCATCCCGAACTGCTGCGCTATACCGATAACATCCGCATTCTCGATGGGTTGGAGCAGGCCGGGTTGATGACCGGCGATGAGGTCCGGCTGCTGCAGGACGCCTACAAGGCCTACCGCGCGGCAGCCCACCGGCAATCACTGCAGAAGCAGCCCGGACTGGTGAGTGGGGATCAATTCCACGACGAGCGTCGCGCAGTCATGCGTATCTGGCGCGAGTTGGGGCTCAGCTGAGTCCCTCGTCGGGCTACCAAGCAATATCGAATTCTGAGGAGCTGGCAACGATGTCGATGGCCGATCGTGATGGCGTCATCTGGTATGACGGCGAACTGGTGCAGTGGCGCGATGCGACCACCCATGTGCTGACCCATACCCTGCACTACGGCATGGGCGTGTTCGAAGGCGTGCGCGCTTACAACACTCCGGACGGCACGGCGATCTTCCGCCTGCAGGCGCACACCGACCGCCTGTTCGATTCGGCACACATCATGAACATGCCGATGCCGTACTCGAAGGAAGAGATCAACGAGGCGACCCGCGCCGCGGTACGCGAGAACAACCTGGAAAGCGCCTACATCCGCCCGATGGTGTTCTACGGAAGCGAAGGCATGGGCCTGCGCGCCAGCGGCCTGAAGGTGCATGTGATCGTCGCCGCCTGGCACTGGGGCGCCTACATGGGCGACGAAGCGCTGGAACTGGGCATCAAGGTCCGCACCAGTTCCTTCACCCGCCATCACGTCAACATCACCATGACCCGCGCCAAGTCCAACGGTGCCTACATCAACTCGATGCTGGCCCTGCAGGAAGCCATTTCCGGCGGCGCCGACGAAGCGCTGATGCTGGACCCCGAAGGCTACGTGGCCGAGGGCTCGGGCGAAAACATCTTCATCATCAAGGATGGCGTGATCTACACCCCGGAAGTCACCGCCTGCCTGAACGGCATCACCCGCGGCACCGTGCTGACCCTGGCCGCCGAGCATGGCCTGAAGATAGTCGAGAAGCGCATCACCCGCGACGAGGTGTACATCGCCGACGAAGCCTTCTTCACCGGTACCGCCGCCGAAGTCACCCCGATCCGCGAAGTGGACGGTCGCGCCATCGGTATCGGCCGTCGTGGCCCGATCACCGAGAAGCTGCAGAAAGCCTACTTCGATCTGGTCACCGGCAAGACCGATGCCCACGCCGAATGGCGGACCCTGGTCAAGTAAGCCTGGCGCTGGGAGCCGGCAGCGCATGACTCGCTTGCCGGCCACGCTTCCAGCCCCTCAGCTTATGGCTTAGAGCTTATGAACATACTGATCGTAGGACCCAGCTGGGTTGGCGACATGGTGATGGCGCAGACGCTTTTCGTCTGCCTGAAACAGCGCCATCCCGACTGCCAGATCGACGTGCTGGCGCCTGAGTGGAGCCGGCCGATTCTCGAACGCATGCCTGAGGTGCGCCAGGCGTTGAGCTTTCCGGTCGGGCACGGCGTGCTCGACATGGCGACCCGGCGCAAGGTCGCGCAGAGCCTGCGTGGTCAGTACCAGCAGGCGATCCTGCTGCCCAACTCGCTGAAATCGGCACTGGTGCCGTTCTTTGCCGGCATCCCCAAGCGCACCGGCTGGCGTGGCGAAATGCGTTTCGGCCTGCTCAACGACATGCGCAAGCTGGACAAGCAGCGCTATCCGCTGATGATCGAGCGGTTCATGGCGCTGGCCTTCGAGCCGGGCGCCGAGCTGCCCAGGCTCTATCCGAACCCGTCACTGCGCATCGACGCCGAAACGCGCGATGCGGCCCTGGCACGCTTCGGCCTGAGCCTGGACCGGCCGGTGCTGGCGCTGTGCCCCGGTGCCGAATTCGGTGAGTCGAAGCGCTGGCCGGCTGAGCACTTCGCCAAGGTCGCCGAGGTGAAGGTCCGCGAAGGCTGGCAGGTCTGGCTGTTCGGCTCGAAAAACGATCATCCGGTGGGTGAGCAGATCCTTGAGCGGCTGATTCCGGGCCTGCGTGAAGAGGCTGTGAACCTGGCCGGCGAAACCAGTCTGGCCGAAGCGATCGATCTGCTCTCCTGCGCCGATGCCGTGGTGTCCAACGACTCCGGGCTGATGCATGTCTCCGCTGCGCTGGGCCGGCCATTGGCGGCCGTCTACGGTTCCACCTCGCCAGCCTTTACCCCGCCGCTTTCCGAACAGGTCGAAGTGGTGCGCCTGGGCCTCGACTGCAGCCCCTGTTTCGAGCGCACCTGCCGTTTCGGCCACAACAACTGCATGCGCGAGCTAAAGCCGCGCGCGGTGATCGAGGCGCTGGATCGTCTGGTCCCGCAGTCGGTCGAGGTGCGCTGATTGAAGGTCCTGCTGGTCAAGACCTCGTCGCTGGGCGATGTCGTGCATACCCTGCCGGCCCTGACCGATGCGCAGCGGGCGCTGCCCGGCATCCAGTTCGACTGGGTGGTGGAGGAGGGCTTCGCCGAAATTCCGGCCTGGCATCCGGCAGTGGCACAGGTGATCCCGGTAGCGATTCGCCGCTGGCGCAAGCACCCGCTGCAGACCCTGCGCAACGGTGAATGGCAGCGCTTCAAGGCGCGCCTCCGGGAAGGCCGTTACGACCTGGTGATCGACGCCCAGGGCCTGCTCAAAAGCGCCTGGCTGACCCGCTACGTGAAGGCTCCGGTCGCCGGGCTGGATCGCGATTCGGCCCGCGAGCCCATCGCCGCACGCTTCTATGACCGCTGCTATGCCGTGCCGCGTGACCAGCATGCGCTGGAGCGGGTGCGCCAGCTGTTCGCCCAGGCGCTCGGTTATCCGCTGCCGCAGGACGTTGCCGACTACGGTCTGAATCGCGAGCAGATGGCGGCGCCCAGCGATCAGCCGTATCTGTTGTTTCTGCACGGCACCACCTGGCCGAGCAAGCACTGGCCGGAAGCCTATTGGCGCGAGCTGGCCGAACGCATGAGCGATTTCGGCTGGGCGATCCGCTTGCCCTGGGGCAATGCCGAAGAGAAGGCGCGGGCCGAACGCATCGTCAGCGGCATAGCCAACGCCGCGGTGCTGCCGAAGCTCAATCTTGCCGGTGTCGCCCGGGTCATCGCCGGTGCACGCGCCTGCGTCGGGGTGGACACCGGTCTCGGCCACCTGGCTGCGGCGCTGGATGTGCCGAGCATTTCACTTTATGGTCCGACCCTGCCCGGGCGGGTCGGCGCGTATGGGCGCTCGCAGGTGCACCTGTGTGCCAGCGGGCCGAACGCCGGTCGCGGTGACCGGCACAAGCCCTGTTTCGACGACCTGCGCCCCGAGCGCGTCGTCACCGAATTGAAAGCCCTGCTGCGGGCCCCGGAGTCCGTCTGATGCAACTGGCCTTCATTCTCTACAAGTATTTTCCCTTCGGCGGTCTGCAGCGCGATTTCATGCGCATAGCCCTCGAATGCCAGCGTCGCGGCCACACGATCCGTGTCTACGCGATGATCTGGGAAGGCGACGTGCCGGACGGCTTCGAGGTGCTGATTGCACCGGTCAAGGCGCTGTTCAATCACACCCGCAACGAGCGCTTCACTGCCTGGGTCGAGGCGGACCTGAGCAAGCGGCCGGTCGACCGGGTGATCGGCTTCAATAAGATGCCGGGACTCGATGTGTATTACGCCGCCGATCCCTGCTTCGAGGACAAGGCGCAGACCCTGCGCAACCCGATTTACCGCCGCTGGGGTCGCTACAAGCATTTTGCCGAGTACGAGCGCGCGGTGTTCGCGCCCGAGGCGAAGACCGAAATTCTGATGATCTCCGAGGTGCAGCAGCCGCTGTTCGTCAAACACTACGGCACGCCCGCCGAACGCTTTCACTTGTTGCCGCCGGGCATCGCCCAAGATCGCCGCGCGCCGGCCAATGCCGCGCAGATCCGTGCCGAGTTCCGCGAGGAGTTCGAGGTGCGCCCCGACGAGCTGCTGCTGGTGCAGATCGGTTCCGGCTTCAAGACCAAGGGCGTCGACCGCAGCCTCAAGGCCTTGGCTGCACTGCCGCGCGAACTGAGCCAGCGTACCCGGCTGCTGGTGATCGGCCAGGACGATCCCAAGCCGTTCAAGCTGCAGGCCAAGGCGCTGGGCGTTTCCGGCATGGTCGAGTTTCTCAGGGGGCGTAGCGACATCCCGCGCTTTCTGCTCGGTGCCGATCTGCTGATCCATCCGGCCTATAATGAAAATACCGGCACCGTGTTGCTGGAGGCGCTGGTTGCCGGGCTGCCGGTGCTGGTCAGCGACGTATGTGGCTACGCCCACTACATCGCCGATGCCGATTGCGGTCGGGTGGTGCCCGGCCCGTTCGAGCAGAGCGTCCTTGATCGAATGCTGGCACAGATGCTGGCCGATGATCAGCAGCGCGCGGCCTGGAGTCGCAACGGGCTGGCATATGCCGAATCTGCTGATCTTTATTCGATGCCGCAGAAGGCGGCCGATGTAATCCTAGAGGGGCGCGCATGACCGTCGCCGCTCAGTCAGCGACCTGTCGATTGGCGGATCCTCTATGCGCCTGATGCTCTTGGAACCGTTCAAAAGCCTTTGGCATGGCAAGGATCCATTCGTAGAAGTCGAACGTCTCGATGGTCAGGTCTACCGCGAGCTGGAAGGCCGGCGCACCCTGCGCGCCGAGGTCGACGGGCGCGGATACTTCGTCAAGATTCATCGGGGCATCGGCTGGGGCGAGATCGCCAAGAACCTGCTCACCGCCAAGGCGCCGGTGCTGGGAGCCGGCCAGGAGTGGCGCGCCATTCAGCGGCTGCACGAAGTGGGGGTTCCGACCATGACCGCGGTTGCCTATGGCGAGCGTGGCGGCAATCCGGCGACTCAACACTCGTTCATCATCACCGAAGAACTGGCGCCGACGGTCAGCCTGGAGGACTTCTCGGCTAACTGGCGTGAACAGCCACCCGCGCCGGCGCTCAAGCGCGCGCTGATTGCCGAAGTCGCGCGCATGGCTGGCACCATGCACCGCGCCGGCGTCAACCACCGTGATTTCTACATCTGCCACTTTCTGCTGCATACCGACAGGCCGGTGACAGCGAGCGATTTCCGTCTGTCGCTGATCGACCTGCATCGCGCGCAAACCCGAGCCCAAACACCGCGGCGTTGGCGCGACAAGGATCTGGCTGGGTTGTATTTCTCCGCCCTGGAAATCGGCCTGACCCGCGGCGATAGACTACGCTTCCTGCGCAATTACTTTCAGCGCCCGTTGCGGGAGATTCTGCGTGACGAGGCTGGGCTGTTGGCATGGTTGCAGCGCAAGGCCGAAAAGCTGCTGGCGCGCAAGATCCGCTATGGGGATGCGCTGTAATGGCCGGCTGGACATTGGACCCGGCCTATGCCGATCTGAGTGCGGATTTCGGTACGCTCGCAAGTGTGTTCGCGTTGGAAGGCGAGCGGCTGACCCAGGATCCACTTTCGGAAGTCATTCGTGTCGAGCGCAACGGCGTGCGCTATTACGTTAAGCGTTATTCCGGTGCCGGCAAGGGCCTGCGCCGCTTCATAGGTCGCCCCAGGGTGAAGGCTGAGTGGCAGAACCTAATGCTTTTCCGCCGCTGGGGGATTCCAACCGCGCCCATTGTGGCCTACGGTCTTGAGCGGCGCGGCGGAGCGTTTTTACGCGGTGCCCTGATCACCCGCGAACTGGAGCAGACCGACGATCTAGCCATGCTCGCCGATACCCATGATGCCCGTCTGCGCGATCCGCGTTGGGTGCAGGAGGTCAGCGTGCAGCTCGCGCGATCGACGCGGGCGATGCATGACCGGGGTTTTACCCACAACGACCTCAAATGGCGCAATCTGCTGGTCGATCCGCAACGCCGCCTATATCTGATTGACTGCCCGACCGGTGCGTTCTGGTGTGGCCCGTTTCTGCGGCGCCGAATCGTCAAGGACCTGGCCTGCCTTGATAAGGTCGCCAAGTACCAGCTCACCCGCACTCAGCGTCTGAGGTTCTACTTGCAGTATTGCCAACGTAAGCGGCTCGTCGCGCAGGATAAACCTCGTATCCAGCAGATTCTGAATTACTTTCAAGGACGAGAATGACCGATTTCATTGCGGAGTCCGATCGTTCGGTGCTTGAGCGCAACGGCCTGGCTGACTTCGATTCGCTTTGGGCGGTACAGCTTGAAGCGGTGGATGAGCCCAATGTCGAGCGTGGTGGCTGGAGCAGCGTCTTCCGGCTCGAACTCGATGGCGCGGCCTTCTACCTGAAGCGCCAGAGCAATCACTTGACCCGCAGTCTTGCACACCCTTTTGGTCAGCCGACATTTGCTCGGGAATTTCGCAATATCCGGCGCTACGCACGGCTTGGCGTGCCGGCGCTGCAGGCAGCCTTTTTCGGCCAGCGCAAGGTCGGCAGCGAGCAGAGGGCTGTTCTGCTGACACGCGCGCTCGATGGTTGGACCGATCTGGATGCCTTGCTGAGCCGATGGTCGGTGCTGGGCGAAAAACAGCAGCAAGCAGTCATCAGTGCAACCGGTGAGCTGGCTCGCACGCTTCACCGCGCCGGGCAGATGCATGGTTGTTTCTATCCCAAGCATGTTTTCTTGCGCGAGCAGGATGACGATTGGCAGGCATGCCTAATCGATCTGGAAAAAACACGTCCTCTGCTATGGGGGCAGCGTGACCGCATCAAGGATCTCGAACCGCTGGTACGCCGCGCTGGTTGTATCGGCGATGACGGGGTGAGGTGGCTGCTGTCGAGTTATCTGGATGATGATCTCCTGCTCGAGGCATGGCTGCGGCGATTGAATCGCAGGCGGAAAGACAAGGAGGCTCGCGGATGAAATTGTCCGATCTGGCTGGCGCAGGGCGGCGGCCAGCCTGCCCCTTGCACGTCGAATTGCCTGATGGTGAGATTCTCGAGGTCGAACACTGGCTTCGTGTTCTGCCAGGGCAGCGTTATGTCGGCCAGGCTCGGTGGAACGGACGTACCGTGTTAGCCAAGCTGCTGGTCGGTGGCAGCGCACAGCGACATCAGCAGCGCGAGCTACATGGCGTACAGGCCCTGGTGACACAGCATTTGCCCACGCCAGCACTGTTGGCAGAGGGTCGGCAGGCCGGCTCCGGCGGCTGGTTGCTATTCGAGTGGCTCGACGGTGCGGAAAGTCTGTGGACCGCCTGGCGCGCCATAAAGACTGAAGCCATGCTGTCGGAGGGGCAGCAGCGTGTACTTGGCGAAGCCCTGGATTTGGTTGCCAGAATGCACGCATGCGGCATCTGGCAGGCCGATCTGCACCTCGACAATCTGCTGCGCGCAGGAGATCAGCTCTATGTAGTTGACGGCGGTGGCGTGAAAGCGGAAGTGCCCGGTAGGTCATTATCCCGGGCGCGGGTCTTGGAGAACCTCGGCGTTTTCTTCGCCCAGTTGCCGGCGGAGCTTGAGCCGTTCATCGAAGAGCTGCTGGTGCACTACCTGCTCGCTAACAGCGAGCATGCGTTGCCACTGGAGGCGTTGCTCAAGGAAATCCGCAAGACCCGCGCTTGGCGTCTGAATGATTACCTCAAAAAGGTCGCGCGCGATTGCAGTCTCTTCAGCGCGCGTATCGGTGCGTTCGGTGCGCAGGTCATCAGGCGCGATGAGGAAGCAGGCTTGCAGGTCGTGCTTGCCGACCCGGATGCGTTCATCGCCAAGGGCAAACTGTTCAAGACCGGCGGCGCAGCCACCGTTGCGCAATGCGAACTGGGCAGCCGCGCACTGCTGATCAAGCGCTACAACATCAAGAATCCATTGCATTGGCTCAAGCGCTTCTGGCGGCCGAGCCGGGCCTGGCACAGCTGGGTCGAGGGCAATCGGCTCGACTTTCTCGGAATTGCCACTCCGCGATTGCTGGCGGTCATCGAGCGACGCTGGCTGTGGATGCGCGGGCCGGCATGGCTGATTACCGAATTGCTGCGCGGAGAAGATATAATCGCGCGTTTTCAGCCATACCTGAATGGAAGCCCGCCCGAGGAAGAATTGTTCGCCCTTGATCGGCTGTTCGCCGTGTTGATACGCGAGCGCATCAGCCATGGCGATTTGAAGGGGCACAACCTGTTCTGGGAGCAGGGCCGCTGGGCACTCATCGATCTCGATGCCGTCCAGCAACATGGCAGCGATGCCAGCTTCGTCCGGGCTTATGCCAAGGATCGCGCACGTTTTTTGCGCAACTGGCCGGCCGACAGCGCACTACGTCGACTGCTTGACCAACGTTTACCCGCGGTGCCCGGCACCAGCATCGAAGATTAAGAGGCAATACCCGTGGCATTGACGATTCTCGGCCTTTCCGGCGCCCTCAGTCATGATCCTTCCGCCGCCCTGTACATCGACGGCAAGCTGATCGCTGCCGTCGAAGAAGAGCGCTTCGTGCGCGACAAGCATGCCAAGAATCGCATGCCGTATGAATCGGCCAAGTTCTGCCTGGAGCAGGCCGGGATAAAGCCGTGCGATGTCGATGTAGTGGCGATTCCCTTCGCACCCATCAGCATCTTCGAGAAGGCGCGCTGGCACTATGCAAAGCGTTACTGGTACGCACCGGATCGCGCGTTGGATGCCATCCTCATGGGCAACCGCCGCTACTACCGCTACAAGAAGCGCATCGAATGGTGCCTGCAGCAGCTGGGCTTCGACCTGAAGAAGGTCAAGCTGCAGCCGGTAGAACACCACCTCGCTCACGCCTCCAGCGCCTACCACTGCTCCGGTTTCACTGAAAAGACTGCGATCCTTGGCATCGATGGCAAGGGCGAATACGCGACCACCTTCTTCGGCTGGGGTGAGAACGGCAAGATCCACAAGATCAAGGAATTCTACGACCCGGATTCCTTGGGCGGTCTGTACGGCGCGATCACCGAATACCTCGGCTTCGAGATGCTCGATGGCGAGTTCAAGGTGATGGGCATGGCGCCCTACGGTGACGCGGCCAAGTATGATTTCTCGCGCCTGGCGACCTTCGAGAACGGCGAGCTGACCATCAATACCGACTACGCCAATGTCATCGGCTTCCGTCGCTACAAGGAGAAGGGTAAGGGCTACTACTTCTCGCCGAAGCTGATCGAGTGGCTCGGGCCCAAGCGCGAAGGCGATATCGCCGACGATCCCTACATCCATTACGCGGCCGCGATGCAGGCGCTGTTCGAAAAGCTCGCGTTGCAGATGATGGACTACTACCTGGGTGACATCATCCGCGAGACCGGCAAGATCGCCTTCGCCGGCGGCTGTGCGCTGAACGTCAAGCTGAACCAGAAGATCATTGCCCGTGATGACGTCAAGGAGCTATTCGTTCAGCCTGCCTCCGGCGACGCCGGTACTGCGGTTGGTGCCGCAGCCTATGTATCGGTGCAGCGCGGCGTCCCGGTGGAGAAGATGGAGCACGTCTATCTCGGCCCGTCCTACTCCAACGAAGATGTCGTCGCTGCCTGTGCCAAGCACCCTAACAAGCCGGTGTTCAAGCAGATCACCAATACACCTGAGCGCATCGCCCGCATCATGGCGGACGGCAACCCCGTGGCCTGGTTCCAGGGCCGCATGGAATTCGGTCCGCGTGCGCTGGGTGGTCGCTCGATCATCGGCTGCCCGAGCGTGCCGGGCGTGGCCGATCGCATCAACGAACAGATCAAGTTCCGCGAGCGCTGGAGACCCTTCTGCCCGTCGATGCTCGATACCGTGGCGTCGCAGATGCTCAAGGTTGACCATCCGAGCCCGTTCATGACCTTCACCTTCGAGGTCAACGAAGGCTGGAAGGAGCGTGTCGGCGAGGTGGTCCATGAAGACGGCACTTCGCGCGCCCAGGTTCTCGAGCGCCGCCACAATCCGCGCTGGTACGACCTGATGCTGGAGCTGGAAAAGCTGACCGGTAATGGAGTGTCGCTGAACACGTCGCTCAACCGCCGCGGCGAACCGATGATCTGCTCGCCGACCGATGCGCTGAACATGTTCTATGGGTCGGATCTGCAGTATCTGATCATGGAGGACGTGCTCGTCATTAAGGATGGGGTGAATTGGTATGAGCACGTCTGACTTGCTGATCAGCGTTGTCATACCGGCCTACAATTACGCGAAGACGCTGCCGCGTGCAGTAGAGTCGGTGATAACTCAGCTGAGCGAGCATAGTGAGCTGTTGGTAATCGATGACGGATCAACCGACGAGACACCGGCGGTGCTTACCGAATTGCAAGCTAGATATCCCGGACAGTTTCGTTCAATCCGCAAGCCCAACGGAGGTCTGTCCTCCGTACGTAATCGCGGCATTGCAGAAGCTTTGGGGAGCTATCTGATTTTTCTAGATGCCGACGACGAGTTGGCGCCGGATGCCATGCGGTTGCTGAGCGAGCACCTCGAACATCACCGGCACACACGCATGGTGATCGGCGGTCATTGGGCGGTCTGGCCCGATGGAAAACGCCGCAAACATCTACCAACGGCGCTTCCTGATGATCGGCTCGAACGGTTGCGTGGATATTTGCTGGACAAGACCATCGGTCTTGCCAACGGGGCCTCCGCCATCCATCGCGACGTTTTCCGGCTCGGAAACTACCCTGAAAACTTTCGTAACGCCGAGGACATTCCAGTCTTCAGCCAAGCACTCGCAAACTTCGAATGTACGGTTCTTGCAGCGCCCATGGCGTTGATCTACAAGCACGGTGACAGCATGAGGCACGATATCAAGCAGGATTGTGCGGTGGGGCTTGCCGTCGTCGAGGAAGTATTCGACAGGGGGAGAGTGCCTGCGGAGATGGCGCCATTACGCAAAGCATTCAAGGCTCAGCGTTGCCTTTCGCTTTTTCGTGGGCTTTTGAACGCGGGTCGGTTTGCCGAGGCGCGCGGGATGTATCGGCAGGCGATCGATACTGATTGGCGGGTAATTTTCAAGACGTCCTACACCCGCAAAGCGTTGCGGCTTTGGTTGAGTGGAACACGCTGAACGTGGGGCGGCCCATGGACGTGACGTTGCGCCAACTGCTCGACTTCGTAGTCAGCGCACCATTGCGCCGCGGGAAGGGGCGACTGGCAGCCTGGCGACTGCGCTGTCGGTTGGCAGGTAAAGGCCTGTTGGCTTTCTTTTTATCCATAGGTCGTGATATCCCAGTAACGCCATGCGATGTCCTTCTGGTTCATCCCTCACGTAAGTCGTACGAACAAGGCCGAAAAGGCCCTTTCCTACAAGCGTTGCGGGCTCACGGCCTCCACGTAGAGGAGTTTGTCGAAGAGTCAGATGCCGTGCTGATTAGCGCTCGGCAGTTCGTCAGGCCGGCCAAGCCCGTCCCGTTCCTGCTGTACTGGCATGCAGCGCATGCGGCGTTCTTGCTGCAACGGTATCGGGCCAAGGCGGTGTTATCCGAGCGAAACGGTTGGATAGTTCCAAGCTTCATCAAGGCATTGCGCACCGAGGGCATGCGTGTGATGCATCTGGCGCATTCCGTGCCGTCTGGACAGTCCAGTCGCTATGACTATTTCGATTACGACTACTATCTGATGTTTGGCAGAAGCTCCTATGACTACCTTTCTTCGCTTGGGGAAGCTTTTGGTGAATGCTGCGCCGTATATGCAGGGCCATATTATCTGACAGACAAAAAGGAAACCGCTTGGCACGGGCCTGATAACAGGCGAACGCCACGTTTGTTGTTTCTCGGTTCGGGTCCGGATTACGAGCATGCCGAGTCCTATCAGCAGTATTGCAGGTGGGTAGTGACATGGCTCGAACAGCATCAGGATGCAACGCTTTCAGTGAAGCCCCATCCCCGTGGGCAAGGTTATCCTTGGTTGGACTATGCTGTGAGTTGCGAGCGAATTGCCCTGCTACCTGCAGGTGAGTCGCTCGAGCAGTGCGCCGGGCACTTCGATGTCGTGCTGTGTGGCTACACCAATGCTGTCTTGGATGTGGCTCGTGCCGGAGTTCCTTTCGTGCTCCTTGGAGAGGGCGAGGATTATTTTTCGGTTGCGCGATATGGGTTACCTAGAAGCTTTGTCGAATCCCAGTTGGCGCCCTGTATCGAAAACGTCCTATCTGAACCGGAAAAGATGAGGGAGCGCCTGTTCGAATTCCTGACTTACCATATTTGTCACTCAGAAAAGCCAGTTGAGTCTCTAGTCGATAGTGTGCGGGAGGTAACGAACGCTTCGGGGCCTGCAGGTATTCGTTTGTCCGCTCCGGCCCGAGGATATTAAGAAGTATATTTATGAAAGTTCTATTTCTCGGTTTGGCTAAGCACCAAGTCAGGTACTTCCGCGCCCTTCTTGAAAATACCGATTTGAATGGCACCGTCGTTACGCCTGCGACACTGCCTCTTCCATCTGTCTGCGGGCTACGACAAGCGCTACGTCGGGTTGAGTGGAGACGGCTGATACAGGAAAAGTGCACCGAGCGGGCGACGAAGGGGCGCTATCACGGCGCTGTATATCGACTTTTGCTCAGGTTGGAGATGCTGGTGGTCGCGCTCCGTTTCGGTCGGCTGCTGCGCAAGGAACGGCCCGACGCCGTTGCGGTTTGGAACGGCAGCCACCGCTATTGCGCACTGCTCACAAGCATGTGCGAGGCTGGCGTGCAGACGTTGTATTTCGAAAATGGACTGCTTCCTGGTACTACTACCCTTGATGCTCAGGGCGTCAATTATCGCAACTCTGTGCCAAGGAATGCCGAGTTCTATCGAAACTATGCAGATCGGTACCCTGGCCGGCTAAACGGCGCTCAGTCGGTAACGCTAGTTCCGAGAGAGGCAAAGCGTCAAAGCAAGGCAGTTGAGCTACCCAGCAACTATATTTTTATCCCGTTTCAAGATGATTGGGACACGCAGATTCGGTTGTTCTCGCCCTGGATAAGTAATATGCGCGAGCTTTTCTTCTTTGCCGAACTGGTTGCCCAGCGATGTGGGAGAACCGTCGTTCTGAAGGAGCACCCATCGAGCCGGGTGAAATATCCAGATCTGGCCAAGCGCGCCTCAGATAACGTCTTCTTCGCGAATGGCAACTCGACGCAGGGTTTGATCGAAAAAGCTGATTGCGTCGTTACCATCAATTCGACGGTAGGCCTTGAGAGCATTCTTCTAGCGACGCCTGTGCTGGTTTTGGGCGAGGCCTTCTACGCGATCGAAGGCGTTGCGGCCAGAGCGCGAAATGCTGAGGAGGCACTCGCTTTGCTGGAAAGGCTGCCGGCTTGGGGGCTAGACGAGGAGCTGCAACAGGCCTTCATTAGTTATCTCCGAGATGAATATTGTTTGCCTGGCCGTTGGCAAGATGCCGGGACGGAACACTATGCGGCTGTAGCGAGGAAAGTTGAGGCTTTGGCAGTATGATTTCACGCCGGCCGCTCCCTGCCACCCTGCGAGTTTTGCTCTCGATTGGGCTGTATCTGCAGCTCGCGGGGATTTGCTTTATCCCTGATGGTAGTCGATACGCCACCATTACTAATCTCACGCTGTTCGCTCCCGCGCTCGTCGCGCTCGTTTTTTTCAGGCAGTCGTGGCCGTCGTTGAACAAGGCGGCTTTTGGCGTGTTGGTAGCCTTGTGTGTGTGGGTGGCCTTGGTTGCAGTATTTAATGAGGGGAGCGTTGGCGCACCGTGGCGATGGTTGCGGTTGCTCGTTTATGTAGTTCTCTATGTGCTAGCCGTTGGGGTGGTGATGCAGAACAAGACTCTCTGGCGAGTCCTGCTTCTCGCGGTAGTCTGTACTGCAGGGCTGTTCGCATGGCTCAGCCTGTTTCAGGCGCTTCTCATTGATGATCGGGGCTTTGGCTTCAGGAGCTTTAGACTGGATTCCTGGGCGGGCCATAAAATGGCGGATTTCGAGAATCCTATAGTTTCTGCTTTGTACTTTGGCGTCGTAGCGGTGATCGCGCTGTGCCTGTCGTTGCGGGAAAAAGGCGGAATCCGAGTTCTTTCCCTGATCGCGTTCCTTGGAGCCTCGGCGTACTGTTATTTCACGTACTCGCGGGGCGTCTGGCTCGGTCTCTTGATCGCCGTTATGGTTTGTCTGGCGGTTTCGCTCTCCGCGCGAAAGTTCCGCCTGCTGCTATGGAGCTTTCTTCCTTTAGCTTTTTCGGGGCTCTTTTTTCTTGGAAAGGCGGGGGGAATAGATGCGAGTTATCGAGACCAAATATTCTGGCAGTGGTGGTCGAACATCGGAATTTTCTGGTTGTGGGGGGCCGGAGCGGGAGCTGATCCGAACATATGTATCGACGGCATTGCGCGCTGCTTCAACCAAGCACACAGCCTCTATTTGCAGTTCTTCTACGAGTATGGCCTTCCTGGCTTGCTGCTCCTGCTGCTGTTCATCATCAGTCTTCTGTTAGGTGGGTGGCGCGTTCGTTCGGTACAGAGCTTTGCCCCTCTTGGCTTGGCGCTTATGGTGTTTGTTATTGTTGTGGCTATCGCCAATTACTATGTGATTCTTTTGCGTCCAGGTGTGTTCTGGATTGTTTTCTGGCTGCCGGCTGCAATTCTGTTGTACGAAGGTTCAGGAAGCGGGCGGTGCGAGGTTAAATGATGTCGATATTTGGAAGTATGAGGCGCTACTGGTGCCTTGAGATTCTAGGTTGCAGCGAGGAAGAATTTTCTTGGCGCAGGCTCAGGCAGAAGTACAAAAGAAGCAATCGCTATGCTTATCTGTTCTGGTTTCGTGTCGCCTATGTGCTTCACGCTGAAGGCGGTCGTTTTTGGAAACGGCGAGCCAAAATTCTCAATGAGAGAATAAGCCGAAAATACAATGTTGAAATTATGCTTGGTGCGACGGTCGGCGAGGGGTTATGGATTGCTCATCCCTCAGGTATCGTGATTAGCGCCTATGCAAACATTGGTAAAAATTTCAAAGTCTGGCAGGGGTGCACCGTCGGTATTAAAGGCGGCGATGGAGGAAAGGCAATAGCTATAGGTGATAACGTCAGCCTGTGCGTAAATTCTTGCATTATTGGTGATGTTATCTCGATTGCAGATAACGTGGTGATCGGTGCGATGACCTTGGTGAACAAGGATATTACGAGCTCTGGAATCTATGTGAACAAAAGAGGGTTGGATCGTTTCGGTTGCGGCAGTTAATGCCGCTATCCGGTTTCTGTTATTTCACTTTCCTCTTCTAATGGTGCTTATCTGCATAAAGCTTGATGATTTCATCGATAGGGAATTTCTCAAGTTTCTTTCTTTTTAAATGATTGCTTAAGTGTCTAAAGTTTCGTCTGACCAATGCTTGGCTAAGAGGGTTTCGCTTCTTTTGCAAATCGAGGACGTCAATCAGGCCGAACGAGCCGTCCGGAAGTATGATAATGTTGCCGATATGCAATGATCGAAAATAGATTCCTTTTTCGTGCAGGCTTTTTATAAACTTTGCTAGCGCAGGTAAGTGCCGGCTCATCACGCTGGGGTCGGTGCGGAAAACAGATTCTAACGAGACACCCGGCAAGGGTTGGTAGAGGCAGCCGCTCAGGCCGGCGTTCTTATCAAGCCAGAAAGTCTCTATGATCTCAGGTACGTTGAATCCTGAGTCACGCAATACGGCAAGGTTCTTGGCGAACCGTTCTGCATAAGGAAACAGGCGAGCCAGAAAGGGGCGCCGACGAGTGTAAAAGACCTTTAGAAAGCTCCCATCAGCCAGCGCCAGAACCTTGGGTCCACGCGCATCCTTTTCCAGGACCTTGCCTTCCACCAGCCAGTTTTCCAGCTCCTGCGCTGTTACAATCCGCATCTTGTTCCTCTAGCCAGTCTTGTGGGGCTTGCCGAATGGCCAATTCTACCCAGCAATCCAGCGTGACGGTGTACCTGCGATTGCTGCGCTATGTGTTTCCCTATTTAGGGCTATTTGCGATCAGTCTTCTTGGTTTTCTGATTTTCGCTTCGACCCAGCCTATGCTCGGCTACATACTGAAGTTTTTTGTTGATGGTTTGAACAATCCAGACGCCAGTTTGTTTGCCCAGGTCCCGCATCTCAATGAAGTACCATGGCTCGCTCAGCTCAAGCTATTGCAGGCCGTCCCGCTGCTGATCGTCTTCATCGCGCTCATGCAGGGCATCGGTTCGTTCCTCGGCAATTTTTTTCTTGCAAAGGTCTCGCTAGGGCTGGTGCATGACCTGCGGCTGGCACTGTTCAACAACATGTTGACCCTCCCCAACCGCTACTTCGACAGCCACAACTCCGGGCACCTGATCTCGCGGATCACCTATAACGTCACCATGGTGACGGGGGCGGCGACCGATGCGATCAAGGTCGTGGTACGCGAGGGTATGACGGTGATTTTCCTGTTCGCCACGCTGTTATGGATGAACTGGAAGCTCACCCTGGTGATGCTGGCAATACTGCCAGTGATCGGTTTTATGGTGTCGAGCGCCAGCAAGAAATTCCGCAAGCAGAGCAAAAAGATCCAGCTCGCGATGGGCGATGTGACGCATGTGGCGTCGGAAACCATTCAGGGCTACCGCGTGGTGCGTAGCTTCGGGGGCGAACCCTACGAGCGGAATCGCTTCCTGACAGCAAGTTCGGAGAACACCGCCAAGCAGCTGCGGATGGTCAAGACCAACGCTGTTTACACGCCGAGCTTGCAGCTGGTTATTTACAGCGCGATGGCGGTGCTGATGTTTCTGGTGTTGCTGCTGCGTGGTGATGCGTCTGCTGGCGATCTGGTCGCCTACATCACGCTGGCCGGATTGCTGCCAAAACCGATCCGTCAGCTCTCGGAAGTCAGCTCCACCATTCAGAAGGGTGTGGCCGGGGCTGAGAGTATCTTCGAACAGCTCGACGAGGAGCCGGAAATCGATCGGGGTACGCTTGAGCGCGAAGCCGTCAGCGGCCATCTTGAGGTACGTAACCTCGACTTCGTCTATCCGGGTACCGACAAGCAGGTGCTGCGCGACATCAGTTTCACCATTGAACCGGGGCAGATGGTGGCGCTGGTCGGGCGTTCCGGCAGCGGCAAGTCGACACTGGCGAATCTGATCCCCCGGTTCTATCACCATGAGGCCGGTCAGATATTGCTCGACGGTGCAGATGTCGAGTCCTACACGTTGCGCAATCTGCGTCGGCACATTGCGCTGGTGACTCAGCAGGTGACGCTGTTCAACGATACGGTAGCCAATAACATCGCTTACGGCGACTTGGCTGGCGCACCGCTGGACGACATCCGCCGTGCGGCCCGTGATGCATACGCCGACGAGTTCATCGAGCAGATGCCGGAGGGTTATCAGACCCTGGTCGGCGAAAACGGCGTGCTGCTGTCAGGCGGTCAGCGCCAGCGTCTGGCCATCGCCCGTGCCTTGTTGAAAAACTCGCCTGTGCTGATTCTGGACGAAGCCACTTCGGCGCTGGATACCGAGTCCGAGCGGCACATCCAGGGCGCGCTGGATCATGTCATGCAGGGCCGTACCACGCTGGTCATCGCGCACCGCCTGAGCACCATCGAGAAGGCTGACCAGATTCTGGTGATGGAGCAGGGGCGCATCGTCGAGCGCGGTACCCACGCCGAGCTGTTGGCCGTGAACGGCGCCTACGCCAGGCTCCACGCGACGCAGTTCAAGGACGAAGTGCCCGAAGAGCAGGAATCCTGATGTTGCAGTTCCTGCAGAGCTGGCGCGAGCGTGGCTGGCGCGTTATCGACGCATCGACGTATGCCGAGGTGTGGCAGCGCTACGGTGGCAGCGTTGCGACTCACCCTGACGTCATTGAACGCCTGGCCCGGCTCGCCGATATACCGGTGCGCTATCTGGCTTGGGATCAGCAGGGCGAGTTGATCGCAGCGGTTCCCTGCTGGGGTCGGCATCTGGCGCTTTCCAAGGATGTGCTGAAAAAGACCGGCAAACGCGGCCTGTTCGATATGGGCAACGCGGAGATCATTCTGCCGGTCGCCGAGCGGGCCGAGGTACCGGTACGCCAGCGTATGCGCTACGTGTCCGAGCTGAATGCTGCTGCGATCAGCACGTTGCGCGAGCAGCCTGAGGGTCTGGCGCTGGCGCGCGAGCCGGAGGCGTATTCGAAGAAATTTCGCTACAACCAGCGTCGTGAGCAGCGTTTGCTGGAAGAGGCCGGCGGTGTACTGCGCCCGCTGCTGGATTTCTCGCCGACCGAGCAAGCGGCAATGTACGCCGATCTGTTCCAGCGCCGCTGGGGTTTTGAAGCGCCCGGTAAGGCGCATCTTCATGAAGTGTTCGAACTTTTGCGCGAATTCATGACCGGCTCGGTGGTCCTGCTCGACGAGCAGCCCATTGCCGTCCAGGTGCTTTACCGGGTCGAGGCACCGAAGTGGGTGTCCATCGAGTACATCAATGGCGGTGTCGATCCGCAGCAGCGGGATTTCAGCCCCGGCAGCGTCCTCAGCTTCGTCAACACCCAGACTGCCTGGGCCGAGGCACGGGCGCTGGGCAAACCGCTGCGTTATTCCTTCGGCCGTGCGGACCGAGAGTACAAGGACCGCTGGTGCAACCGAGTTCCGGTCTATCAGGTGTGATCCATGAGTGCCCGCAAGCAGCAGCTGCTTAAACGTCACCGCAAGCACAAGCGCATCGCGTTGCTCATCGCGCTGGTTGTGCTGCTGCTGATTGGCACGCTGGTCGCCTGGTGGCCGGTGCCGCTGCTGGTGGTTCTGGGCTGGATCGCCCATGAGGCATGGTTCGCCGATCATCTGTTCTACCGGCCGCAGGACGACTACCGCTACGCCTTTCCTGAAGATGCCAAGCGCTATCCGGTGCGCATCGAGGATGGCTGTCTGGTGCTGGCGGACGACTTCGAGGCTGCAGATACGCTGATTCTCGAGGTCAATCTGAAGGCCAGCTGGCTAGGGCGCTGGCGCGACCCACAGGTATGGATCGGTGAGGACCGTCAGGATTTCGAGCGCGGTGTCGAGGGTCGGCGTTACCTCAACCTTTCCGGTCAGCACGAGCTGCTCGTCCAGGGTAGGCTGAGCGTTCGCGGGCGTTTCTGCCAGCTCTCGAATGATGCGACCCTCTATGCGATGCGCAATCCGGACTACGCCGAGCGCCGCATTCTGATCATCGCCCCCCACGCCGACGATGCCGAGCTGGCCGCCTTTGGCCTGTATAGCCGAGCGCGTGACGTCGCCATCGTTACCCTGACTCAGGGCGAGATCGAGGCGAAGAACTACCAACGCCTGGATTTGGACCAGGCCGCTGCGGCGCGCTTGAAGGGTCGTCTGCGCAGCTGGGACAGCCTTGCGATCCCCCTCTGGGGCGGCGTGCCGCAATCGCAATGCGTGCAGCTCGGCTATTACTGCCTGCAGTTACCGGCCATGGCTGAGGAGCCGGAACGCGCCTTCGGTTCGCGGGAATCGGACGAGCAGGACATCCGCAGCGTACGCCAGCACAATCCTCTGGCTCTACCGGCGGATGGGGACGGCGTGCCCAGCTGGGACAACCTGCAGGCTGACCTGCGCGCGCTGCTGACGCACTTTCGCCCCGAAGTGGTGGTGACGCCGCATCCTGAACTCGATCCGCACTCCGATCACGTCGCAGCCACGCGAGCCCTCTGTCAGGCGATGGAAGAGGGTGATTGGTTACCAGAAACGCTACTGCTCTATGCCAACCATCTACATGATAACGACCGCTGGCCGATGGGCCCGGCTGACGGCGGCGTGGCCTTGCCTCCCGCCATCGAGCCTCTGCCGGTCGATCATTTGTGGAGCCCGACGCTGGATGCAGGCGCGCGATTGAACAAGGCGATGGCACTGGCCATGCAGCATGACCTGCAAGGACCTTTGCCGTTCAAGAGGCGCCTGCGTCGACTGATCCAGGCGGCACTAGCCGGTCGCCGCTGGCCGGCGAGTGGCGACGACGAGTTCTTCCGCAAGGCCGTGCGCCGCCACGAGCTATTCTGGGTGCGCAAGTTGTAGCAGCCTTGCCGCGCTGGACAGGCCGGCATTGTCCACAGTGTTATTATCCCGCCGTTTTTTCTCTTCCTCGCTGGAGCCCTCATGAAGCTGTCCATGCCCCGTTTCGACCAAGCCGCCGTTCTGGTGGTCGGTGACGTCATGCTTGATCGTTACTGGCATGGCGGCACGTCGCGGATCTCGCCTGAGGCGCCGGTGCCGGTCGTCAAGGTCGAGCAGATCGAGGATCGTCCCGGCGGCGCGGCCAACGTGGCGCTGAACATCGCGGCACTGGGTGCGCCGGCGGCACTGGTGGGGGTGACCGGTGAAGACGAGGCGCGCCAGAGCCTGGCCGACAGCCTAGCCGCGGCGGGTGTGAACGCGCATTTCCAGTGCATTGATGACCAGCCCACCATCGTCAAGCTGCGGGTGATGAGTCGTCATCAGCAATTGCTGCGCATGGATTTCGAGGAGCCGTTCAACACCGATCCGGCCGCGCTACTGGCCGAGGTGGAAGGGCAGCTGACCGGAGTCAAGGTGCTGGTGCTGTCGGACTACGGCAAGGGCGCTTTGAAGAACCATCAGGCGCTTATCCAGGCCGCGCGGCGCCGTGGCATTCCGGTCCTCGCCGACCCCAAAGGCAAGGACTTTGAAATCTACCGCGGCGCCACCCTGATCACGCCGAACCTGGGCGAGTTCGAGGCGATCGTCGGGCATTGTGCCGATGAGGCCGAACTGGTCGCCAAGGGCGCCGAGCTGATGAGTCGGCTCAATCTGGATGCGCTGCTGGTCACCCGCGGCGAGCACGGCATGACCCTTCTGCGCCCTGATCACGCGCCGCTGCACCTGCCGGCCCGTGCCCGCGAGGTGTTCGATGTCACCGGTGCCGGCGACACCGTCATCTCAACCTTGGCCGCTGCGATCGCTGCAGGCGAGGAGCTGCCGCAGGCCGTGGCACTGGCCAACCTGGCCGCCGGTATCGTGGTCGGCAAGCTGGGCACCGCCTGCATCAGCGCGCCCGAGTTGCGCCGCGCGGTACAGCGCGAAGAGGGCTCCGAGCGCGGTGTAATGACCGTCGAACAACTGCTCACTGCGGTCGAGGATGCCCGTGCCGAGGGCGAGAAGATCGTCTTCACCAATGGCTGTTTCGACATCCTGCACGCCGGCCATGTGACCTATCTGGAACAGGCCCGCGCCCAAGGCGACCGGCTGGTGGTGGCGGTGAACGATGATAGTTCGGTGAGCCGCCTCAAAGGCCCGGGTCGGCCGATCAACTCGGTGGATCGCCGCATGGCGGTGCTGGCCGGTCTGGAAGCGGTGGATTGGGTGGTGTGCTTCTCCGAGGACACGCCGGAAAACCTGCTGGCCCAGGTGCGCCCCGATGTGCTGGTCAAGGGCGGTGATTATGGCGTCGATCAGGTGGTCGGTGCCGAGTTGGTCAAGGCCTACGGCGGCGTGGTGAAGGTGCTGGGGCTGGTGGAAAACAGCTCCACTACCGCCATCGTCGAGAAGATCCGCAGCCGCTGAGCCATGGCGACCAGGTGCGGCGCGGTCGGGCTTCTCAGCGCGCCGCGGCGGCCGGCCTGGCTGCCCACCAGTCCTTCCAGCGTACCCGCTCGTCGCGCACCACCCAGCCCTCCTGTGGTGCAAAGCTCTCCGACAGCCACAACCCTCGTGTATTGACGGGGCTGAACTGGCCATCACGTAACTGCAGCAGTTGCTCCTGCGGCTGTCCCTGGTGCAGCGGGATCAGGTAGAGGTCGGGCCTGCTTCGCTGCAGACGCGCCACCAGCTTGTCGGCCTCCAGGCGTTCGTCGACGTGGAACAGACTGAGCTGGCGAACCTCTTTCGGCAGTTCCATGCGCATGTCGTAGACCAGCTGCAGCGATGCCGTCGGCAGGTGCACGTAGGCGCGCGGGCGTTCCATCAGCACCATGTTGCCGCACTGCACCGGCCGCGTGGCGCCGGATTGCGAGGCGAGCTTGAAATGCACTGCCTCGCGGTAGTGCAGGCTGGTCTGATAGGGTGTGGGCAACCAGGTGTCGCCGAAACGCCCGGCCAGCCAGCCTTCGGGGGTCTCCAGCAGGCATTCTTCGGCGATTTCCTGGATGGCGGTGAGCAGTGGCAGGTTCAGCTCATGTGCCGGGATATAGCCGGAAATCAGCTTGAGCACCACGTCGCCGCGGTCCAGGCGCTGCTGACGGACCAGCACCCAATATTCCCGGCCCTGCCAGCAGAGGGTCAGGCGGACCGAAACGCCCAGATTGGCCAGCTCGATGGCGAAGCGGCCTGGATCGGCCACCTCAACCGGGCGCCGGCGCGCGATGACTTCGGCGAAATTCAGCGGCCGACCCAGGCTCTGGTAGCTCAGGCCGTGATGGCCAGCCTCGACGTAGAGGGGCAGGGTCTTGAATGCGGCAGGGCTCTTGCGTACCAGAACACTAGGCATCCGGGCTCTCCTTACGGCGAACGGGGCCGCGGCGCGGCACCGGTGGCTGCTGCCGCGTAGCGATTGGAACGCTGCGCCTCCGAGATCAATTGCCCATCAGGACGGCGGCAGCAGTGGCTACGTTAGACGTCAAATGCTGCGGATTGATAGTGCCGATGATCGCGCCGCTGACACCTGGGTGACCGAACAGCAGCTCGAAACTGCGACGGACCGGGTCGTCGCCTGGCTTGAGGCAGGCATGTCCGCTGGCCAGGGCCTTCTTGATCAGGGTGCCCTTGCCGTGGGCTGCAGCGTAGTCGAGGACCGGCCGTTCGGCCTGCTCGTTGAGGTTGTAGGTCACCATCGCGCAGTCGCCCTGCTGCAGTGCCAGCAGCCCGCCATCGACCGTCTTGCCGGACAGGCCGTAGCCGAGGATCTTGCCCTCGCGCTTGAGCTCGGCCAGGGTCTGGTAGACCTCGGCGTGCTGCAGGATGTCCAGATCGTTGCCATCGGAATGCACCAGCACCAGCTCGATGCGGTCGGTGCGCAGACGCTTGAGGCTGCGTTCGACCGAAAAGCGCGTGTGCGCGGCGGAAAAGTCGAAGCGCGACTGGCCGTTCTCGAACTCCTCTCCGACCTTGCTGACGATCACCCACTCCTCGCGCTGACCGATCAGCAGCGGACCGAGCCGCTCCTCGCTGACGCCGTAGGCCGGCGCGGTGTCGATCAGGTTGATGCCCAGCTCGCGGGCAAGATTCAGCAGTTGGCGCGCCTGGGCATCGTCGGGAATGGCGAAGCCGCTGGGGTATTTCACGCCTTGGTCGCGGCCCAGCTTCACCGTGCCCAGACCCAACGGCGAAATGCGCAGACCGGTGCTGCCCAGCGGGCGGTGCAGTTCGTGCAGCGTCGTGCTCATGGCAGCAGGCCTTCCCAGAAAGGCCCGGTCAGCGGCGGACGTGGCAGTTCAGGTAGTGTGGGATGCTGGCCGGGGCGAATGCCGTCGCGGGCGAGAGCGGCTTCGACGCGGTCGGAAAAGTCCGGTGACAGCGCCAGCTTGGTTGGCCAGCCGACCAGCAGGCGGCCCTGCTCGGCGAGAAAGGCATTGTCCGGACGGGCGAGGGCCGATTGCGCCGGCTCGGCGCGGTCGATGCGTAGCGTGGCCCAGTGCGCTGCGGACAGGTCGATCCAGGGTACCAGTTCGGCCAGTTCCTGTTTCGCCGCGGCGATCTGGCTGGCTTCGTCGCGCGCCACGCCATCGGCTTCGGCCAGGTCGCCACCGAGATACCAGACCCACTCGCCGTCCGCCGCCGGATGGCTGGTAACGGTGATGCGCGGCTTGGTGCCACCGCCCAGGCAGTGGGCATAGAGCGGCTTGAGCGTTGGCGCCTTGACGATGACCATGTGCAACGGACGGCGCTGCATGGCCGGTTGCTGCAGGCCGAGCGACGCGAGCAGCTCGGCAGTTCCGCCACCGGCGCTAAACACGATGCGCTGGGCGCGGATCTCGCGACCATCGACGCGCAACCCGACCAGCTCGTGGTCGTCGAGCAACGGTTCGATCCGCTGGCAGGCCAGCAGGCTGTCGCCAGCCAGCTCGGCCAGCCGGGCGATCAGGCTGGGCACATCGAGCACCAGTTCACTGAGGCGGTAGACCTTGCCTTTGAATTTCGGATGCTGCAGCGCGGGCGGCAGCTCGTCGCCCTTGACTTGGCCGACCCGCGAGCGCACCGCCTTGCTGGCGAAGAAGCTGGTGAGGTTGCCGGCCAGGGTGCCCGGCGACCACAGATAGTGCGCATCGGACAACAGACGCACGCCGCTGAGGTCCAGCTCGCCCTTGCCTTCGAGGGCTTCGCGCCAGCGCCGCGGCATGTCCGCAATCGCCTCGGAGGCACCGGTGAGGGCACCGCTCAGCGCGTACTTGGTGCCGCCATGAATGATGCCCTGGGACTTCACGCTCTGCCCGCCGCCCAGTGTTCCCTTGTCGACCAGCAGGGTGGCAAAACCCAGTCGGCGCAGGCGCGCGTTCAGCCAGAGGCCGGCGACGCCGCCGCCAACGATCAGGACGTCGGTGCTGAGGGATTCGGGCATGTGCAGACCTCATTGGGTAAACGGACGCGCAGTATAACTGCAGTGCGTCGGGTCTCAGTGGCCAGTGCTACTGGAGAACAGCTGGATGACCACCACTCCGGCGATGATCAAAGACATGCCGAGGATCGCCGGCAGGTCCAGATACTGGCGATAGATCACTGCTGCAGCGATGCTGACCAGCACGATGCCGAGCCCGGCCCAGATGGCATAGGCGATGCCCACCGGTATGGTTTTCACCACGAGAGCCAGCATCCAGAACGACAGGCTGTAGCCTGTGACCACCAGCAGCAGTGGCAGCGGGCGACTGAAGCCGGCCAGGGCTTTCATCGAGGTGGTGGCGATCACTTCGGCGCAGATGGCTATGGCCAGGTAAACGTAACCGGACATGGGAAATCCTGATCGTGGGCTGGATGGGGTCAACTTCGTTCGGTCGCGTCCTCGTCAACTAGTTCGCCAGCCGTGGCGATTGTGGCTCGCCGGCAGGCGGCTTGCTAAGCTCCGCGCCCATGAATCGCACCCTCTATACCCTGCTGTTCCACCTCGGCCTGCCGCTGGTGTTCCTGCGCCTGCTGTGGCGCGCCTGGCGCGCGCCGGCCTACTCCCGTCGTATCTGCGAGCGTTTCGCCTTTGGTTTGCCGCCGCTGCGTCCGGGTGGCATCTGGGTGCATGCGGTCTCGGTGGGCGAAAGCATCGCCGCGGCACCGATGATCCGCGAGCTGATGGCGCGCTATCCGCAGCTGCCGATCACCGTCACCTGCATGACCCCAACCGGTTCCGAGCGCATCCAGGCGCTGTTCGGCGACAGCGTGCAGCATTGCTACCTGCCCTATGACCTGCCCTGGGCTGCGGCGCGCTTTCTCGACCGCCTGCGGCCGAAGCTGGCGGTGGTGATGGAGACCGAACTCTGGCCCAACCATATTCATCAGTGTGCCCGCCGCGGCATTCCAGTGGCGCTGGCCAATGCGCGGCTGTCCGAGCGATCGGCCCGTGGCTATGCACGCTTCGCCCGCCTGACCGCGCCGATGCTCGCCGAGCTGAGCCTGATTGCCGTGCAGACAGAGGCTGAGGCCGAGCGATTCCGTCAGCTCGGCGCGCGCCGAGAGTGCGTCGAGGTGACCGGCTCGATCAAGTTCGACCTGGCCATCGACCCGGCACTGCTGGTGCGGGCCAGCGAATTGCGCCAGCAGTGGGCGGCGCAGGAGCGGCCATTGTGGATCGCCGCCAGCACTCATGCCGGCGAGGACGAAATCATCCTGGCCGCGCATCGGCGTTTGCTGGAGCGGTTTCCGCAGACGTTGCTGCTGCTGGTGCCGCGGCATCCGGAACGCTTCGCGTCGGTGTTCGAGCTGTGCCGCAAGGAAGGTTTCGTCGCGGCTAGAAGATCGAAGGGCGAGGCGGTCAGCGCCGTGACCCAGGTACTGGTCGGCGACACCATGGGCGAGCTGCTGTTTCTCTATGCCCTGGCCGACATCGCCTTCGTCGGCGGCAGTCTGGTGCCCAATGGCGGGCATAACCTGCTGGAGCCTGCGGCGTTGGGCAAGCCGGTGCTCAGCGGCCCGCATCTGTTCAACTTTCTCGAAATCTCCGCGCAGCTGCGCGATGCCGGCGCTCTGCGTGAAGTGCGGGATGCCGACCAGCTGGCTGATGCCGTCGATGAGCTCTGGCGCGATCCGGCTGCCGCGCAGCGGATGCAGGACGCCGGGCTGGGGGTGCTCAAGGCCAATCAGGGGGCCTTGCAGCGTTTGCTGACGGGATTGGCGAGGCTGCTCGGCTAGCAGTGTGGCGTCTGGTCTGGAAGGCAGGCTGGCGCGACTGACGGCGCCGCCCGCAGTGCGTGGTCCTGATGGCTGAAACCCACCCTAGGCCCGGTCGTGTTGCAGCCTGGTATCGCTAGTACTTCGTTTCGCCTGGTGGCGGTGGGCTGCAGGTAGGCTTCAGCCCACCGAGCCACCGCTCAAGCGAGCCCCCGCTTCAATAATCCACACGCACCGGCTGGCCGATGGTCTGCGGCAGGTCCGGCGGCAGGAAGTCGGTGTCCGGGTTGTAGTCGGGCTTCAGGTACGCCGCCAGTTGCTGCAAGTCGTCCGGGTTGAGTGTGCCGGCGGCCTGTTTCAGGCGCAGATTGTCGAGAATGTAGTCGTAGCGGGCGTTGTTGTAGTCGCGCACGGCGCCGTAAAGGCGGCGCTGGGTGTCGAGCACGTCGACGATGTTGCGCGTGCCGACCTGATAGCCGATCTCCGTCGCCTCCAGCGCGCTCTGGTTGGAGATGATCGACTGCCGGCGGGCTTCGACCTGCTCGATATCGGTATTCACCGCCCGATGCAGATTGCGTGTGGATTCGACCACCTGGCGGCGCAGACTTTCGCGTTGCTGCTCGCTCTGGCTGAGCTGGTAATAGGCCTCGCGACTCTGCGAGGTGGTCAGGCCGCCACTGTAGAGCGGAATGTTCAGCTGCAGGCCGATGCTGCGTTGTTCGACATCACCGGTGTAGCGCGGCATGTCGAAGCCCGGGATGTTCTGGGAATTGCTGAAACCCAGCGAGTCGTTGTCGCCCTTGCGATAGGACGCCACCGCATCGAGCGTCGGTGCATGGCCGGAGCGGCGCTGGCGCAGGGTTTCCTCGGCCGCGGTCACCGCGTAATTGACCGCCAGCAGGTTGAGGTTCTGCCGCGTCGCGGTATCGACCCAGGCCTTGGCCTCGTTCGGCGCCGGGGCCAGCACCGGCAGGGTGTGGCGGATGCCTTCGAGGGCGATGTACTCGCGGTTGGTCAAGGTGAACAGAGCCTGGAAGGCATCGTCAACCTGGCGCTGGGCGATGGAGCGGTTGGCCCGCGCGGTATCGAACCCGGCCTGGGCTTCGAGCACGTCGGTCTTGTCGGAGAGGCCGACCTCGAAGCGCTCGTTGGCCTGGTCGAGCTGGCGCTTGAATGCTGCTTCCTCGGCTTTTACCGCGGCCAGGTTGTCCTGCGCGCGCAGCACGGCGAAGTAGGACTGGGCGCTCTGCAGGATCAGGTCCTGCTCGGCGATGGAGTATTCGATTGCCGCCTGCTCGCTGACGGCTTGCGCGGCCTTGAGCTGGAACCAGCGATCGGCGCGGAAGATCGGCTGGCTCAGCGTCGCCTGATAGGCGGTGCCGCTGCGCGACAGCGAGGTCGAACCTCGGCTGGTGTCGACGTCCGTTTCGGTGTCGCTCAGCTCTGCGCCGGCGCTGAGATTGGGCAGCAATCCAGCACGCGCCTGCGGCACGATTTCCTGGCGAGCGCGGAACTGCGCGCGAGCTGCAGCCAGGTCGGCATTGTTGTTGACGGCTTGCTGATAGACGCTGACCAGGTCGGTCTTGCTGGCGAGCGGGACGGTTTCCTGTGCCCAGGCTGCTCCGGCGGTGAGGGAGGCCACGGCGAGAGCCAGCGGGAGTCTGCGCAGCATGTTGGGTCCATCCTGAATAGAGCTGATGGGCAAGGCTAAGCGGCAGCTGACGGGGGGTCAAGGCGCGTGTGCGAAGCAGGGTCGGATGGCGATGTGGCTGGCCGAAATGACCGAACGGTCGACTACTTTCGCCCTCGGCATGGCGTTCCTACGGGGTCTTGATTAGACTCGATGGCGTTCTTGTCGGGGTGCCTTGAAGCGAAGGCTGAGATCGGAAAGTTCCGGATCCCGTTGAACCTGATCAGGTTAAGGCCTGCGTAGGGAACAAGATGTGCTCGCCAGTCGTTCGGCCAGCTCTCTCGGCGCCAGTCCCGGCGCACCCGACGCCCTTGCCATCCGTGTTTTCAGGTTCGCTCCGACAATTCTCTAGGAGCCAGCCTGATGCGTGTAGAACAACAGAACCTGAGTGAATCCGCCCAGGTCGACCAGCAGTCGATCCAACCCTTCCCGCGCTCGCAGAAAATCTATGTGCAAGGTTCGCGCCCGGATATCCGCGTGCCGATGCGCGAGATCAGCCTGGACGTGACGCCGACCGACTTCGGTGGTGAGATCAACGCCCCGGTCACCGTCTACGACACCTCCGGTCCCTACACCGACCCGAATGTGCAAATCGATGTACGCAAGGGCCTCGCCGACGTGCGCAGTGCCTGGATCGAGGAGCGCGGTGATACCGAGAAGCTGCCGGGGCTGACTTCCGAATTCGGCCAGCGTCGCCTCAACGATGCCGAGCTGACCGCCATGCGTTTTGCTCATGTGCGTCATCCGCGGCGGGCCAAGGCCGGGCACAACGTCAGCCAGATGCACTACGCGCGCAAGGGCATCATCACCCCCGAGATGGAATACGTTGCCATCCGCGAGAACATGAAGCTGACCGAAGCTCGCGAGGCCGGACTGCTCAAGGATCAACACGCCGGGCATAGCTTCGGTGCCTCGATCCCCAAGGAGATCACGCCGGAATTCGTGCGTGACGAAGTCGCCCGCGGCCGCGCCATCATCCCGGCCAACATCAACCACACCGAGCTCGAGCCGATGATCATCGGCCGCAACTTCCTGGTGAAGATCAACGGAAATATCGGCAATTCGGCGCTGGGCTCCTCGATCGAAGAAGAGGTCGCCAAGCTGACCTGGGGCATCCGCTGGGGCTCGGACACGGTGATGGACCTGTCCACCGGCAAGCACATCCATGAGACCCGCGAGTGGATCATTCGCAACTCGCCGGTGCCGATCGGCACAGTGCCGATCTACCAGGCGCTGGAAAAGGTCAACGGCGTTGCCGAAGACCTGACCTGGGAGCTGTTCCGCGACACGTTGATCGAACAGGCCGAGCAGGGCGTCGACTACTTCACCATCCACGCCGGCGTACTGCTGCGCTACGTGCCGCTGACTGCCAAGCGCGTCACCGGCATCGTCTCGCGCGGTGGCTCGATCATGGCCAAGTGGTGCCTGGCGCATCACAAGGAGAATTTCCTCTACACCAACTTCGAGGAAATCTGCGAAATCATGAAGGCCTACGACGTCAGCTTCTCGCTGGGCGATGGCCTGCGTCCGGGTTCGATCGCCGATGCCAACGATGCCGCGCAGTTCGGCGAACTGGAAACTCTCGGCGAGCTGACCAAGATCGCCTGGAAACACGACGTGCAGTGCATGATCGAAGGTCCGGGCCATGTGCCGATGCACATGATCAAGGAGAACATGGACAAGCAGCTGGAATGCTGCGACGAGGCGCCGTTCTACACCCTCGGCCCGCTGACCACCGACATCGCCCCCGGTTACGACCACATCACCAGCGGCATCGGCGCGGCGATGATCGGCTGGTTCGGTTGCGCCATGCTCTGCTACGTCACGCCGAAGGAGCACCTCGGCCTGCCGAACAAGGATGACGTCAAGACCGGCATCATCACCTACAAGATCGCCGCCCATGCCGCCGACCTCGCCAAGGGTCATCCGGGCGCGCAGATTCGCGACAACGCGCTGTCCAAGGCGCGCTTCGAGTTCCGCTGGGAAGACCAGTTCAACCTCGGCCTCGACCCGGACACCGCGCGTGCCTTCCACGACGAGACGCTGCCGAAAGAATCGGCCAAGGTGGCGCACTTCTGCTCCATGTGCGGACCGAAGTTCTGTTCGATGAAGATCACTCAGGAAGTGCGCGAGTACGCTGCCGAGCACGGCCTGACCGACGAGCAGAAGGCCATCGAGGCCGGCTTCGCCGAGCAGTCCTCGCGTTTCAAGGACGAGGGTTCGGTGATCTACAAGCAGGTGTAACCAGCTGCCTGCAGGTGAGCCGAAGCGGGCCGGCAGATGCCGGCCCGCTTCGTATCCTCAGAGATATTCCGGCTTCAGAATGCCTTTGAGCTGTTCATGGGGAATGAACAGCTCGGGGTGACCGCTCGAGTACGGTGCAATGCTGTACACGTCATATTTGAGCAACACGCTGTCCTTGAGCAGCGCAACGTTCGCGGTCTGCTGGAACGGCCAGAACTCGAGGAATGCGGCATCCTGATCGTGTTCGTTCTCCACCAGCCAGCGCTGATGCGCCTGGCGCGCCACCCGCCAGAAGTTGCCTTCCTGACCGGGGATCAGCAGATCGTCCAGGCGTAGCTCGCGGTCCTTCTTGCTGTCGTAGTTGATGAAGCCGCGACCGGGCATGCCGTGGGCGCCACCGACATACAGATAGCTGGAAAGCTCGACGACCAGAATGTTGCGGTGCTGGTCACGCAGCTTGGCCTGCAGATAACTGCTCCAGCCTGGCTCGGCCGTACGCAGAAAGCCTTGTTGATAGCTCTGCAAGGATTCGGGTAACCGATCATCCGGACCGTTCATCGTCATCCGACGCAGGCGCGCGTCGATCAGGCGGTTCAGTTCCGGTTCGTCGGCAAATGTCAGGCTATCGATGTTTACCAGCGGGCAGTTTTCTCCCTCGCAGCCCTTGGGCCGCTGTTCGGTAACGGTCTGGCGGACCTCCACCGGGCGTTCCGAAGCAAAGTGCTGGCAGCCGCCAAGCAGCATCGCAAGGCTGCTCAGTGCGATGAAATTGCGAATGTATGCGGTTGGAATCATGGTTCGTCCAGACATGGCAGTGCGCTTTCGATTGCCGGTCACACCCGAAGTTCGTGAGTTCCGGCTGGTTGGGCCCTCTTCGGTTACGGTGGTCTGCAAAGGGCTGCACCGGAGGCACTGCCGCGCTAGGATGACGACAAAGCCGCTCACGATGTGACGGTTGCAGTCGTTCGCTGCCGTGTCCGGCGCGGATCAAACCGATATGAGTGGTGCCCATGAGCGAGACCTTCAAACCCGGCCCGGATGATGTCCAGATCCTCCGACGAGAGCAATGCTTCAGCGGCTTCTACCGGCTGGATCGTCTGCACCTGCGCCATCGCCAGTTCAACGGTGACATGGGCGCTGAGCTGAGTCGCGAGCTATTCGTCCGGCACGATGCGGTATGCGTGCTGCCCTATGACCCGCTACTCGATCGCGTGGTGCTGATCGAGCAGTTCCGCGTCGGTGCGCTGGGCAAGGTCGATAACCCCTGGCTGATCGAGCTGGTGGCAGGTCTGATCGACAAGGATGAGGCACCCGAAGAGGTTGCACGGCGCGAAGCGATCGAAGAGGCAGGGCTGCACCTGGGCGAGCTCTGGCCCGTCAGCCAGTATTTCCCGTCCCCTGGCGGCAGCGATGAGCGGGTGTATCTGTATGTCGGTCGCTGCGACAGCGAGGGTGCCGATGGGGTGTTCGGCCTGGCCGAGGAGGGCGAAGATATTCGCGTGCACGTCTGGTCGCTATCGGAGGCACTCCGCGCCGTCAATGATGGTCGTATCGACAATGCCGCCAGCATCATTGCCTTGCAGTGGCTGGCCTTGAATCGCGAGCAGGTGCGGGGGGCGTGGACATGAGAAAGACGCGCGAGCGTTACCGAGTCGATCTGCTCGAACTGCAATCGGCCTGCGAGGCCAATTACCTACGCTTGATGCGGCTGCTGCCAGGCATGCGCAGTGCTTGCGACGCACGGCGAATAGCGATCAGTCAGGGCGACATGTTGCTCGGTGTGCTGGTGCTGGAAGTGCTGGAGAGCTGCCCCTACACCACGACCTTGCAGGTCAGTCAGGAGCATTGCCTGACCTGGCTGCCCGTGCCGAAGATGGAAGTGCGCGTCTATCACGATGCACGCATGGCCGAGGTCATTCGCGCCGAGAATGCCCGGCGTTTTCGCGGGATCTATCATTATCCCAACGCACAGATGCACCAGCCGGACGAGAAGAACCAACTCAACCTCTTCCTCGGCGAGTGGCTGGGCCACTGCCTGGCCTGCGGTCACGAGCTCGAACCGGTGCTCTGATTTTCCTTTGCCACCAATGGCGGACGGCGGTCCGCAACCGATCTCCTGGCAGGTATGCCGCACGGTTCTGTGACCCAGGCCCACTTCCGAGGTTTACCCTCCTAGCGGGCTCCTACCATAATTCCGTTGCGATTTAGCTCAAGGAGAAGGGCCTTGCCTGGTGCGACCCTGACTGCTGTTGAAGATTCGGTTCTGCTGGTGCAGCTCACCGATAGCCATCTGTTTGCCGAAGCGGACGGCAAGCTGCTGGGCATGAATACCTGCGACAGCCTGGAGCGTGTAATCGAGCTGGCCATCGACGAGCAGCCGCGCATCGATCTGGTCCTGGCCACCGGCGATCTGTCGCAGGATGGCTCGGTGGCGTCATACCAGCGGTTTCGTCGGCTTGCCGAGCGCATCGAAGCCCCGGCGCGCTGGTGTCCGGGCAATCACGACGAGCTGGCGGCGATGCGCGAGGCCAGCCGCGGCAGCGCGCTGATGGAGCCTGTGCTGGAGATCGGCGGCTGGCGCGTGGTGATGCTCGATACGCTGGTGGCGGGCTCGGTATACGGCATGCTGCGCAGCGACCAACTGGATCTGCTCGATCAGGCGCTCAGCGAGGCCCCGGCCCACCATCATCTGATCTGTCTGCATCATCATCCAGTGTCCATCGGCAGTCGCTGGATGGATACCATCGGGCTGCGCAACCCGGATGCGCTGTTCGAGGTGCTGGACCGTCATAGCAACGTGCGGGCATTGCTCTGGGGGCACATCCATCAGGAGTTCGATCACTGGCGCAACGACTTGCGTTTGCTGGCGTCGCCTTCCACCGGCGTGCAGTTCACACCGCAGAGCGAGGATTTCCAGGTCGACAGCGCGGCGCCAGGCTATCGCTGGTTGCGGCTGTACGCTGATGGGCGATTGGACACCGAGGTTTCCCGGGTCAGCGGTATCGAATTCGAAATCGATTACAGTGTGAAGGGTTATTGAAGACTTGCGGCTCGTGAGCTCGCGCGGTGGACCATGGCGTCGGACGCAGCGAACCGTTTCTGCTTGTTTCCTATCCATCTATTGCCATGCGCATGCGCGTTGCCAGTCTGCTTGCAGATAACAGCGCGTGCCTTGTAGCCTTGCGATTTCTCTACAGGCTGTATCGATGTCCAGTGATTCGCCTTCGATCCTTTATATACACGGCCTCAACAGCTCACCGCTTTCGCAGAAGGCGAGCCAACTGTCCGCTGCGTTGGAAAAACTGGGTTTGGCCGAGCTGCTGCGGGTTCCTGCGCTGCACCATCATCCTCGGCAGGCCATCGCCCAGCTTGAGGCATGCGTCAGTGAGCTCGGGCGGCCGCTGCTGGTCGGCAGCTCGCTTGGCGGCTACTATGCGACGCACCTCGCCGAGCGGCATGGCCTGAAGGCCTTGCTGATCAACCCGGCCGTGACTCCGCATCGTCGCTTCGACGGTTACCTCGGGCCGCAGACGAACCTGTACAGCGGGGAGGTCTGGGAGCTGACCGAGGATCATGTCGCCGCGTTGGCTGAACTGGAGACCGCGCCACCGCAGGATGCCGAGCGTTATCAGGTCTGGTTGCAGACTGCCGACGAAACGCTGGATTACCGTGACGCTGCACAGTTCTATCGTGGCTGTGCGCTGCGTATTCAGGCCGGTGGTGACCATGGTTTTCAAGGCTTCAGCGAGCGCTTGCCGGCGCTGCTGGCCTTTGCCGGCGTCGCGCCGCAAATATGGCTGGAGCAGCTCTGACGGGCATGCGATTCGGAGCAACGCTGCCTGATCATGCGGCTAGCCGTCCGGGCGGTTTCACCCATGCGGCCCCGTCGTTTCATTCCGGTCGGTGTGCTGGTTTTTTTCACAGTCCGCAAGGGCCAATTGTTCAGAACATAAGGACAGTGCCAGACAGATGTCTTATACCGCAGAAGCCATCGAGGTTCTTTCCGGCCTCGATCCGGTGCGCAAGCGCCCGGGCATGTACACCGACACCTCGCGGCCCAATCACCTGGCCCAGGAAGTCATCGACAACAGCGTCGACGAGGCCCTCGCCGGGCATGCCCGTTCGGTCCAGGTGATCCTGCATCAAGACAATTCGCTGGAAGTGATCGACGATGGCCGCGGCATGCCGGTCGACATCCATCCGGAAGAGGGCGTGCCGGGGGTCGAACTGATCCTAACCAAGCTGCACGCGGGCGGTAAGTTCTCCAATAAGAATTACCAGTTCTCCGGCGGCCTGCATGGCGTCGGTATTTCGGTGGTCAATGCCTTGTCCACGCGGGTCGAAGTGACCGTCAAGCGTGATGGCAGCGAGTACCGCATGAGCTTTGCCGATGGCTTCAAGGCAACCGATCTGGAAGTCATTGGCAGCGTCGGCAAACGCAACACCGGCACCAGTGTGCGTTTCTGGGCCGACCCGAAATACTTCGATTCCCCCAAGTTTTCCATCAGCCGGCTCAAGCATGTGCTCAAGGCCAAGGCGGTGCTCTGCCCGGGGCTGAGCGTCAGCTTCGAAGACAAGGGCAGCGGCGAGAAAGTCGAGTGGCACTATGAGGATGGCTTGCGCTCGTACCTGGTCGACTCGGTCAGCGATTACCTGCGTCTGCCCGATGAGCCCTTTGTCGGCACGCTGGCCGGCAACACCGAGGCGGTGGACTGGGCGCTGCTGTGGCTGCCGGAGGGCGGCGAAAGCGTTCAGGAAAGCTACGTCAACCTGATCCCGACGGCCCAGGGCGGCACCCACGTCAACGGCTTGCGCCAGGGCCTGCTGGACGCCATGCGCGAGTTCTGCGAGTTCCGCAACCTGCTGCCGCGTGGGCTGAAGCTGGCGCCGGAAGACATCTGGGAACGCATTGCATTCGTTCTCTCGATGAAGATGCAGGAGCCGCAGTTCTCCGGTCAGACCAAAGAGCGCCTGTCGTCGCGCGAAGCCGCCGCGTTTGTTTCCGGTGTGGTCAAAGACGCCTTCAGCCTGTGGCTCAATGCGCACCCGGAGCTGGGCATGCAGCTGGCCGAGCTGGCGATCAACAATGCCGGGCGCCGGCTCAAGGCCGGCAAGAAGGTCGAGCGCAAGAAGATCACCCAGGGCCCGGCTCTGCCCGGCAAGCTGGCCGACTGCGCCGGGCAGGACCCGATGCGTGCCGAGCTGTTCCTCGTCGAAGGTGACTCGGCAGGCGGCTCGGCTAAGCAAGCGCGGGACAAGGAATTCCAGGCGATCATGCCGTTGCGCGGCAAGATCCTGAATACCTGGGAAGTCGACGGCGGCGAAGTGCTTGCCAGTCAGGAGGTCCACGACATCGCGGTAGCGATTGGCGTCGACCCCGGCGCTGCCGACCTGGGCCAGCTGCGTTACGGCAAGATCTGTATCCTCGCCGACGCCGACTCCGACGGCCTGCATATCGCCACGCTGCTGTGTGCCTTGTTCGTTCAGCATTTCCGCCCGTTGGTGGAAGCCGGGCACGTTTATGTCGCCATGCCACCGCTGTATCGCATCGACCTGGGCAAAGATATTTTCTATGCGCTGGATGAGGCCGAGCGTGACGGCATCCTCGAGCGTCTGGTCGCCGAGAAGCGCCGCGGCAAGCCCCAGGTGACGCGATTCAAGGGCCTCGGTGAGATGAACCCGCCGCAGCTGCGTGAGACCACCATGGACCCCAATACCCGCCGTCTGGTGCAACTGACGCTGGATGACTTCGAAGGAACGCGCGAGATCATGGATATGTTGCTGGCCAAGAAGCGCGCCGGCGACCGCAAGAACTGGCTCGAGTCCAAGGGCAACCTGGCGGAGGTGCTGGTTTGATCCGCCGCTGGCTGACCTTGCTGAGTCTGGTTTCGGCACCGCTCTGGGCCAATGAGCCGGCAGCAGAGCTGAAGTTGCTCAGCGAGCATCCGGTAGAGGGAATGGCAGGCGGCAACCTTTCCGGGATGGCCTGGTGCGGCGATGCCCTGTGGGCCGTTTCCGATCGCGTGGACGATGCCTTGTTTCGCCTGGATACCAGTGTCTCGCCCTGGCAGGCAGAGCCCGAGCGCTTCGAGGCTGGTCCGCCGCCGGACAGTGGCTTGCCCTGGGGCATGCGTATGCGCGCCTGGGTCAGTGGTCATGTGCGTGGCGGTCATCTGGACTTCGAGGGCTTGAGCTGCGACAGCGCTGGCAACCGTTACGTGGTCAGCGAGGCCCATGCCTCGGTGCTGCGGGTTAGCCCGGCAGGTACGGCGGAATGGTTGCGGTTGCCCGATTCGCTGGTCCGCCAGGCGCGGGCCAGCGGCATGCTCTGGCATTTCAATGCGCTATTCGAAGGCATCGCCGTCGACCCAAAGGCCGAACGCATGTGGCTGGCGGCCGAACGTGAGCGCCGCGGCCTGCTGGTGCTGCATCGCAAGCAGAGCAGCTGGCAATGCACCGGTGGCTGCGTACTCATGGCCCAGGGTGGCAATCAGCAGCCGCCCGCGGCGCTGGGCGATACGCCGTTGCCGCGCAGTTTCTCGGCACTGGCGTTCTTCGGCGACAAACTGTTCGTGCTGGAGCCCTCTGCCTATCGCGTGTGCCGACGCAGTCCGGCGAACGGAGCGGTCGAGCGCTGCTGGTCTTTCGCTGGCGAAGCGTTGACCGACGAGCGCCGCTACGGCGAGCCCTATGGCAATGCTGAAGCACTATGGGTCGATGCCGAAGGGGCGTGGATCGGCGTTGATAACAATGGCAAGGCGCGTGGCGATGCCGAGAAACGTCCGATCGTCTGGCGCTTCGCTGCGCCGGAGGGCGGCTGGATGGCCCGGCCGTGAGCCAGACAGCCGGGCGTCGTGCCGGGCGCGTGATGCTGGTGCTGGCCTGGGGCGCTGGGTTGTTCCTGGCCACTCGCTTCTTCGCGGCTTGGGAAGAAGACCGAATCAACCCCAACCGCGAACCTGTGTCGCTGGTGCAGGGTGAGCAGGTAGAAGTACAGCTGGCCGGCAATGCCCAGGGGCATTTCGTCGCCAGCGGACGTATCAATGGTGAGCCGGTGACCTTTCTGCTCGATACCGGCGCCACCGATGTCGCCATCCCCGCGGAGCTGGCCGAGCGTCTGGGCTTGCAACGTGGCGCAGCGGTAATGCTGCACACCGCCAATGGCCAGACCACGGGCTATCGAACCGTGCTGTCGAGCCTGGATCTCGGTGACATTCGCCTGCACGACGTGCGCGCCCTTGTCGCCCCCGGCTTTCGCAGCGAACAGGTGCTGCTTGGCATGAGTGCCCTGAAACAACTTGAATTCACCCAGCGCGCCGGCACCCTGGTGCTGCGCCAGCATGTAACGGATCGACCATGAGCGAATCCCTCGACCTGAGCCTGGACGGCGTGGAGCGTCGCTCCCTTGCTGATTTCACCGAGCAGGCGTACCTCAACTACTCCATGTACGTGATCATGGATCGCGCGTTGCCGCATATCGGCGACGGTCTTAAGCCCGTGCAGCGGCGGATCATCTACGCCATGAGCGAGCTCGGCCTGAACGCCGACGCCAAGCACAAGAAGTCCGCGCGTACCGTGGGTGACGTGCTCGGTAAATTCCACCCCCATGGTGACAGCGCCTGTTACGAAGCCATGGTGCTGATGGCTCAGCCGTTCAGCTATCGCTACACGCTGGTCGATGGCCAGGGTAACTGGGGCGCCCCGGACGATCCCAAGTCCTTCGCCGCGATGCGATACACCGAGGCGCGGCTGTCGCGTTACTCCGAGGTGCTGCTCAGCGAGTTGGGGCAGGGCACGGTGGAGTGGGTACCGAACTTCGATGGCACCCTCGACGAGCCGGCGACCCTACCGGCGCGGCTGCCTAATCTGCTGCTCAACGGTACCACCGGTATCGCCGTGGGCATGGCCACGGACGTACCGCCGCATAACCTGCGGGAAGTGGCAGCCGCCTGCGTGCGTTTGCTCGATGAGCCTAGTGCGAGCGTGGAGCAGCTCTGCGAGCACGTGCAGGGTCCGGACTTTCCGACCGAGGCGGAGATCATCACCCCGCGCGCCGACCTGCTGAAGATTTACGAGACCGGCCGTGGCTCGGTACGCATGCGTGCGGTCTACCGGGTCGAAGACGGCGACATCGTGGTCACCGCGCTGCCGCATCAGGTGTCCGGCTCGAAAGTGCTCGAGCAGATCGCCGGGCAGATGCAGGCCAAGAAGTTGCCGATGGTGGCTGACCTGCGCGATGAATCCGATCATGAGAACCCATGCCGCATCGTCATCATCCCGCGCTCCAACCGAGTCGATGTGGAAGGGCTGATGCAGCACCTGTTCGCCACTACCGATTTGGAGTCCAGCTACCGGGTCAACGCCAACGTCATCGGTCTCGACGGTCGTCCGCAGGTGAAGAACCTGCGTACCCTGCTCAGCGAGTGGCTGACCTACCGCATCGGCACCGTGCGGCGCCGTTTGCAGTTCCGCCTGGACAAGGTCGAGAAGCGCCTGCACCTGTTGGAAGGTTTGTTGGTGGCCTTCCTCAATCTCGACGAGGTGATTCATATCATCCGTACCGAGGATCAGCCCAAGCCGGTGCTGATGGCGCGCTTCGAATTGTCCGAGCTGCAGGCCGACTACATCCTCGACACGCGCCTGCGCCAACTGGCGCGCCTGGAAGAGATGAAGATCCGCGGCGAGCAGGACGAGCTGGCCAAGGAGCGCGAGAAGCTGCTGGCGCTGCTGGGCAGCGAGGCCAAGCTGAAAAAGCTGGTACGCAAGGAGCTGCTGGCAGACGCAGAAACTTATGGCGACGCGCGTCGCTCGCCGATTGTCGAGCGGGCCGAGGCGCGGGCGTTGTCGGAGAACGAGCTGCTCCCTTCCGAGCCAGTGACCGTGGTGATTTCCGAGAAGGGCTGGGCGCGTTGTGCCAAGGGCCACGATATCGACGCCACGGGGCTTTCCTACAAAGCCGGCGACGGTTTCAAGACCGCAGCGGCGGGGCGCTCGAATCAGTACGCGGTGTTCATCGATTCTACCGGGCGCAGCTACTCGCTGGCGGCGCATTCCTTGCCGTCCGCGCGCGGCCAGGGCGAGCCGCTCACTGGCCGACTGGCACCGCCGCCGGGGGCGAGCTTCGAATGCGTGTTGCTGCCCGAAGATGATGCGCTCTACGTGATCGCTTCGGATGCCGGCTACGGGTTCGTCGTCAAGGGTGAGGATCTGCAGGCCAAGAACAAGGCCGGCAAGGCTCTGCTCTCGCTACCCAAGGGTGCCAAGGTCGTTGCGCCTCGACCGCTGGCCAGTCGCGATGACGACTGGTTGGCCGCTGTGACCACCGAGGGTCGCCTGCTGGTGTTCCCGGTCCGTGACTTGCCGCAGCTGGGCAAGGGCAAGGGCAACAAGATCATCGGCATTCCCGGCGAGCGCGTCGCCAGTCGTGAGGAGTACCTGATCGACCTCGCCGTGTTGCCGGCTGGCGCCACTCTGGTGTTGCAGGCGGGCAAACGCACACTGTCGCTCAAGGCCGAGGATCTGGAACATTACAAAGGCGAGCGTGGCAGGCGCGGTAACAAGCTGCCGCGGGGCTTCCAGCGCGTCGAGGGCCTGCTGGTCGAAGTGTGACAATGTGCATTGGCGCTGGAATCGAAGGCCGCTTTCACGGAAGATAGCGGCCTTTCCAGCCTGTGGCATTTGGCCCGGTGCTTTCTTTCGCGTCGGCGGAGTCGATTGTTTGGCGCGCTTCGAGCGCAAGGCTTCGTTGGCTTACGAGTCAAGAGCGGCCTGAACTTTGGTGTTATGACGGTAATGAAGAACTTGCTGCGTGTTCCGACTGTTTTGTTGCTCGCCAGCATTGGCCTGACCGGCTGTGTTGGCCTGCAGCCGGCTCCGATGTATCGGCTGGACAGCGGTACGACCGAGATGCCGGAGCGCACCGACGGTGCCGCCGTGTTGTTGGCGCCGGTTACCCTGGCCGACTATCTGCAGCGCGACGCACTGCTCCAGCGCCTGGCCGATGGCAGCTTGGCTGCCAACGATCAGCAGGCGCGTTGGGCGGGCAGCCTGAAGGCCGACATCGAGCAGCTGCTGCTACGCCAACTGGCCTGGCGCCTGGATACGCAAAGCCTGGTGCTCGGTCCGGCAGATGATGGGTTTGCACCGGAAGTGCAGATCGAACTGTCCATCACCCGTCTCGATTCGGGGCCTGCATACCCGGCGGTGCTGGAGGCACAGTGGCGTCTGCGAGACAAGGAGGGCAAGCATCTGGGCAGCCGTCTGGTGCGTCTGCAGGAAGAGCATCAGGGTAGTGCGTCCGACCAGGTACGAGCGCAGAGCGTACTGCTGCAGCGCTTGAGCGAGATGGTCGCTGGCGCCGTCGAACCCGCGTTGGTCGCCAAGAATCCACCGAAGCCCGCGCCCGTCAAGCCTCGGGTGAACCGATCAGCCGAGGCCCCTGCACCGCGCATTCCCGCGGCCGAGCCGATCCGGACCGACATGGAAGTGTTCCGCTTCTGAGCTGGACAGCGACGCATCTTCAATAAAAAAAGCCCGATCAGTCAGTCTGGTCGGGCTTTTTGCTTTCTGCTGACTCCCCGCGCTGGTCGCGGTCTCGAGGCCTGTCAGAGCGCGCGGCTGCGCAGCTCGTGCATGCGTGCGAGCTGGCGCTCGAGCAGCGAGGGATAGGGGTCGAGCAGGCGCTCGACGCAGCAGGCACCTTCGGGACTGGCAATCGGGCGAATGCGCGCGCGCTGTTGGATCAGTCGATCATCGCTGATGCTGCGTTCGACCAGCAGCAGGTTGCGGCTATGCAGCGACATTTCCAGGGCAGCCTGTGCTGGCTCGCTGAGCAGCAGATCGCCCTGGCTCAGATCGAACAGGTTGTCGCCCTGGGTCAGGCCAAGCTGCAGTTGCAGACTAATGCCGATGTCAGCGACGTCGATCTGCAGAGCATGGCCGAGGGCTCGCATCAACTCGCCGCAGCAGATCGCGTGGGTCAGGTAATTCTGCTCGTCGTCCTGACTGTGGAACAGCATCAGGCTGCTGCCATCATTGAGGGTGTGCAGTTCGGCCTGGTAAAGCGTGGCGGCCTGCTGCAGGCAGTCGCGATAGCGCTGCAGCAGCTCCGTCAGGCGAGGCCGCGGCAGGCGGCGCAGTTGCTCCTGTCCGCCGAGCTGGATAGCCAGGACTGCGCTGCGAGTCGGTTGCGCTGGTTTTGGTGCCGGTACAGCACTGCTCGACAGGGGCGAGGTGTCGAATGCAACCTCGTCGTCGAGCATTTCCAGATCGTCATCATCCGGGTTTGCCGAAAAGCGGGGCGGGCGCTGCGGCTGCTCGTCCAGCTCGATATCGAAGCGATCCGGCTGTTTCGCGAAGGATGGCTCGCTGCTACCGCGATCGTCATCCTGTTCGAAATAGTCGTCTTCGAGAGCGTCGCTCAGATCCAGCTCCGGTTCAGGCTTCTCCGGCACCAGGCGAGCCTGCAGTTGCCGTGCAAGATCACCAATCTCGTCCTGGCGTCCAGCACCCGGGGCGGGGTCGTCCGGGTCGCGGAGCCACAGACGCAACTGCATCAGCGGCGTCGCCAGCTGCCGGCCCAGTCGCAGGCTGAGGATCAGCGTCAAGGCCAGCAGAATCAGGCTGAGCAAGCCCATGCTTTGCAGGCTGATGGTCATCGGTTGCTGGAACTGCTGCATGTCGAGGCTGACGCGCAGGTGCCCGGCAATCACCTCCTGAAAGCTGATCGGAGTCGAATACAGGCCAGAGTCGTCACCGAGCAGTCCCTGCTGAGGACGCGTGCCGGATTCGGCAAGCACGCGGTTATCGACGCTATAGATTGCCGCATGGGCGACCAGCGGGTTCTTTACCAGATTACTGAGCAGCACGTTGAGGCTGAGAATGTCGTTGGCCACCAGCAGGTCGGTGGCCGAGGCGGCCGTCTGGGTGATCAGGCTCTGGCCGAGGGCGTCGGCCTGTTGCTCCATAGCGTGCTTGAACTGCATGCCGATCACCCACGCGTAGATGACCAGCGCCAGCGCCACCAGTAGCAGCGTGTGGGCGGCAATACGCAATACCAGCGGCACACGGTGCTGGCGCGCTGCGCGATAGAGCATCAGGAAGAAATTGTCTGGCTTTACGGATGCGGGCCGGTTCACAGAGCGCGGCTCTTCTCGTCGGGAAATTGCCGAGCAGTATACGTAAAGCGCAGGAGGCGCTGAAGGTCTGCGGCTGCAAGCTGACGAATTGCGTTGAAACCGGCACTAACCTGGCTGATTGTGCTGGCGCACCGTCTGCCCAGTGTTCGGGTCAGCTGAGGTAGAATGCCGGCCTTCATTGCCTGTCATGGGAGCTGCGCCTTGCGCGAAATTGTCCTGATCAATATCACCGGTGAAGACCGCCCGGGCCTGACCGCGGCCATTACCGGCGTGCTCGCCCAGGGTGGCGTGAACATCCTCGACATCGGCCAGGCAGTGATCCATGACACCCTGTCGTTCGGCATCCTCATCGAGATTCCGGATAACGAGCGCGCCTCGTCGGTGCTAAAGGACGTGCTGTTCATGGGCTACAAGCACGATCAGCAGGTGCGCTTCACGCCCGTCGCAGAGGCCGACTATCAGCATTGGGTGGCTGGGCAGGGCAAGCCTCGGCACATTGTCACGCTGCTGACGCGCAAGGTCACCGCCGAGCAGCTGCAGCGGGTCAGCTCCATCACCGCCAAATACGGCCTCAATATCGACCATATCGATCGTCTGTCCGGGCGCATGCCGCTGGACGTGCCGGAAGAACTGGGCAAGGGCTGCATCGAGTTCTCGGTGCGCGGCGAGCCGGCTGATACTGCGGCCCTGCGCGCCGAGTTCCTCAGCGTGGCGCAAGAGCTCAACGTCGATATCGCCTTCCAGCGCGATTCGGTCTACCGGCGCAACCGTCGTCTGGCCGTATTCGACATGGACTCGACCCTGATCGAGGCCGAGGTCATCGACGAGCTGGCCAAGGCGGCCGGGGTTGGCGAGCAGGTTTCCGAAATCACCGAGCGTGCGATGCGTGGCGAACTGGATTTCCGTGCCAGCTTCAAGGAGCGTCTGGCGTTGCTGGAGGGACTGTCGGAGGACGTGCTCGCCGATATCGGTGCCAGCCTGCGCCTGACCGAGGGCGCCGAAGTACTTTTCGCCGAGCTCAAGCGTCTGGGTTACAAGACGGCGATTCTGTCCGGCGGCTTCAGCTACTTCGCCAAGCAGCTGCAGGCCAAGCTCGGCATCGATTACGTGTTCGCCAACGAACTGCAGATCGAGAACGGCAAGGTCACCGGCGTAGCGGTGGAGCCAATCGTCGATGCGCAGCGCAAGGCTGACCTGCTGCGCCAGCTGGCCGAGCAGGAAGGTTTGTGTCTGGAGCAGACCATTGCTGTAGGGGATGGTGCCAACGACCTGCCGATGCTCGGCCTGGCCGGGCTGGGCGTCGCCTTCCGTGCCAAGCCGCTGGTCAAGCAGTCGGCCAAGCAGGCCATCTCCACCCTGGGCCTGGACGGCATCCTCTATCTGCTCGGCTTTCGGGACCGCGAAGGCTCGGAGTAAAAAAGCGGGCGCAGGCTTCAAGCGAAAAGCGCCAAGAGCAACGAAGCCCTGGGTCGATGCCGATTCAGGGCTTTCTATTTGTCGTCCGCTGCTTGTGGGATTTCCTTGCCTCAGGGTTTGATCGCCACTTTCAGCACACCGTCGCGCTGATTGGCAAACAGGTCGTAGGCGTCGGTGATGTTGTCCAGCGCATATTTATGGGTCACCAGCAGGCCCAGATCGACGCGTCCGGACGCGACCACATTCAGCAGCCGCCGCATACGCTCCTTGCCGCCCGGACACAGCGAGGTGACGATCTTGTTGTCACCCAGGCCGGCATGGAAGGCGCCTAGCGGAATGGTCAGATCGCTGGAGTAGACGCCCAGGCTGGACAAGGTGCCGCCCGGCTTGAGCACGCGCAGGGCGCTCTCGAAGGTCGATTGCAGGCCCAGCGCTTCGATCGAAGCGTCGGCACCGCGCCCGCCGGTCAGCTTGAGCACCTCGTCCACTACATCGACGTTGCGGAAGTTGAGCGTCACATCGGCGCCCATCTTGCGCGCGATATCCAGGCGCGCATCGACACCGTCGACGGCAATGATGGTGCTGGCGCCGCGCAGCTTGGCCCCGGCGGTGGCGCACAGACCGATAGGTCCCTGGGCGAAGATCACCACGATGTCGCCGATCTTGATGTTGGCGGCCTCGGCGCCGGCGAAGCCGGTGGACATGATGTCGGGGCACATCAGCACCTGCTCGTCGGTCAGGCCGTCCGGTACTGGTGCCAGGTTGGCCTGGGCATCGGGTACCAGCACGTACTCGGCCTGGGTGCCGTCGATGGTGTTGCCGAAGCGCCAGCCGCCCATGGGCTTGTAGCCGTGGCACGAGCAGCCGCCATCCTGCGAGGGCAGGCCATCCTGGCAGGCGTAGGAGGTGAAACTCGGGCAGATCGCGCCGGCAATCGCCCGCTGGCCTTCCTGATAGCCCTTGACGTTGCTGCCCAGTTTTTCGATGACGCCCACCGGTTCATGACCGATGGTCAGCCCAGCGGCTACTGGATATTCCCCTTTGAGGATGTGCACATCGGTGCCACAGATGGTGGTCGTGGTGATGCGCAGCAGGGCGTCGTTGGGTCCGATTTCGGGGATGGGCTTGTCCTGCAGCTCGATACGGCCCGGTTCTACGAACACGGCGGCTTTCATCATGGCCATGGTGGGACTCCTTTTGGATTCGAAGGCGTCCAAACACTCTAGCCCAGCGGCACGTCCGGCGGATGACCGCGGTCAAGCCGCGTTCGATTGGGCGGGGTGCACATGCCGAGGACTGAACCATGTCAGCCCGGCATCGGAGTTACTCCTCGTCGGAGGAGAAGTCGTAGTCCATCGACTGGCTAGGGCCTTGCAGGTAGTGGCCCTGGATGTAGCTGACGCCGGCTTGCCAAAGCGTGGCGAGCACGGTGGCGCTTTCGACAAAGGGTACGATGCTCTGCTTCTGCTGCTCGTGCAGATCGGCGAGCAACGTCTTCAGCGCTTCCTGGTTTTCCTGGCGGGTGAGGTCCTGGGTATAGGATCCATCGACCTTGATGAAGCCGGCGTCGAGGTGCTTGAGCGTGTTGAACGGGTTGAGCACGCAGCCGAACTGGGCCAGTCCGATATGGCAGCCGAGCCCCCTCAGTCCCTGGGCCAAGGCCTTGGCAGGCTTCAGATAAGCCACGGCATCGGCTTCACCGAACTCGAACACCAGTGAGTCGCCTGGAAGACGCGATGCTTTCAATACCACGCCAAGCCATGGCAGCAGGCTGGGGTCCTGCAGACTGGCGGCGCAAAGGTGCAGGAACAGCCGCGTGCGATGCCCTTTGGCGCGATGCTCGGCCAGCAGCTTGATGGAATTGAGGATCACCCAGCGATCAATCTTGGCGGACAGCCCGACATCGGCAGCGGTGCTGAGAAACTCGTTCGGCGGAACCTCTGCTCCCTGCGGGTCGAGCAGGCGCAGGAGAACTTCGTAATGCTCGAAGCTGTCGCCACGCAGGCTGATGATCGGCTGGAACAGCAAACGAAAACTGTTGTTTTCCAGCGCTTGCCTGAGCATCGCGGCGATGTCGCCACGGTTGGCTGCGGCGGCCAGCTCGTCTGCCGGATCGTAGATCTTCAGCGCATTGCCGTCGCTCAGTTCGTCGGCGCAGCGATGGGCGCGCTCGATCGCGTCCTGCGCCTTGGCGGTTTTTTCGTCCAGCCCGGCGACGCCGATGCTCAAGGTTGTCTGCACCGTACGCCCGCCAACATCGAGCAGATGGCCTTCGACCTTGCTCAGCAACTTGCGCAGCTCCGGCTCGGCCTGCTGCGGAATGACCCCCGGCTGCAGTACGGTGAAGACGTCGTCGGCGAAGCGAGCCAGCTGGGTTTCGGCGGGGAAGTGGCCGCGTAGCAGAATGGCCAGCTGGTTGAGCAGCTGGTCGGAATCGGTCAGGCCTATTTCGGCCTGCAATGCAGCGAAGCGATCGATGCGGATATAGGCGAGGCTGGCGGTCTGGCCGGCATTGACGGCGCGCTCGACGGCGGCATCCATCACCTCGAGAAAACTGTTGCGGTTGAGCAGGCCGGTGACTGGGTCCTGGCTGCTGATCTCGCGCAGTTTCTGCAGTTCGGCACTGTCGTTCTCGGCGCGGATGACCACCTGAATACAGGGTTCGCCGTCATACGCCGCTGGCGAGAAATGCATGCGCGTCTTGAGCGTTTCACCATCGGCACGAACGCCGCCGCAGGCGAGTTCGGCACTGCCTTCGAGGGTCTGGTAGTTCTTCAGGAATGCCTTGAAGGTGCTCTGATCGCTGCCGCTGATCAGGTCGATCATCGGCATGCCTTCGAGGTCTTCCACGTCGGCGTAGCCGAACAGCTCCAGGTAGGCGCGGTTGGCGTAGATATGCATACCGTCATGGACGTAGGCGATGGCGTCCACGGAGCTGTCGAGCAGCAATTGGCAGCGTTTTTCCGCTTCGCGCAGGGCGACCTCGGCCGAGCGACGCGCGCGGCGCTCCTCGAGGTTGGCCAGCTCACGATTGGCCACCAGCAGCAGCCATTCATCCTCACCTTGCGGCAGCGCATCCTGCGCACCGAGCATGAGTGCATCGGTGATCGCTTCGGCATCGTTGCCAGCGGTCAGCTGGATGATCGGGATGTCCTTGGCCTGCCGGCGGATGGCGGCTATCGCTTCGCTGGGGTCGAGATTTTCGCTCTGCGGTGCGTTGATCAGCAGATCCCAGGTCTGTTTCAGGGCTTCAGCCAGATCGTCGCTGGAGGTGAGACGATGCACTCGGGTCGCCTGTCCGGCATTGCGGAAGAGACTGACCAGTCGCTCGGCTTCGTTCTGCGAGTCTTCGAGGATCAGCAGACGGATGGTTTTCTTTTGCAGGGCCATGGCAACAGCTTAAGTGCGCGCCGAGAGGGCGCGGGCAGGCAAGAATGCGAGAGTCGGCAATCTACAGCGACTTCCAGAGTGAGTCAAAATCTTCATCCCCGCTCGTCGTGTGGCCTTTCCAGCCTGTGACGGGGGTCTCTCGCCCTGAAGAGGCCTGTCCGATGGTGCGGTATTCGAACTGGTTGTAGTTGCCCGTGCTGGCCCGGCGGCGGTCCAGTACGGCGCGCTGTTCCTCACCGTTACGGTTGATCTGCACCTTGTGACCTTCCTGAAACGGCAGGCGCGGCGCGATCAGCATCGCCGGCTGGGATATCGCTGCGATCTCCGGCAACAGCAGGGCCCGGAGGTATTCGCTGCCCTGATCCACCTTGCGCAGCAGGCGCAGACCGCATGGCTGGGCGTGGGGAGCGATCAGCTGGACGCCCATCTGGGTGCTGCCGCCGCGGACCTGACGAATCCAGCGCACCACGGCAATGCTCCAGCTCTGCGCGGCGCCTTCGCGCAACCCCAGTAGCTCGCCGGCCTGTAACTGGCTCGGTACTTCCCCCTCCCAGGCCAGGCAGTAGCCGCCGGGGCTGTGGTCCACGAGCTGGATTTGGTAGATGGGATAGCTCTCGGTTGTGGTAGAGCGCTGAGATGCTGCGCTAGCGGCTGCCTTTGCGCGGCTTGCAGGCGCTGGGCGAGGAAGGTCGGGTCTGACGAACTCGATGTGGTCATGCATCGGCACCAGCTCGGCGCTACTGCTTTGCGCATCGAAAGCATTGGCCCAGACGTCCGCCGCGCCATTGTGCAGCTTGAAGACTGCGCAATTGGAGCTGTGCGGCAGCTCGAGCACCTCGTTGAACGGCCGTTGACCGGCAAGCTCGTAGTGCAGTGCAGTCATGCCGATACACAGGGTCATCGTGCCTTGAGCCGGAATGCGCTGGAAGGTGCGCTCGGAAATGGCACCCCAGGCCGAGCTCAGATGGCGCAGCAGGTCGTCATCCAGCCCGGTTGCCGCGGGAAGACGCGTCAGCTGACGGTTGTCGGCGGCCAGTCGCAGATGCTCGTCGATGACCTCGACCAGCATCGAGGTATCGATACCGAGCAGGTTCTGCTGATCGCGGTCGGGAAACAGTGACCGGTAGCGCGGCGCTCCATCGACCACTGGCGAGAACAGGAACAGGCTGCTCGGCACGCTGGCAGCCTGAACACTGGCCATTGCGCTCCACGCCTCTAGCGCAGCAGCGAGTTTGACGATGCTCTGTTGGCGCATCTGGTTGCAGCGGGCACAGCCGAGCAGCAGCGAAGCCAGGTAGCTCTGCTCCGCGCTCAGTCCTTGGGCATGGCGCGCCAGCGGATCGCGGATGAGAAGGCGCTCGGTTCCCTGCTCGACTGCCAGCTGGTAAAGCTGATGCAGTTCGAGCCACAGGCCGGGAGCGGCCGGACCATAGAGTTGCGTGGAGCGGATCAGTAGAGCGCCCAGGCTGTGTATGGCGCGCTGCAGGGCAATCGAGAGCAGTTGCTGGCGGTCCCGCTCGGGTTGCGCGACCACGCGCACGACGATCAGCTTGTAACCGACCGCAAGGTGGTTCTGCAGCGCCTGGCAGAGCCCCGCAACCTTGCGTGGTCGCTCACTGAGGACGATAGGCTGGTTGACGTAGTGCTTTTCCAGCTGTGTGCAGACGAAATGAACGTCCGGCCGCAGCAGCTCGAGCAGCTGCAGGCGCGTTTCCGAGGCGATGCGTAGCTGGTTGAGCTCGATCAGCGCCTGATAGAGCTGTCGCGCGGTTTCGCCGATGTTGGCCTTGGGCAACCCGGCAAGCCAGCCTGCCACCCCGCGAACGCTGGCGTCGCAGAAGGACAGGCTCTGCCGAGTCGGTGCGGGTGCGCGCAACAGCAGATGGTGGCTCTGTCTATCCAAAACGGGAGGGCTCCGCGGCGGCTCAGGGCATAGGTAAATGTGAACTCTATCAATATCTGCCGCGCAGGGCAGGACTAAATGATGGCTCAGTGATATTACCCGACATTCGGCACCCGTCGACTACCGAATTGTCCCGCCAGCCCGTTGGCTGGGTTAGCTCAGCTCCGTTGGTTCGATCAGCTCGGTAGTCGAAATGGCCTCAGCCTGGCCCAGCGCTTCGCCCATGCAGACCGGGCTCAGCGGGCCCAGCTGTTCGGCCCAGCGCACCTGGTCCGGGCCGAACAGCAGAATGACGGTGGAGCCCAGCTTGAAGCGGCCCATCTCCGCACCCTTCTCCAGGTGAATGGGCGCGCGCGCCGTTTCGTCGTAGCGGAAGGTCTTCAAGGTCCGCTTGGGCGGCGTGACCAGTCCGGCCCAGACGGTTTCGATACTGGCGACGATCATGGCGCCGACCAGCACCATGGCCATGGGGCCATGCTCGGTGTCGAACAGGCAGACCACCCGTTCGTTGCGTGCGAACAGTTCCGGTACGCCCTGGGCGGTGACGGTATTGACCGAGAAGATCCGCCCCGGCACATAGACCATTTCGCGCAGCGTTCCGCTGACCGGCATATGTACGCGGTGGTAATCCTTGGGCGAAAGATAGACGGTGGCGAAAGCGCCGCCCATGAAAGGCGCAGCGCGCTCGTGATCACCGCCGAGCAGTTCCATGGCGCTGAAGCTGTGACCCTTGGCCTGGAAGATACGGCCCTGCTCGATTTGTCCGAGCTGACTGATGGCACCGTCGCACGGGTTGAGAATTGCACCGGGGGTCGTGTCCAGCGGGCGCGCGCCGTCCTTCAGCGCGCGGGTGAAGAAGGCGTTGAAGTGCTCGTACGCGGTGGGCTCTTCGGTTTGCGCTTCGCGCATGTCGACCTGGAAATGGCGCACGAACCACTTGATGAAGGTGTTCTTCACCCAAGGCAAGCGGCATTCGGCCAGGCAGCCGGCCAGGCGCGAGATGAGGTGATGCGGCAGCACGTATTGGCTGATGACGAACAAGCGATCTTTCATGTTTGACCTTTTCATTGCTGCACCGGGGTGTCAGGCAGATTGCCCCATTCGGACCAAGAGCCGGCATAGCCTTTGACGCGGGGATAGCCCAGGGCCTTGGCCAGCAAATAGGTGAGGCCAGAGCGATGGTGAGTCTGGCAGTGGGTGATGATTTCCTTCTCCGCAACGATACCAAGCGCCTGCAGCTGTTCGGCGATGTCTTCACGGATGCGTAGTGCGCGGGCGGGGTCCATGGCGGCAGTCCACTCGAAGTTGATCGCGCCCGGAATATGCCCGCCACGCGCGGCGAAGAGTTTCTCGCCGCGGTATTCCGCCGGTGAGCGCGCATCCCAGATCACCAGATCCTCGGCGCCGAGACGGCTTTCGATATAGGTGCGGGTTGCCGTGGGGGCATCGTCCAGAGCCAGGCTCGGTGAGCCGGATGCCGCTGCGGGCACTTCCTGAGTCAGCGGGCGCGCTTCCTCCAGCCAGGCGCGCAGCCCGCCGTTGAGGTAGTGATAGCGATGATGGCCAATGACGTCGAGTAGCCAGATGAAACGTCCGGCCCAGCCGCCGCCTTCGTCGTCGTACACCACGTAGACGGCATCGGCCCGATGGCCCAGTGCGCCGAACAGTCGCTCCAATTGAGCCTGCGGCGGAAGCAGGCCGGGTGCCGGTGGCTGGCCGAGCTGCGTCTGTTTGGGATCGACGAAGCGAGCGCCAGGCAGATGGCCTTCGGCGTAACGCGAAGCACTGGTCAGGTCGACCAGGATCAGCTCGGGCGCATCGAGGCGCGGGGCCAGGTCGGCGGGCTCGATCACCAGCGGCAGGTTGGAAAAGGCGGACACGGCAGGCCTCGACTAGTCGTAGAAGAGGCGAAGTCTAGCGAAAAAGCTCAGGCCCCGCGCCTGCTGAAAAGGCTCAATGCGCGCTCGATGCACTGGGATGTTTTAGCGAATGTTTGCAGCGTCGCATCGGCAATGGCTGTGCCGTTCTGGTCGGCAACGATCAGCATCAACACGCGGCCGTCGATGCCCAGCGAGCGCAACAGCAGGTGCTCTCCGGCGAACAGGGCCTTCAGCGTGCCCGGCAGCAACGCGGAGAACTGCGCCATATTGGCTGGCTGAAGGCGCAGTTGTGCGGGCTTCTCCAGCAGTCGGCGCAGTATCTGGCTTTGTTCCGCGGCCAGGGTCAGTCGCGCGGCATCGCCCGGCAGACCGACACATTGCTGCGCGACGAGACGATTCTGCTTGCGATCGACCAGCATGATCAGCGAACGCTGCAGGCCGGCGCAGGTCATCGCCTGGCTGGCACTGGCGGTCAGTTGCAGTACGTTGCTGAATGGAGTTGGCTCACTGAGCAGCCGACGACAGTGCTCACGCCATTCGGCGAGTTCGGCTTGGTTGGGAGCGGGAGACGGGCGCAGTGTCTGGAAACGGCTTCCGGTTGGCCACAGCAACCCCTGGGCCGGATGCCAGAGATCGGTTCGGCCGAACTCGCGCGCGTTGATCACGGCCTGCTGGTGCACCATCTGCTGCAGTTCGCCCAGCGGAACCTGCAGATACAAGCCGGCCAGCCGCTGCCAGCGCAAACTGTGCACGCCTCCCCAGCTGTGATGCGATGACAGCGCCAGGCCATTGGCCAGGACGATGGTGTTGCTCGGCAGGGTCACCCAGCGGCGCAGATCCGGGTCGGCATCGAGCATCTGCTGCTGATGCAGGGGGTGCTCGTTGTCGCGGGCGATATGCAGCGCCTTGATCAGCATGCGTCGATCACCGCCGAGCAGACGGTAGCCCTGGACGACCCAATCCGGCAGGCGCCAGTGCTCGGCGAGTTTGAGGAACAACTCCAGCAGCGGCACTCCGAGCAGTTCGCGCTCGACACGGCTGGCCGGCTCGCCCTTGACCAGTACCCGCTGCTCCCAGCTATCGAGCAGGTGCGGAAAGGCCCCGACCAGCGCCCAAGCGGGGGCGAGGAACAGCAGGCTGCCCCAGTGGATGTCCTGCCAGAGTCTTGCCAGTCGCGCGGCGAACAGACCGTTGGCCTGCTGACTGGCGTGGCGGCTGATCAGCACCAGTTGGCGCAGCGGCTGCGGCATCGCATCGGCTTCCATCGCGGGAATGCGCGCCAGCAGCACTTCCGCGCGTTGCAGGCCAATGCGGCTGAGCGCCACTTCCAGGCTCTCGGCAGGCTGCCCATCACCAATGCCGCGGTTAGCTTCCTGTATGAAGCGCAGCGCCAGCACCGGGCTGTCCTGAATCAGTTCGGCAATCTGCCGCATCGACTTGCTGCTGTCGCGCAGCGCCAGGCGCACCTTGCCATGAACGGCGGCGAATGCTGGCAGCGGAGCATCATCGAGAAGCTTGATCCAGGCGGGTATGGTGCGGGGTAACTGTGGTGTGGTGGTCATGACCGAACTGGCTTTTCATCGGGATGGCCTTTAGTCTGGCGCAAAAGTTCCGATAACCAGAACAATTCTTCCAACATTCCTTCTGCAAGGCCGTCTGGCGGCGATTCAGGGCGGTTTCTGCCTGCGGTCCGGACAGCTCGTAACCAGGTTTCAGACGTACCTCTATGGTCAAAATCATCGGCATCATCGTCGTGTTCGCCAGCGTGCTGGGCGGGTTCGTTCTCTCTGGCGGCAAGATCGGCGCGCTCATCCATCCATTCGAGGTGATGATCATCGGCGGTGCGGCGCTGGGTGGCTTTCTGCAGGCCAACCCCGCCAGTACCACCATGCTGGTATTCAAGAAGTCGCTGAAGATGTTCAGCACACGCTTCACCCATGCCTATTACCTGGAAGTGCTCAGCCTGCTCTACTCGATTCTCAACAAGAGTCGCCGTGAAGGCATGATGGCGATCGAGGCCGATCTGGAAGATCCGGCCGCGAGCCCGCTGTTCAGCAAGTACCCTGGCTTCCTGCAGGACGAGCGGATGACCGCCTTCACCTGCGATTACCTGCGCATCATGTCGTCGGGCAACATGGCGCCCCACGAACTCGAAGGGCTGTTCGACATGGAACTGAACAGCCTGAAAGAAGAACTTGAACATCCCTCCCATGCCGTCGCCAAGGTGGCGGACGGCCTGCCTGCGATGGGTATCGTCGCGGCGGTATTGGGCATCGTGATCACCATGTCGATCCTCGCCGAGGCGGATAACGCGATGATCGGTTACAAGGTCGGTTCGGCGCTGGTCGGTACGTTCCTCGGTATTCTTGCCTCCTATGGCTTCTTCGGCCCGCTGGCCGCGGCCCTGGAACACGACGCCAAGGAAGAGCTGAACGTTTACGAGGCGATCAAGGCAACGCTGGTCGCTTCGGCATCCGGCATGCCGCCGACCCTGGCCGTCGAGTTCGGGCGCAAGGTTCTTTATCCGGCGCACCGCCCGAGCTTCGCCGAGCTCGAGCAAGCCATGCGCGGCAGCTAAAGGTTCGCCATGGACAACACTCAACCGATCATCGTCAAGCGGGTCAAGAAGGTCGCTGGCGGTCATCACGGCGGCGCCTGGAAGATCGCGTTTGCCGACTTCGCTACGGCGATGATGGCGTTCTTTCTGGTGATGTGGCTGATGAGTTCGGCCACGCCGGAGCAGAAGAAGCTGATCTCCGGCTACTTTCAGGATCCGATCGGCTTCACCGAGAGCGCCAGTCCGCATGTGATCGATCTGGGCGGTACGCCGACGCCATCGCCGGATCGCACCCTCAACCCGGAACTGGAGCCGGCCCAGAGCGAAGCGCAGATCGACAGCAGCCAGGTGGAAACCTTCGCCGAGCAGCTGGAGCGCGAACGCCTCGAGCTGCTGCTGCAGGAGCTGCAGAACAAGGTTGACGAGAATCCCGAGCTGCAGAAGTTCAAGGACCAGATCCTCTTCGAGATCACCCAGGACGGTCTGCGCATCCAGATCATGGATGCCGAGAACCGCCCGATGTTCGCCCTTGGCAGTGCGCAGCTGCAGCCCTACTTCGAAGACATCCTGCTGGCGCTGGTGGATACCATTGCTGCGGTGCCGAACAAGATCAGCATCAGCGGTCACACCGATGCCAAGCCGTATTCGGGGCGCGGTGATTTCGGCAACTGGGAGCTTTCATCGGGCCGCGCCAACGCCGCGCGCCGCACGCTGGTAACCGGTGGCTATCCGGAAGAGCAGATCGCAAGAGTGGTGGGTTACGCCTCGTCGGCGCTGTTCGATCGCAACGACCCGTTCAATCCGGTCAATCGTCGTATCGACATCCTGGTGCTGACCAAGAAGGCGCAGCGCTCGATCGAAGGCGAACAATCTGACGCGGCCGAAGGTGCGGTGCCAGCGCAAGGCGCAGCACCTGCGGTACAGGAACCCCTACAGGCGCCCCAGCTGCGCGAGCGACTGAACATCTTCGAAGACGGCGTGCTGCAGTTTAGTCAGCCCGGCGCTCGCTGAGCACCAGACTCAGTAGTCTGGCTCGGGCAGGCTGCTGAGTATGTGTCGGTAGCTGGCCATGCGTTGCGGCTGGATGCGCCCGTCTTCCAGCGCCTGGAGCAGCGCGCAACCGGGTTCGCGGTCATGTTTGCAGTCGCGGAAACGGCAGTGCCCGAGCAAGTCCTGGAACTCGATGAAGCCCGCTTCGACGTCGGCCCGGCTGACATGGCCCAGACCGAATTCGCGGATCCCGGGGGAGTCGATCAGCTCGCCGCCACCGGGGAAATGGAACAGGCGCGCGGTGGTGGTGGTATGGGTGCCCTTGCCGGTCATCTCCGACAGCGCTCCGACGCGGGTGTCGACGCCCGGTAACAGGCTGTTGACCAGCGAAGATTTGCCGACGCCGGATTGTCCGACGAAAACGCTGACATGCCCGTCGAGTCGCTCCTTGAGCGCATCCATCCCGCCGCCACCGTGGGCCGAGACCTCCAGCAGCGGGTAGTTCAGCTGGCGATAGACCTCCAGCAGGCGATTCAGCGCGGCCTCGTTCTGATCGTCGATAAGGTCGACCTTGTTCAACAGCAGCAACGGCGTGATGCCGGCGTGTTCCGCTGCGACCAGATAGCGGTCGATCAGATTGGCGTGTGGCTCGGGAAGCGGCGCGAAGACGATGACGATCAGATCGACGTTCGCCGCGACCGGCTTGAGCTGGCCGCGGGTGTCCGGGCGGCAGAGTTCCGAATGCCGCGGCAGCTGCGCGACGATGACGCCGATGCCCTGATTGCCGGGGCGCCAGACCACGCGATCACCCGTGACCAGTGCCGGCAGGTTGGCGCGCAGGTGGCAGCGGAACACCTGGCCGCTCTGCTCACCTTCCAGCGCCTCGACCTCGACCTGCACGCCGAAATGCGCAATGACGAGCCCGGTCTGCTCCGGGCCGAGATCGCCGCCTTCGAGCTCTTCGAGCGCGCGGCTTTCACGGCGGGCTGCACGGGCGGCGCGCTCTTCCTGAATCTTCTCGATGCGCCAGTTCTGCCGGCGGTTGAGTTGGCGTTTGGCCATGAATTCGGTTGTCTCTGAGGTTGGTGAGCGAGTCTAGCACGCTGCAACCCGCGCACTTCGGCCTGTATGGCGTCGAAGACGGAGGGTTAGACTGGCGTTCCGTCACCTGTTCGATTGTCGGTCATGCCTGTTTCTGTCGTTATTCGCCTGCCCATCCTGCGTGCGCTGCTGGCTCAGCTACTGGCGCTGCTGATCATCTGGCTATTGCTGCTTGGCCTGGTCGGCGCGGCCGACATGCGCCCGAGTCTCGTCGTCGCCGCGCTGGCGCAGGGTTGCCTGGCTGCGCTGATCGGAGCCCGGTTCGGGCTGTCGGCCTGGTGGCTGGCGATCAACCTGATGTTCGTTCCGGGCCTCGTGCTGCTGCGTGATTTCGACGTGCCGGGTTGGTTGCCGCTGGGCGCGTTCATCTTGCTGTTGCTGTTGAACTGGAATGCTTTCACCGAGCGCGTACCGCTCTATCTGACTGGCCGCGAAGCCGAGCGCCAATTGCGCAACCGGTTGAGCGAGCTGCCGGCCGATTTTCGCTATATCGACCTGGGCAGCGGCTTGGCTGGCAGCTTGTCGCGCCTGGCGCGGGACTTTCCGGCGGCGCAGTTCATTGGCGTGGAAACCGCGCCGCTGACCTTCGCCTTGTCCTGGCTGCGCTGTCTGCCGCGACGCAATTGCCATATCCGTCTGCTCAGCCTGTGGCGGGTCGATCTCGCCGAGTACGATGTGGTCTATTGCTTCCTTTCGCCGGCGCCGATGCCTGCCTTGTGGGCAAAGGCACGCGCCGAGATGCGTCCCGGTGCGTTGCTGATCAGCAACAGCTTCGCGGTGCCGGGAATCGAGCCGGTCGAGGTGCACGAGCTGAACGACTGGCGCGGTTCACGCTTGCTGATCTGGTACCCAGGCAGCACGGCACCTGACGGCGCCGATACGAGCGGCTAAACTGCGCCGCACAGCCAAGGAGCCCGCCATGCAGAACCCGCAGAACCTGATCTGGATCGACCTGGAAATGACTGGTCTGGACCCGGACAACGACGTCATCATCGAGATGGCGACCATCGTTACCGACAGTCAGCTCAACGTGCTGGCCGAAGGGCCGGTGATCGCGGTGTACCAGAGCGATGAAACGCTGGCGCGCATGGATGAGTGGAACACCCGCCAGCATGGCGGCTCGGGTCTGACCCAGCGCGTGCGCGCGAGCAAGATTTCCACCGCCGAAGCCGAGCAGGCGACGCTGGCCTTCCTCGAACAGTGGGTGCCCAAGGGCAAGTCGCCGATCTGCGGCAATAGCATCTGCCAGGACCGGCGCTTTCTCTACCGGCAAATGCCGAAGCTGGAAGCCTATTTCCACTACCGCAACCTGGACGTGTCGACGCTCAAGGAGCTGGCGGCGCGCTGGGCGCCGCAGATAATGGAAGGCTTCAAGAAGAGCGGCACACACCTGGCGCTCGACGACATCCGTGATTCGATCGCCGAGCTGCGCCATTACCGCGAGCATTTCATCAAGGTCTGAAAGGGGCGTTAACGCCTGACGCGCTTGCGGTTCGTAGGGTGGATCACGCTTCACCGATCCACCGGCGAGGCCAGGTGGATGTAGAAAGCGACATCCACCCTACGTCACTGATGATGATCGTGAGAGCGATGCCGCAGCGTCGTCCATCCAGTGGTCAATCGGCGCCTTTTGGCGAGGCGCCGACAGTCATTTCCCCAGCTTGCGCAACTCGTCCGATTCGACGATGCGCACCCCGTCGCCTTCTTCCAGCGCCAGTCGCCATAGCGCCCGGGCCAGCGTGCAAGTCTCGATGCCGTGGTATTTGCCCGGCAGCAACTGCGACAGAGGCGCGGCGATGCGTTCGCTCAGCCGTGGCTCCAGGCGCGGCCCGATCAGCTGCGAGGGGCGGGCGATGGTCAGCTGCGGCCAGTCCTGCTGCTGCAGTGCCGCTTCCATCTCGCCTTTGACCTTGAGGTAGAAGATCGAGCTGTCCGGATTGGCTCCCAGCGAGCTGATCACCAGCAGGTGGCGCGCGCCCATCTCCTTCGCCCGGCGGGCAAACGCCAGCACCAGATCATGATCGATGGCGCGAAACGCCTCCTGGCCACCGGCCTGCTTGAGCGTGCTACCCAGGCAGCAGAAGGCCGTGTCGATCGCGCCGCTCAGCGTCGGCAGCAACGCCAGCAGCTCTCCGACCGGGTTTTCCAGGCGCTGATGGGCCGCCAGCGGTCTGCGCGTGGGTGCCAGCACGCGCTCGACGGTGGGCTCGTTGAGTAATCGATCGAGCAGGTGCTCGCCAGTGAGTCCGGTGGCGCCGGCAAGCAAAATGCGCTGGGGCGTCAAATACATGGTCTTGCTCCTGTGGCGATCATTGGGTGGCACGCTGCTGCCGCAGCTCCTGCCAGCGTTGGACGACCGGTTTCGGTGCCCACAATTGCGGTTCCGATGCCTGATAGTCGTCGGCCTGCTCGCGTTCGGCAACCTTTGCCGCCGCCAGCGTGAAGGCCTGCACGATATCGTCGGTCTCCAGCAGCGCTTCGGCAAACAGCGCGCGGCCGAAATAGGTGAAATCGCTCTGCTCGGAGCAGCCGAAGGAAACCCGGTCGGCGCGCGCGGCGGTCATGATCAGCGTGTGATCGTTTTTCAATGGCTCGATGAAACCGCCGGAATAGCAGGCAGAGACCACTAGGATGGTCTTGCGCCCGGCCAGCGGCGCGAGCAGTTGCGCCAGGTCGGCTGCAGGCAGATCGTCGAGGGAAAGGCGCGGCTGACTCAGTACCAGTTCATGGTCGGCCGAACCATGGCTGGTGAGGTAGAGAAAGATCAGGTCCTCCTCGCCGCTGCGTTCGGCCAGCGCGCGGATCGCCCGGGCCAGGTTTTCCCGGGTCGCCAGCGGGCGGTCGGCCAGATGGTCACGATGGTTGACCAGGCTGAGCTGCCCGTGAGCGGCGTAACGCTCGGCGAGTAGTCGCTGCACGTAGTCGGCCTCGCGCATGAACACGCTCTGGCGACCGTCGCCGGCAACCGTGAGCGTATAAAGCTCCTGCGCCGGGCTGGACGGCGGTAGCGCCTCGATGGCCTGTTCCAGCAGCGTGCCCTGGTTCAGCAGGGCGAGTTCGAGTGGGTCTGGTAGTGCACGCCCCTGCTCGTCGCGGATACGTCTGTCGTTGCGCCATATGCCACGAAGTTCGCTGCCGTCGGCCTGGGTCAGCACACCATCGCCGTGGAAGCGGCCGAGGCGGAAACCGCCGGTATAGAAGCTGCCGTCGGAGCGATCGAGGCGACCCTGACCGTGGTAACGCCAGCTGAGGAACTGACCGCTGTAGCGGCTGCCGTCGTCAGCGACATGCGTGCCAGTGCCACTCAACTCGCCCTGGACGAAGGTGCCGCTCCAGACATTGCCCGCGCTGTCTTCGTAGTGGCCCTGGCCGTGAAACTGGTCGTTCTCGAACTGCCCGCTGTAGCGCTGGCCCTGCGTGGTCACGAAACTGCCTTCGCCGTTCAGGCTGCCGGCGCTGAAGTGGCCGCTGAGCTGGCCATCGGCGTCCTTGCGTGTGCCGGGGCCATCGGGCTGGCCTTTGCGGAACTGGCCGTGATGACTGAAGCCATCGGCATATTCCAGGCTGCCCTGGCCATGGTAGAGGTTGTCGCGGAACTCACCTTCGTAGACGGTGCCGTCCTGGCTGAAACGTCCATGGCCATGCATGCGGCCATCTTGGAATTCGCCTTCGTAGACGCCGCCCTCTGCATAACTGAAGCGGCCGAGGCCGTCGAACAGGCCGTGCTTGAGCTCGCCCTCGTAGCGATCGCCGGTCGCACCGTGCCAGGTTCCCAGGCCGTGCCACTGACCGTCCTTGAACTGGCCGAGGTAATAGCTGCCGTTCGGGTAGTCGATGCGGCCTCCGCCTTGCAGCAGCCCGTCGACGATATCGCCGCGATAGCGGCCGCCATCCGGCAGTACCGCATTGGCCGGCGTAAGAGGTTCACCTTCACCGCAGGCGGTGAGCAGGGTGAGCAGAACGAAGGGGAGAAAACGCAGCATGCGGACATCCGCTCAGGCGAGACGGCCGCAGTATGCCGCAAACCTGGCGGGCTGCGACAACTGCGCAGGTGCGGTGCTCAGAGGATGCACAGGGCAAGGGTTTCAGCGATGTAGGCCGGTTTTTCCGAACCTTCGATCTCCATCACCGCGCGTGCCTTGAGCAACCACTGCCCCGGATTCTTTTCGTGAGCATCGATCAGCGTCAGCCCCAGGCGTACCCGCGAGCCGACGCGCACCGGCTGGATGAAGCGCAGGCTGTCCAGGCCGTAGTTGACGCCCATTTTTGTGCCCTCCGGAACGACCAGCAGGTCACCGGAGAGCATCGGCAGCAGCGATAGCGAGAGGAAGCCGTGGGCGATGGTGCCGCCGAAGGGCGTCTGCGCGGCTTTCTCGGTGTCGATGTGGATGAACTGGTGGTCGCCGGTGCAGTCGGCGAACTGGTTGACGCGCTCCTGATCGATGGTCAGCCACTCGGAGTGGCCAAGTTCCTTGCCGATGTAATCCTTGAGCTGTGCGACGGGTACCTGTGGCATGTGTCCTCCTGGTTGTTCTTGTACGGCTGCGGGGAATGCAGCTTGACTAGAGGGATGCGCCGCACCGGAAGCGATCGTTCGGCGCGGGCGGCATTGCCGGTCTAGATCAGCACGCGCGTGGTTGCCGGCAAACCAGCATCGGCCCTGCGAATGGCCCGTCATAGCGCAGCGCGGGCACCTGCGGGCGTTGGCCCTTATACTGTCGCAATTTTGCGGGAGGCTCCCATGCTGCTCAGAGGTCTGACCTGGCTGGTCGCATTCCAGTTGCTCGGCACCGTGCTCAACGTGCTGTTGCTGCCCATGCTGCCGGGGCCGATCATCGGCCTGGTGCTGTTGTTTGCCGGGCTGCTGGCGCGCGGAAGGGCGAGTGAATCGCTGCAGCTGGCCGCCAGCAGCCTGTTGCGCTATCTGCCGCTCTTGCTGGTGCCGCCGGCGGTGGGGGTGATGGCTTATACCGAGGCGATTCTCGAGGATTTCTGGGCCATCGTCGGTGTGCTGGTGATTTCGCTGCTGGTTTCGCTGATCTTCACTGGCTGGCTGATGCAGGCATTGATTCGTCGCAAGCAGCGCCGCAAGGAGGCCGCATGATGGAATTGAACTGGTATGCCGCCTGGCAGGCGCTGATCCATCATCCGCTGTTCGGTGTGGGTATCACCCTGGCTGTCTTCCAGCTGGCGTATGCGGCGTATGAGAAGACCCGCTGGGTATTCCTGCAGCCGGTGCTGGTGTCGATGACGCTGATCGTCGGCATCCTCCTGCTGTGTGGCATCGACTATGACGAATACCGTATCAGTGCGCAGTGGCTGACGCTGCTGCTCGGGCCGGCCACCGTTGCGCTTGCCGTGCCGCTGTACCTGAACCTGCGGCGGATTCGCGAGCTGTTCGGGCCCATCGTGATCACCCTGCTGGTCGCCGGCGTGTTTGCCACGGCGCTGGGAATGGCGCTGGCCTGGGCGTTCGGCGCCGATCGTATGATCCTGATGACCCTGGCGCCCAAGTCGGTGACCTCGCCGATTGCCATGCTGGTGGCCGAGCAGATCGGTGGCGTGGTGGCGCTGGCTGCGGTGTTCGTGATGATCACTGGCGTGCTCGGTGCGATTCTCGGTCCGGAACTGTTGCGCCGCTTTGGCGTTCAGCATCCTGCGGCCCGTGGCATTGCGCTGGGGCTGACTGCCCACGCCGTGGGCACCGCGCAGGCGCTGCAGGAAAGCGACGAATGCGGTGCCTTCGCGGCATTGGCCATGAGCCTGATGGGGGTGATGACCGCGGTGCTGCTGCCGCTGGTGGTAGCCCTGTTGCTGTGATGGAGTCCGCATGAGATTGCCGTTGTTTCCGCTGGATACCGTACTGTTCCCCGGTTGCGTCCTCGATCTGCAGATTTTCGAGGCGCGCTATCTCGACATGGTCAGCCAGTGCCTCAAGGCCGGGCATGGCTTTGGTGTAGTGCATATCCTCGCGGGCGGCGAGGTAGGCGCCGCGCCGACCTCCTTTGCTCGGGTGGGTTGCGAGGCGCTGATTCGTGACTGGCAGCAGCTGCCCAACGGCCTGCTGGGCATTCGCGTGGAGGGTGCAAGGCGATTCGACGTCCAGTCATCCGAGGTGCTGCGCGACCAGCTGACGGTCGCCGAGGTGGCCTGGCGCAGCGCCCCCGATCCGCAGCCACTGGCCGAGCACCACGCCGACCTGATCGTGCTGCTCGCGGCGCTCGGCCAGCACCCGATGGTGAAAACCCTGGGCTTAGGTGGTGCAGTGAGCGATCAGGCCGCCTTGGCCAGTCAGCTGGCCTATCTGCTGCCGTTCGAGGCCGGGCAGAAGATCGAGCTGCTCGGGCTCGACGAGCCGGAACAGCAGCTCGAGCAGATTCAGAGCCTGCTCGAGCTGCTGCAGGATGGCGCCTAGTTCGGCGCTTTCGCAGCGTCCAGCGCTCTACTGATACCGATACATCTGCATCGCCGTCGGCAGCGCCCAGATGCTGAATGCGCCGAGCAGCCCCAGGCACGCCGGCAGGATCAGCCACCAGACCTTGGGTGCCATCGCCGCTAGCGGACTGCGCCATTGCGCCAGGGACAAGCTGGCTGCGCAGATGCTCGCGGCGAGCAGCGCGCCGGCGGTGACATCCGTGGTCCAGTGCACTCCCAGATAGACCCTTGAGAGTGCGATCGCCGTTGCGGGCAGGCTGGCCAGCACCAGCCAGGCGAGTCGCAGACGCGGTGGCTGGCCGCGACCGGCGAGCACCCCGAGGGTCAGAAAGAAGGCGAACGCTGCCGAGCTGTGTCCGCTGGGAAAGCTGTAGCTGCTCAGCGGCTCCATCAGCACCTCGGGGCGGACCCGGGCAAAGGTGGCCTTCAGTGCGCCGTTGGCGACTGCTGTTCCGAGCAATGTGCAAACGGCGAACAGCGCAGCGCGCCACTGGCGTGCGAGCAGGAGCAGCACGCACAGCAATACTGCGGCCCACAGTTGGGTGTGGAAGTCTCCGGTGCGGGTGATCACCACCATGATGCGGTCGAAAGTGGCGCTGCGTTCCCCCTGGATTACCGCCAGCAGGCCTTCGTCGAGTTCCTTCAGGTGCGGCCAGCCGAAAAACAGCCCGAGAAGGATGACGACGCTCAGCCCAGCCGACACCGCACTGACCCAGCGCAACTGGCGCAGGCTGCCATAGGCGGTCGCGCCAATCAGGATCAGCAATGCGCCGACAACTACAGCCGCCTCGCTCCAGAAACCGTCTTGCAGGGGCAGGCGCATTGCCGCTCCGGCGCTCCAGCCAGGCAGCAGGTAAGCCATCGACCAGCCCGCGGCGGCGCACAGGCTGACCAGCAGGAAGCGCCCGAATGGCATATCGAGCATGCCGGCCGTCATCGGCAGCATGGGCCGCAGCGGGCCGATGAAGCGGCCCACCAGCAGGCTGGCGACGCCGTAACGCTGAAAATAATGCTCCGCGCGCAACAGCCACTCCGGGTGATCGCGCAGACCGCGCAAGCTGCGAATGCCCTGGTGATAGCGCCGGCCGAGCGCGTAGGACAGCAGGTCGCCGATGAGCCCGCCGATGAATCCGAGCAGCAGGGTCTGCCCCAGGGTCAGTACGCCACTGCCGGCCAGCACGGCGATGGCGAAGACCATGACGGTGCCTGGAATGATCAGGCCGACTACTGCCAGGCATTCCATGCAGGCGACGATGACCAGTGCCAGGCCCAGCCATTGCGGATTGGCGGCCAGCCATTGGGTAAGGGTGTCGAGCCATTGGCTCATGGGTAATTCCTTGCGTCGTGAACGCCTTTCGACCTGATGATAGGGCGCTGGGTTTCCTGCCGCGAGGATACTGCGCCATGCTGGCGGCCGCGCAGTGCTGTCCTGCGCGGACAGCGCAGTACGGCATTCGAGCGCCTTTCGCCCGGCGCTGCTGTGCGTAGGCGTCCGGGGTAGCTATAATCAGTCGCTTTCCCTTCAGTCAGGCCAGCTAGATCCATGACCGAGTCCGTACTCGATTACATGACCCGCCTGGGCCGCGCCGCGCGCGAGGCCTCGCGAGTGCTTGCGCGCGCCAGTACGGCGCAGAAGAACCGCGCCCTGCAGGCCGCCGCCGCAGCGCTCGATGCTGCCCGCGACGAACTGGTGCGGGCCAATGAGCTGGACCTGGCCGGTGGTCGTGCCAATGGTCTGGACGCTGCCATGCTCGACCGCCTGGCGCTGACGCCCAAGGTGATCGACGGCATGATCGAAGGGCTGCGCCAGGTTGCTACCTTGCCGGACCCGATCGGCGCGATTCGCGACATGCGCTATATGCCGTCCGGCATTCAGGTCGGCAAGATGCGGGTGCCACTGGGCGTGGTCGGCATCATCTACGAATCGCGGCCCAACGTGACCATTGATGCCGCCAGCCTGTGTCTGAAGTCGGGCAACGCGACCATCCTGCGTGGCGGATCGGAAGCCATTCATTCCAACCAGGCGATTGCCCGCTGCATCCAGCTCGGCCTGGCCGAGGCCGGTCTGCCGGCCGCCGCCGTGCAGGTCGTGGAGACCACGGACCGTGCCGCGGTCGGCGCGCTGATCAGCATGCCGGAGTTCGTCGATGTGATCGTGCCGCGCGGCGGCAAGGGCCTGATCGAGCGTATCAGCCGCGACGCCCGGGTGCCGGTGATCAAGCATCTGGACGGCATCTGTCATGTCTATATCGACGTGGCAGCAGACGTCGACAAGGCCATCCGCATCGCCGACAACGCCAAGACCCAGCGCTTTGCGCCGTGCAATACCATGGAAACGCTGCTGGTGCATCCGGGCATCGCCGAGCAGGTGCTGCCGCCGCTGGCCGCGATCTATCGCGAGAAGAGCGTCGAGCTGCGGGGCTGCCCGCGTACCCGCGCCCTGCTTGGCAGCGATGTGCTGGAGGCGAGCGAAGAGGACTGGTCCACCGAGTACAACGCGCCGATCCTGTCGATTCGCCTGGTCGACTCGCTGGATGCGGCCATCGAGCACATCAATCGCTACGGCTCGCAGCATACCGATGCGATCGTTACCGAGAATTTCACTGATGCCCGGCGTTTCCTCACCGAGGTGGATTCGGCGTCGGTGATGATCAACGCCTCGACGCGTTTCGCCGACGGCTTCGAGTACGGCCTGGGTGCCGAGATCGGCATTTCCACCGACAAGCTCCATGCCCGTGGTCCTGTCGGCCTGGAGGGACTGACCAGCGAGAAGTACGTCGTCTTCGGCGACGGTCACGTCCGTACCTGATGAGCCAAGGCAGCGGCGCCCGGCGCATCGGTATTCTCGGCGGCACCTTCGATCCGGTACACATAGGGCACTTGCGCGGTGCGCTGGAAGTGGCCGAAATGTTCGGTCTCGACGAGCTGCGGCTGATACCCAACGCGCGGCCGCCGCACCGTGACACCCCCAATTGCTCGGCGCAGGATCGCCTGGCGATGGTCCGCCTGGCGGTGCAGGATCTGCCGCCGCTATGTGTGGACGCGCGTGAGCTGGAGCGGGAAAAGCCGTCCTATACCATCGACACGCTGATATCGCTGCGCGCCGAACTGGGCGAGCAAGACCAGTTGTTGCTGGTGGTGGGCTGGGATGCCTTCTGCGGGCTGCCAACCTGGCATCGCTGGGAGGAGCTGCTCGATTACTGCCATATCCTCGTACTGCAGCGGCCGGACGCCGGCAGCGAGGCGCCGCAGGCACTGCGCGATCTGCTTGCCGCGCGCAGCGTGTCCGATCCCCAGGCGCTTAGCGGGGGCAGCGGGCAGATTGCCTTCGTCTGGCAGACACCGTTGGAGGTGTCCGCCACACAGATTCGCCAATTGCTGGCCAGTGGCAAGTCGGTCCGATTCCTGGTTCCCGATGCCGTACTGGCTTATATCAACGCGCACGGACTGTACCGGGCGTCGAACTGAGGTTGTTTTCACGTTATGCAAACTGAAGAGTTGGTCCAGCTGGCGGTTGCCGCCCTGGAAGATCTGAAAGGCCAGGACATCACCACCATCGATGTGCGTGGCAAGACCAGCGTCACCGATTACATGATCATCGCCAGTGGCAGTTCCAGCCGGCACGTAAAGTCGCTCGTCGAAAACGTGCTGGAGAAGGTCAAGGAGCAGGGCGTTCGCCCGATTGGCAGCGAAGGCCTGGAGGGCGGCGAGTGGGCACTGCTCGATCTGGACGATGTGGTCGTCCATGTGATGCAGGTGCCGACCCGTCAGTTCTACGACCTGGAACGTCTGTGGCAGGGCGCCGAACAGAGCCGCGCGCAGCACACTCACGACGCGGAGTGATCCGTGCGTATCAAGCTGATCGCGGTCGGCTCGAAGATGCCGCGCTGGGTCGAAGACGGTTGGCAGGAATACGCCAAGCGTCTGCCGTCCGAGCTGCCGCTGGAGCTGCACGAGATCGCGCTCAACACCCGCGGCAAGAACGCCGATGTGGCGCGGTTGATTCGCCAGGAAGGCGAAGCCATGCTGGGCAAGGTTCAGCCGGGCGAGCGCATCGTCACGCTCGAGGTACACGGCAAGCCGTGGAGCACCGAGCAGCTGGCTGCGGAAATCGAGCGCTGGCGGCTCGACGCGCGCAACGTCAATCTCATGGTTGGCGGCCCTGAAGGGCTGGCGCCTGAGGTCTGTGCGCGCAGCGAGCAGCGCTGGTCGCTGTCACCGTTGACCCTGCCGCATCCGCTGGTGCGAATCCTGATCGGCGAACAGATCTACCGCGCCTGGACGCTGTTGTCCGGTCATCCTTACCACAAGTAGTTCGCGAAGATGCCGCAACCGATTCAGCTCAAGGACCACGAGAAGGACGCCGTACTGGTGCGCCGTCGCGTCGTCGTGGGTCTTGCAGTCGTGTTGCTGCTGATCGGCGTGCTGGTAGCGCGGATGTACTACTTGCAGGTGGTGCAGTTCGAATACCACTCGACGCTATCGGAGAATAATCGCGTTCATGTGCAGCCGATCCCGCCCAACCGCGGGTTGATCTTCGATCGGCAGGGACGCGTCATCGCCGACAACCGGCCGAGCTTCAGCCTGACGGTTACCCGCGAGCGTGCTGGCGACTGGAGGACCGTGCTCGATGCGGTGGTCGAGGTACTGGAGCTCAGCGAAGAAGAGCGCGGCCTGTTCGAGAAACGTGTGCTGCAGGGGCGGCGGCCATTCGAGCCGGTGCCGATCATGTACGAACTGTCCGAAGAGCAGATCGCGCGCATCGCGGTGAACCAGTTTCGCCTGCCCGGCGTCGAGGTGGTGGCGCAGCTGGTCCGGCACTATCCGCAGGGTGCGCACTTCGCCCACTCGGTGGGCTACGTCGGGCGGATCAACGAGCAGGAAGTCAAGCAGCTCGACCCGGTCAACTATGCCGGTACGCACCACATCGGCAAGACCGGCATCGAGAAGTTCTACGAGGATGAGCTGCACGGGCAGGTCGGCTACGAGGAAGTCGAGACCAACGCCCGTGGCCGCGTGCTGCGTGTGCTCAAGCGAACCGACCCGATCCCGGGCAAGGACATCACCCTGTCGCTCGACCTCGATCTGCAGGAAGCCGCCGAGGATGCCCTGGGTGGGCGTCGCGGCGCGATCGTCGCGCTGTTGCCGGATACCGGGGAAGTGGTGGCAATGGTCAGCCAGCCAAGCTTCAACCCCAACCTGTTCGTCACCGGTATCAGCTTCAAGGACTACGGCGAGCTGCGTGATTCCATCGATCGGCCGCTGTACAACCGCGTGCTGCGTGGGCTGTACCCGCCGGGTTCGACGATCAAGCCGATGATGGCCGTCGCCGGGCTCGACGCAGGCGTGGTCACGCCGACCACCCGGGTTTTCGATCCGGGCTTCTTCCAGCTGCCCAACGTGCAGCACAAATACCGCAACTGGAACCGCAGTGGCGATGGCTGGGTGGATCTGGATCTCGCCATCGCCCGTTCCAATGACACTTACTTCTACGACATGGCCCACAAGCTGGGCGTCGATCGCATGCATGACTACATGACCCGCTTTGGCCTGGGGCAGCGTGTCTCGCTGGACATGCACGAGGAAACCGCTGGGCTGATGCCGTCGCGCGACTGGAAACGGGCGCGCTACCGCCAGCCCTGGTACCCCGGCGAAACCGTCATCCTCGGCATCGGTCAGGGCTATATGCAGGCCACGCCCTTGCAGCTGGCCCAAGCCACTGCGCTGATGGCGACGCGCGGCAAATGGATCCGTCCGCACCTGGCGCGCAGCATTGGTGGCGAGCTGCCAGTGGACCCCGATCCGCTGCCGGACATCCAGTTGCGCGACCCGCGCCACTGGGAGCACGCCATCCATGGCATGGAGCAGGTGCTGCATGGCGCCCGCGGCACGGCGCGCAAGGTCGGTGACACGTCGGTCTATCGCATCGCTGGCAAGAGCGGTACTGCGCAGGTGGTCGCCATCCGCCAGGGCGAGAAATACGACAGTGCCAAGCTGGCCGAGCGCCATCGTGACCACGCCCTGTTCGTTGCCTTTGCCCCGGTGCACGACCCGAAGATTGCGGTGGCGGTGATGGTCGAGAACGGTGAGTCCGGTTCCGGCGTCGCTGCGCCCGTGGCCAAGCAGGTCATGGACGCCTGGCTGCTGGATGAGGAGGGCAAGCTCAAGCCCGAGTTCGCTCCACCCGTGACCGCCCAGGGGAAGAAGCCATGAATGGCAATTTCGACCGTACCCTGTCGCGCGAGGACGTGCTGCGCCGCCGCGCCAGTCTTTTGCAGCGCCTGCATATCGATGGGCTTCTGCTGGTTCTGCTGCTGGTGCTGGCGGCCGGCAGCCTGTTCATTCTCTATTCGGCCAGCGGCAAGAACTGGGACTTGGTCATCAAGCAGGCCACCTCGTTCGGGCTTGGGTTGGGCGCGATGCTGGTCATTGCGCAGCTCGAACCGCGTTTCATGGCGCGCTGGGTGCCGCTGGGGTATCTCGGAGTGGTTGCGTTGCTGGTGGCAGTGGAAGTGGTGGGCCACACGGCGATGGGGGCCACGCGATGGATCAACATTCCCGGGGTGATCCGCTTCCAGCCATCGGAATTCATGAAGATCATCATGCCGATGACCATCGCCTGGTATCTGTCGTCACGCAGCCTGCCGCCGAGCATCAAGCACACCGCGATCAGCCTGGCGATGATCCTGATTCCCTTCGTGCTGATTCTCAAACAGCCGGATCTTGGCACCTCGCTGTTGATTCTCGCCTCCGGCGCGTTCGTGCTGTTCATTGGTGGGCTGCGCTGGCGCTGGATCATCAGTGCGGTGGCGGCTGTGGTGCCCATCGCCGTGGCGATGTGGTACTTCGTATTGCGCGATTACCAGAAACAGCGCGTGCTGACTTTCCTCGATCCAGAGAGCGATCCGCTCGGTACCGGCTGGAATATTATCCAGTCGAAGGCGGCGATCGGCTCGGGCGGGGTGTTTGGCAAAGGCTGGCTGGCTGGCACCCAGTCGCACCTGGATTTTTTGCCGGAAAGCCACACTGACTTTATCATCGCCGTGCTCGCCGAAGAGTTCGGTCTGGTCGGCGTATGTCTGCTCCTGCTGGTGTATATCCTGCTGATCACCCGCGGACTGGTGATCACCGTGCAGGCGCAGACATTGTTCGGAAAACTGCTGGCCGGTGCGTTGACGATGACCTTCTTTGTTTACGTTTTCGTCAATATCGGTATGGTCAGTGGGCTGCTGCCGGTTGTGGGGGTGCCTCTGCCCTTCATAAGCTACGGTGGAACTTCATTGGTGACCCTGTTGTCAGGGTTCGGGGTTTTGATGTCGATCCACACCCATCGCAAGTGGATCGCACAGGTTTGATGAGAGTGAATTTGTTGACTTCATTACGGCGTGGCTGGGTAGCACGGATGCTGGGGGGCGTGGGCTTGGCCGGCGCTATGCTGGGAAGTCTGCCGCTGCAGGCCGCGGACTACACCGGCCCGAACGTGGACGAGTTCATCGCGGAAATGACCCGCGATTACGGGTTCGCCGGCGAGCAGCTGCGTGACCTGTTCAAGCAGGCCGAACGTAAGCAGGCGATTCTCGACGCCATTTCGCGGCCGGCCGAGCGGGTCAAGCCGTGGAAGGAGTACCGACCGATCTTCCTTACCGATTCGCGCATCGCTCAAGGCGTGGATTTCTGGCGCGAGAACGAAGCGGCCCTGACTCGAGCGGAAACCGAATACGGCGTGCCGGCCGAGATCATCGTGGCGATCATCGGTGTCGAGACCTTTTATGGTCGCAACACGGGTAGCCATCGAGTGATCGATGCGCTGTCCACTCTGGGCTTCGACTATCCGCCGCGGCAGCCTTTCTTCCGCCAGCAGCTCAAGGAATTCCTGCTGCTGACCCGTGAGGAGCAGGTCGACCCGCTGACCCTGAAGGGCTCCTACGCCGGGGCCATGGGGCTGCCGCAATTCATGCCGAGCAGCTTCCGTGCCTATGCCGTCGACTTCGATGGCGACGGCCGCATCGATATCTGGAACAACCCCACCGATGCCATTGGCAGTGCGGCCAGCTACTTCAAGCAGCATGGCTGGACGGCCGGCGGCCCCGTCGTGGCTCGTGCGAAAGTGTCCGGCAAGCGCTTCGAGGAAGGTCTGACCGTCGGCCTGGAGTCGCAGAAGAACGCCGGCGAGATGCGCAGCCTGGGTTGGCAGTTCGACAAGTCCGTGGCTGATGACACGGCGGTGACTGCATTCCGTCTGGAAGGTGCTGAGGGCGACGAATACTGGCTGGGCCTGCCGAATTTCTACGTCATCACCCGCTATAACCGCAGTGTCATGTATGCCATGGCCGTGCATCAGCTGTCCCAGCTGCTGGCCGAAGCGCGAGGCGAACAATGAGTGCTATCTGGACAAGGCTTGTAGTGCTGGGCGTGACTGGCGTACTGCTGGCGAGTTGTTCGTCGACACCGGCGCCTAGTAGCACGCAGAGCAAGCCGGCCGGCAGCAGCGGCCCTGGCGACTATGCCCGGCCTCACAAGGACGGCGCACCCTGGTGGGACGTAGACGTTTCGCAGATCCAGGATGCGGTACCGATGCCGCATTACGGTCCATACAAGGCCAACCCATACACCGTGCTGGGCAAGACGTATTTCCCGATCAGTGACGGGCGGCGTTATTCGGCTACCGGGACCGCCTCCTGGTACGGCACCAAATTTCACGGGCAGCCCACCGCCAATGGCGAGAAGTATGACCTCTACGGCATGAGCGCCGCGCACAAGACCTTGCCGTTGCCCACCTACGTCAAGGTCACCAATCTGGATAACGGGCGTACGGTGACGTTGCGCGTCAACGACCGCGGTCCGTTCTACTCCGATCGCATCATCGATCTGTCTTTCGCGGCGGCGAAGAAACTCGGCTTTGCCGAAAGCGGCACGGCGCGGGTCAAGGTCGAAGGGATCGATCCGGAGCAGTGGTGGGCGCAGCAGGGACGTCCGGTTCCGAGCATGATGGCGCAGCCGCAGATGGCCGCCGCCAAACCCGCCAGCAGCATTGCCCAGCCGATCGAGCAGTACACACCACCGCCTCAGCAGCACGCTGCGGCCACTGTGCCGCTTGAAATCGACGCAAAAAAAAACGCTTCGCCCGCAGCCTCTGGCCTGTTTCTCCAGGTTGGCGCCTTCGCCAATCCGGATGCAGCGCAGTTGTTGAAGGACAAGCTGAGCGGCGTGGTGTCTGCTCCGGTGTTCATCAGCTCGGTGGTACACAACCAGCAGACTCTGCATCGGGTACGGCTGGGACCCATCGACACGCCGGATGAGGCCATGCAGCTCGAGCAGAGCGTTCGCCTGGCCAATCTTGGTCAGCCGCGGCGCGTCGCTGCCGACTGACCCTTTGCAAACCTTGCCTGTTTTACCTGACCAACTTTGAGATTCGGATGAACATCACCAGCCTCGTGCAACGCTTCATAGTCCTGACTCTGCTGACGGTCGCCCCGACCGTCTGGGCGGCCCAGATCCTGCCGTCGGCGCCTCAGCTGGCCGCCAAGTCCTACCTGCTGATGGACGCGGCCAGCGGCGAGGTATTGGTCGAGCACAATGGCGACGAGCGTCTGCCACCCGCCAGCCTGACCAAGTTGATGACCGCCTATATCGCCACCCTGGAAATCCAGAAGGGCCAGATCAGCGACAACGACATGGTCACCGTGAGTGAAAAGGCCTGGCGTACCGGCGGCTCGCGTATGTTCATCCAGGTCAACACGCAGGTTTCGGTGGACGATCTGCTGCATGGCATCATCATTCAGTCGGGCAACGACGCCAGCGTGGCCATGGCCGAGCACATCGCCGGCAGCGAAGAAGCCTTTGCCGATCTTATGAACAGCGCCGCCCAGCGTCTGGGCATGACCAATACCCATTTCATGAATGCCACCGGCCTGCCGGACCCGGATCACTACTCCTCGGCTGGCGATATGGCCAAGCTGGCGCGGGCGATCATCTATGAAGATCCAGCGCACTACGCCATCTATGCGCAGAAAGAGTTCTTCTGGAACAACATCAAACAGCCGAACCGCAACCTGCTGTTGTGGCGCGACAAGACCGTCGATGGCCTGAAAACCGGCCATACCGAAGAAGCCGGCTACTGCCTGGTGGCGTCTGCCGTGCGCGACAACATGCGCCTGATCTCGGTGGTGTTCGGCACCGACAGCGAGCAGGCCCGTGCAGCAGAGACGCAGAAACTGCTGACTTATGGCTTCCGCTTCTTCGAAACCCGCACCTTCTACCAGAAAGGTACTGAGCTGGCCCAGGCGCAGGTCTGGAAAGGCCAGCAGGACAAGCTCAAGGCCGGCTTGGCACAGGATCTGACCATGACCCTGCCGCGTGGCCAGGTAGAAAAACTGCAGGCTGTGATGAGCTTCAACGGCACGCTCATCGCGCCGATCCAGCAGGGCGACGTGATCGGCAAGGTCGAGGTCAAGCTGGACGACAAGGTGGTGCGCAGCACCGACCTGGTAGCGCTGGAGACCATCGAAGAGGGTGGGCTGTTCCGTCGCTTTTGGGATAGCATTCGCCTCTTCTTCTACAGCTTGTTCAACTGACCACGCTCCAGTGCGCCTTGGCTGATCCCGCCGCGGCGCACCTGCGGATCACGAGTCCGTTACGCCATGACCGATAACCAAGATGTTGCTGCACCCAAGATCGATTTCCCTTGCGAGCGCTACCCGATCAAGGTGATCGGCGACGCCGGCGAAGGGTTCCGGGAGGTCGTGATCGAGGTCATCCAGCGCCACGCGCCGGATTTCGACGAGACCACCGTGGTTACCCGTGACAGTCGCAACGGGCGCTTTCTTTCGCTGCAGGTACTGATCACCGCCACTGGCGTGGAACAGCTGCAGGCCATCCATGTCGACCTGCGGGCCACCGGCCGTGTTCACATGGTGCTGTGATGACCCACGAAGTGGGTGTGCGTGAGCTCGGCCTGATCGAATACCGGTCTGCCTGGCAGGCCATGCAGCAGTTCACCAATACACGCGATGCGGACAGCGACGACGAGATCTGGCTGTTGCAGCATCCGCCGGTGTTCACGCAGGGGCAGGCCGGAAAGGCCGAACACCTGCTGTTCCCGGGCGATATTCCGGTGGTGCAGGTGGATCGCGGTGGCCAAGTGACCTATCACGGCCCCGGCCAGCTGGTTGGCTATCTGTTGCTCGATGTCCGTCGCCTCGGAATCGGCGTGCGCGAACTGGTAAGTCGCATCGAGCGCAGCCTGATCGATCTGCTTGCCGAGTATGGCGTCGAGGCGACAGCCAAACCGGATGCCCCTGGTGTTTACGTCAATGGCGCGAAGATCGCGTCGCTGGGCCTGCGCATTCGCAACGGCCGGTCCTTCCACGGCCTGGCGCTGAACGTGGATATGGATCTCGAACCTTTCCGGCGCATCAATCCCTGCGGTTATGCAGGGTTGCCCATGACCCAGATGCGTGACTTGATCGGACCGATCGACATCTGCCAAGTGGCCGATAGACTGCGCGAGCAATTGGTCCGGCAGCTCGGATACGCGCAACAGAAGACCCTCGCGGGCGGAATCGAAGCATATGAGTAGTGTAGAAACAGCAGGCAAGCGCCCAGCCAAGGTAGAAGCCGGCGTCAAGCTGCGCGGTGCCGAAAAGGTTGCGCGAATTCCGGTGAAGATCATCCCCACTGATGAGCTGCCGAAGAAGCCGGACTGGATTCGCGTGCGCATCCCGGTTTCCCCGGAGGTCGACCAGATCAAGCAGACCTTGCGCAAACACAAGCTGCACAGCGTTTGCGAAGAGGCATCGTGCCCCAACCTGGGCGAGTGCTTCTCCAGCGGCACCGCGACCTTCATGATCATGGGCGACATCTGCACGCGGCGCTGTCCGTTCTGCGACGTCGGCCATGGTCGGCCGAACGCGCTGGACACGGATGAGCCGAAGAATCTGGCCCAGGCTATCGCCGACATGCGTCTGAAGTACGTGGTGATCACCTCGGTCGACCGCGACGACCTGCGTGACGGCGGCGCGCAGCATTTCGCCGATTGCCTGCGCGAGATTCGCAAGCTGTCGCCATCGATCCAGCTGGAAACGCTGGTTCCGGACTATCGCGGCCGCATGGATATCGCTCTCGACATCACTGCCAGTGAACCGCCGGATGTGTTCAACCACAACCTGGAAACCGTGCCGCGACTGTACAAGTCGTCACGCCCGGGCTCGGATTTCGAGTGGTCGCTGGATCTGCTGGAGAAGTTCAAGCAGCGTGTGCCGGGCGTACCGACCAAGTCCGGGCTGATGCTCGGCCTGGGCGAAACCGACGAAGAGGTTATCGAGGTCATGCACCGCATGCGCGAGCACGACATCGACATGCTCACGCTCGGCCAGTATCTGCAGCCGTCGCGCAACCACCTGCCGGTGCAGCGCTTCGTGCATCCCGATACCTTCGCCTGGTTTGCCGAAGAGGGCATGAAGATGGGCTTCAAGAACATCGCCTCGGGCCCGCTGGTACGCTCTTCGTACCACGCCGATCAGCAGGCGCATGGGGCCAAGCACGACTGATCCGTACAGTCGCGCCAGCCGTCACAAGGAAAGCCGCGGGGTAATCGAGATTGCCTCCGCGGCTTTTTTTTGGTCACGCGCTTGAATCCGTTCTGCTTGCAACCGAAGCGTTGGCAAGAAATTTGCGGCATTACGCCGCATTAGACTTTGGTCTATAGTGGCGTTCGTTTACACCATGAGGCCAACCGAGGGCCACAGCAGATGAACGAACCCCAGTTAAAGAACCTCCTTGACGATCTGGATGCCGCAAAGGTCGAGTGCGATGCGATGAGTCGCCTGGTCGTGACGCGACTGGCCAAGCAGCACATTCCATACCGGGCGATGTTGGGGCAGGTGGAGCTGGACGGAAAGGTGGTGTCGCCGCACTTCTGGGTCGAAACCGATGGCTGTGTGATCGACTACCGTGCTCGCCAGCGTCTTGGCGGCGACCAGCGCGTACCGCATGGCGTCGTGCCGCGTGAGGCAGTGCAAGCGCATTACCAGGGGCAGCAGGTGGTCATCGATCCGTTGCCGGATTACCTCTATGAGGTTGCCATCAAGCATTGATGGCAACCACAGGCTCTCGCCTGCAGATGAAAGCAAAAGCCCCGGCATGACCGGGGCTTTTTCGTGTCTACTGTGTTTGGCAATCAGGGTTGCGCGCGCAGACGGCCGAGCAGTTCCTGGGTCGGGTGGCCATCGGCTGGCCAGCCCAGGCGTTGCTGGAAGCCGCGGATGGCCTTGCGGGTATTGGCGCCGATGATGCCATCCGGTGTGCCCGGGTCGAAGCCTTGGGTGACGAGGCGCTCCTGCAATTCCAGACGCTCGGAGCGACTGAGCGGCTGCTCACCGCGTGGCCAGCTGCCGGCAACCTGTCCCTTGCCTTGGAAGTTCTCCGCCAGCAAACCGATCGCCAGCGCATAGGCCGAAGAATTGTTGTAGCGCAGGATGGCGCGGAAATTATCCATGATGAGGAATGCTGGGCCGCGGTGGCCGGCTGGCAGCAGCAGGCTGGCGTTGGCTTCGTCCTGGCCGCTGGGCAGGCCATAGAGGCCGAGGCGGCGCCATTCGGCAAGCGGCTTGCGGATCTCGTTGTCGGCCAGGGCGTAGTCGAAGCCTTTCGGCAGCTGCACCTCGAATCCCCAGGGTTGCCCTTGTTTCCAGCCGGATGCCTGCAGGTAGTGCGCTGCCGAAGCCAGGGCATCGGCGGAGCTGTTCCAGATGTCGCGCTTGCCGTCGCCGTCGAAATCCACGGCATGGGTGTTGTAGGTGGTCGGAATGAACTGCGTCTGTCCCATGGCGCCGGCCCAGGAACCGCGCATGCGCTGTGGCGCAACATCGCCATGTTGGAGGATTTCCAGTGCGGCGATCAGCTGGCTCTTGGCGAATGCCGGGCGGCGGCCTTCATGGGCAAGCGTCGCCAGCGAGCGAATGACCGACTTGTCGCCCATGATCTGGCCGAAGCTGCTCTCCAACCCCCAGACCGCGACTAGGGTTTCGCGATCGACGCCGTAGCGAGCCTCGATCTTGTCCAGTGTGGCGGCATGCTCGCTGAGTAGGCGCTGGCCGCTGCGCACGCGCTGGGGGGAAATGGCGCCTTCGAGGTACTGCCACACGGGACGAGTGAATTCAGGCTGGCTACGATCGGCCGCGATCACTGCGGGATCGGGTTCGATGCCGGCGAACGCCTGGTCGAAGGTCTTGGCGGAAATACCTGCCGCCAGGGCTTCGCTACGAAACTGATCGCGCCACTGGCTGAAGCTCAGATGAGGACTCTCGGGGACCAGCTCGACCGCGGCGGCGTTGCTATGCGAGTTTGTTGACGGTGGGGCATTACTGACCAGAGTGGACTGCGCGAGGGGTTCGGCTGCACAGGCAACGACCAGGCTCATCGCCGAAGCGGCGACCAGGGTACGAAGCAGCAGAACGGGAACGAAGGTGTGATACATGCACCACTCTCGAAACGTGTCGTCGGCCGCAGACATTATCACGCTTTGGCGGTGTTGGGTTTTCAGGCTGCCAGAAGGACCGAAGCCTCCCAGTTGGTGGACTGGGAGGCTTCGCGACGGTAGCTGCCTTTGCCTTTTTTCGGCGTTTCCTGGCGTTGGCGGAACAGGGGTTGCGCGACCAGGCTTTTGGCCTTGTTCGGCCGTTTCTTGCGTGTGCTCATCCGATTTCCCTCATGGTGGCCCACTATCGGGCGAGGGCATCATAGGCCTTGTGCAAAAATTGTCCAGTGCGGACCAGTGAAGCGTTCTGGCTGCTAGGCGCCGATCCGGCGGCCGCTCAGCTGCAGGCAGATATCGGCCAGCCCGATCCACGGATCGCCGGCCGCCTGGCCCTTGATCTGCTCGTCAATGCGTTGCGCATCCATCAGCAATCGGCTCCAGCCGGCCACGTTGTGCCGCTGCAGTGCCTTGGAAATCAGCGGACGGCGCTTGTCCCACACCGGTGGGCGGGCCTGGCTGAAGGCGCGGTCGAGCGGGATACCCTGGGCATACTGCTGAGCGATATTGGCCAGCAGGCGCAGTTCGCGCGCCAGGGCCCAGAGGATCACTGGCGCTTCGACCCCTTCACCGCGCAGCCCTTCCAGCATGTGTAGCGCGTGAGCCGCCTGGCCATGCAGGGTGGCGTCGATCAGGCCGAAGACATCGTAGCGGGCGCTGTCGGCGACTGCGGCTTGCACAGTGTCCGCGGTGACCTGCCCGGCTTCGGCAAGCAGTTTGAGCTTCTCGATTTCCTGTGCCGCAGCCAACAGATTGCCTTCAACCCGGGCGGCGATCAGTTCAACCGCCTCCTGATCGGCGGACAGGCCCGCCTGGGCCAGGCGTTGGCGAATCCATTGCGGCAACTGCGCGGCATCTACCGGCCAGATCTGCAGGAACTGCACGTCCTTGCCGTCGATCAGCGCTTTCGCCCATTTGGTCTTCTGCGTGCTGCCATCGAGCTTGGGCAGGCTGATCAGCAGCACGGTGTCCTCGGCCGGGCGCGCCAGGTAGTCCAGCAGCGCCGCGGCGCCCTTGTCCCCGGGCTTGCCGTTGGGAATGCGCAGTTCAAGCAGGCGCTTCTCGGCGAACAGCGACAGGCTGGCACCGGCCTCGATCAGCTGGCCCCAGTCGAAGCCGGTTTCCACATGAAAGACCTGACGCTCGCTGAAACCTTGTGCGCGCGTCGCAGCACGGATCGCGTCGCAGGCTTCCTGGCACAACAGGTGTTCATCGCCACAGACGACGTAAACCGGCGCCAGCGGGCCTTGCAGGTGTTTGCCGAGCTGAGCGGGAGAAAGCTTCATGATGCGAAGACGGGGGCCTTGAGGCCCCCGTTACCTGTTACTGGATGGGCAGCTGGATGGGCGACTGTTGCGGCTGTGCATCCTGGGCGCGACGGGCTGCTTCCATGGCTTCAGCCTCGGCACGTGCCTTTGCTTCGGCTTCCTGCTGCAGGCGATCGAGCTGCGAAGGCGTGATGCGCTGGATGCGCAGGGCCAGTTGTTGCAGCAGCTCGCGGCGCATTTCCTGGCGCAGTTGATCGCCTTCCTGGGACGAGCCGATCAGGTTGTTGCTGTCGTGCACGTAGACCTTCTGCACTTCGATGCTGTCTTCGAGTAGCAGCAGATTCTGCGGGCCGCGGAATTCATAGTCGAGGATGCTGGTCAGTTCGTACTCAGCGCTGCGTGCCGAGCTGGTGTAGCTCGCGGTGCGCTGGCGGGTCTGTTCGTTGGCCAGGTTGAGGCTGTACTTGGCGGCCGGAGTGACGCGTACGCCGTTGCTCTTGAGCAGGTCTTCGAGCTGCTGCACCGTTTCGCCGTAGCTGTTGCGTGCTTGCAGGTTGACTTCCTTGAGGCCGAACTCGACGTCGCCGGTGCCGCGCAGCTGGAAGCCGCAGGCACTCAGCAGCAGTGTCAGGCCCAGCACCATCAGATTCCGTTTGTTCATCTTGTTATCCCCTTGCAGGCCCGACGCGGACGCCGGGGCCGAATCAGTTAGCGACGATATTGACCAGTTTGCCCGGCACCACGATGACCTTGCGGATGGTCAGGCCTTCGGTAAAGCGCAGCACGTTCTCGTTGCTGCGGGCAGCGGCCTCGACTTCCTCGCGAGTGGCGGCGGCCGCTACTTCGATCTGGCCGCGCAGCTTGCCGTTGACCTGCACCACCAGGGTCAGGCTGTCCTGCACCAGGGCGGATTCGTCGACCTTCGGCCATGAGGCGTCGATGATCGCGCCCGGCTTGCCGAGTTGCTGCCAGAGTTCGTGAGAAATATGCGGTGTGATCGGCGCGAGCAGCAGGGCGACAGTTTCCAGACCTTCCTGCAGCAGGGCGCGGTCCTGTTCGGTGGCGGTCGCGGCTTTCTCCAGCACGTTCATCAGCGTCATCACCTGGGCGATGGCGGTGTTGAATTTGTGGTGCTGGCCGACATCGACGCTGGCCTGCTTGATGGCCAGGTGGATCGCCCGGCGCACCGCCTTCTGCTCGTCGCTCAGGCTGGCGGTATCCAGCGCGCCCACGACACCTGCGCTGACATGTGCATGCGCCAGACGCCAGACGCGGCGCAGGAAGCGGCTCGCGCCCTCGACACCGGAGTCGGACCATTCCAGGCTCATGTCCGGCGGCGAGGCGAACATCATGAACAGGCGGCAGGTGTCGGCACCGTAGGCGTCGATCATGGCCTGCGGGTCGACGCCGTTGTTCTTCGACTTGGACATCTTCTCGGTGCCGCCGATCTCCACCGGTAGGCCATCGCTGGCGAGCTTGGCGCCAATGACCTTGGCCTTGGCATCGCGCTCGACGATTACGTCGGCCGGGTTGAACCAGTCCTTGCCGCCATTTTCCAGTGTGCGGTAGTAGGTGTCGGCCACGACCATACCCTGGGTCAGCAGGTTCTTGAACGGCTCGTTGGAGCTGACCAGCCCCTCGTCGCGCATCAGCTTGTGGAAGAAGCGCGCGTAGAGCAGGTGCAGAATCGCGTGTTCGATACCGCCGATGTACTGATCCACCGGCAGCCAGTGATTGGCGGCGGCCGGGTCGACCATGCCCTGATCGTAGTGGGGGCTGGCGTAGCGGGCGAAGTACCAGGACGACTCGACGAAGGTGTCCATGGTGTCGGTTTCGCGCTTGGCCGGTGCGCCGCACTTCGGGCAGCTACATTCGTAGAATTCGGGCATGCGCGCCAGCGGGCTGCCGGCGCCGTCCGGTACCACGTCTTCCGGCAGCACGACGGGCAACTGGTCTTCGGGGACCGGCACATCGCCGCAGCTGTCGCAATGGATGATCGGGATCGGGCAACCCCAGTAGCGCTGGCGGCTGATGCCCCAGTCGCGCAGGCGGAACTGGGTGCGCGCCTGGCCGAGGCCCTTCTTCTGCAGTGCCACTTCGATGGCGTCGAATGCACCCTCGAAATCGAGGCCGTCGAAGATGCCGGAATTGATCAGCTCACCGTGCTCGCCGTAGGCGTCCTGCCAGGGCGACGGAGTCAGGTCGCCGGCGCTGGTGCGTACCACTGGCTTGATCGGCAGGCCGTACTTGCTGGCGAATTCGAAGTCGCGCTCGTCGTGCGCCGGCACGGCCATGACCGCGCCTTCGCCGTAGTTCATCAGTACGTAGTTGGCGACCCACACCGGCAGCAACTCTCCGGTCAGCGGATGCTGCACGCGCAGAGAAGTGGCCAGGCCCTTCTTCTCCTGGGTGGCGATGTCGGCTTCGGCGACGCCGCCGCGCTTGCACTCGTCGATGAAGGCCTGCAGCTCGGGATCGTTCTGCGCCGCCAGGGTAGCCAGCGGGTGTTCGGCGGCCACCGCGACGTAGGTCGCACCCATCAGCGTATCGGGACGGGTGGTGAAGACCTTCATCTGACCTTCGCTGCCGATGCTGGCAATGTCGTAGGGGAAGCTGATTTCCATGCCGCGCGACTTGCCGATCCAGTTGCGCTGCATGGTCTTGACCTGTTCCGGCCAGCCATCCAGTTCGTCCAGGCTCTCCAGCAGCTCATCCGCGTAGGCGGTGATCTTGAAGTAGTACATCGGGATTTCGCGCTTCTCGATCAGTGCGCCCGAGCGCCAGCCGCGGCCGTCGATGACCTGCTCGTTGGCCAGCACGGTCTGATCGACCGGGTCCCAGTTGACGGTGCCGTTCTTGCGATATATCACGCCCTTCTGATACAGGCGGGTGAACAGCCATTGCTCCCAACGGTAGTAGTCGGGCTTGCAGGTGGTGACTTCACGCGTCCAGTCGACCGCCAGGCCCAGACTTTTCAGCTGGGCCTTCATGTAGGCGATGTTTTCGTAGGTCCACTTGGCCGGCGCCACCTGATTCTTCATCGCGGCGTTTTCTGCCGGCATGCCGAAGGCGTCCCAGCCCATGGGCTGCAGCACGTTCTTGCCCTGCATGCGCTGATAGCGGGCGATCACGTCACCGATGGTGTAGTTGCGCACGTGACCCATGTGCAGCTTGCCGCTGGGGTAGGGGAACATCGACAGGCAATAGAAGGTGTCCTTGCCTGGCTGTTCGCTCACTTCAAAGGATTTCTGCGAATCCCAGTGGGACTGCGCGGCGGCTTCGATTTCGCGGGGCTGATACTGTTCGTGCATGGCTACTGGCGTTGGGATGGGGGCTGGCTCTCCGCAAATATGCTGGCGCAGGCTCGTCTGGCAGGTCCGGCGGAACTGGCGCAAACGCGGCCCTGCGGGCTGCGGGCGGAGGCATGGAAGCGCCGTAGCATACATGACCCCCCGCGGCCTAGGGAAACCCGATTTGCCGTAGCCGACAGGGGTTCCGTCCGTCGCACGCGGCTTGGGCGAGTCAGGCTGAGCTACGCTTGATCCAGGGGCGGGATGAATGCGAGGTGAGTTTGATGAACAGAGAACAGCAGTCGGAGGACGGCAGTCTTTATGCGCGGGTGTTGCAACGACTGAGTTCAGCGTTGCAGGAAGCGGAGCGGAGTACGACCGGCGAAACAGGCGCGGGTGAACTGGAGGTGCGGGGGCTGACGCCGGCCGAATTCGAGCTGATCCGCGCCTATCTGCAGCGCGATTCGCAATGGCTTTCGGGCTGGCATGCAGCCGCGGAAGAGCAGGCCCATCTGAGCCGCCAGGCGTTGCGGCCGACGGTGCGCGGCGGTAGCCGGCAGCGGCATGGCTTGCGCACCAGACATGCCCCTGTGGCATTGCAGCAGACGCTCAGCTGCGCGCTGTGCAATGCCGAAGTGAGCTGGCCGGACGGCGCCGGCCCCGCCGCTTGCCCGGCTTGTGGCTCGCAGTTGCTGCGAGCGCGACAACGTCTGCATACCTATCCGAGGCACTGAGCCAAGCCTGCGCCGACAAAAGCGCTGACAGCCGCTAGAGTGTTGGCCTTTTGCCGGAGAGCTCGGATGCCGATTCGCTATTTCTTCAAGCAACTGCTGTTGCCACCGGGTCTGCTGCTGCTTCTGTTGCTGCTCGGATGGTGGCTGCGTCGTCGCGCGCCAAGACTGGCCGCGCTGTGCTTCGTCACCGGGTTCGCCGGGCTCTGGCTGATGAGTTTGCCGATCGTCGTAGAGTGGACGGCGCGTTTGGTCGAGAACGAGCCGGCTCTCGTCGAGGCGCAATGGTCAGGATTGGCGGAGCAGGCGGGTGCCATTGTGGTGTTGGGCGCGGGTCGCGAGCAGAACGATCCGGCCTGGGGCGGCGATCAGCCTGGCTACATCGCCCTTGAGCGGCTGCGCTATGCAGCGCGCGTAGCGAAAGCATCCGGGCTGCCGATTCTCACCAGCGGCGGCCTGCACTACGGCCAGCCGCCCAGTGAGGCGATGCTCGGCGCAGAGGTACTTCAGCGCGACCTGGATGTCACCACGCGCTGGCTCGAGGAGCGCAGCCGCACCACCTGGGAAAACGCGCTGTACAGTGCCGAAATGCTGCGTGCGGCCGGTGTCGAGTGGGTGGTTCTGGTTACTTCGGCATCGCATATGCCGCGTTCGCGCTGGTGCTTCGAGCAGAACGGCATTGAGGTCATCGCCGCGCCAGTGGGTTTCATGGGCGTGCCCAATGGTCGGCCGTTGCACGGCTGGCTGCCGGAAGCAAAGGCGTTCTGGCAGAACGGCATGCTGCTCAACGAAGTGGTCGGGATGGCGGTCTATCCGCTGGTTTACCGCTCTGCGGCAGAGTGAGGCGACGACCTGATTCTTGCGCGGTTTGCCTGGCCTGACTTGCGTGCAGCGTCGGCAGGCATCGGCACCTGGCGCCGATGCCTGCCTTCTGAACGGCTATCGGACTAAGCCTTGCGCCTGATCAGCGCCCAGCCGAGCAGCAACACGCATACCGCGATCAGCGGCCAGGAGCGCCAGCGCAGGTAGGGCGTCAGCCCCTGCATCGGCGTGACCTCGCCATACAGCACCGCCTGTTCGAACTGCGGAATCTGCTCAGTGATGTCCCCGTAAGGGTCGATCAGCACGGTAATGCCGTTGTTGGTTGCGCGGATCATCCAGCGTCCGGCTTCCAGCGCGCGCATCTGTGCCATCTGCAGATGCTGCAGCGGGCCGATGGAGCGGCCGAACCAGGCGTCGTTGCTCACCGTCAGCAGCAGGTCGCTCTGCGCGGCGAGGCCGGCAGCGAACTCCGGATAAACCACCTCGTAGCAGATGTACGGTGCGATCTGCAGTCCCTTGGCCTGCAGCAGCGGCTGGCCGGACTCGCCGCGGGCGAAATCGGACATCGGCAGGTCGAAGAAGGCGATCAGGCCGCGCAGCAGATCCTGCAGTGGCACGTACTCACCGAAAGGCACCAGCTTCTGCTTGAGGTAGCTGCCGCTGGCATCACCGGCTGTGGTCAGGCCGTTGTAGTAGCGCAGTTCGCCGTCGGCGTTGGGCTGGCGTACCGGAACGCCGGTGATCAGGGCCGCGTCGCGCTGTTCGGCGAAGCCGGCCATCATCTTCAGATAGCCCTCAGCGTGTTCCTTGAGGATCGGCACAGCAGTCTCCGGCCAGACGATCAGGTCCGCCGGGCGGCTGCGAAAGGTCATGTCGCGATACAGCAGCAGCTGCATCTCGAGCTTCTTCGGGTCCCACTTCATGCTTTGCGCGACGTTGCCCTGCACCGCGGCGACGCTGAGCGGCTCACCCTTGGGCGTCGTCCAGGCATGCCCGTTCAGCAGCAGCCCGGCAATCCAGGGCGCTGCCAGCAGCGCGATGGTCAGCGCCAGGCGCGGCTTATCGGCACGCAGGCGTGGTAGCGCGACCAGCAGCGTCGCGTTCAGTGCGATGGCAAAGCTCAGCAGCCAGACGCCGCCGAGCGGCGCCAAACCGGCCAGCGGGCCATCCAGCTGGCTGTAGCCGATGTACAGCCAGGGGAAGCCCGTGAGAATCCAGCCCCGCAGCGCATCGAATGCCAGCCAGAGCGCGCTGAAGGCCAGCGCATCACCAAGTGCGGAATGGCGATTGCGCAGCAGGCGTACCCAGAGCCAGCCAAGCAGCGCGAAGAACAGTGCCAGCCCGGCGACAAAGCCCAGCGTGAGCAGGCCGGCCAGCGCCGGCGACGCCGCGCCGAAATCATGAATGCTCACATAGACCCAGCTGACACCCGAGGCGAACAGACCAAAGCCATAGCACCAACCGCGCTGTGCCGCCTGCTTCGCTGCGGTTTCGCGCAGGCCGAGGTACAGCAGCGCCACCGACAGCAGGGCCAATGGCCAGATGTCGAAGGGCGCCAGGGATAGGGTGGTCAGCGTGCCGGCGACCAGGGCCAGCAGATTGCCCGGCCAGCCGGGGCGGGTGATCCAATGCATGGAGGTTCCTTGCGCAATAGATGCGGGAGGGGAGGCTAAGGGCAATGGGGCGGCCGGGCAAGCCGGTTCGGCGCGAGCTCCGCGCAGGCTGGCTGCGCGGAGCTATTCGGCGCGTTCTACGCGCTTTCCGTGCGGCTCAGGCGCAGCATGTGCACGCGGCGGCTGTCGGCGTTCAGTACGCGCACGCGGAAGCCGTCGATCTCGGTCACCTCGTTGCGCTTGGGCAGGTGGCCGAAGGTGCTCATCACCAGGCCTGCAACGGTATCGAACTCGTCGTCGGGGAAGGCGCTGCCGAAATATTCGTTGAAGCTGTCGATCGGCGTCAGCGCCTTGACCAGGAAGTCGCCGCTGGGCAACGGGCGGATATAGCTGTCTTCCTCGACGTCGTGCTCGTCCTCGATATCTCCGACGATCTGCTCGAGCACGTCCTCGATGGTTACCAGGCCGGCCACGCCGCCGTATTCGTCGATGACGATGGCCATGTGGTTGTGATTGGCGCGGAACTCGCGCAGCAGGACGTTGAGACGCTTGGATTCGGGCACGAACGTGGCCGGGCGCAGCAGATCCTTGATGTCGAAATTCTGCTGATCCTCCTTGAGGATCAGTGGCAGCAGATCCTTGGCCAGCAGCACGCCGATCACTTCGTCCAGGCTTTCACCGACGACCGGATAGCGCGAATGCGCGGCGGCGATGATGGCTGGCAGGAATTCACGTGGCGACTGGTCGGCCCGGATGCTGATGACCTGCGAGCGCGGCACCATGATGTCGCGTACCTGCAGGTCGGCGACCTGGATGGCGCCCTCGACGATGGCCAGTGCTTCGTTGTCGAGCAGCTTGTTCTGATGGGCTTCGCGCAGGACTTCCAGCAGCTCCTGGCGATTCTTGGGTTCATGGGCAAAAGCCTGGGTGATTCTTTCCAGCCAGGTCTTTTGCCCGCTGATCGATCGATCTTCGCTCATGTCGTTGACTCAAGAGTCCTTGCAAGTGCCCGAAGCGGGCGATTCTTCAGCATAGGGGTCGGGATGACCCAGTTCGGCCAGCAGCTGACGTTCCAGATCTTCCATCTCCTCGGCTTCGTCATCATCGATGTGATCGTAGCCAAGCAGATGCAGGCAGCCGTGAATGACCAGGTGCGCCCAATGTGCGGTCAGCGCCTTGCCCTGTTCCTCCGCCTCGCGCTCGACCACCGGCACACAGATGACCAGGTCGCCGAGCAGCGGAATATCCAGCATTTCGTCGGGGACGTCGGCGGGGAACGACAGCACGTTGGTCGCGTAATCCTTCTGCCGCCAGGTGCGATTGAGCTCACGGCCTTCCTCCTTGTCGACCAGGCGAATGGTCAGTTCGGAGTCGCCACTGCGCTGACGTAGCGCCAGTTCACACCAGTGCTGCAGATCAGCGAGGGACGGCGCCGCGCCAGTGCTGGCGCACTGCAGGTCAAGCTCAATCACCGGCGGCATCCTGCGCGGCGCGCTTGCTGGCCGGCGACTGGCGATCCTCGAAGGACTCGTAGGCCTCGACGATGCGCTGCACCAGCGGATGGCGGACCACATCCTTGGGCTTGAAGTGGGTAAAGCTGATGCCGTTGACGTCCTTCAGTACCTCGATGACATGCGCCAGACCGCTTTTGGTGCCGCGGGGCAGGTCGACCTGGGTGATGTCGCCGGTAATCACCGCGGTGGAGCCGAAGCCGATCCGCGTGAGGAACATCTTCATCTGCTCCTGGGTGGTGTTCTGGCTCTCATCGAGGATGATGAAACTGTTGTTCAGCGTGCGCCCGCGCATGTAGGCCAGTGGAGCGATCTCGATCACCTGCTTCTCGATCAGCCGCGCTACATACTCGAAGCCGAGCATCTCGTAGAGGGCGTCGTACAGCGGGCGCAGGTAGGGATCGATCTTCTGCGCCAGGTCGCCGGGCAGGAAGCCGAGCTTTTCGCCAGCCTCGACTGCCGGGCGTACCAGCAGGATGCGCCGTACCTGCTCGCGCTCCAGCGCATCCACCGCGCAGGCGACTGCCAGGTAGGTCTTGCCGGTACCGGCCGGGCCGACGCCGAAGTTTATGTCGTTGTCGAGGATGGCTTTGACGTAGCGCTGCTGATTGGCGCCGCGCGGACGGATCATGCCTTTCTTGGTGCGCAGGGCGACGCCCTGGTGCGCGTTCGGATTGGCCAGCTCTTCCATCCCGGATTCCTGCAGGTACAGATGCACCATGTCGGGGGAGAGCTCGGTGTTCTTGGTTTCCCGGTACAGCCGGCGCAAGAGTTGCTCGGCAGACTTGGCCACGTCGGCCGGGCCGATCAGCTCGAACTGATTGCCGCGGTTGCGGATTTCCAGTTCCAGGCGCTGCTCGATCAGGCGCAGATGCTCATCGAATTGGCCGCAGAGGTTGGCGAAGCGACGGGCTTCAAAGGGTTCGAGGGTGAAGCGATGCGGTTCTATGGGTGCGTTCAAGGGCTTTATTTGTGGCCGTGGTCGGCGGAATGATGGGAGAAGAATAGCGCCGCGGGCGCAAAGCGGAAAGCGCAGGTGGTCGCGGCCCCAATCCATATAGGGGCCGCAGTCGCGTTTCTCAAGACAGCAGGCTGCCACGCAGCGAATGCGGCAGCGCATCGTCGATGTGCACGTCGACGAACTGGCCGATCAGTCGAGGGTTGTCGCAGCGGAAATTGACGATGCGGTTGTGCTCGGTCCGGCCTTGCAGCATGCCCGGGTCCTTCTTCGAGTAATCGCTGACAAGGATGCGCTGGGTCGTGCCCACCATCCGCCGGCTGTTCTCGAAACCCTGCTGGTTGATGCGTTGCTGCAGGATAGCCAGCCGCTGCTTCTTCACGTCGTCCGGTGTGTCGTCGATCAGGTCCGCAGCCGGCGTGCCGGGGCGTGCGCTGTAGACGAAGGAGTAGGAGAAATCGAAGCCGACGTCTTCGATCAGCTTCATGGTCTGCTCGAAGTCCTTGTCGGTCTCGCCGGGGAAGCCGACGATGAAATCCGAGCTGATCAGGATATCCGGTACCGCCGCGCGCAACCGACGGATGCGCGACTTGTATTCCAGCGCGGTGTGGTTGCGCTTCATCGCCGCGAGGATGCGGTCGGAGCCGGCCTGCACCGGCAGGTGAAGGTATTTGACCAGCTGCGGAATGTCGGCGTGTGCCTGGATGATGGCGTCGGAGAACTCCAACGGGTGGCTGGTGGTGTAGCGAATCCGGCCGATGCCTTCGATCGCGGCGACCGCGTGCAGCAGGTCGGCAAAATCATGCCCGTCGTGGCGGTAGCCGTTGACGTTCTGTCCCAGCAGGGTGACTTCCTTCACGCCGTTCTCGGCGAGGTGGACGATTTCCGCCAGCACGTCGGCCAGCGGGCGGCTGACTTCCTCGCCACGGGTATAGGGCACCACGCAGAAGGTGCAGTACTTGCTGCAGCCTTCCATGACCGAGACGAACGCGCTGGGGCCATCGACGCGCGGCTCGGGCAGGCGGTCGAATTTCTCGATCTCGGGGAAGGAGATGTCCACCTGCGGCTTCTTGGTCGTGCGCGCGGCGTCGATCATTTCCGGCAGGCGATGCAGGGTCTGCGGCCCGAATACGACGTCGACGTACGGGGCGCGGTCGCGGATGGCCGCGCCTTCCTGACTGGCGACGCAGCCGCCAACGCCGATCACCAGCTGCGGATTATCCAGTTTCAGTTCGCGCCAGCGACCCAGTTGCGAGAAGACCTTTTCCTGGGCCTTTTCGCGAATCGAGCAGGTATTGAGGAGGATCACGTCGGCTTCAGCCGGGTTCTCGGTGATTTCCAAGGCCTGGTGTTCGCCCAGCAGATCCACCATGCGCGAGCTGTCGTACTCGTTCATCTGGCAGCCATGGGTTTCGATGAAAAGCTTGCGGGTCATGTTACGGGCCGGCGTTGTGCAAAAAATGACCGGCGATTATATGCCCACGGCCGGGCAGGGGAAAGCGCGGACGGATGCCGCAGTGTTTCTGCGGCTCAGGGGATCAGCGGCGCGTCGGCGGCCTGCAGTTGCATCAGGTAGTCGCGGAAAATCTGGCCGAGCACCTGGGTGGCAATCTCCAGCTCGTCGCGGCGCATCTGCGCGGAAACCCGGTCGGCGGTATCCAGTGCTTCGTCTTCGCCGTTGACCGCGGCCATCTTCAGCACGATATAGGCCTGCACGTTGTTGGCCTTGACGCCCTCACCACGAAAGAACATCACGCCGAGCCGGTGCTGTGCCGCCGCATGGCCGCGCAGGGATGCCTGTTCGAACCAATACAACGCCTTGGCCAGATCGCGCGGTGCACGGCGACCGTCGTAATGGAACTCGCCCAGCTCGTAAGCGGCTTGCACGTCGCCTTCGCTGGCAGCCTGTTGGCAGCTGCGCAGGGCTTCCGGCAGTTCTTCGGGGAGCGTGTCGAGCGCGCAGCGGGCAGTCGCCGGGATCAGCAAAGTGTTCCCGCCGGCCATGGCCGTGAGAGGCGAGAGAAGCAGCAGACAGCCCAAAGACAGGATGCGGCCGGTGCGGATCATGAAAATCTGGCGCCTCGAGGAGCAGGGCGGTAATGAAAGGCTGGAACGAGCCAGCCGTCACATTATGGATAAGCTGCAGTCTGCTTACAAAGCCTTTAACCGCCTGCCACCGGCTTTTTATGCGGCTGCCGGCTGGTCTCCGCCTGCGCTGCCCGGCAGGCGTCCCAGCAGGGCGGCGATAAACGGGCTGGCGATGGCCAGCAACAGTGGGCGCAGCTCGCTGAGCGGATTGTCCATCAGGATGCCTGCCGGCAGCGGTGCCGAGGCCAGGAGCAGCATGCCAGCGACCACTCCGGCAGCGGCCGGCAGACTCGCCGGCCATTGCAGTGCGCCGGCGTAGATGATCAGCAGCGCGCTGGTCAGCATCAGCCCGAGCGCGTAGGGCTCGCTCCAGCCAAGCTGCCGCGCCAGCTCGAAGAACACGCACAGCCCCAGCACCACGCGTCCCCAGTTCGGTCGGCTCCAAGTCCAGCGTCGTGCCAGGGTCAGCGCCGCCAGTGCAATCAGTGGCAGGCCGAGCAGCAAGGTGGCGCGCTCCAGCCACTGCTGGGCTTCCTCAAGATCGAGGCCGATCAGGCTCGCCGCAGCGCATGCACCGCTCGCCGCGGCGAGGATGAAACCCAGCATCGCGCTGAACAGTGCCGGCTGATCCGCTTCGCCGTAGTGGCGTCGGCTGCGGCCGATCCATACCGCGCTGGCGCCCGCCGCCAGGAACAGCAGTACCGCTTGCAGCAATTGCATCGTCTCGCTCACTTGAGCTTGGCGAAGGCGCGCTCGGCCGCCTCCAGGGTGATTGCCAGCTCGGTGTCGCCATGGGCGATGGAGGTGAAGCCGGCCTCGAACGCACTCGGCGCCAGGTAGACCCCGCCTTCGAGCATCAGATGGAAGAAGCGCTTGAAGCGATCGGCGTCGCTGGCCATGACATCGGCGAAGGTCACGATGTCGTCGGCGCCGCTGAAGTACAGGCCGAACATGCCGCCCACCTGGGTGGTGACGAACGGGATGCCGGCGGCATCGGCGCGGTCCTGCAGGCCCTGCAGCATACGGCTGGTGTAGGCGCTCAGCTCGTCGTGGAAGCCGGGACGGCTGATCAGGCCAAGGGTGGTCAGGCCGGCGGCCATGGCCAGCGGATTGCCCGACAGGGTACCGGCCTGATAGACCGGGCCGAGCGGAGCGATGCGTTCCATGATGGCGCGCTTGCCGCCGAAGCAGCCCACCGGCATGCCGCCGCCGATGATCTTGCCGAAGGTCGACAGGTCTGGCGTCACGCCGTAGTAGGCCTGGGCGCCGCCGAGGGCGACGCGGAAACCGGTCATCACTTCGTCGAAGATCAGCACTACCCCGTGTGCGTCGCACAGGCTACGCAGGCCTTCGAGGAAGCCCGGCGCTGGCGGCACGCAGTTCATGTTGCCGGCCACAGGCTCGACGATGATGCAGGCGACCTGCTCGCCCTTTTCCTTCAGTGTGGCTTCGACTTCAGCGAGGTCGTTGTAGGCCAGCGTCAGGGTGTGCTTGGCGAAGTCCGCCGGCACGCCTGCCGAACTCGGCACACCCTGGGTCAGGGCGCCGGAGCCGGCTTTCACCAGCAGGCTGTCGGAGTGACCGTGGTAGCAGCCTTCGAACTTGATGATGGCGTCGCGGCCGGTATAGCCACGGGCGAGGCGGATCGCACTCATGGTCGCTTCGGTGCCCGAGCTGACCATGCGCACCATCTCCATCGATGGCACCAGGCGGCAGACCAGCTCGGCCATCTCGGTTTCCATGGCGGTCGGCGCGCCGTAGGACAGCCCGTGTTCGAGCTGGCGACGCACGGCATCGAGCACCTCGGGATGGCTGTGGCCAAGGATCATCGGACCCCAGGAGCCGACATAGTCGACGTAGCGCTTGTCATCCTCGTCGATCACATAGGCGCCGGCGGCATGCTTGAGAAACAGCGGGGTGCCGCCGACGCTGCGGAAGGCGCGTACAGGAGAATTGACGCCGCCCGGGATGTGGGTCTGGGCGCTGGCGAAGAGGGTTTCGGAACGGGACATGCGGGCCTCGCAAAACAGGGGCTGACCGCCGTGGGGCGGGTCAGCCGTGGCGGAATCAGGGAGTATTGAACAACTGGCTGAACGCCCGGGCGCGGCGCTCGACCTCGGCCGGGCTGTCAGCGGCGAACAGGGCGTGCACCACGGCGATCATCTGCACGCCCTCGGCGAGCAGACTCGGTGCCGTTTCCGGCGTGATGCCACCGATAGCGACAATCGGCAGGCCAATGCGGGTGCGGGCCTCGCGCAGCAGCTGAGGATCGGCCGCAGGCGCACCTGGCTTTGTCTGCGACTGGAAGAAACGGCCAAAGGCGACGTAGCTGGCGCCGTCACGCGCGGCCTGTTCGGCCAGCGGCAGCTGCGCATGACAGGTGGCGCCGATGACTGCCTGGCGGCCGAGCAGGGCCCGGGCGACGGCCAGCGAGCCATCCTCCTGGCCGAGGTGCAGGCCGACGCCCAGTCGCGCCGCCAGTTCGGCGTCGTCGTTGATGATCAGTTGCGCGCCATGACGGGCACAGAGTTCCTGCAACGCATCGGCTTCACGCAAGCGACGCGCCTCGTCGCTGGACTTGTCGCGGTACTGCAGCAGCCGGGCGCCGCCTTTGAGTGCTGCTTCGACATAGGGCAGCAGGCGACCGTCGGCGAGCAGCTTGCTGTCGGTGATGGCGTACAGGCCGCGCAGGCGAGTCGAGTCCTTCATGCGCTGCTCTCCAGTCAGGCCAGGTCCAGCGGCAGGCGCCGGGGAATGTATTGCCCGTGGCCGGGCGCCTCGGCGTCGCGCAGGGTGCGCCAGGTGTAATCGAGTGCGGACCGGACTGCGCTGGTCAGCTCCTCACCCAGGGCCAGGCGGCCGGCGAGGGCGCTGGCCAGTGTGCAGCCGGAGCCGTGGTAACTGCCCGGCAGGCGCGCGCAGGTGAAATCGTGGCGACTGCCACCGCGGCAGTACAGACGATTGTGCACTTGGCTTTCGTCGCCGTGTCCACCGGTAATCAACAGGTGGCGGATATGCGGCAGCAGGCGTTCGGCGCATTCGTCCGCGCTGCCCTCGGGCAGCTCGGCGAGGATGCGCGCTTCCGGCAGGTTCGGCGTGGCGATGGTCGACACCGGAAACAGCCGCTCGCGCATGGCATAGCCGACATCATCCTTGCCCAGTGCGCCGCCGCCACCGGCGCGCAGCACCGGGTCGCAGACCAGTGGCACGCCGGGCAGCTTGCTCATGATCTCGAGGACGGTTTCGACCATCTCCACCGAGCCGAGCATGCCCAGCTTGACCGCTGCGATGGGCAGGTCGGCGGTCACCGCATTGGCCTGGGCGAGCACCCACTCGCGGTCGAGCACGCGGAAGTCGGAGACGTTGACGGTATCCTGCACGGTCAGTGCGGTGACGGTCGGCGCGGCGTGGCAGGCCTGCGCCAGCAGGGCTTCGATGTCCGCCTGCAAACCGGCTCCACCACTGGGGTCATGGCCGGAAAGACAGAGGACGACGGGGCGTGAAGTAGGGTTTTTCATGGCGTGCGAGCTTATCACCAAACCGCGCTGGCGGGACGCGGCAGTTGTGTGTCGATCCGCCATCGCTGCGATTGCCGGCCATCGGCTAATCCAGGCGCGAGCGATTCGCCTTTCCGGCGAGAACGAGCGCTGTGGTAGATTGCTGGCACTTTGATTTTCGGACGCAGCGGCGGGGTTCACGGGCGTGAATTCGCATTCGCCGCCCGGTCTGCACGAGGCATCATGCGGTACGTCTTCCTCTTTTTCCTGGCTCTTCTGCCTGTAGTGACCAGTGCTGTCGAACTCGACGAGCACACCCGTCACCTGCCGCTGGGCCAGGTCATGCAGGTGTTCGAGGACCCGCTCGGCGAAGCGCGCATAGAAGACATCACCTCGACGGCTTTCGAAAGCCGCTTTCAGCCTCATCAGAACGCCGTGTTCAATGCCGGCTATTCCCGCTCGGTGCATTGGGTGCGGGTCGACCTGAACTACCGGCCACAGACGGTGCAGGGAGCGCGGCGCTGGTTGCTGGAAGTGGCCTATCCGCCGCTGGACAGCCTGCAGCTGTATCTGGCCGATGGCCAGGGCGGCTACCGCCTGGCCGGGGATACCGGCGATACCAAGCCTTGGGCCAGCCGCGAAATCCGCCAGGGCAACTACCTGTTCGAGATCGAGCTGCAGCCTAACCAGCCGCAACGGGCCTATCTACGCGTTGCGAGCGAGGGGTCGATCCAGGTGCCGCTGAGCCTCTGGTCGCAGCATGCGTACCTCGAGGCGCAGCCCGGGCGCATCTATGTGCTGGGCATGATCTACGGCGTGTTGCTGGCGATGCTGGTCTACAACCTGTTCATCTATATCAGCATCCGCGACCAGAGCTATCTGTTCTACATCCTCTACATCGCCGCGTTCGGCCTCTACCAGGTCTCGGTGAACGGTGCCGGGGTGCAGTTTCTCTGGCCTGATCGGCCCTGGTGGGCCAACGCTGCCACGCCGTTGCTGATCGGTGCCACCGGGCTGTTCGGCTGCCTGTTCACGCGCAGCTTCCTGCGCACCGCCGAGCACAGCCGCTGGATGGACTGGCTGCTGCGGCTGATCATCGGCTTCTCCGTGGTGGTGATGGTGCTGGCGCTGACCACCGATTACGGCCTGTCGCTGCGCCTGGCGACTGCATTGGCGCTGCTGTTCACCCTGGCGGTGTTTGCCGCCGGCATCCTCGCCTGGCTGCGCGGCATGCGGGTGGCGCGCTACTTCATCATCGCCTGGAGTGCGCTGCTTATCGGTGGGCAGATCAACACGCTGATGGTGCTTGGCCATCTGCCGCACAATTTCCTGACCATGTATGCCAGTCAGCTGGGCGCCGCGCTGGAAGTGGTGCTGCTGTCGATGGCGCTGGCCGATCGTATCAATGCGCTCAAGGACGAGCGGGCGAAGATTCTGGAGAGCGCCCGCTCCGACTTGGAACAGCTCAACCGTGAGCTGGCCGAGAGCAACCGGCTGAAGGATGAATTTCTCTCCAACATCAGCCATGAGCTGCGCACGCCGATGATGGGCGTGATGGGCGCGCTGGAGCTGCTGCCCGCCTCCGAAACACCGGAAGAGCTGCAGCAGTATCAGAACATCGCCACCGGATCGGCGCGCGACATGATGCGTCTGGTGAATAACATCCTGGTGCTCAGCGAGCTGCGTGCCGGCAAGCTGCGCCTGCAGGATCAGCGGTTCAGTCTTCGCGAGACCGCAGCACGATTGCACCAGCAGTTCGCGCCCTTGGCCCGCGAAAAAGGGCTCGCCTTCGATCTCGACTTCGACGAACAGCTGCCGGATCGTGTTTACGGCGATGCCGAAAAGCTTGAGCAGTGCATCTGCCATCTGCTCGACAACGCGGTCAAATTCACCGCTCGCGGGGCGGTGAACCTGCGCTTCACGGGTGCGGTCGAGCCGCGCCAGCTGCAGCTGAACGTCGAAGTCATCGACAGCGGCATCGGCTTCAGCGATGCCGACCAGGCCTTCCTCTATCACCAGTTCCGCCAGGTGGACGGTTCGATGACGCGGCGCTATGGCGGCCTCGGCATCGGTCTGGCCATCAGTCGCGGCCTGATCGAACTGCTCGGCGGGCGGCTGGAGCAGCAGTCACGGCCGGGCCTGGGCAGCCGCTTCGGCATTCATCTGCGCTTTGCGCTGAATCCTTCGGATGGGCCTGCCTCCGACTCCTCGTCTGCCGTTCCGCCATCCGCGCCGATTGCCTGACGCGCGGACCTTTTGGCCGATACCTCGCTTCAACCGCCGCATGACAGCATGGTTCACTGCTGATCCATCGCCAGCGCCGACTATGCTTGCTGGCAACCGCCGCGGCATCGGTATCGAAGGAGGACGCTAGATGAACCTGCAGACCTGCGCCGAAACCCATGAGGTCACCAATCAGGTGCCGCCGCTGGATGGCGCCAACCTCTACCGTATCGACCTGCCATTGCAGCAGTGGGTACAGCGCTACCACGCCGGCTGGGCGGAAGATCGACTGGACCGTTACGGCGCGCTCGCCGGCGGGCCGCTGATGCAGGCCGGCTTTCTCGCCAACGAGAACAGGCCGCTGTTCAAAAGTCATGACCGCTACGGCCATCGCATCGATCTGGTGGAGTTTCACCCCGCTTATCACGAACTGATGCGTGCCGCCGTCGAGCACGGTATTCCGTCGCTGCCCTGGAGCGAGCCGCAGTCCGGCGCACAGGTGGCACGTGCCGCCCTGATGTACCTGCACAACCAGGCCGAGGCCGGCAGCAGCTGCCCGCTGACCATGACCTACGCCAGCGTGCCGGCGCTGCGCCTGCAGCCGGATCTTGCCGAGCGCTGGCTGCCGAAGATCCTTGCCCGCGAATATGACCCGCGCAACCTGCCGATGGAGCAGAAGGCCGGCGTCACCATCGGCATGGCCATGACCGAGAAGCAGGGTGGCACCGACGTGCGCGCCAACAGCACCCGCGCCTATCCGGTTGGTGCCGGTGGGCCGGGCCAGGCCTACGAGCTGATCGGGCACAAGTGGTTCTGCTCGGCGCCGATGTGCGATGCCTTCCTCACCCTGGCGCAGACCGACAAGGGCCTGTCCTGCTTCCTGCTGCCGCGCCATCGCCCGGATGGCACGCGCAACCAGTTCTATATCCAGCGCCTGAAGAACAAGCTGGGCAACTGGGCCAACGCCTCCAGCGAAGTCGAATACCGCGGTGCGCTGGCCTGGATGGTCGGTGAAGATGGGCGCGGCGTGCCGACCATCATCGAGATGGTCTCCTCGACCCGCTTCGACTGCATGATCGGCTCCAGCTCGCTGATGCGTCAGGCGCTGACCCAGGCCATGCACCACTGCGCGCACCGCTTGGTCGGCGGCCGCGTCCTGCTGGAGCAGCCGCTGATGCAGAACGTGCTGGCCGACCTTGCCCTGGAAAGCGAGGCGGCGCTGGCGCTGACCCTGCGCATGGGCCGCGCCCAGGACAATCGCCATGACGAGCACGAAGACAAGTTCGCCCGTCTGGTCACCGCCGTCGGCAAATACTGGATCTGCAAGCGCGCGCCGAACATGATCGCCGAGGCCAGCGAATGCCTGGGTGGCGCTGGCTACGTCGAGGAAACCATCCTGCCGCGGCTGTACCGCGAGGCGCCGGTGAATTCCATCTGGGAGGGCTCCGGCAATGTGCAGTGCCTGGACGTGCTGCGCGCGCTGTCCAAGGAGCCCGGCGTGCTGGAGGTGCTGTTCACCGAGCTCGGCGACGGTCACGGTGATGCGCGGCTGAAGGCGCACATCCAGCGACTGAAGGTGGCCTTTGGCGATACCGAGGACATCCAGTACCGCGCCCGGCAGCTCACCGAAGACGTGGCCATCGGCCTGCAGGCCAAGTTGCTGCTCGAAGCCGGCAACGCAGCCGTTTCCGATGCGTTCATTGCCAGCCGCCTGGAGGGGCAGGGGCGCGTCTATGGCACCTTGCCGCGCGGGCTGGACATCGACGCGCTGCTCGCGCGCAGTGCGCCGCAGCTGTGACTCGTGGCAGGTGGTATCGGCTAGCGGCGAGCCTGCCCGCGTAGCAGTTCCTTGAGTTCGGCGATTTCGCCACGCAGGGCGCGGACCTCTTCATGCAGGTCGGCCTCGATGTGCTCGCGTGCCGCCTCGATGGTTGCCTGAGTGGCTTCGTGGTCAGCATCGGTAACCGTCTGCATCGCGTTGACGATGATCGCGATGAACAGGTTGAGCATGGTGAAGGTGGCGATCAGGATGAACGGGATGAAGAACACCCAGGCATAGGGGAACACGTCCATCAGCGGGCGCACGATGCCCATCGACCAGCTTTCCAGCGTCATCACCTGGAACAGTGTGTAGACCGAACGGCCGAGGTTGCCGAACCACTCGGGGAAGTCGGCGCCGAACAGCCCGGTGGCGATCACTGCGGACACGTAGAAGACCAGCGCCAGCACCATGGCAATCGAGCCCAGGCCGGGAATGGCTGACAGCAGCGCTCCGACCACGCGGCGCATCGATGGCACCATGGTGACCATGCGCATCACCCGCAGCACGCGCAGGGCGCGCAGAACGCTGAACGGGCCGCTGGCGGGTACCAGCGCGATGGCCACCACGGTGAAATCGAACAGGCTCCAGGGATCACGGAAGAACGCCGCGCGATGAACGTAGATGCGCGCTGCGATTTCCACCACGAACACGCCGAGGATCAGCATGTCGAGGGCTCTGAGGAACTCGCCCCAGCTGGCCACCAGTGACGGCGAGGTCTGCATGCCGAGGATGGCCGCGTTGATCACGATCAGCAGCAGAATGCCGCGCTGAACGGCTGGCCGCTCAATGAGCTGCTTGAGCCGACTACGAGTGCTCGTTTCCACGGGGGTTGCCTGCATGATGCCTACCTGTCTGTTTCGATCATCGCCCTGCCCGCGACCGCGGGAGGTTACCGCTGTACTCGGCCGGGCGGGCGCGAGTATGGCGGCGAAGACCTGCGCGGGGAAGTGACAGCGGTGCCCGGTTCGTTTCCCGATTTGACAGGGATCGGGCGGCGCTTTGAGCGCGGCGACAGACCGGGCGCCCCGGTTCCACCGCGTGCGAGGGCCAGCGAGCGCCTCGCAGCTGGCCGGTCGTGGTTGCGCTGGGCGCGGATACCGGCTATGACCTCTCCTGTGCGGCGGCCTGCTAGTACCTTTGTATAACAGCCAAACGAGCTGGTGCTCCTAGAATGGGGCCAGCGACTACGTTACGGGGTTGCAAGTGCCGCATGATTTTTTGAGGTTCAGATATTGAGCGGCAAAAGACATGGGCGCTTTGTCTCCGGACATCAAGTGGCCGTCTCCCTGCCTCGTCAGGCCTGGCGAATTTCTTTGCAGAGCCTTCACGGACGAGCATTCGATGAGTTTCTGAGGTGAGTTCATGGCAACCGATCTAAACAAGTACATCCGCAACGCAGCGTTTCTCGACAAGGTCGTCTCGGCAGAAGAGGCCGCGTCGTGGATCGAGGACGGCATGACGCTGGGCATGAGCGGCTTCACCCTGTTCGGGGAGCCGAAGGTGTTTCCGAAGGCACTGTCCGAGCGCGGCCAGCGCGAGAAATTCAAGGTCAACCTGTTCACCGGCGCGTCCATGGGGCCGGCGGCCGACCAGTCGATGGCCGAAGCCGGCATCATCAACAAGCGCATCCCGTACCAGGGCAACGCGGTACAGCGCAAGAAGATCAACGCCGGCGAGGTGCTCTACATCGATCAGCACCTGTCGCACACCGCCGAGCTGCTGCGTCAGGGCGTGCTGCCGCAGGTCGACTACGCCATCATCGAGGCGGCTGCGATCACCGAGGACGGTCAGATCATCCCGACCGGTTCGGTCGGTAACTCGCCGATCTTCGTGCAGAACGCCAAGCACGTGATCATCGAGCTGAACACTTCTGCTCCACGCGAGTACGAAGGCATGCACGACATCTACATTCCCGGCCCCGCCGGTGAGGATTCGCGCAAGGACATCCCGGTCTACAACGTCAGCAAGCGCATCGGCTCGATCGGTATTCCGGTCGATCCGGCCAAGGTGCGCGGCATCGTGCTGTCCAGCGAGCCGGACATTCCTTCCCCGCTGTTCGAGCCGAACGCCGAAACCCAGAAGATCGCCGACAACCTGCTGGACTTCCTGCGCGAGGAAGTGAAGCTGGGACGCCTGACCAATAGCCTGGCTCCGCTGCAGTCCGGTGTCGGCTCGGTGGCCAACGCGGTGCTGGCCGGCATGAAGACCTCCGAGTTCAAGGATCTGACCGTCGCTTCCGAAGTGCTGCAGGACGGCGTGTTCGACCTGATCGACGCCGGGGTGGTGAAGTTCGCCGCCGCCACCGCCTTCTCCCTGTCGAAGAAGCGCGTGGACAACCTGGCCTCGGACCTCGCCAAGTACGCCGGCAAGGTGGTGTTCCGTCCGCAGGAGATCTCCAACCATCCGGAAGTGATCCGTCGTCTGGGCATCATCTCCTTCAATACCGCGCTGGAAGTCGATATCTACGGCAACGTGAACTCCACCCACGTCAACGGCACCCACATGATGAATGGTATCGGCGGCTCGGGTGACTTCGCCCGCAACGCACGTATCAGCATCTTCGTGACAACCTCGACGGCGAAGGACGGCAAGATTTCCTCCATCGTGCCGTTCGTCACCCATGTGGATCACACCAACCATGACGTCGACGTGATCATCACCGAGCAGGGCTATGCCGATCTGCGCGGGCTGGCGCCCATCGAGGCGGCGGCGCGGATCATCGAGAACTGCATGCACCCGGACTACAAGGCCCAGGCGCTCGCCTACCTCGAAGAAGCCAAACAGCGTGGTGGTCACACCCCGCACGTGCTGGAAAAAGCCTTCTCCTGGCACGCCAACTTCGCCAAGAACGGCACCATGCTGCTGGACAAGTAATCGATAGGAGCCTGTGCGGCTGATGCAGCGATGCGTCGGCAGCGGGCTCGAAGCGGTGCAAGAATCCGACGCCAGGCTCTGGCGTCGGATTTTTTTCGCCAGATGACGGCCGAATTTGCAACGTGCGGACGTCTCGGGTGCGGCTCCATCCGCTCTGCTGCGTATACATCCGTCACCAAATGCAGCCAAGATAGAGCGGAGTGTTAAGCCAGGATTAGCCATGACTTCCAACGAATCCAGATCCTTCACCGTCGCCACCCGCGCTGAGGAGGCGGTCGATAAGCTGGCCGAGCTGCACGCGCAGGCCACCGCGGCGCTGAACCAGGCGCTCAAGCGCTACGTCACCAGCCGTACCGAGCCGAGCCTGCAGGAACGCAGTCTGTTCCGCTACCCGCAGCTGCGCCTGACCTACGAGTGCCACGGCGAAGTGCCGGCCTCGACCCGCGCCTATGCCAAGGTGCAGGCGCCTGGGGTGTACAGCGTCACCGTGACCCACCCGGCCGCCTTCCGCGCCTACCTGCTCGATCAGCTGAAGCCGCTGATTCAGGACTTCAACGTCACCGTTGAGGTCGGCATGAGCGACCGCAACATTCCCTATCCCTACGTGATCGAGCAGGGCGACGAGCTGGCCGGCACCGGCGTGACCGCCGCCGAGCTGGCGCGGGTTTTCCCCAGCACCGACCTGTCCGCGGCCACCGATGACATCGCCGACGGGCTCTACGACTGGGAGCACGCCGATCCCTATCCGCTGGCGCTGTTCGACGGCGCGCGGGTGGATTTCTCGCTGCGCCGCCTGGTGCACTACACCGGCAGTGACTGGCGCCACGTGCAGCCATGGATTCTGCTGACCAACTACCACCGCTACGTCGACCAGTTCATCCGCCACGGCCTGGACATGCTGCGCGACGAAACCCGCTTCGTGCGCATGGTGCTGCCGGGCAACGTGGTTATCGAACGGGGCATGGAAGAGGGCGAGGCGCAGGCGATCATCGGTGGCGTGATGTGGCACCGCTACCAGATGCCGGCCTATCACCTGATCGCCGAGGACGGCCACGGCATCACGCTGGTCAACATCGGCGTCGGCCCATCCAACGCGAAGAACATCACCGACCACCTCGCCGTGCTGCGCCCGCACTGCTGGCTGATGATCGGCCACTGCGGCGGGTTGCGGCAGTCGCAATCCATCGGCGACTACGTGCTGGCCCACGCCTACATGCGCCGCGATGGCATCCTCGATCGCGTACTGCCGCCGCATATCCCGCTGCCGGCACTGGCCGAGGTGCAGCAGGCGCTGCAGGATGCCGCCGCGACGGTCACCGGCGAACAGGGCGAAGCGCTGAAGAAGCGTTTGCGTACCGGCACCGTGCTGACCTACGACGACCGCAACTGGGAGCTGCGCTGGGCGCAGGAGCGGCCGCTGATCAATCTGTCACGTGCCGTGGCGGTGGACATGGAAAGCGGCACCATTGCCGCCCAGGGCTACCGCCTGCGGGTGCCGTACGGCACCTTGCTCTGCGTATCGGACAAGCCGCTGCACAGCGAGATCAAGCTGCCCGGCTCGGCCAATGCGTTCTACGAGCGGGCCGTGACCCAGCACCTGAAAATCGGTATCACCGCGCTGGAACTGCTGCGCAGCCAGCTCAACTCGCTGCACTCGCGCAAGCTGCGCAGCTTCGACGAGCCGCCGTTCCGCTGAATCAGCATGTGCTGCCGGCGCTTTCGTGGGAATGGACGATACTCATAGCGTTCATTCCCGCGACAGCACCGGAGGTCAACATGGAACAGTCGATCCACGCCTTCCATAACCTGTTCGAACAGTTGGGTCTGCCCAACGACGATGTCTCGATCAGGCGCTTTATCGAAACCCATTCGCTGCTAGCCGAGGACGTCTACCTGGCCGACGCGTCGTTCTGGACGCCGGCCCAGGCGGCCTTCCTGCGCGAGGAAATTCTCGAGGATGCCGACTGGGCCGAAGTGGTCGATCGCCTCAATGTGGCGCTGCGTCGGCGCTATCACTGAGGCGCTGCGGTGGGCTCGCTCAGCTGGCCAGCAACCAGGCGCCGGTGAGTGCCGAGGCAGCACCGGCGACACGCACCAGCGGCGCCGCGGCTTGCGGCAGCAAGCGCACCAGTGCGTAACCGGCGGCATGCAGAGCGGCAGTGGCGACAACGAAGCCGGCGGCATAACCCCACGGGCTGGACAGCTCTGGCAGTTCCAGGCCGTGGGCGACGCCGTGGCTGGCGGCGAACAGCGCGGTCAGTGCGGCCGCCACTACCAGCGGTGGGCGCACCGCCAGGGCAACCAGCAGGCCTAGGGCTAGTACCGAGCCGGCAATGCCGGTTTCCATCAGCGGCATCTCGATCCCGGCAAAGCCGGCCAGCCCACCGAACAGCATGGTCGCGACGAAGGTCAGCGGTAGCGCCCAGCGTGCGGTGCCTTGCTGTTGCGCGGCCCACAGTCCGACCGCGAGCATGGCCAGCAGATGGTCGAGACCAAAGATCGGGTGGGCGATGCCGGACATCACGCCGGCATGGTCATGCCCGGGATGAGCCAGGGCCAGCGCGGGGCTGAGCAGCAGGGCGGAGGTGACCAGGATTTTCTGAACGTTCATGCGATTTCCTCTGGTTGCATGGCTAAAGCTGGACCGATAAGGCGTCGCTCGGTCGGTTTCCGTAGGTGGGCGAGGCCACGCGTCCTCGCGCCGGTACTGCGCTGGTCAGGCAGCGCTGAGCATTCCCTGTTTCTCGATAAAGGCGATGATCTCGTCGAGGCCGTGGCCGACCTTCTGGTTGCTGAAAACGAACGGCCGCTCGCCGCGCATCTTGCGGGCGTCGCGATCCATCACCTCCAGCGAGGCTCCGACCATCGGCGCCAGGTCGATCTTGTTGATCACCAGCAGGTCGGACTTGCAGATGCCCGGACCGCCCTTGCGCGGCAACTTGTCGCCGGCGGACACGTCGATCACGTAGATGGTCAGGTCCGACAGCTCCGGGCTGAACGTGGCCGAGAGGTTGTCGCCGCCGGACTCGACGATGATCAGGTCCAGGCCGGGAAAGCGTCGGTTGAGCTGCTCGACGGCCTCGAGGTTGATCGAGGCGTCCTCGCGGATCGCCGTGTGCGGGCAGCCGCCGGTTTCCACACCGATGATCCGCTCGGGCTCCAGGGCCTCGTTACGCACGAGGAACTGGGCGTCTTCCTGGGTGTAGATGTCGTTGGTCACCACGGCGAGGTTGTAGCGATTGCGCAGGGCCTGGCACAGAGCGAGGGTCAGGGCGGTCTTGCCGGAACCGACCGGCCCACCAATGCCGACGCGCAGGGGTTGGGTATTCATGGGTGTTCTCCTCTGGAAGGCGGTGTGACTGCCTTGGGGTTGATGCGAAGGGCGTGCTGACGGGGTGCGCGGAGGGACGCGAAGTCCGTAGGGTGGGTAACGCGAAGCTTACCCACCGTTTTGAAAAGTAATCGGCCATGGCGCGGCAAGGGCTTGCTTGTAGCTTGCGGTGGAAAATGCTGCGCAGTTTTCCACCCTACGTCGCTCTTACTGGCACGGCCTAGCAGGCACCTCCAATCGCCCCTTTCAGCAGGCCGAATGGAATCCGCGCGGAGGGGAGCGAGCGGCATGAATGCCGCGAGAGGACTGGGCGTCCCCGCGATAAAGGGCCATGGATGGCCCTTGTGCGCCGATCCCCGGAGCGGGGATGGAGTGAGGGAAGTCGGGCGAAGCGAGCCCCGGATGGAGGGGCAAGCGTTTTTGGTTACTTTTTCGGCGTTTGGAAAAAGTGACTCGCCCAGCAGGGCGAAACCAATGCATTGGCCAGCTCGCATATTAGCCCGAGATTCCCAGGCCAGCGCCAGCAAGCCGTTGTTAGGGCGCGCCATATCAAGGGCAGGCGAGAATGCAGCGGTCTGGAACCAACCAAACCAATCGTCACGTGCGCACGCTCCATCCGTGAGCACACTCGCACCTACAGACCCGCACGATAAAGCGAAACGCACCCTCCTCATGACCTAAACAACCGACTGTACTGCCGCTCATGCGCCATGCTGGTCAGCGCCAGTCCAAACGGCGCGCTGCCCCAGTCCCGCACCGGCAGCTCGCTGGCGAGCTGCTGCGCCTGAGTCAGAGTCGGCAACAACTGCGAGGTCAAGCGCTGCGCCGCCTGCTGTCCCAGCGGCAGCGTCTTCATCAGCACCGCCAGCTGGTTTTCCAGCCAGCCCCACAGCCAGGCGGCGAGAGCGCCGGAGGGTGTGATCTGCCAGGTGCGGGCGGCGAATGCCCAGGCCATGGCCAGGCCGGGCTCGCCAGCGGCAGCGAGACAATCGCGGGCGGGTTGGTCGAGTTCCGGCAGGCCGTCGAGCAGCTGCGTCAGGGAATAGCCCATCTGCCGGCTTTCCAGTTGCAGCTCGCGGGTTTCGCGGCTGGCGCGGTGCTCGGCGGCGAGCTGCAACAGGCGTGGAAAGTCGTCCCGTGCCGCCGCTTCGCAATGCGCGAGCAGCAGCGGCGCCTCGAAGCGAGCGAGGTTCAGCAGTAGTTGATCCTCAAGCCAACGCCGGGCGCTGTCCGGGTTGCTTACCCGGCCGTTCTCCACCGCCATCTCCAGCCCCTGGGAATAGCTGTAGCCGCCGATCGGCAGCTGCGGGCTGGCCAGCCGGAGCAGCGCCCAGACCGAGTTGGGAGCGGCCGTGGCGTTCACGTTCGCACGCCGAACTGGTGCAGGCGCGGTGCGTAGCTGAACTCCGCCTCGCCGGCGTGGGAATGGTGATGGCCGCCACCGTAGGCACCATGCTCCGGCTGGAACGGCGCTTCGATGTGTTCGACGCTGGCGCCCAGCTGCAGCAGCATGTCTTTGAGCACATAGTCGTCGAGCAGGCGCAGCCAGCCGTCGCCGACCTGCAGGGCGACATGGCGGTTGCCCAGGTGATAGGCGGCGCGGGTCAGCTCGAAGGCGCTGGCGCAGGTAACATGCAGCAGCTGCTCGGGGCGGGCGCAGACGCGTACCACGCGGCCATCACCGGCGAGCAGGCATTCGCCATCGTGCAACGGTTGCTGGCCGCGTTCGAGGAACAGGCCGACTTCCTCGCCGCTCTTGCTGAAGCAGCGCAGGCGGCTTTTGCTGCGTGCGTCGTAGGTCAGTTCAAGTTCGGCCTGCCACTCGGGGCGGGCTTCGATGCGTTGGCGTATCACCAGCATGGGCAGGTTCCGGTCGGATCATTTCCGGAACAAGAGCAAGTGGCTTGCCAACCAGGGCGATGGGCACCGCTGGCGGCGGCTGGCGGACGCTCATGCCTGATATTGGGGCTGCTGGCGCACCACTGTGGTGCGCCAGTCTGGGTGAGAGAAAAGCTGTGAGCTTTATTGGTGCAGGCTACGCACCATATATACCGCCGGGATCTGGTAGCTGGCCAGGTTGCCCGCCTGTGGCGGGTCAAGGTCGTCATGGGCTTGGTAGCCCAGGCGCGACCAGAAGCCGGTGGAATCCTGCACCGAGACCAGTGCCGAATAGCGCAGGCTCGCCGCGCTGGCCTGCTGCAGGTTGTGCCGTACCAGTGCCGGGCCGATACCGCGTCCCGCGGCGCGTCCGGTCACGGCCAGGTCATGCAGATAGAGACAATCGGCGTCGCCGTCGCTGGAGAACTCCCCGTCCAGCGGCGTCACCTTGCCCAGGCGCGAGTGGTAGGCGAACAGGTAGGCGCAAACGCCCTCGCCATCCTCGGCCACCCACGCCTGTTGCGGGAACGCTGCCAGCCGCGAGCGGATCACCACTTCGTCTTCCAGGACCTCGGCTGCATAGGATTCTTCCTGGATCGCCAGGACGGCAGGGATATCGCGCTCCTGCATCGCTCTCAACTGGTACATCACGACTACACTCGAACGCCGCGAAACGCCGCGCGGCTCGGCAAAAAGCCGGCGATCATACGCGAAATGCCAGCGTTTCGCTTGCCGCTGGGCGGCGCGTCCGCGCTCCGTCAGCGCTCCGTCAGCGCACTCAGCAGGACCGGCAGGGCAGCGGCGCCCCGGTCCTGGCCCGGCTGAAAGGTTTCAGCTGATTGGTGCAGCGGTGCGACAAGATGACAGGCATAATGGTTAGCCTGCTAACAGGTGGTTGAGGCCTGCGTTGAACGATCACCATCACCCGCTCTACGGCGTTCTGCTGATATTGCTGTCGGGTCTGTTGCTGGCCAGTCATGACGGGCTGGCCAAGCACCTCTCGGAAATCTACCCGGTGTTCCTGGTCATCTGGGCTCGTTACGTCGCGCAGACGGTGCTGATGACCGCGCTGTTCGTGCCGCGCATGGGCCAGCGCGTGTTTCGCACCCTGCGCCCGTGGCCGCAGCTGCTGCGTGGGCTCAGCCTGGTCAGCGTCAGTCTGCTGTTCATCAACGGCCTGCATTTCATCCCGCTGGCCGAAGCCACCGCGGTGATCTTTCTGACCCCGGTGCTGGTGACCATCGCCTCGGCGTTGCTGGGCGAGCGGGTCAGCCGCAGCCAGTGGCTCGCCGTGGGCTTTGGCCTGCTCGGGGTGCTGATCATCGTGCGTCCCGGTTCGGCGCTGTTCACCCCGGCGGTGCTGTTGCCCTTCGGCGCGGCGCTGTCGTTCACCGTGTATCAGCTGGTGACCCGGCGCCTGGCCGGCACCGACCACCCGGTGACCAGCAACTACCTGACCAGTCTGGTCGGCTGCGTGACCCTGAGCGTGCTGGTGGTCTTCAACTGGCGCACGCCAACGCTGCACGACGCGCTGCTGATGGGCGCGCTCGGCGGCATGGCAATGCTCGGCCACCTGCTGCTGACCAATGCCTTCCGCTTCGCCAGCGCGGCGACGCTGGCGCCGTTCACCTACGGCCAGATCGTCTTTGCCGGGGTGGTCGGCTACGTCGCCTTCGATCACGCGCCGGATGCAGGGGCGCTGATCGGCATGGCGGTGATCATCGCCAGCGGCCTGTGCATGGCTTATGTGCAGCGCCGCCAGGGGCCGGTCGAGGGATAAACGGCGAAAATGTGCCATCCGGCCGACCAGGCAGCTTCTCAACAACACTGAAATGAAAAGACAGGGCGAATCGACCCTTGCGTGCACTCATGGAGCCTATATGCCGCGACTCTCTCATCACGACCTGCGCCGCAACTTTCGCGAGCTGCTGAACGCCGACCGCTGCTTCCACACCGCTTCGGTGTTCGATCCGATGTCCGCGCGCATCGCCGCCGACCTCGGCTTCGAAGTGGGCATCCTCGGTGGCTCGGTAGCCTCGCTGCAGGTCCTCGCCGCGCCGGACTTCAACCTCATTACCTTGAGCGAGTTCGTCGAGCAGGCCACGCGTATCTGCCGCGTCGCCCAGCTGCCGGTGCTGGCTGATGCCGACCACGGCTACGGCAACGCGCTGAACGTGATGCGCACCGTTTCCGAACTGGAGCGCGCCGGGATATCCGCGCTGACCATCGAAGATACCCTGCTGCCGCCCAAATTCGGCCGGCGCTCCACTGACCTCATCGGCATGTTCGAGGCGGTCGGCAAGATCCGTGCGGCGCTGGAGGCGCGGGTCGACCCGGAAATGGCCATCATCGGCCGTACCAATGCCGGCGTGATCGGCTTCGAGGAAGTCATCGCCCGCGCCCAGGCCTACGAGAAGGCCGGCGCCGATGCCATCTGCCTGGTCGGCATCGAGGATTTCGACCACCTGGAGAGCATCGCCAGTCAGTTGAGCAAGCCGCTGATGCTGGTCACCTACGGCAACCCCAACCTGCGCGACAACGCGCGGCTGGCGTCGCTCGGCGTGCGCATCGTGGTCAATGGCCACGCCGCCTACTTCGCCGCGATCAAGGCAACCTACGATTGCCTGCGCGAGCAGCGCCAGGTCGATGCACTGGACCTGAATGCCTCGCAGCTGTCGGTCAAATACTCCACGGCCGATGAGTACGTCGTCTGGGCCGAGGAGTATATGCAGGTCAAGGAGTGAGCCTCCGCGAGCTGACGCTCGCCCCGTTGGCTGTCGAGTGATCCGTCAGCGCTTGTCGAGCGCGCCGTGTTTGCGTTGCGGCCGAGCTCAGAAGAACGAGCGCTCGGCCTTGAACATCATGAAGCCTTCGCAATAGGCGTTCTGCCCCGAGTACACGCCGCACTGCGCGCCGCGCAGGCTCGAGTCGCTGTAGGACAGGTCCATCTGCATGCCGAGCAGCCGGCGGGAAAGGTTCAGCGACCAGTCGTTGAACACCCGCACGCTGCCGCCGGGGTGATACATCGGGCTGTCCATCGAGTGGCTGGCGTACTTCATCCGTACCCCGACATCGAACGGCTGCAGCGCGCCCAGCTCGAGAAATAGCGTGCTGTCGGTGCGTCCCAGCGAGCTGCTCATCGCGCCGCCGAGGCGGCTGCTGCCGAGGTTGATGCCGGCGTAGTACTCCTCGCGGTTTCGCGTCTCGACTTCGGGAAAGCTGTAGCGGATCACGCCCAGCTCATAGCCCATCGAATCGTCGAGCCGTGGTTGGGCATAGCCGACGTAGCTGTTGAGCTCCAGCTGGCTGCCGTCGAACAGACCGACGCTGGGCGACCACTGCCCGACATACACGCCGCTGTCGTGGGTCAGATCCAGGCCGCCGCGAAAGGTGCTGGCGGTAATCGGCTGTACCAGGCCCTGGGCCATGCTGCGCGTGGGCGCCGTGCCGAGCTTGAGATCGAACTGCCCGATTTCGCGCTCGACCACCTCCGGTTGGCTGGCACAACCGCCAAGCACGACGGCCAGTGCTATGAGATATCTGTTGTCCATACACCGCTTCACTGGTGATGTGTGACAGGCCGACCAGTGACGACCACGGATGGGAAGGCCGAGCCAGAGCGCTCCAGCGCAGCGGCACATGAGCTTTCCCGATATCGGGCCGAGGATAGTCAATGCAATCTGCCGGCGAGCCCCGCTCGTCGATTTGGCGCCAGTAGATCGACAGGCGGTGCCGTCCACAGGCGAGGCGGAATTCCGGCGCGCTTTGTTTGCATTGTTGGAAACGCTTGCCGCAAATGCCGTTCGAATGAGATATCCGAAGATGCGACGGTTCGGACAGAACGAGGAGGTTGCGATGGCTACCGGTTGGGCAGGGGATGGCGCGGTGCAGGACCAGATCGACAGCACCGTCGAGGATGCCGTGCAGCGCGCACGTAGCCGACTCGGCCGTGGCGAGAGTCTGAGCCACTGCGAAGAATGCGGGGAAAAGATCCCCGAAGCCCGGCGTCAGGCAGTTCCTGGCGTGCGGCTATGCATCAAATGCCAGGTCGAGCGGGACAAGGAAGAGGCCACGTCCAGCGGCTACAACCGCCGTGGCAGCAAGGACAGCCAGCTGCGTTGATCAGTCGCGGCGCACTGGCATCGAGAAGGTGAAGGTGGTGCCGGCATCGGCGCTGGAGTTCACCTGCATAAGGCCGCCATGGGCCTTCGCCACCTGCTCGACGATAAACAGCCCGAGCCCCAATCCGTTGCGCGAGGTGTCGTCTTCCTGGGAATAGGCATGGAACAGCTGTTCCAGCCGCTCAGCTGGGATCGGCGTGCCGCGGTTGCGTACCGATAGCTGGAAATGCCCGTCGACCACTTCGGCGTTCACGATCACCGGGCCGGTACTGGCGCCATGGTGCAGCGCGTTGGTGATCAGGTTGGCCAGCAGTTGGGCGATCCGGTCCGGGTCGCACTCGAATACCGGCAGCTCCGGCAGTTGCTCAAGCAACACCCGGCTTGGATAGGCGGTACGCAGCTCGTTGACCACCTGCGATAGAACAAGATGCAAGTTGGCCGAGGCCGTCCAGTTCAGCGGTATGCCGTTGCCCAGCTGGCCGCGGGCGAAATCCAGCAGATCATCGACCATTCGTGAGGCGCGCTGGCTGGACGCGCGCACATGCTCGGCGAGTCGTTGCGTACCGGGATCCGTGGAGCGCCGGACCAACAGATCGCTGGCCGCCTGGATCGATGCCAGTGGGGTGCGCAGATCATGGCCGAGCAGGGCGATGAACTGTTCGCGCTGGTGGCCGGTGATGCGCTCATCGGCTAGCGCCGCACGCGTGGCCTGCTGTTGCTCCTCGGCTTCGATCTGCAGCGTCAGCAGCCGCGCAAAGGACTCGAACATCGCCGGCGTCGCCGGGCTCGACAGGTCGCGTGGCAGCGGGTCGAGCGCACAGAGCGTGCCGAAGAAACTGCCGTCGGCGCGCAGCACCGGCACCGAGATATAGCTTTCGAAGCCGTACATCTGCGGTGTGTGATGGTTGCAGTAGTCGGGGTCGGCGCTGACCTGGCTGATGATGATCGGCTGCTGCGAAGCGTGGATTTCGCTGCACAGCGTAGTGGTCACGTCGAGTTCACCGCCAACCTTCAGACCGAACTCGATGCGGTCGAGCACGGCGCAGGCCGTCCAGGAATCTTCGGTAACCCGAGCGACCGCCGCGAAGCGCAATCCAGTTGTTTCGCTGACCACTTGCAGAATGGCCGGGACGGCGCTGATGCGTTGGACGGTGAGCAGGTCGTCGAGGATGGATCGCGCCATCTGCAGGCCCTGAGCGGCGGAAAAAGGCCGGCCACTTTAACATGGCCGACCTGTTCTTCAGCCTGCGGTCAGCCGAGCGGAGCGGGTTGTGCCGCCCTGGCCGGCAGCGACTGGTTGCGCATCAGTCCGTAGTGCAGCACCCCGCCGAACAGGGCGCCCAGCAGCCAGGCGAAGCCGGACAGATTTTCCAGCCCAGGCACCCACACCGAGGCCACCGAAAACAGCGCGCTGACGCCGAAGGCGATCATGGCCTTGCGGTTCCAGCCGGCATTGAAGTGATAGATCCCGCTGCGTGCGGCAGAGAACAGCTGCTGCAGATCGAGGCGTTGGCGGCGAACCAGGTAGTAGTCGGCGACGATGATGCCGTACAGCGGCGCCAGCACCGCACCGAGCGTATCGACGAAGGCGGCGATACCCACTTCGCTGATGAAGGCTACCCACAGCGCGCCGATAAAGAAGGCGATGGCCGCAGTGATGAAACCGCCGGTGCGCGCGCTGATCCTGGCTGGCGCCAGGTTGGCGATGTCATAGGCCGGCGGGATGAAGTTGGCGACCAGGTTGATGCCCACCGTGGCGGCGAAGAAGGTGATGGCGGCGACCACCGTCAGGGTGACGTTGTCGATACGCGCGACGATGTCGGTGGGGTTGGTCAGCGTTTCACCGAACACCACCACGGTCCCGGCGGTGATCACCAGCGCGATCAGCGAGAAGATCGCCAGGCTCACCGGCAGGCCGAGGAAGTTGCCGATGCGCATCTGCCGTTCGCTCTTCACGAAGCGGGCGAAGTCGCCGTAGTTGATCACCACCGCGGCGAAGTAGGCGACCATGGTGCCGACCACCGCGGCGAACGCAGCAATCGGCCCGCCGGCGTGCTCGCCGCTGCCACTGAAGATATCGCCCAGCGCGCCGAGCAGGCTCGGGCCGGCCTGATACCAGATGGCGATCATCAGCACGATCATCACCAGATAGACCAGCGGGCCGGCCCAGTTGAGAAAGCGCGTCACCCAGTCGACGCCACGGACGAACAGCGCCACCTGGAACACGCAGACGATCACGTAGGCGGCCCAGTCGATGGCCGTCAGGCCGAGCAGTGTTGCGGCCTGTGGCTCGCTGCCGAGCAGCGTGCGCAGCAACAGCGCCACCGCGGTCGACGCGAAGTAGGTCTGCACGCCGTACCAGAAAATCGCGACAATGCCGCGCACCATCGCCGGGAAGTTCGCGCCGCGCACGCCCATGCTCGCCCGCGCCATTACCGGGAAGGGGATGCCGTACTTCACGCTGGGTTTGCCGGTGAGCTGCACCAGACCCATGACGATGAAACCGGCCAGCACGATGCCCGCCAGCACTGCCCAGCCATTGAGGCCGTAGCTGATGAACAGGGTGGCGGCGAGGGTGTAGCCGAACAGGCTCTGGATATCGTTGGACCACACATTGAATATCTCGAACCAGCCCCATTTGCGCTCCGCCGGGGCGAGTGGAGCGAGATCGGCGTTATACAGGCTGGGATCGATCTGCTTGATCTGGAAATCGTCATGATTCATGGGAGGGCGCTCTGAGCAAGACTGCGTATTTTTTGTATGCAGTTCTTGTTCCGCGTAAGGCAGAGCTCGCGAATTAATCGGACGTGGCGTAGCGCATCGCGTCAGCGATCCCAGGATTCTAGGCGCTCTCAGGCCGGGTGCTTGGATTGTTTGTATACAGAAGGCGGGGCGAATTTAGCCATACTCGAGCGCGAAAGCTGTCTACGAATGCGCCGCTCGAGGGCCTCGGAACGCACTGCGCACCAGCAGGGTGCGTTCCGGTGGCGCATAAAAAAGCCAGGCCCTGCGTGGGGGCCTGGCTTCTCCGACCGAATCGGCCGGTGGACGCGCTTATTGCTGGGTAATGATCGCGGTATTGTTGCTGCCGGTCTGGCTGATGTTGGCGTAATCAGCGAAGCCAGCCTGGGTAACGTTGGCGAAGTTGTCCATGCCGTTCTGCATGACCACGGCCTGATTCGCTTCACCGAACTGATCGACCAATGCAAGGTTGCCGTCGCCCTGTTGCATCAGGTCCACGGAGTTGGCCACGCCCTCTTGAGCGATATCGGCGACGTTCATGTTGCCCGCCTGGCTCACGTCGATGATGCCCTCCTGGCCAGTCTGCGAGATCAGCGCTTCGTTGCCTTCGCCGAACTGATCGACGACGGTATCGTTGAAGGCGTTGTCCTGAATCAGCACCACATCGTTGTTCAACCCGTCCTGGGTGATGTCGGCGCTGTTCGCGAGGCCTGCCTGTTCGACGAGCGTGCTGTTGTTGACATCGTACTGGCTGATGATGACCCGGCCTTCGACGCCGGTCTGGATGACGTCTGCCTGATGCAATGCACCTTGCTGGGTCACCTCGGAAAAGTTGTCCTGGCCCGTTTGCGTGGTGGTGGCAGCATTCTGCTGCGATGCACCGGTCTGGTAGATGTACGAAGCCTGGCCGACACCTTCCTGATAGACGTCGGCAACCTGGTCAAAACCATTTTGTTCGATAACCGCTTCACTGCTGGCCGCAAAAGCCTGGGTAGCGGATACAGCGAGTACAGCAGCGAAAAGCGCGTTGATTTTGAACATCGATGTTTCTCCGTGGATTCAGTCAGTCGCACAGCCGTATCAGCTGGCGCGGTTACCCGACAAACGCACACCCTCCCGAGAGCGGTACCAGCAATGCCTGCCTTGGGCTTTGGCGCCAGTGGCCGCTTCGCATCCATGCGTCCTAGAGCGGGGCGTCGCGCTTGGGTACGCAGAAGGTAAATACCTGCCGGGTATTCCCAATCCGTCGAACGGTTGATTCATTCGTGAACCGACGAAGTGCACCGCGCTGAGTGGCGGTGAGGAGATGGTCGAGCGCCCTGTTTCAGAGGGCGGCCGATCAGCTGGATGCGCCCGTGAAGGCGCATGCCATTTGGCTGAGCTGCCAGGCTGGCTGCAGCGCCGCGCAGAACTCAGAACAGGAAGTATCGCTGCGCCATCGGCAGCACCTCGGCGGGTTCGCACCAGAGCAGCTGGCCGTCGGCGCGGACCTGATAGTTCTGCGGATCGACCTGAATATCCGGCGTGTAGTCGTTGTGGATCAGGTCCTTCTTCTGCACCGAGCGGCAGCCCTTTACCACGCCGATCTTCTTCTTCAGGCCCAGCTGCTCAGGCAAGCCGGCTTCGAAGGCGGCCTGGCTGATGAAGGTGAAACTCGATGCATGCAGCGATCCGCCGTAGCTGGCGAACATCGGCCGGTAATGCACCGGCTGAGGGGTCGGGATTGATGCGTTGGCGTCGCCCATCAGGCTCGCGGCAATCGCACCGCCTTTGAGGATCAGCGTCGGCTTCACGCCGAAGAACGCCGGGCGCCAGAGCACCAGATCGGCCCATTTGCCGACTTCGATCGAGCCCACCTCGTGGCTGACGCCGTGGGTGATCGCCGGGTTGATGGTGTACTTGGCGATGTAGCGCTTGGCGCGGAAGTTGTCGTTGCCGGCGCCATCACTGGGCAGAGCGCCGCGCTGCTTCTTCATCTTGTCGGCGGTCTGCCAGGTGCGGGTGATCACTTCGCCGACGCGGCCCATGGCCTGGCTATCGGAGCTGATCATCGAGAACGCGCCGAGATCATGCAGGATGTCTTCGGCAGCGATGGTCTCGCGACGGATACGGCTCTCGGCAAAGGCCACGTCCTCGGCGATGCTCGGGTCGAGGTGGTGGCAGACCATCAGCATGTCCAGATGCTCGTCGATGGTGTTGCGGGTGAACGGCCGCGTCGGGTTGGTGGAGCTCGGCAGCACATTTGGGAAGCCGCAGGCCTTGATGATGTCCGGCGCGTGGCCGCCGCCGGCACCCTCGGTGTGGTAGGTGTGGATGGTGCGGCCCTTGAACGCGCCGAGGGTCGTCTCGACGAAGCCAGATTCGTTCAGCGTGTCGGTATGGATCGCGACCTGCACATCGTACTGGTCCGCCACGCTGAGACAGTTGTCGATGGCCGCCGGGGTGGTGCCCCAGTCCTCGTGCAGCTTGAGGCCGATGGCGCCGGCCTTGACCTGCTCGATCAGCGGCTCGGGCAGCGAGGCATTGCCCTTGCCGGTGAAGCCGATATTCATCGGAAAGGCGTCGGCGGCCTTGAGCATCATCGCCATGTGCCAGGGGCCGGGCGTGACCGTGGTGGCGTTGGTGCCGGTGGCCGGCCCGGTGCCGCCGCCAATCATGGTGGTGACGCCGCTCATCAAGGCTTCTTCGATCTGCTGCGGGCAGATGAAATGGATGTGCGAGTCGATGCCGCCGGCGGTGAGGATCATGCCTTCGCCGGCGATGACTTCGGTGCTGGCGCCGATGGCGATGGTCACGTCGGGCTGGATATCCGGGTTGCCGGCCTTGCCGATGGCGGCGATGCGGCCATCCTTCAAACCCACGTCCGCCTTGACGATACCCCAGTGGTCGAGGATCAGCGCGTTGGTGATCAGGGTGTCGACCACGTCCGCGGCGCACAGCTGGCCCTGGCCCATGCCGTCGCGGATCACCTTGCCGCCGCCGAATTTCACTTCCTCGCCATAGGTGGTGAAGTCCTTTTCGACCTCGATCCACAGCTCGGTGTCGGCCAGGCGCACCTTGTCGCCGACCGTGGGGCCGAACATGTCGGCGTAGGCTTGGCGGGAAATTTTCATCGAATCTCATCCTTGTCCGTAGGGTGGACAACGCGAAGCTTGTCCACCGGCAATCTGGGTGGTGGAAAAGCCTGTGGCTTTTCCACGGGGTGGCCATCCACCCTACGAATCTGTAATCAGAGCGCGCCCATCACCCGTCCGGCAAAGCCGAACACCCGGCGCTCGCCGGCTAGTTCGACCAGCTCCACCTCGCGGCTCTGTCCCGGTTCGAAGCGCACCGCGGTGCCCGCCGGAATGTTCAGGCGCATGCCGCGGGCGGCGGCACGCTCGAAGGCCAGTGCATCGTTGGTTTCGAAGAAGTGGTAGTGCGAGCCGACCTGGATCGGCCGGTCGCCGCTGTTGGCCACGGTAATCGTCAGGGTGCGGCGGCCGACGTTGAGCTCGATCTCGCCGTCCTGGATCTGGTATTCGCCGGGGATCATGGATTGGACGTCCTGTTGAGGGTCAGTTGCATCATGGTCAGGTCCAGCCAGCGACCGAACTTGCAGCCGACCTGGCGCATCTGGCCGACATGGATGAAGCCGAGCTGCTGGTGCATATGCACCGAGGCGCGGTTCTCGCTTTCGATGAAGGCGACCATCACATGCTTCTCGAGCATGCGGGCGCGCTCGATCAGCGCCTTCATCAGGCTGCGGCCGATGCCGCTGCCACGATGGTCGGGGCTGACGTAAACCGAGTTCTCCACGGTATGGCGAAAGCCGTCATGGGGTCGCCACGGGCCGAACGAGGCATAGCCGGCCACGCGGCCCTGCTCGTCGATGGCCACCAGCACCGGGTAATGCTGCGCGTGACGCTCGGCCAGCCAGGCGCGGCGGTTGTCGAGGTCGACCGTGTGGTCGTTCCAGATCGCCGTGCTGTTCAGCACCGCGTCGTTGTAGATATGCAGGATGCCTTCGAGATCGGCGTCCAGGGCGTCACGTATCTGCACGTTGAGTTCCTTCAAAGCGGGTCTGGGGTCTTCGCAGTAGACATTGACCGACATTTCAGGCGATTGGTTGATGCACGGTGACCAGCTTGGTGCCGTCCGGGAAGGTCGCCTCGACCTGAATTTCCGGGATCATCTCCGGCACGCCTTCCATCACCTGTTCGCGGCTCAGCAACGTGGTGCCGTAATGCATCAGATCGGCGACCGTCTGGCCGTCGCGCGCGCCTTCGAGCAGTGCGGCGGAGATATAGGCCACGGCCTCCGGGTAGTTGAGCTTCACCCCGCGCCCCAGGCGGCGCTCGGCCACCAGGCCGGCGGTGAAGATCAGTAGCTTGTCCTTCTCTCGTGGTGACAGATCCATAACAGCTCCAGTCGTGGGGTGGATGTCGCTTTTCACATCCACCGGCTCGTGGCGGCAAACCACGCAGCGTCATTCAGGGCAGCGTGCACGCAGGCGCGCCAGGTATGGAAGGCAACGGCGTAGCCTTGCCCGCCGATCATTCAGGTACTCCAGATTCGTGGTGGAACGGCCTCGCGGCCCAGCAGTTCAGGGCGCAACAGTCGCCATAGGTCGATCAGCCAGGCGCGCGCATGCAGCGCTTCGTCGGCCAGGCAGCGCGCTACCACCAGGCCGGGCAGCTGGGTCAGGTCACCGCGTACGCGGCTGGGCAAGTCACGGCAGCGTTCCATCAGGTCGGCATCGATCTCGCCGCTGACGATCAGGGTGGCAAACACCGAACGGCCGTCGAGGCCGATCGGCGAGTCCAGCAGGCCGTCGCCGCCGGCGATGCGCTGGCGCTCGTGCCAGAGCAATTGACCATCGCGGCGAATATCCAGGCGCGCCTGAAAATGCCCGGCGTCGAAGCGCTCGCCCGCGGCCGGTCGCCCCAATGCAACCATGTCCCAGTAGAACAGCCGCGCGTCGCCTTCCAGCTCGATGACCGTGCTCAGCTCGGCCTGTGCCGCGGAGTAGATGATGGTCTCCTGCGGTAGCCATTCCAGCGTGGCGCCGGCTTCGACGCGCAAGCGCAAGTCCTGATACGCCGGGCCCGCCGCGCGATACCACTTGGCCGCGCCGGGGCTGGTCAGCTGCGCCCAGGCACCGGCACCAACCGAGGCGCAGATATCCAGCCGATCACCGCCGGCGATGCCGCCGGGCGGGTGCACGATGATGTGCTGGCAAACCTCCGGCCCCTCGGGATACAGATGCTTCTGCACCCGTAGCGGCCCGCTGTGGCGGCGCAGTACCGGCCGCGTGGCGCCGGCGCACAGCGCATAACCGAGTTCCAGCTCGGCATGCCAATGCGGGGTGAAGAGTTGCGTCAGAACGGTCATGCGCAGCTGCCAGTCGTAATTGACTGGGCAGACAGCAATAGTCGTGCCTCTACCCGGCGCGATGCGCAGCATCGGCGCGTACAGCCGAAGTGCTGGCGTAAGCAGGCTGGTTTCGATGATGGAAACGTCAAGCCGCTGCACCGTTTAGGTGCGAAGCGAGGGCTCGCAATATGCGGCGCTCGCAAATGGTGCATTTCAGTCGCGTCAGGGCTGGCGGGCTGCGCTGAGCCGGGCGAAAAAACGTTGTTTGGCCCATTCCGAGCAAGCTGCATAGAGCAGCGTGATCAGCAGTACCGCGCCCAGAACCGCTGCCGGCAGCGGCTGCAAGGCGAACCAGGCGCCTACGGGCGTGTAGGGCAGCAGGACAGCAAGCAGCCCGACACCGATCGCGCTTGCCAGCAGGAAGCGACCGGGACGGCTGCGGTAAAACGGCTTGTGCGTGCGCACCACGAAAATTATCGCCAGTTCGGTGATCAGCGATTCGACGAACCAGCCGCTGCGAAACAGCTCCGGCTGCTCGCCGACCAGGTAGAGCAGCACGCCGAAGGTCAGCAGGTCGAAGGCTGAGCTGATCAGGCCGAAAGTGATCATGAAGCGCCTGACCTCGCCGATGTCCCAGCGATGCGGCGTACGCGACCAGTCGGCGTCGACGCGGTCGCTGGCGATGCCGATGGCCGGAATGTCGGAGAGAAAGTTGTTGAGCAGGATCTGCTTGGCCAGCAGCGGTAGAAACGGCAGGAAGAACGAGGCCACGGCCATGCTGATCATGTTGCCGAAGTTGGCGCTGGTGGTGAGAAAGATGTACTTGAGGGTATTGGCGAAGGTACGCCGGCCTTCGTCGATGCCCTCGCGCACCAGGCCCAACTCGTGGCGCAGCAGGACGAAGTCGGCCGCCTCCTTGGCCACGTCCACCGCGTTGTCCACCGAGATGCCGACGTCCGCGGTGTGCAGCGCCGGTGCATCGTTGATGCCGTCGCCGAGAAAGCCCACCACGTGGCCGGTCTTCTGCAACGCGCGGATGATGCGTTCCTTCTGGTTGGGATCGACTTCGGCGAACAGGCTGATACGAGGCGCCAGGTTGATCAGCGCCTCGTCGCGCATCTGGCTAAGCTCGGCGCCGGTGATGATCTGCTCGACCGGAATGCCGACGCTTTCGGCAACATGCCGGGCGACCAGACGGTTATCGCCGGTGATGACCTTCACGGTCACGCCCAGTTCGTGCAGGGCGCTCAGCTCCTCGCGCACGCCGGGTTCGGGCGGGTCGAAGAACAGCAGAAAGCCGGCGAAGGTCAGTTCCTGTTCGTCCTCGGCGCTGCAGCCGTCGTGATCGAGAAAGCGGTAGGCAATGCCGAGTACCCGATAACCGGCCGCGCTCCAGGCGGCGAAGCGGGCGTTCAGCGCCTCGCGCCGGGCCGCGGTGAGCGGCAGCACAGCATCGCCCTGCTGCACGGACGCCGATACGTGCAGCACATTGTCCAGTGCGCCCTTGCAGATCAGTCGCGGCGTAGGCTGGTCTGCCTCACGCAGCAGCACGCTCAGGCGCTTGCGGACGAAGTCGTAGGGAATCTCGTCGAGCTTTTCGGCGCCTGGCATGGCTGGCTCCTGGTCGCGAGCGTAATCGCCGATCGCCTCGTCCAGCGGATTGCGCAGACCTGTCTGCAGCGAGGCGTTGAGCCAGGCTAGGCGCAATACCGTCCGGCTGGGCTGGCCATCGACATCCAGCGCACCGTCGAGCGCGACCACGCCGCGGGTCAGGGTGCCGGTTTTGTCGGTGCACAGGGTGTCCATCGCGCCGAGGTTCTCGATGGCATTGAGATGACGCACGATCACGCCGCGCGCAGCCATCCGCCGCGCACCGGCCGATAGCGTGGCACTGAGGATCGCCGGCAACAGCTCCGGCGACAGCCCGACGGCCAGGGCGATGGCGAACATCAGGGTTTCCAGCGGCGGGCGCTCGAGGAACAGGTTGAGGCCCAGCACGGCGGTCACCATGACCAGCATGACGCGCAATAGCAGCCCGCCGAAATGGCGCAGACCGCGCTCGAATTCGGTTTCCGGCGGCCGCAGCACCAGCGACCGTTCGATATGGCCGAGCTCGGTCTGCACGCCGCAGTTCACGGCCAGCAAGCGAGCTGTGCCGCTGCGCAGCGAGGTGCCGCGGAACAGGCAGTTGTCGCGCTGCGCGAGGCTTGCGTCAGGCGCAACCTGGCCGGCCTCCTTGTGAACCGGGAAGGTTTCGCCCGTCAGCAGCGCCTGATTGACGAAACAGTCGCGGGCGTCCACCAGCCGACCGTCCGCGGGGATCAGGCTGCCGGCCGAGAGCTCGACGATATCGCCGGGTACCACGTCGCTGGCAGGGATGCTCTGGATACGGCCGTCGCGCCAGACATCGGCGCGACTGGCCACCTGTCCGCGCAGGCGATCGATCGCGCGGTTGGAGCGGACTTCATGCGCGCAGCCCACCAGCGCGCTGGCCAGCACGATGGCCAGGACGATCAGAGCGTCCAGCCAGTCGTGCACCACCAGCGCCACCGCCGCGCCGATCAGCAGGATCAGCACCAGCGGACTGGACAGCTGGCGCCCCAGCGAGGCGACGACCATTCCCGCCAGATGGGGGCGGTGGGCTCGCAGGACAGACGGTTGGCGCGCGGCGGCTTCGTCGCTGCGCAAGCCGCCAGGGGCCGCCTGCAGCCGGCCATAAAGCTGATCCAGTGGCTCGCTCCAGAACGCCATGGACGGCGTTTCGCGGGAACCCTCGGACTGGCTGCGCAACGCCGAACGGGAAAGCCAGAAACCGGGCAGCATCGGCAGCCAGAAGCTCAGCGCACGGAACAGCAGGGTCGCCGACAGGCCTGCCGCCAGCGGCACACCGGCCCAACTGAGGGTCGTTACCGCCGCGGCCTCGAACGCGCCGAGCCCGCCCGGCACGATGCCGACGCTGCGCAGCACGCTGGCGAGCATGAAACTGGCGAAGATACCGGCGAAGGGGGCGGCATGGCCGATGGCGTAGAGCAGGACCCACATGGTCAGCGCATCGAGCAGGACGATAGCCAGCGAATAGCCGGTCGCCCGCACCAGCAGCGCGGGGCTTCGTGTCAGGCGCGGTTCGGCAGCAAACACCATCGCCAGGAGTCGCTGCATCCAGCGAACGTTCTGCATTCGGCTGGCCAGGCGGCTCTGCGGCAACCCGGCGATCAGTGGCGCGGCGACGGCCATCAGCCCGCAGAACAGCATGAAGGCGGCACTGGTTGCGATCACCGCGAGGCCGCCATGCCCGCTGCCGATGGCGATAACCAGCGCTGCACCGAGCGCCAGCAGATAAGCCGCGAAGTAGGCCGAGACGCTGATGATGAAGCAGCTCGAAACCTGCGACAGACCAATGCCGCGCCGCTGCAGCAAGGCGACAACGGTCACTGCGCCGCTGAACCCCGACGAGGGTAACGCCTGGTCGACGAACAATTTGGCCAGGCTGAGCTTCGTCGCATCCCATAGCGGCAGCGCCGCGCCCGAGGCCTTCAGCACCATGCGGTAGAGCTGACCCTGCGCGATGTAAGTCAACCCCTGCAAGGCAATGGCCAGCAGCAGCCAGCCCGGCTCGGCCTGGCTGAGAAGCAGCTCGAAATGGCTGGCATCGGACAGCTGCAGCACACCGGCCACCAGCGCGCCGAGCACGGCCGCGCCCAGCAGCCAGGAGAACCAGACCAGCTGTCTGGCGTGCGCGGTCGAGCTGGTGGAACCGAGTACATCGTGCATGCGGTGCATCCGATGAAGGAGATCAACAGCTTTCGATACTCGTCCTGCGAACGCGACGCGGCATTGACGCCGGTCAGCCAGGCTTCGCGGGCCGCTGCAGCAAGGCTAGATCGCTACCAGGCGTTGTACACCCTCGGCGGCCATGTTTTCGCCGCGCCCTTGCTGAATGATCTCGCCGCGGCTCATCACCAGGTACTGGTCGGCCAGCTCGGCGGCGAAGTCGTAGAACTGCTCCACCAAGAGGATCGCCATGTCGCCGCGGGCGGCGAGTTTCCTGATCACCGCGCCGATCTCCTTGATCACCGAGGGCTGGATGCCTTCGGTGGGTTCGTCGAGGATCAAGAGGCGCGGCTTGCTTGCCAGCGCTCGGCCGATGGCCAGCTGCTGTTGCTGGCCGCCGGAGAGGTCGCCGCCGCGGCGATGCTTCATTTCCTTTAGAACCGGGAACAACTCGTAGATGAACTCGGGTACTTCCTTGGCTTCGCTGGCGCTGAAGCGGGACAGGCCCATCAGCAGGTTTTCCTCGACGGTCAGGCGGCCGAAGATCTCGCGCCCCTGCGGCACGTAGGCGATACCGGCGTGCACGCGCTGGTGCGGCTTGAAGCCGGTGATCGGCTTGCCTTCCCAGTTCACTGCGCCTTCCTTGGCCGGAATCAGGCCCATCAGGCATTTGAGCAGGGTGGTTTTGCCGACGCCGTTGCGCCCGAGCAGGCAGGTGACTTCGCCGACCTTCGCCTCGAACGAGAGGCCGCGCAGGATATGGCTGCCGCCGTAGTACTGATGCAGTTGCTGGACTTGCAGCATGTGCGACTCCTTCACTTGGTGGATAAGCCGCTGGCGTTATCCACCCTACGATTAGGTTTTGCGTTGATGCGGGCATGGGCGTTCGGCGGACGTAGGGTGGATGACGCTTTACCCATCCACCGTGAAGCGCCATCGGGGGCTAAACGGCGTCAAACCGCTCAACGCCCCAGATACACCTCGATCACCCGCTCATCCGCCTGCACCTGTTGCAGCGAACCCTCGGCCAGCACCTGGCCCTGGTGCAGCACGGTGACGTGGTCGGCGATGGTCTCGACGAAGCCCATGTCGTGCTCGACCACCATCAGCGAATGCTTGCGCGCCAGCGACTTGAACAGCTCGGCGGTGAACTCGGTTTCGGCATCGGTCATGCCGGCCACCGGCTCGTCGAGCAGCAACAGTTGTGGCGATTGCATCAGCAGCATGCCGATCTCGAGGAATTGCTTCTGCCCGTGGGACAGCAGCCCGGCCGGGCGATGGCGTGACTGTCCGAGGCGGATGGTTTCCAGCACTTCGTCGATGCGGTCCTTTTGCTCGCCAGAGAGTTTGGCTTTCAAGCTCGCCCACACCGACTTGTCGGTCTTCTGCGCCAGCTCCAGGTTCTCGAATACCGAGAGCGCCTCGAACACCGTGGGCTTCTGGAACTTGCGGCCGATGCCGGCCTGGGCGATGTCCACCTCGCTCATGCGGGTCAGGTCCAGGGTTTCGCCGAAATACGCGCTGCCGCTGGTGGGGCGTGTCTTGCCGGTGATGACGTCCATCATGGTGGTCTTGCCGGCGCCGTTGGGGCCGATGATGCAGCGCAGCTCGCCGACGCCGATGTAAAGGCTGAGGTCCGTCAGCGCCTTGAAGCCGTCGAAGCTGACGTTGATGTCTTCCAGGCTGAGGATGGTGCCGTGGCGTACGTCCAGGCCTTTCTCGGCGACCCGGCCAAGGCCGATGGCATCGCGGGTCAGGCCGCCGCCGGTGGGGTCGAAACCGTCGATGACGGCGCTGCAGGGTACGGTTTTCATTGTTCGCCCCTCCGCTTGATAAGGCCGATGACGCCCTTGGGCAGGTACAGGGTGACGACGATGAACAGCGCGCCGAGGGCGAACAGCCAGTATTCGGGGAAGGCCACGGTGAACCAGCTCTTCATGCCGTTGACGATGCCGGCGCCGAGCAGCGGGCCGATCAGCGTGCCGCGTCCACCGAGGGCAACCCAGACAGCAGCCTCGATGGATTGCGTCGGCGCCATTTCGCTGGGGTTGATGATCCCCACCTGCGGCACATAGAGCGCACCGGCCAGGCCGCAGAGCATTGCCGACAGCGTCCAGATGAACAGCTTGTAGCCGCGCGGATCGTAGCCGCAGAACATCAGCCGGTTCTCGGCATCGCGCAGGGCGGTGAGCACCCGGCCGAACTTGCTGCGCGCCAGGCGGAAGCCCAGGTACAGGCTGCCGGCCAGGAGCGCCACGGTGGCGAGAAACAGCGTGGCGCGGGTCGCCGGCGCCGAGATCGAGAAACCGAGGATGGTCTTGAAATCGGTAAAGCCGTTGTTGCCGCCAAAGCCGGTCTCGTTGCGGAAGAACAGCAGCATGCCGGCGAAGGTCAGCGCCTGGGTCATGATCGAGAAGTACACGCCCTTGATTCGCGAGCGGAAGGCGAAGAAGCCGAAGACGAAGGCCAGCACGCCGGGCACCAGCACCACCAGGCACATGGCCCAGAGGAAGCTCGACGTGCCGTACCAGTACCAGGGCAGCTCATTCCAGGCGAGGAAGCTCATGAACGCCGGCAGGCCGTCACCGGCGCTCTGGCGCATCAGGTACATGCCCATGGCATAACCGCCGAGGGCGAAGAACAGGCCGTGGCCGAGGGACAAGAGCCCCGCGTAACCCCAGACCAGATCCAGCGCCAGGGCGACGATGGCGTAGCAGAGGATCTTGCCCACCAGGGTCAGGGTGTAGGCCGAAACGTGCAGGGCATGCTCGGCCGGCAGCAGGTGCAGCAGCGGCATGGCCAGCAACACGACCAGAGCGATACCGAGGGCGACGGCGGTGAGTTTTGGCCCGGCTTTCTGCGCGGCGGTGAGGGTAAGTGGCTGGTTCAATCGATGACCCTCCCCTTGAGAGCGAAGAGTCCCTGCGGACGCTTCTGGATGAAGAGGATGATCAACGCGAGGATGAGGATCTTGCCCAGCACGGCGCCGATCTGCGGTTCGAGGATCTTGTTGGCGATGCCGAGGCCGAAGGCGGCGAAGATGCTGCCGGCCAGCTGGCCGACACCGCCGAGCACGACGACCAGGAAGGAGTCGATGATGTAGCTCTGGCCGAGGTCCGGGCCGACGTTGCCTATCTGGCTCAGGGCCACGCCGCCGAGGCCGGCGATGCCGGAGCCCAGCCCGAAGGCCAGCATGTCGATGCGCCCGGTGGGCACCCCGCAGCAGGCGGCCATGTTGCGGTTCTGCGTTACCGCGCGCACGTTGAGGCCTAGGCGCGTCTTGTTCAGCAAGAGCCAGGTCAGCAGCACCACGAACAACGCGAAGCCGATGATCACCATGCGGTTGTATGGCAGCACCAGATTGGGCAGCACCTGCCAACCGCCGGACAGCCAGGCCGGGTTGGCGACCTCGACGTTCTGCGCACCGAACAAGACGCGCACCAGCTGGATCAGGATCAGGCTGATGCCCCAGGTCGCCAGCAGGGTTTCCAGCGGGCGGCCGTAGAGGTGGCGGATCACCGTGCGTTCCAGCGCCATGCCGATAGCGGCGGTGACGAAGAAGGCCACCGGCAACGCCACCAGCGGGTACAAGGCGAGGGCTTCCGGGGCGAGCCGCGCCATCAGCACCTGCACCATGTAAGTGGTGTAGGCGCCGAGCATGAGCATCTCGCCGTGGGCCATGTTGATCACCCCGAGCAGGCCGAAGGTGATCGCCAGGCCGAGGGCGGCGAGCAGCAGGATCGAGCCCAGCGACAGGCCGCTGAAGGCCTGGCCGAGCAGCTCGCCGATCAGGAGCTTGCGCTTGACCTGAGCCAGGCTGGTCTCGGCGGCTTTGCGCACGTTGGCGTCGGTTTCTGCCTCGTCGGCGAGCAGGTTCTCCAGGCGCACCCGCGCCATGGGCGCGCCGGTTTCGCCGAGCAGGCGCACCGCGGCGAGGCGTACTGCGGGGTCGCTTGCGGTCAGCTGCAGGTTGGCCAGCGCCAGGGTCAGCGCTTCGCTGACGGCGGCATCGTCCTCGGCGTCCAGGCGCTGCTGGAGCAGCTCGAGCTGTTCCGGTTGGCCGCTGCGCTGCAGGCGCTTGGCCGCGGCGAGGCGCTGCGCGGGGTCTTCGGCGGACAGCTGGTGGCTCGCCAGGGCGGTGTTGAGCAGGCCGCGCAGGCGGTTGTTCAGGCGCAGCTTCTTCGGCGTGCCGACCGGCTCGGCATCACCTGCGAGGGCACGGTAGGTCCCGTTTTCCTCGATAAAGGGCGTCTTGTTCTGGTCGATGGCCACGCGATTGGCGCGCAGCGCTTCGATCAATTCGAGGCGCTCAGGCGCGGGCGCGGCGGCCCAGCTTTCCAGCAGCCTGGCCTGTTTGGCCGGGCTGGCCTTGGCGTAGTCGGCCGCGTCTCCGGCCTGTGCCGCCCAGGGCAGCGCGAGCAGGAGCAGCAGCAATAATCGGTGCAGGGCAGTGTTCATTCGTGAATTCCCCAGGGGGCGCCGCGGGCTCTCTTGATGGAGGTGGCGGCGGTGGGCAGGCGGATGAGAACGTCTCGACTACGTGTCCCGATCCGCCTGACGAAAGCCGAGTGATCGTGGGGTGGATCGGGACGCGGACTCGGCGCGCGTCACCCATCCATCGCGACGACCGCAGCGCTTAGTTCGACTTCACCGCGTAATCCGGCTTCTTGTCGTTACCCGGGATATACGGGCTCCACGGTTGCGCGCGGACCGGGCTTTCGGTTTCCCAGACCACCGAGAACTGACCGTCCTCCTGGACTTCGCCGATCATTACCGGCTTGTGCAGGTGGTGGTTCTTTTCGTCCATGGTCAGGGTGTAGCCGCTCGGTGCCTCGAAGGTCTGTCCGGCGAGGGCATCGCGTACCTTGCCGACGTCGGTGGTGCCGGCTTTCTCGACCGCCTGCGCCCACATGTGGATGCCGACGTAGGTGGCTTCCATCGGGTCGTTGGTCACGGCCTTGTCGGCGCCCGGCAGGTTCTTGGCCTTGGCGTAGGCCTTCCACTTGCTGACGAAGGCTTCGTTGACCGGGTTTTCCACCGACTGGAAGTAGTTCCAGGCGGCCAGGTGGCCAACCAGCGGCTTGGTGTCGATGCCGCGCAGCTCTTCCTCGCCGACCGAGAAGGCGACAACCGGAACGTCAGTGGCTTCCAGGCCCTGGTTGGCCAGTTCCTTGTAGAAGGGCACGTTGGAGTCGCCGTTGATGGTCGACACCACCGCTGTCTTGCCGCCAGCGGAGAACTTCTTGATGTTGGCGACGATGGTCTGGTAATCGCTGTGGCCGAACGGGGTGTAGACCTCTTCGATGCTCGATTCCGGTACGCCCTTGCTGATCAGGAAGGCGCGCAGGATCTTGTTGGTGGTGCGCGGGTAGACGTAATCGGTGCCGAGCAGGAAGAAGCGCTCGGCGCTGCCGCCGTCTTCGCTCATCAGGTACTCGACGGCCGGGATGGCCTGCTGGTTTGGCGCGGCGCCGGTGTAGAAGACGTTGGGCGACAGTTCCTCGCCCTCGTACTGCACCGGGTAGAACAGCAGGCCGTCGAGTTCTTCATAGACCGGCAGCACGGACTTGCGCGACACCGAGGTCCAGCAACCGAAGGTCACAGCCACCTTGTCCTGGGTCAGCAGCTGACGGCCTTTCTCGGCGAACAGCGGCCAGTTGGACGCCGGGTCGACCACCACCGGCTCGAGCTGCTTGCCGAGCACGCCGCCCTTGGCGTTGATCTCGTCGATGGTCATCAGCGCCATGTCTTTCAGTGACGTTTCCGAAATGGCCATGGTGCCGGACAGCGAATGCAGAATCCCGACCTTGATGGTTTCGGCAGCCTGCAGGGTGAACGGGAACAGGCCGCTGAGCATCAGGGCACTGGCGGCGAGGGTGGACTTCAACAGGGGACGGCGTTTCATTGTGGGCGGCTCCTTGGCTGTCCGTGCGCAACTGTGGGTTGGTCCTTGGGGACTGGGAGGCCTATCGCAGCATCCGTGCCAATTTCGCTGGAGCCCTTTGCGTGCGCGGCTTTGCTGGCAGTGCGCCCGATGCGCCTTGACGGGGCGCTGCGCTGGCGCAGTGCGAAAACGGGGCGGCCTGCACGTGATGGGGCAGCGCGTTGCACGCTTGTGGTGCGAAACATCCGCCGCCGATTGTTGTGATTACGTGGGTGACGGTGGGCGGCTTGCGGGCCTCATCGCTGCGCCCTAGCATGGCCGGCCTGTTCTGGGAGCTTTCATGCCGCGCATTTCTCGTCCCCGCCCACCGCGCGCCGCCGCGGCGCGTACACCATCCCGGCGAGTCGCCAAGGCACCGCCGGCCGAGCCGCGCTTGCTACTGCTGAACAAGCCCTTCGACGTGCTCACCCAATTCAACGATGCCGATGGCCGCGCCACGCTGAAGGACTTCGTCGAGGTGCCCGGCGTCTACCCGGCAGGGCGCCTCGATCGTGACAGCGAAGGCCTGCTGCTCTTGACCAACGACGGCCAGTTGCAGGCGCGTATCGCCGACCCGAAGCACAAGCTGCCCAAGACCTATTGGGTACAGGTGGAAGGCGAGGTCAGCGCCGAGCAGCTGCAGCGCCTGCGTGATGGCGTCGAACTCAATGACGGCATGACCCTGCCCGCCGAAGCGCGGCAGCTGGAAGAGCCCGAGCTCTGGCCGCGCAACCCGCCGGTGCGTTTTCGCAAGAGCGTGCCGACCAGCTGGCTGGAATTGGTGATCCGCGAGGGGCGTAATCGCCAGGTCAGACGCATGACGGCGGCGGTCGGGTTGCCGACCCTGCGTCTGGTGCGGGTGCGCATCGGGCCCTGGGCGCTCGATGGCCTGCAGCCGGGCGAGTGGCGGGAAGTGCCGGCGCAGCTGTAGCGCGCCGGCCGGTGCATCAACTCAGTGCGGGATGCCCTGAGTGACTTCGATGACGTAACCGATGACAGGCTTGGCGAGAAAGGCGAACAGACACAGGCCGAGACCGAGAAACAGGATGGCGGTGCCGAGGCGGCCGGCCTTCGACTTCTTGGCCAGGTCCCAGATGATGAACGCCATGAAGGCCATCAGCCCACCGACGAGCACGATCATCATCCACTTTTCGAAAACTTCGGGCTCCACAGGGATCTCCTGACTGACTTCGACGAATGCGCCCGTGGCAGGCCGGGCGCGAAAGCGCGGCAGTATACGCCGGCAGCAAGCGGCGCGTGTGCCACCGCTGGTTGGACGGCGGTGCTCGGAAAGCGTTCGTATCGAGCCGACCGGGTGCTGCTGCGACGAAATGCCTCACCTGCGTCAGTAGCCCGCCTTGATCACGTCGATGCCCTTGTTCAGCACGGCGCGCCACGCCTGCAGGTCCTGCGCTTGCAGCTCGTCGTCATGCTGGCTGATGGTCTTCAGTAGCGCCGCGATCCACAGGTCATAGAGTTCCGGGTGGATATTCAAACGCTCGCGTGAGTGACTCTGGCCCAGTGCGCGGAGCTTGGTGTCCGGCATGCCGCGGGCGAACAGCACCAGGTTGAGGATGCCGGCGCGCAGCAGCTGCTTCTGCGCCGTCATGTCGGTGCGGACGAATTTTTCCCTGATCGCCGGCGAACTGGCGAGGAAGGCAACGTAGAAGTCGTCGAAGAAGCTGGAGCTCGCGCAGCAGCGGCCATAGCTCTGCATGACGCGATTGGTGTCTTTCATGGGGCATTTCCTTTGCAACGAAGGCTTGCGTGGCGACGCCTGCGTGGGGCGACGCGCTTGCGACCGGCTACCTGCGGTGGTCCACCGCGGCGCGGAATGAAGGGCGCGGATTATAGGCAGTAACCCTGCGAAAAGTAGGGTGCAGGTTGTGCGCTGTGTCTCAGCTGCGCAAATGCTCCAGTGGCAGCTCGGTACTCGACGCCACCTGGCGCAGGACGAAGCTGGAACGCACGCTGGAGACGCCTTCGATGCGCGTCAGGGTGCCGAGCAGAAACTGCTGGTAGTGCTCCATGTCGGGTACCACGACCTTGAGCTGGTAGTCCGCATCCATGCCGGTGACCAGGCTGCATTCGAGCACCTCCGGGCATTTGCCGATGATCCCCTCGAAGTGCTCAAAGCGTTCCGGTGTGTGGCGGTCCATGCCGATCAGGACGTAGGCGGTCAGCGTCAGGCCGAGCTTCTTGCGGTCGAGCAGGGCGACCTGGCGGGCGATATAACCATCATCTTCGAGTTGCTTGACGCGGCGGGAGCAGGGCGAGGGCGACAGACCGATGCGTTCGGCCAGTTCCTGATTGGAGATGCGGGCATCGTGCTGCAATTCGGCGAGGATGCGCAGGTCGTAACGGTCGAGTTTGCTCATCTTCCGGCTCGTGCGGGTTATGGTTGCGCTGGATGATGGATTAATAGCTTGCAGTTGCGCAAGTGGTGCTTATTTGAGCAATCTTCGCAATCCTGTGCTGGAGTCGGCAGCGTAAGCTTTATCTCAACTTCAGCCCCCGGCAGAAACGGACACGGCACAGGATCCCCGCCGTGACCACCGAAGGCCTTACCAAGGTCGACGGTCCGGGCCCCCGGTGCTCACGAGGCGCCGCGCGAAGCAGCCGTTACCATCGGCCAGACGAATCGAAGAGACCACGCCCAGGCGTGGTCTTTTTCGTTTTGGGTGTTGTGGTGGTTTGGGTGTCGAGCCAAAGCCGGTTGTCGAGTTGGCTGATGGCTTGGTTTCGCCCTGCTGGGCGAGTTCCTTTTGGCCGTAGCCCGGATGGCCGGCCCCGCCAAACGGAACCAAAAAGTCTTGCCCTACACTGAAGGCGCGTTTGGCGTTGCCTGATCGCCCTAGGGCGAAACGAAGCCATCAGACAGCGCCAAAAATCGGCCATTGGAATGGAATCCGAAAACGCCAATCACCGCTTCGGCGGCGCCACCTCAAGCGGATCGGCATGCACCAGCACCTCCGCATTCGGATAGCGATCGTGAATCGCGTTCTCCACTGCCACGCACAGATCATGCGCCTGCGACAGCGGCAGCTCGCCCGGCAGCTCCAGGTGCAGCTGGACGAACCAGCGGGTGCCGGAAATACGGGTGCGGAAGTCGTGACAGCCATGCACACCCGGAACCTCGCAGACCAGTTGCTGCATCTGCTCGCTGATTTCCGGTGACAGTTCGGTATCCATCAGCACCGCACCGGCCTCGCGGACGATGGTGATGGCGCTCCAGAAGATGTACAGCGCGATACCGATGCCGAACAGCGCATCCAGTCGCTCCCAGCCGAAGCCGGCGAGGATCAGGGCAACCAGGATGCTGGTATTGAGCAGCAGGTCGGAGCGGTAGTGCAGCGAATCGGCGCGGATGGCGGTGGAGCCTGTCACCTTGACCACATGGTGCTGATAGCTCAGCAGCACGGCGGTCATCACCAGGGAAAAGAGCATCACCGCGATGCCCACGCCCTGGGCGCCCAGTGGTTGCGGGTGCAGCAGGCGGTCGACGCCCTGCACGCCGACCAGAATCGCGCTGACGCAGATGAAGGCGGCCTGGCCGAGCCCTGCCAATGCTTCGGCCTTGCCGTGGCCGTAGCGATGGTCGTCGTCGGCCGGGCGCAACGAATAGTGCACCGCCAGCAGGTTGAGCAGCGATGCGGCGCCATCGAGCAGCGAGTCGGTCAGCCCGGCGAGCAGACTCACCGAGCCGCTCAGCCACCAGGCCACCGCCTTGCTCAGCGCCAGGACGATTGCAGTCGCCAGCGCGGCGGCGGTGGCCCGGCGCATAAGCCGGGCGTGGTCGCGGTTGATGCTCATCGATGCCTGCTACTCGTTTTCGTCATCAGGCAGCGGGGCGCAGACCGAAGGCCGCGAGCTGCTCCATGCTGCCGTTGTGCTGGATCAGACGCGGGTCGTCCAGCGGCAGGCTGCGGCCGATTTCCTTCTCGATGATGGCCTTCAGGCGCGCCTGATCGATCTGGCCGTCGGCACCAATGGCTTCCTGCAGCTTTTCCGGCGCCATGGAGTACTGATTGTCAGGCAGGTAGATCGCGCCGGTGGCGAAGTCGATTCCGAAGGCGATCAGGCCCGGAATGACATAGAACAGCAGGCCGACGGCGTTGAGCACGGCTACAGCTGGGTCGATGCGGCCTTCGATCTGCCCGCGGCGATCCGGGTAGAACAGCGTGCCGCACGCGGTCAGCTGGGTGAACAGGGAAACGGCCAACACGCCGCCGATGATTCGGTTACGAGTACGCATAAGGACCTCCTGGAAAAAGTGGCGCAACTATACAAGGGCTGGATGATGTTTTCTCGACATCAGACCGCCCGAGCCGCGCCACTGTTCGCAAAAACTCGCCGGTCCGCTTTCGAAGCGGTCGCCTCGATATAATCGGCGGCCGCAATCGGAGCCGACATGATCAGCCTACCTATCGACGAAGCCCTGCCGGCGTTGCGCCAGGCCCTGCAGCAGCGCGACGAAGCTGTGCTCGAAGCGCCGCCCGGCGCTGGCAAGACCACCCGCGTACCGCTGGCGCTGCTCGGCGAGGCCTGGCTGGGCGGGCAGACCATCATCATGCTGGAACCGCGCCGACTGGCGGCCCGGGCCGCGGCGGAGCGATTGGCCAGCGAGCTGGGCGAGCGCGTCGGCGAAACCGTCGGCTACCGCATCCGCCTGGACAGCAAGGTCGGGCCGAATACCCGCATCGAGGTGGTCACCGAAGGCATTCTCGCGCGTCGTCTGCAAGACGACCCGGCGCTGGAAGGCGTCGGCCTGGTGATCTTCGACGAATTCCACGAGCGCAGCCTGGATGCCGACCTGGCTCTCGCACTGACGCTCAATGCGCGGCAATTGCTGCGCGATGTGCCGCTGAAGCTGCTGCTGATGTCGGCAACTCTGGAGGGCCAGCGCGTCTCGGCTTTGCTCGACGACGCGCCGGTGGTGCGCAGCGAGGGGCGTATGCACCCGGTGGCGCAGCGCTGGGGACGCCAGCTGGCACCGGGCGAGCGCATCGAACCGCGGGTGGTGCAGACAGTGCTGCAGGCGCTGGAAGAGGAGCACGGCAGTGTGCTGGTGTTTCTGCCGGGGCAGGGCGAGATCCGTCGGGTCAACGAGGCGCTCGCCGATCAGCTGTCGGGGCGCAGCGACATCCTGCTCTGCCCGCTGCATGGCGAGCTGGAACTGGCGCAGCAGCGCGCGGCCATCGAGCCGGCACCGAGCGGTATGCGCAAGGTGGTGCTGGCGACCAACATCGCCGAGACCAGCCTGACCATCGAAGGCGTGCGCGTGGTGGTGGATGCCGGATTGGCGCGGGTGCCGCGCTTCGATCCGGGCAGCGGCATGACGCGCCTGGAGACGCGGCGTATCTCCCGCGCCTCGGCCACGCAGCGCGCCGGTCGCGCCGGGCGTCTGGAGCCGGGTATCTGCTATCGGCTGTGGTCCGAAGACCAGCACGCCCAGCTGGCAGCCTATGGCGAGGCGGAAATCCTTCAGGCTGATCTGGCCGGCGTCGCGCTGCAACTGGCACGCTGGGGCGTCGAGCCGGACGAGTTGGCCTGGCTCGACCGTCCGCCGACTGCGGCCTACGCCCAGTCCCAGGCGCTGCTGGAGCGCCTCGGCGCCCTGCTGCGCAATCAGCGCGGCAGCTGGCAACTGACCAGTCACGGCCAGGCCATGGCCGAGCTGCCGGCGCACCCGCGCCTGGCGCACATGCTGTTGCGCGGGCAGGTCATGGGGGTGGCTGTGTTGGCTGCCGACGTGGCGGCGTTGCTGGTCGAGCGTGACATTCAATCCGGCGGCCAGCGCGGCGGCGGAGCCGATCTCGCCCTGCGCCTGCATCAGTTGCAGGATGGCCGTGGTGCTGGGGTACAGCGCGTCCGGCAACTGGCTCGGCAGTTTCGCAGCTTGCTGCGTGGTGCCGCGGCGGCACCAACGGCCGAACTCGATGAGCGACAGGCCCTGGCCGCGCTGCTGGCCTTCGCCTATCCGGACCGCGTCGCCCGGCAGCGCCGTGAGGGCGGCGGGGGCTATCGGCTGGCCAACGGCCGCGCGGCGCAGTTCGGCGAGCCGGATGCGCTGATGAAGGAGCCCTGGCTGGTGATTGCCGAGCTGGGCAGTCATCAGGGTCAGCGCGAGGAACGTATCTATCGCGCCGTGGCGCTGGACCCGATGCTATTCGATGGCCCGCTGGCCGAGCAGGTCGCTCTGCGCGACGAGCTGGAATGGGATGAGCGTGAGGGTGTGCTGCGTGCCGAGCGGCAGCGGCGGGTGGGTGAGCTGGTGCTGAGCAGCGAGCCGCTGCCATCGCTGGATGAGGAGGCACGCGGCCGTGCGCTGCTTGGCCTGGTGCGGCGCAAGGGTCTGGAGCTGCTGCCCTGGACGCCGGAGCTGCGCCAGTGGCAGGCGCGCATCGGCCTGCTGCGTCAGCTCGATCTGGCCCCTGGCAACGACAGCGAATGGCCGGACGTCAGTGACGCCGCGCTGCTGGAACGGCTGGATGACTGGCTGCTGCCCTATCTGGGCAAGGTCACGCGGCTGGCGCATTTCGCCCAGCTGGATCTCGCCGCGATGCTCGCCACGCTGCTGCCCTGGCCGTTGCCGCAGCGGCTGGAGGAGCAGGCACCGGTTGCCGTGACGGTGCCGTCCGGTTCGCGCATTCGCCTGGACTACAGTGAGCAGCCGCCGGTGCTGGCGGTGCGTCTGCAGGAGCTGTTCGGCCTGGCCGACACGCCGCGCATCGCCGCTGGCCGGCAGGTCGTCAAGCTGCACCTGCTTTCGCCGGCGCGGCGGCCAGTGCAGGTCACCCAGGACCTGGCGAGTTTCTGGGCCAACACCTATGCCGAGGTGAAGAAGGATCTGAAAGGGCGCTACCCCAAGCACTACTGGCCGGACGACCCGCTGATCGCCGAGCCCACCGCGCGAGCCAAGCCGCGCGGGCAGTAGGCTCAGTCCGATGGCAGGCTGAGGTCCTCGCCTGCCGCACGCAATGCTTCGTAGGCCTGGTCCAGTGCCGTCACGACGGCCTCGGCTTCGCGGGTATGGCGCGAAACGATGAAGTGGATCGGCACCTGGGTCAGGCGCAGGTAGGGCAGCTCTTCCATCTGCAGCCGTTGGCGGGCCTGCTCCACGGGAATCTGATAGTCCAGCAGATAGTCGCCACGCTTGCGCCGCAGCATTTCCAGCGCAGAAAGATGATTGCTGGTGCGCAGCAGGCGCAGGTCGAGCGCCGCATCGTCGAGCAGCGCGTTGATGTTCGGCCAGTAGCTGTAGCCGCCGATCAGAATCAGCGACTTGCCGGCCAGATCGTCGGGAATGCGCGGCGCCGGTGTACCTGCGCGGTGGTACAGGTTGAGGTTGATCTGACTGAGGGTATGCCGACCCTCCAGCGTATGGGCGGCTAGCTCGGGTTTGCCGTGGGCGCCAGGCCAGAGATCGATGTTGCCATTCTCCAGCGCGGCGTACAGTCGTGCGCTGGGCAGCGCGCGAAAGCGCACGCCATAGCCGGCCTGGCGGGCGACGCGCCGGGTCAGCTCGGCCAGTTCGCCACGCGCCGTGCCATAGCCATCGGTGTAGATGGCCGGAGCGAATTCGTAATAGCCGACGTTGAGGATTCGCTGCGCGCCGGGGTCGGCCATGGCTCCGGCAGGGAGGCCAAGGACGGTGACCAGGGCCAGATACAGAAATGCTTTCAATGGATCGATCGCTGCCTTGCGCTGTTCTGGCAAGGATGCGCAGACGCAGTCCGGTTGTCCATGCACCATCTTGTTGCGGTGTGAGGAATGTCCGCCTATATCGACCTATGCTCAGAGCAAGACGTGAAGAATGCGCCAATCAGGAGAACGGCATGCAGCGCAAGGTATTCGATCGCAAGGTATTCGACCGCAAGCTGGTGGTGATTACCGGAGGTTGTGCCGGCATCGGCCGCGCCCTGGCGGTGCGCATGGCCCAGGCCGGTGCACGGCTGGTGATCTTCGATCTGCAGCAGGACGCGCTGGATGGTCTGGTGCAGCATCTGGCCGACCACCACAATGCCGAAGCGCTGGGTCTTTGTTGCGACGTCAGCGATGCCGAGGCGGTGCAGCGTGCTATCGCGCTGGTGGTGGAACGTTTCGGCGGTATCGATGTGCTGATCAACAATGCCGGCATCACCCATCGCAGTCCGGTGGCCAGCACCAGCCTGGCGGTGTTTCAGCGGGTCATGGCAGTCAACTTCTACGGCGCGCTGCATTGCACCCAGGCCGCGCTACCGAGCCTGATCGCGCGCAACGGGCAGGTCATCGTGCTCAGCTCGCTGTCGCAATACGCCCCGGTGCCTAATCGCGCGGCCTACAACGCCAGCAAACACGCACTGCACGGCTTGTTCGAAACGCTGCGCGGCGAGCTGAGTGATACCGAGGTAAGCGTCATGCTGGTGTGTCCCGGCTATACCGCTACAGACCTGCGCAAACATGTGTTGGTCGGCGATGGCTCCACGGCGCCTTCTCCGGTGCTGGATATCGGTCGGGTAGCCTCGGCGCAGGATGTGGCCGAGGCGATCTATCAGGGCGCGTTGCGCCGCAAGCGCCTGCTGGTGCTCTCCAACCTCGACTGGAAGGCCCGATTGCTGGCCCGCTGCTTCCCGCGGCTGTACCAGAACCTGCTGTTGCCGCGGCTGCTGGGCAGCCGCGCGTCGTGACCTGTCTCGATTAGCCTGCGGTACCGTAGAGCTGCTGCATCAATGCCATATCCCAATACGACGCCTCGATCTTGTGGCCGTCCAGATCGCGAACGAAACAGCCATAGTAAGGCTCGCCATATTCCGGACGTGGGCCGGGCGCGCCTTCATCGATGCCCCCTGCGGCAATTGCCGCCCGATGGAAGGCGTCCACCTCCGCCGAGTTCGCGGCAAAGAAGCCGACATGGGTGCCGTTGCCCACGGATGCCGTGCCGCCGTCGAAGGGTCGCTGAATCCAGAACTCCGGAAATTCGCGCCCCCAGGAAACTGCGCCGGGGTGTTCGAGGATGCGCTTGCAACCAAGGGTGGCGAGGACCTGGTCATAGAACGCAACCGCTTCGTCGAAGCGGTTGCTGCCCAGGGAAATGTGCGAAAGGATGCTTGGGTTCGTGTCGGCCATGACGCTGTCTCCTGATGTGGCGGGAGCAAGCCTAGCAGTCGCCGGGCGCCTGGCCAGGGTGTCAGCCGAACGGGGCTCAGCCAGCGTCCGTTTCCCGCACGCTCGGCTCGCTACAGAGCATGAAGCAGCGGAACAGCATGATCGTTGGCAGCAGCTGCAGCAGGCCGACGACGCCATCCAGCAGCATTCGCGGCAACAGCGGTGGTGTCTCGTCGGCGAACAGCTGGGCGGCGATCCAGACTTCGAGTATCCAGACCGGCAACAGCACGGTCATCACGCAGCCGAGTACCAGCAGGAAATGCCCTCGGCTCATGACAAAGCTCTGCTTCAGTGCCGCCAGTGGCGACAGACCGCGCAGTACCAGCAGGTACTCGGCGAAGGCGATCTTGACCATCACCCAGATGCCCGGCAGCACGAACAGCGAGGCGCCGAGCAGGATCAGCAGCGAGCCCAGCCCCGAAAGCACGGCCAATGCTGGCCACAGTGGCAATGCCCGGGCATAGACCGCGCCTAGCGCCGGATCATGACCACGGCTGCGCGCGTCGAGAAAGAGGATCAGTGCGCCCACGTACAGCGGGTAGAAAATCAGGCCTACCAGCAGGTCCAGGGCGGGCGGTGCGTCGTTGCCGAGCCAGTGATCGAGTGCCACGCGGGTGAGGCTTTCCAGCAGGATCAGCGGCAGGCAGAGCCGGACGATGGTCAGGAAATGGCGGGAGTAGAAGAACCAGGCGTCGCGCAGGATGGCAAGAACGTTCATTGCAGACCGAAAGTGAGGGATCGATTCGGGGCGCCACTGTAACGGATGTGGTCGGGGCGGGACATGCGCGATTTCGCCGTCCATACTGGTGGCCCATTCCAGATCCAGGCTGCCTCGTGAAGAAGATTGCCCTGTTCGCCGATGTGCAGAACCTCTACTACACCGTGCGTCAGGCCCATGGCTGCCACTTCAATTACTCGGCGCTGTGGGCCGACGTCAGCCGCCGCGGCACTATCGTCGAAGCCTATGCCTACGCCATCGAGCGTGGCGATGCGCGGCAGCAGCAGTTCCAGCAGATCCTGCGCAACCTTGGCTTCACGGTGAAGCTCAAGCCCTACATCCAGCGCAGCGACGGCTCGGCCAAGGGCGACTGGGACGTGGGCATTACCATCGATGTGCTGGACGCGGCGTCACGGGTCGACGAAGTGGTGCTGGCGTCCGGTGACGGTGATTTCGACCTGCTGCTCGAGCGAGTGCGTGCCGGCGGCGCCGAAGCGACCGCCTATGGCGTGCCGGGGCTCACCGCCCAATCGCTGATCCGTGCCGCAACGCGTTACGTGCCGATCGAGGGTGATTTGTTGTTGCGTAGCTGAAATCCGCCGCTTTGAGAGAACGGGATTGGCTGCCAACGGGGCGACTCGGAGTGGCCAGTGTAGGGTGGATGACGTTCCACCCATCCACCGCAGCGGAGCCACGCCGCGTGGAAAATGCTTCGCAGTTTTCCACCCTGCGCCTCCCACTCAGCGGCGCTGTGATCGTAGGGTGGATGACGCTCCACCCATCCACCAAAACGAGGTTAGGCTTTGCCGAGTGCCGCCAGGCGCTTGCGCACCGCCGCTTCGATGCCGGCCGCATCCAGGCCGCACTCGGCGAGCATTTCGCTGGGTTTGGCGTGTTCGACGTAGTAGTCCGGCAGGCCTAGATGCAGCAACGGTTTGAGAATGCTTTCGCCGGTGAGGAACTCGGCGACTGCGCTGCCGGCACCGCCCATGATGCTGTTTTCCTCGACCGTCACCAGCAGCTCGTGGCTGCCCGCCAGTTCGCGTAGCAGGGCTTCGTCCAGTGGTTTGACGAACCGCATGTCGACCACCGTGGCGTCCAGCGCCTCGCCGACCTGCATTGCCTCCGGCAGCTGCACGCCGAATACCAGCAAGGCGATCTTGCTGCCCTGGCGGCGGACTACAGCCTTGCCGATCTCCAGCGGTTCCAGCCTGGGCTCGATGGCGGCGTTGGGGCCGCTACCGCGCGGGTAGCGCACCGCGGCCGGGCCTTCGAAGTGGTAGCCGGTGGTGAGCATGCGGCGCATCTCGTTCTCGTCGCTGGGCGTCATCACCAGCATGCCGGGGATGCAGCGCAGGTAGGACAGATCGAAGCTGCCGGCGTGGGTCGGGCCGTCTTCGCCGACCAGTCCGGCACGGTCGATGGCGAACAGCACGTCGAGATTCTGCACCGCGACGTCGTGGATCAGCTGATCGTAGGCGCGCTGGAGGAAGGTCGAGTAGATCGCCACCACCGGCTTCATGCCTTCGCAGGCCATGCCGGCCGCCAGCGTCACCGCGTGTTGCTCAGCGATGGCGACGTCGAAGTAACGCTGCGGATAGCGCTCGCTGAAGGCCACCAGGTCCGAACCTTCCTTCATCGCCGGGGTGATGCCGGTCAGGCGCGGGTCGGCGGCGGCCATGTCGCACAGCCACTGGCCAAAGACGTTGGAATACTTCGGCCCCGCAGGCTTCTTCGGTGCCGGCGGCGCACCGACCGGTTCCAGCTTGCTGATCGCATGCCAGGTGATCGGATCGGCTTCGGCCGGGGCGAAACCCTTGCCCTTCTTCGTCACGACATGTAGGAACTGCGGGCCGTCGAGGTCGCGCATGTTGCGCAGGGTGGCGATCAGCGTCGGCAGGTCATGGCCGTCGATGGGGCCGATGTAATTCCAGCCCAGCTCCTCGAACAGCGTGCCGGGCACGAGCATGCCCTTGGCGTACTCCTCGGTGCGGCGGGCGATTTCCCAGGCGCCCGGCAGGCGCGAGAGGATCTTCTTGCTGCCTTCGCGCATGCTCGAATAGGTGCGGCTGGAGAGAATCTTGGCCAGGTAGTTGGACAGCCCGCCGACGTTGCGCGAGATCGACATGTCGTTGTCGTTGAGCACCACCAGCATGTTGGCGCCGACTTCCGGGGCGTGGTTGAGCGCCTCGAAGGCCATGCCGGCGGTCAGGGCGCCATCGCCGATCACCGCGATGGACTTGCGCTGCTCGCCTTTCAGACGGGCGGCGACCGCCATGCCCAGGGCGGCGCTGATCGAGGTGCTGGAATGGCCGACGCCGAAGGTGTCGTATTCGCTCTCCGAGCGGCGCGGGAAGGCGGCCAGGCCTTCCTTCTGGCGCAGCGTACCCATGCGCTCACGGCGGCCGGTGAGGATCTTGTGCGGATAGGCCTGATGGCCCACATCCCACACCAGCCGGTCGTCCGGTGTGTCGTAGACGTAGTGCAGGGCGATGGTCAGCTCGATCACGCCGAGGCCGGCACCGAAGTGCCCGCCGGTGCGGCCGACGCTGTACAGCAGCTCCTGGCGCAATTCGTTGGCAAGCTCTTCGAGTTCCGCTTCGCCCAGTCGACGCAGCTGTTCGGGAGTCGCCGCTCGGTCAAGAACGGGCGTCGTGGGGCGAACCCGAGGGATCTCGTGAAAAGTCTTGGGCATCAGGCGGATCGTTGTCGTTGAAAAAAGAGCGGCAGTTTACCCGATGGGCCCTTCGATAAGAACGGCCCTGGGTCCGCTAGGGGTTTGACTGCGTTCGACGCGAAAACGCTCAGTTGCGTCGTTCGACGATGTAGCGCGCCAGCTCGCGCAGCGGCTCGGCGGCGATATCGAATGGCCGCAGCGCGTGCAGCGCCTGGTCGCGTAGCTCCAGCGCATAGGCCTTGGCCGCGTCCATGCCGAGCAGCGCCGGGTAGGTCGGTTTGTCCCTGGCGATATCGGCGCCCTGGTGTTTGCCGAGGGTCGCGGTGTCGCTTTCGACGTCGAGAATGTCGTCCTGGACCTGAAAGGCCAGGCCGATGGCGCGGGCGTACTGGCTCAGCGAGGCGAGGTTGTCGGCATCGGCACGGCCACTGGCGAGGGCGCCGAGCTGCACGCTGGCTTCGATCAGCGCGCCGGTCTTGTGCCGGTGCATCAGCTCCAGCGCGTCGCGATCGAGCTTGAGGCCGACCGAACCGAGGTCGATGGCTTGCCCGCCGACCATACCGGCCGGTCCGGCGGCGCGGGCCAGCACGGCGAACATGCGCAGGCGCAGCGTGGCGTCCTGCGGGTTGTGCGCGGCCTGGGCCATGGCCTCGAAAGCGAGACTCTGCAGGCCGTCGCCGGCGAGGATGGCGCAGGCCTCGTCGAACGCCTTGTGCGTGGTGGGTTGGCCGCGGCGCAGGTCGTCGTCGTCCATGGCCGGCAGGTCGTCGTGCACCAGCGAGTAAGCGTGGATCAGCTCGACGGCGCAGGCCGCGCCGTCAGCGCTGGCCTTGTCGCCGTTCAGTGCTTCGCAGGCGGCGTAGACCAGCAGTGGGCGGACCCGCTTGCCGCCGTTCATCACGCTGTAGCGCATGGCCTGGTAGAGCCGCTCGAGCTGCGGCAGCGGCGCGACGAAGAGCGTTTCGAGGCAGCCGTCGACGCGCTGCTGACAGCTTTTCTGGTAGTCGCCGATCATCATGCTTCGGGGTCCGACTCGAAGGGGGCTTCCTGCAGACTGCCGTCGCGTTCCAGCAGGATCTGTACCTTCTGCTCGGCCTGGCTCAGCGCCGCCTGGCAATCGCGGGTCAGGCCGATGCCCTGTTCGAAGCAGGTCAGCGAATCTTCCAGCGACAACTCGCCGCTTTCCAGGCGCTCGACCAGCTGTTGCAGCTCGGCGAGGGATTGTTCGAAATCGAGGGCAGCTTTCTTGCGGGCCATGCGGGAACCTGTCGTCGGCGGCAGTCGGAAACGGGCGCGACATTAGCAAAGAAACGCCCGCGGCAGCCACAAGGTTCGCCCGCGTGATGTGTATCCAGCTGCGTAAGGTGTCGGGATGCTGCCTGAGGTCAGCGAGCGCTAACCATGCTGCTCGCGCAGGCGTCGAGTGCGCTCGGCGAGCGGCAGCTTCGGGCAACTGTCGCAGAGCTCACCGTCGGCGCGGCGGAAATGCTGGCAGCAGGCCTTTCGCTGCAAGCCGAGGCGGGTGCTGCCATTGGCCAGCTGCACCGCCAACAGGCCGCTGGCACCCGGCATGCCGCAGGCGTCCAGCCAGGCATCGGCGCGCCGGCACAGCTGCAGGTTGCCGCAACCTTCGGTCCGTTGCGCGTGCAGCAGCGCGGCCAGCACGCAGTCCGCAGCGAGACGCTGCGCGAGCTTCGGATGCAGGCCGAGCAACGCGCCGCAGGCCGCATGGGCCTGGGCGCAGAACTGGCGGATCTGTTGCCCGGCATGCCGCAGCAGCCGTTGAGCGTCGGCATGCAGCGGCTGGTGCGCCGGCAGGCAGAAACCGGCGACGAAGCCCTGCTGCAGACCTTGCGCCATGCCGTCCAGCTCGGGTGCCTGGCCATCGAGCTGTACGGCCAGCACCTGCAGATAGATCGGCTGCCAGACCAGCAGCGTCCAGCAGCGCGCCGCCCAGTAGTGCCGGCCCGCTTCCGGATGCGCCGCCTGCCAGTGCGCCAGCAGGGCGGCCAGCGACTGCGGGCGATCCAGCATCAGCTCGTCGGGTCTTGGCGAGCCGATGCGACCGTCCAATCCGGGCAGGGCGCTGCGCACCCGCAGCAGCAGGTCGTTCAGCGCCTCGTCATCCGCCCATTGGGTTTCAGCGTTCCGGCGCATAGGGCGCGACGGGGTTTTTCAGGGTGCCGGCGAATTTCAGCGCACCGGCCGGATCGGCCAGATCCAGCATCTGCCGGTTATTGCCCAGCTGCAGGCGGTTCAGGCAGGAGCGGGCGAATTCCTCGGCGAACAGGTCGTAGCGGGCGAACTTGTCGCGCAGCTGCGGCTGGCTGGCCTGATAGTCGGCGATGCAGTCGGCCACCTGTTGCCAGAAGCGCTGTTCCGGCAGGCCGACTTGCTCATCGAGAATCTGACTGAGGTAGCGGAAGAAGCCGTCGAACACGTCGGTGAAGATCGACAGCACCTTGAGCTCGTCGGGCACCGATACCGCCAGGCGACCTACGGCCTCGGGAATCTGCGCGTCGGCATCGAGAATCACCGCTTCCTCGCCGATGTCCTTCATCAGCACGCGCACCGGCAGGTGACCTTCCAGCACCAGAATCAGGTTCTCGCCATGCGGCATGAACACCAGGTCGTGGGCATAAAAGCAGTGCAGCAGCGGCCTCAGGTACGCATTGAGGTAAAGGCGCAGCCAGCGGTCGGCGGTAAGCCCCGAGGCGCTGATCAACGTCGGCAGCAGGGCGCGCTCGTCGCCGTCGCTGTGCAGCAGCGCGGCCATGGTCATCAGCCGCTGGCCGGGTTCGATGTGGCCCAGCGGGCTCTCGCGCCACAGCGCTGAAAGCATCTTGCGGTAGGGGCTGCTGGCCGGCAGCGCCTGCTCGTAGTAAGGGTTGCGATAGCCGATCGCTGCCACTTCGCGCAGCAACTGGAAGCCGCAGTCGCGCAGCACGGGGTCGCTGGCCACGCGCTTGGCGAGGTAGGCGTTGATCGCCGGCGTCGCCTGCATGTAGTAGGGCGACAGCCCGCGCATGAAGCCCATGTTGAGGATCGACAGGGCGGTCTTCACGTAGCGCCGCTGCGGCTGGCTCTGGTTGAAAAAGGTGCGGATCGACTGCTGCGCGAGGTAGCGGTCATTGCTCAGGCCGAGATGGACGATCTGCCGATTGGCGATCTCGGCGGCGAAGCCGATGGCGAGGATGTTGTGCCACTGCCAGGGGTGCGCCGGCATCAGCAGGTAGTCGTCGGGGTCGAGCTGCAGCGCGCGCAGCTGGCTATGAAACACCTCGAGCTGACCACCGAGCTCGTCACGCAGCAGGGTCGGCTGGTCGAGCCCGTCGATGGCACTGTAGCTGGCGCGGCTGCGGTGCACGGCAAGCCAGACCAGGCGCACCGGGCTCGCCGCTTCCGGGGCATAGGCGCGGTAATCCTGAGCGTCGAAGCCCATCCGCCCGTTGTTGGCGACGAAGCCCGGGTGGCCTTCGCGCATGCCGGTCTCGATCTGCTGGAAGTCCGCCAGGGCCAGCTGGGCAGCGCTCAGCGGGCTGTTGGCGAGCTTGTAGGCGCTGCCGAACAAGGTGCTGCTGATCTCGTCGAGGTAGACCGGCAGGTTGTTTTCCGAGATGCCCAGGGTGTCGGCGAACTCGATGATGAAGCTCAGCGCGTCCAGTGGCTGCGGCTGGCCATCGCCAAGTTTCTCGATGGAGTCGGTAACGATGGACCAGTGATCCAGCGCCAGTCGTCGCGCCTTGAAGCGGTACTCGGTCGAGCTGTCCGGCACTGCGACGCGGTAGTGGCTGTCGCCCAGCGGCTCGGGGCTGAGCAGCTTCTCGTGGCTGAACTCGGCCAGGGCTTTCTTCACCAGCAGGCGATTGGCGCGGGCCCAATGTTCGGCCTGCAGGTGTTCGGTGGCCAGATCGCCGGCGGCGGTTGGCAGTTGCACGAGCTGATTCATTGCGGATTCTCCTGAAGGGTGGCGAGGAACTGCGCGCGCGTGCAGAACGCCAGGCAGGCGTCCTTTTCCGGGAGCTGCAGCAGGCGCTGGTAAACGAAGCCGACGCGCTGGTTCAAGGCATGCACCTTGGCGTTGCGCGCGTCGGGCTCGACGACGATGCGTCGTGCGAAAGGGTCGGCGAACTGGTAGGCGAGGATGCTGCGCATGACTTCCAGACTGAAGCCGTGCACCGGGCGCTCGCAGGGCGCAAGTAGCAGGTGCATGCCGCGGTCGCCAGGGCGCACCTGGTAGTGATCGGCGAGGCGGTCGTGGGCCGGGTGATAGCCCTCGAACAGGAACGCCGGCTCGCCGTTGCACATGCCGAGGGCAATGTCGCGATGGCTGCTGCGCTGGATTTCGTCGACGTAATTGGTCAACTGCGCCAGGCTCAAATGGCCCATGGCCCAGAAGCGCGCGTAGTCGCGGCGCAGCCAGTCATGCAGCAACGGCAAATGTTCTGGCTGCACGGTTTCAAAGTGCATGGCGCCAAGCGCGCAGTAGCGAACGAAGCGCGGACCATCCGCGCGGGAAAGAGCGGTATTCATGATTTGGCTCCACAGAGGGGCGCACGCGCCGCTGCTGAAACCAGCAGCCAGCGCAGCACGCAGGCGGTGAGAACGAGGCCGATGGCGGAAAGGAAGAACGGCGCGGCGAGGCCGGCGTCGCGGACCGCCAGTCCGGCCAGCCAGGAGGCGGCGAGCACGCCGAGGTTCTGGAAGATGTTGATCAGGCTGTAGTCGCGGCCGTAGTGCTCCGGCCGGCTGAGGGCGAACAGCCGCGCATCCAGTGCCACGGTGAGCTGATACAGCGCCCAGCCGAATAGCACACGGCCGGCGAGCACTGTTGGCATCTGCTCGATGCCCTGCAGCGCCAGTCCGGCCGCGCCCAGCAGCAGCCAGGCGGTCAGGCGCTGGCCGGCGTGGTAATGCAGGGCCAGGGCGAGCAGCGCCAGCATGCCGGGAATGGCATAGACCAGGCCGGTGATCCAGCTTGCCTGAGGCCCGCCGAGCTGTTCCCAGTACACCGTGAAGAACGGCCGCGCCAGGTAGATGCAGAAGTAGAACGCCAGCATCAGCAGGCACAGCCGGGCGATTGCCAGGTGCTCCCCGCGCGGCCGTGGCGGCGTGCTTGCATCGACCCGTGTCGGTTGCGGCGCATGGCGCAACAAGAGCAGGCTGACAGCCATCTGCACGAAGTCCATCAGGCCCATCAGCACAAACATCCGCGCCGGGCTGAGGTAATGCAGCACCCCGCCACCCAGCGTGGCGCCGGCAATCGCGCCCAGATGCACCACCACCGAGAGCAGGCCGATGGTACGCACCTGCTGGTCGGCGCCCACCAGTCCCATCACGTAGGGGTACATCAGCAGGTAGCTGGCCTTGAAGGCGATCATCGTCAGCGACACTGGCCAGAACAGCCATTGTTGCTCGATCGCCGCGCAGGCCAGCGCCAGCAGCCCGGCCATCAACTGGCCGAAGATCAGCAGGCGCAGCGGATGCGCATGCCTGGACAGGCGCACCCACAGCGGCAAGGCGAGCATCGCTACCAGGCACACCGCGGCCAGGTACAGCCCGACCTGCTCGCTGCGCAGCTCGCCGAAGCGTTCGGTGAAGTACTGCGGGTAGAACGGCATCAGCAGGCTGTCGCCGAGCACTGCCAGCAGCGTCATGCCGATCAGCGCGCGTCGCAGCGTCATCGCGCCGCCACCGCGCCCTGGGGTGTCACCGGCTGCGGCAAACTGAACTGCTGGAAGGCGATCTTCGTTTCCACCGCGTAGTGCTCGCGCCCGCAGATCTCGCGCAGGATGCACGCGTTGCGGTAGCAGCCCATGCCGAGATCCGGCGTTACCAGACCGTGATCGACGAGCCCGGCGTTCTGAACGAAGACCTCGCCGCCGTTGCGGTCGATGCTGTAGTTGCGCGCCACGGCGAAGCGTTCCGGTGCCTGCCAGGCGATACGCTCGGCAATCGGCTGGATGCAGCGCGGAAGGCGGTACTGATACCCGCTGGCCATCACCAGTGCGTCGCAGCGGTGGCGATAGCTCTGCTCCAGCTCATGCTGGAAGAACTCCAGCTCCAGCGTGCCATCGCCCAGGCGCTGGCAGCGACGCAGCTCGGCGTTGGTCAGCAGCTGGGTTGGCACCTCGCCCTTGAGGCTCTGGTTGTACAGCTCGTCGTAGATGGCGTTGATCAGGGTGGCGTTGATGCCCTTGTACAGACCCTTCTGGCTATCGATGAGCTTTTCCCGGGTGCTGCGCGGCAGGCTGTGGAAGTAGTCGATGTACTCCGGGCTGGTCATTTCCAGCGTCAGCTTGGTGTATTCCAGCGGGAAGAAGCGCGGCGCGCGGGTGATCCAGTTGAGCTGGTAGTCGTGGCGGTCGATCTCCTGCAACAGGTCGTAGTAAATCTCGGCCGCACTCTGACCGCTGCCGACCACGGTGATCGAGCGCTTGCCCTGCAGGCGCGGCTTGTCCTGCAGGTAGTTGCCGCTGTGGCTGACGTGCTCGGCCAGTGCCTCGCAGCAGGTCGGCAGATAGGGCGTGGTGCCGGTGCCGAGTACCAGGCGGCGGGTGAGGAACTCGAAGCCCTCGCCGCTGCGAGTGTGCACGCCGCGCACCCGATAGCAGCGGCGCTCGTCGAGGTAGTCGACCTGCTGGACGAAGTGCTCGAAGCGCAGGCTGTCGAGCTGCTCGACCACCCACTGGCAGTACTGGTTGTACTCGCGGCGCATCAGGAAGAAATCTTCCTTGATGTAGAAGGCGTACAGCCGCCCGACCTGCTTGGCGTAGTTGAGAAAGCTGAAGCGGCTGGTGGGGTCAGCCAGGGTCACCAGATCGGCCATGAACGGCGTCTGCAGGGTGGCGCTGTCGAGCATCATGCCGGGGTGCCAGTTAAAGCCCTCGGCGCGGTCGAGGAACAGGCAGTCGAGCCCGTCGATGGGTTCGGCCAGGCAGGCCAGACCGAGGTTGAACGGGCCGATGCCGATACCGATGAAGTCATACAGCTTGCTCATGTGCGATCTCCTTACTGGTTGGCGGCGGTGGGTAGCTCGTCGAGCAGGCGGGCGCCGTGGTCGCGAATCAGCTCGACGATGGCGCGCAGGTCGTTCAGCGTGGTTTCCGGGTTGAGCAGGGTGAACTTGAGGTACTGCCGGCCCTCGACCACGGTGGCGGCAATGACCGCCGCGCCGGAGCGGAAGATCGCCTTGCGGATCTCGCGGTTGATCTCATCCAGGCGCTCGTTCGCCACGCCCGGGGCGACGAAGCGGAACACCAGCGTGCTCAGGCGCGGGGTGAAGACTTCGAAGGCAGGATCATTGGCGAGCAGGCGATGGGTGTCGGCGGCGCGGTCGATGACCTCCTCGAACATCGCACCGATATGCTCGGCCCCGAGGATGCGCAGGGTCAGCCAGAGCTTCAGCGCGTCGAAGCGGCGGGTGGTCTGGATGCTCTTGTTGACCAGGTTCGGCGTGCCCTCGCGGGTCTGGCTGCGCGGGTTGAGGTAGTCGGCGTGGTGGGTGATGTAACTCAGGTGCTGGCGCTGGCGAACGAAGAAACCGCTGCAGCTGACCGGCTGGAAGAACGACTTGTGGTAGTCGACGGTGACCGAGTCGGCGTGCTCGATACCGGCCAGCCAGTCGCGGTAGCGCGGTGCGACCAGCAGACCGCCGCCATAGGCCGCATCGACGTGCAACCAGACGCCGTAGTGCTGGCACAGCGCGGCGATTTCGGGCAGCGGGTCGATGCTGCCGAAGTCGGTGGTGCCGGCGGTGGCGACCACGGCCATGGGCAGCTCGCCCAGGCGCTGACAGTCCGCCAGCGCCTGGGCCAGCGCCGGCACGCTCATGCACTGGGCACTGTCGGTTTCGATGCTGCGCACGGCGTCGTAGCCCAGCCCCAGCAGCGCGGCGGATTTCTGCACGCTGAAGTGGCTGGCGCGGGAGGCGAAGATGCGCAGCCCGGCGGCCTCGGCCGGCAGGCCGTGACGCAGGTTGCCGCCGTGGTCGGGCAGGCGGTTGCAGACGTGCTCGCGGGCCAGCAGCAGGCCCATCAGGTTCGATTGGGTGCCGCCGCTGGTGAACACGCCGTCGGCCTGGCTGCCGAGACCGATGCGCGCGCAGGTCCAGTCGATCAGGCGCTGTTCGATCAGCGTGCCGCCGGCGCTCTGGTCCCAGGTGTCCAGCGAGGAGTTGAGCGACGACACCAGCACTTCGGCGAGCAGCGCGGGCAGCACCACCGGGCAGTTGAGGTGGGCGACATAGCGCGGATGATGGAAGTACACCGCGTCGCGCAGATAGAGCTGATCCAGCTCGCGCAACGCGGCGCCGGCGTCGCCCAGCGGACGCTCGAGATCGACGCGCTCGAAATCGGCGGCCAGTTCCTGCGGAAGGATGCCGCTGAATGGCTGCTGCTGGCGCTGCAGGCACTGCTGCACCAGGTTCAGTCCCTGCTGCAGGAGCTGGCGATAGTCATCGTGATTGCTGCGGGTGAACAGCCCGTTGCTGACGGGGCCGGGGGCGAAGGGCACTACGGTACTGGACGGGGTCATGCACATTCCTCGGGCCGAGCGCGGCCGTGACCCGGAACGGGCCGTTTTCGCGACATCGGTGGTTTCTTGTCTGGCGGCGGGGCCGCACGAAAGCATCTGCGAGGATGCTGGTTAATCGAGAATTAATCTCAATTGCGCAAGGGCACAGGCAAGACGAATCAGCGCGGAAAAACCATTACGGCGTCGGAGAAAAAAATTACGGCCGCTCCAGCCGCTGGCGCGCCTTGGCCAGCTGGGCGATCACGGTATTCACCGAGATGCCCAGGCGCTCGGCGATCTCGGCCTGGCTGAGCCCTTCCAGTCGGGCCAGTTCGAACACCTCGCGACAACGTGGCGGCAAGTCGGCGAGCTGGCGCAGTACGCACTGCAGCGCACAGTGATTTTCCACCAGCGCGCAGGGGTCGGCCTGGACCGCTTCGATGAGTTCCAGTGGACCTTCGTCCGATGCACCGAGCAGGGCGCGACGGCGCATGGCATCACGCAACAGGTTGGTGGCGATGCGAAAGAGATAGGCCTTGGGGTTATCGAGGCGCTGCTCGGGCATGATCTGAGCGAGTTTCAGCCAGGCGTCCTGCGCCAGATCCTCAGCCAGCGCGCGGCAACCACCGAGGCGGGTGAGATGGGCGACCAGCTGCTGGCGATGGTGGATGTAGCACTGCAGGCAGGCTTCGGGAATCTTGTTGTTGTCGCGCATGGGAGCGTGCCGCCGGAGGGGGCAACGAACCTAGCTCAACTGAGAATTAATCGCAATTGAAGGCGGTTTGCCGGTATGCCCGCGCAGATGCAGATCAGGCGTCCAGTGGCAGCTGCAGGTTGATCGGGCCGCCGTTCTGCTGCAACCGGCACTGCGCCGCCGGCTGTGGCCGAGCGTAATAGAAACCCTGCAGGCTGGGGCAGCCGTTGAGGCGCAGGAACGCCGCCTGACGCTCGTTCTCTACCCCTTCGGCGACCACGTGCAGGCCGAGGTGGCTGGCCATGGTAAGGATGCCCCGCACCAGCGCGACGGACTCTTCACTGTCGGGCAGGCCGCTGACGAATTCGCGGTCGATCTTGATGCCGTCGAAGCGGAAGCGCTGCAGATAGGTCAGCGAGGCATAGCCGGTGCCGAAATCGTCGAGCAGCAGCGGCAGCCCGGCGGCCTTCAGGCGGGTAAGCGTCTGCTGCACGTGCTCGTCCGCTTCGAGCAGCGCGCTTTCGGTGATCTCCAGCTCGAGCATGCTGGTCGAGGCGCCTTCCTCTTCGAGTATCGCCAGCAGACTGCCGGCCAGGTCGGCCTGCCTGAAATCCAGTGGTGAAAGGTTGACCGCGATGCGCAGCGAGTAGCCCTGTGCATGCCAGCGGCAGGCCTGGCGGCAGGCTTCGCGGAACACCCAGCGCGTCGCTTCGATGATCATGCCGCTGTCTTCCAGCACCGGAATGAACTCTCCGGGCGGTACCAGGCCGCGCTCCGGCGAATTCCAGCGCAGCAGGGCTTCCATGACTTCGGGCTCGCCCTGGGCATTGACCTGGGCCTGGTAATGCAGCACGAACTCGTCCCGGTCCAGCGCCCGGCGCAGGGCCTGCTCGAGGGCGCGGCGTCCGGCGGCAGCCTCGCTGAGTGCTTCGTTGTAGACCACCGTGCAGTTGCGCCCGGCGTCCTTGGCTGCATACAGCGCCAGGTCGACTTGCTTGAGCAGATCGCTGGCGCTGTGTCGACCATCGCTGACGGTGATGCCGATGCTCGGGCTGACGAAACATTCGTACTGGCCGATGCGCACCGGTGGCTGGAAGCCGTCGATGATGCGGCGGGCCAGCTGTTCGGCGCTGGCAATGTCGCAGCCGTCGAGCAGCAGCATGAACTCATCACCGCCGGTTCGCGACAGCAGCGCGTGCTCGGGCATCAGCTGGCCGAGGCGATCGCCTATCTGCACCAGCAGCTTGTCGCCGACCTCGTGACCGAGGCTGTCGTTGATGCGCTTGAAGTGATCCAGATCGAGGTAGAGCAGGCTCAGCGGCAGCCGCGCCGATAGCAGCTGCTCCAGGCGCTGCATCAGATAGTTGCGATTGGCCAGCTGCGTCAGCGGATCGAAGTGGGCGAGAAAGCGCAGGCGCTGCTCGGCGCGCAGGCGGTCGCTGATGTCGCGCAACAGCACCAGGAAGTGCTTTTCCCCGTAGCGCTGGAAGGGCGTGCAGCTGATCTCCAGCGGCACCTCCTGACCATTGCGGCGGCCGGTCAGCTCCAGGGTGGTGTTGGCTGGGGTGCTGCGCAGGCGTGCGGTGGCATCGCCTTCGACCAGACGATCACCCGGCAGGTTGTTGCTAAGCTCGTCGGGGCTGCAGCCGAACAGCGCCGCGGCCGCAGGGTTGGCTTGCAGCACGCGCAGGTCGCTGTCGACCACCAGCATGCCGATCGGCGCCGTGTCGACCAGCTCGCGGAACAACCGCTCGCTTTCGCTGACGGCGAGCTGGCGCTCGTGCAGCTGGTTCATCATGCGGCTGAGGGTGAGCGCGAGCTTGCCGATCTCGTCGCGACCGCTTACCGCTGGCGGCTGTGGCTGCTGGTCGAGGGCAAACTGGCGCGCCGCCTGGTCGATGCAGGCCAGTCTTCGTGTCAGTAAACGCCCGTAGAGCCGGTTGAGGATCAGCCCGAGCAACAGCAGCAGCGCCAGGGTCTGCGCCAGGTAGAACCAGGCCTCGCGCTTGGTCTGCGCGAGCATCGGCGCGAAGTCGTACTCCACCAGCAGCGCTTCGCGCAGCGGCGTGCCGTTCTGGGCGACGCGATCCAGCGGGTAGATGGCCAACTGCTGGTCGGCGTCTTCACCGATCCAGCCGGCGCGACCGCTGGCAACGAGCGCCGCAAGATCGTCTGCGCGGATCAACTCCAGTCGCTCAGGCGCGAGGCCGAGACGGGTTGCAGCGATCACCTTGAATTCAGGGTCGATGACCATCGCCCAACGCACGCCCTCCAGACTGGCGAGGTCGGCCAGCTCGGTTTCCAGTTCGGCAACGCGGCCCAGGCGACGATGGTCGCTCAGGCTGCTCTGCAGCAGCGAGAGGTGTTGATGGGTGTGATTACGCCAGCCGGTCAGGGTTTCCTCGATCCGCGTCGGCAGGTGCCAGAGCATCAGCAGGACGGTGAACAGCAGGCCGAACAGACCGAGCAGCAGCGGCATCGATTTTCGTAGCGACAAACTTGTCAGCATTTGATCACCTCGCAGCTCGCGATCAGCCTGTCATGCCGGATTCCGTTGAGCAGGCGGCGTTCGATCATGTACTGGCTCAGGCGTCCGATGCTCTGTTGCAGCTGGCCACCTTCGAACCACTCGCGATTGACGCTGCCGTCGCCCATCAGCAATCCACCCAGGGTGACGTCCAGCTCATCCTGCGTCAGGCCCAGGCGAGCGTGCAGTCGCGGATCGACCTCGGTGCGGTTGTCCTGCCAGGTACGCAGGGCATCGAACCAGAGCGCTCTGAGCTGCCGGCGTTGCTTGGGGTTGACCCGCTGCCGGTCGACCACCAGCACATCGATGATTTCCCCAGGCAGCTGACGGCTGTCGAAGATGCGCCGCGCGCCCTGGCTTTCCAGGGCCGGACCCTCCGAGGCGAAGGTGATCACCGCATCGACCTGTTGTGCGGCGAAGGCCTCGGCCTGCTCGTGGACCGGCAGGCTGAGCACCTGCAGGTCATCGATGGTCAGCTGCGCCTGGTCGAGTACGCGGGAGAGGAAGTAGGCGCCGAGCGCAGTGTTCTCCACGCCGATGCGTTGGCCGCGCAGATCGGCCAGGGTCGCCACCGGAGCGCGGGCGAACAGCGCATCGGCGCCAGCGGAGACATTGGTGATAAGAATGATCTCCAGGTCGAGATCGGCGGCGCTGTCCTGCAGGGCGAGGGTTTCATCGAGGGTGAGCATCGCGGCGTCGAGCATGCCGTTGCGAAAACCGCGCAGTACGCCGGTGGTGGTCGGGTACTCGACTAGGCGGACGCCGCTGGGGGCGGTCCAGCCGAGGTCGTCCGCCAGGTAGAGCGGCGCATAGCCAAGCCAGCGATTGCTGCCGATGCGAATGGCTTCCGAATCGGGCTGGCAGCCAAGCAAGGCGATCAACAGCAGCAGGACGGTAGTGCAGCGGAACATACGATTTCTCCGCGATATCTGTTGGCCACCATAGCGGAACCGTACGGTCACGGGAATCCCTGCTAAAGCAGGGGACTTAGGCTCGGTGCATCGGTGGGGCGCGCTGAATCACATCAGCAATTGTCGAGCGGCGCGGCCCGCACGGCACGGTGCTCAGTTGCGGCAGGTTGCACGCGCATAGTCGCTGATCAGCCTGGGCAGGTTTTCCAGGGCCTCGGTGCTCTGCGCAGCGCCAATCTGCAGCGCCTCCTTCGGCATGCCGAAGACCACGCAGCTGGCTTCGTCCTGCGCCACGGTGCGGGCACCGGCCTCGCGCATGTTCAGCAGGCCGCGTGCGCCATCGTCGCCCATGCCGGTCATGATGATGCCCAGCGCGTTGTGCCCGGCATGCCGCGCTACCGAGCGGAACAGCACATCCACCGAGGGTTTGTGGCGGTTGACCGGCGGCCCGTCGAGCACCTCGACGAAGTACTGCGCACCGCTGCGCTTGAGCTGCATGTGCCGCCCGCCGGGAGCGACCAGCGCCAGCCCGGCGCGCACGCGATCGAGGTGGCGCGCCTCGCGTACCTCGATCTGGCACAGGTTGTTCAAACGCTGGGCGAAGGCTGCGGTGAATTTCTCCGGCATGTGCTGGACGATGACGATGCCCGGGCTGTCTGCCGGCAACTGGCGCAGCACCAGCTCGAGTGCCTGGGTGCCGCCGGTCGAGGTGCCAAGCGCGATGACTCGATCGGTGGTGGTCAGCCCCGCCGCCGGCGATGGCTCTCGGGACGGGCTGCTGGGCTTCGCTTGTGCACGCACGGCGGCGCGCGGGCGGCTGCGGGCCGCCTGTTCGATCTGCCGGATCAGCTCGCTGGAGAGTTGCTGCAGGCTTTCCTTGAGGCCCAGGCGGGCCTTGGTGAACACACCGACCGCTCCGGCTGCCAGCGCTTCCAGGGTGATCGCCGCACCGGCCTCGGTGAGGGTCGAGCAGATGATCGCCGGTGTCGGTCGTTCAGCCATGATCTTGCGCAGAAAGGTGATGCCGTCCATGCGTGGCATTTCCACGTCCAGCACCAGCACGTCCGGCCAGTCGCGCTGCATCTTTTCCAGGGCGAACAGCGGGTCGGCGGCCTGGCCGATGACCTGGATGCCCGGGTGGCTGTCCAGGCAGGCGGTCAGTACCTGGCGCACCAGCGCGGAGTCGTCGACGATGAAGACCTTGATCATGTGTGGCTACCTGGCTGGTTCATAGGCGCTCGAACACCGAAGGCGCCACACCGCGCAGCGGCAAGCCGAAACCGTGCACGCTCTCGGCGTGGCCGATCAGCAGCAGGCCGCCCGGGCGCAGGTGCTGCAGCAGGCGTGCGGTGATGGCGCGCTTGTCGTCGGCGCCGAAGTAGATCAGCACGTTGCGCAGCATGATCAGGTCCATCGGCTCCAGATCCTGCGGCAGTGGACGCATGAGGTTGATCTCGCGAAAGCTGACCCGCTCGCGCAGCGCCTGGCTGATACGAAAGTTGCCATCCTGGGCGCCGACGCCACGCAGGCAGTGGCGCTTGAGCCAGCCGGGCGGGAAGGCGTCGGTGTCGGCCATCGGATAGACCGCCTCGCGAGCCCTGTGCAGTACGCTCTGGCTCAGGTCGCTGGCGAGGATCGACCAGTCGGAGCTGGCGTGCTCGGCCAGCACCATGGCCAGGCTGTAGGGTTCTTCGCCGCTGGAGCAGGCGGCACTCCAGCAGCGCAGCGGCCCGCGACGGCCGGCCAGCCACTGGGCGAGAAAGCGGAAGTGCTGCGGCTCGCGGAAGAAATAGGTTTCGTTGGTGGTCAGCAGATCGACCACCAGCCGGCGCTCGACCTGCTGCTCGGGCGCGCGCAGCAGGTCTAGATAATGCCCATAGTCGCGCAGGCCCAGCGCCCGCAGCCGGCGCATCAGCCGACCAGCCACCAGCGGGCGCTTGGCTTCGCTCATGCGAATCCCGGAAGCCTCGGCCATCAGCTTCTGCAGAAAGCGGAAGTCCTGATCGCCCAGCGTCGGCAGGTGGGTCGTCGTCACTTCAGCCTGCCAGCGCCATGGCACGATTGAGCTGCAGGATGTCGTCCAGCGAGAGCACCCGGCGCACGTCGAGAATGATGGTGAAGCCCTGCTCGTTGCGCGCCATGCCGGCGATGAAGTCGGTGCGGATGCCGCTGCCGAAGGGCGGTGCCGGCTCGACTTCATGCCCTTCGATGTCCAGTACCGCATCCACTGCATCGACCACCAGGCCGATGCGCTGCTGCACCTCGTTGAGCTCCAGCTCGATGATCACGATGCAGGTGCGCTTGCCCGCGGCGGTGCGCTCCATGCCGAAGCGCGCCGCCAGATCCAGCACCGGCACGACGTTGCCGCGCAGGTTGATCACCCCATGGATGCACGCCGGCATCATCGGCACGCTGGTGATCTGGCCGTACTCGATGATTTCCCGAACCAGCTCGATCGGCAGCGCATAGCGCGCCTGGCGAACCCGGAACGAGAGGTGCTGGATGCTGTGTTCAACGCTGGCGATCTGGTTCATGCACGGCATCCTCAGCTGAAGCTGACGAACTGGCTGTCGTCCACCGACGTCCGTGCCCGCTGCTCGCCGCGTGGGCTCGTAGCGGCAGGGCGCGGGCTGGCGAACGGCACCGGCCGACGTAGCGGCTGCGAGGCGGTGTTGGCAGCGTCGAAGCGGAAGAAGCTGATCAGCTCGAGCAGTTGCCCGGCCTGGGCGTTCATTTCCTCGGAGGTGGCGGCCAGCTCCTCGGAGGCCGAGGCGTTCTGCTGGGTGATCTGATTCATCTGGCCCATGGCGATGTTGATCTGCTCGGCGCCGCTGCTCTGCTCCTGCGAAGCGGCGGTGATCTCCTGCACCAGGTCGGAAGTCTTCTGGATGTTCGGCACGATCTCGTCGAGCAGCGACCCGGCCTGCTCGGCCAGTTGCACGCTGTTGCTGGCGACACCGCCGATTTCCTGGGCTGCGACCTGACTGCGTTCGGCCAGCTTGCGTACTTCCGCGGCGACCACCGCGAAGCCCTTGCCATGATCGCCGGCACGCGCGGCCTCGATGGCGGCGTTGAGGGCGAGCAGGTTGGTCTGGTAGGCGATGTCGTCGATGATGCCGATCTTGTCGGCGATCTGCTTCATCGCCTGGACCATGTCGCGGACTGCACGACCGCCTTCGACGGCATCATTGGCGGCCTTGCCGGCGATGTTGTCGGTGATCTTCGCGCTTTCGGTGTTCTGTGCGATCGAGGCGGACATCTGTTCCACCGAGGCGGTGGTTTCCTCGACGCTGGCGGCCTGCTCGCTGGCGGCCTGGCTGAGCGACTGCGAGGTGGCGCTGACCTCTTCGGAGGCCGACGACAGCGAGTCGGCGGCGCTGCGAACGTCGCTGATGACGTTGCGCAGGCGTTCGGCCATGTTGTTCATCGAACTCAGCAGGCGCCCGGTTTCATCCTTGCTGTTGACCTCCAGCTGCACGCCCAGATCGCCGGCGGCGAGGCTGTCGGCAACGCTGACGGCGCGATTGAGCGGGCGGGTGATGCTGCGTGTGACCAGCATGCCGATGATGAAACCGAGCACCACGGCGAGCAGGATCAGGCCGATCATCTGCGTCTTCGAGCCGAGGTAGATGGCGTTGATCTGCGCGTTCGCTTCCTGGGCGCGGTCGCGGCGGAACGCCACCGCTTCGGACATCAGGTTGTCCACGGTCTCGCCGCTGCGCGACAGTGCCGGGAACAGCTCGCTGAAGGCGCTCTGCTCGGCCAGTTCGGCCGATGCCAGGTGAATCGAGAGGATTTCGTTGAGCCGGCGCTCGTAGTCGGCCAGCGGCTCGTCGATGCGGTTGACCAGTGCCTTGGCCTGATCGGAGTGGAAGGACTTCTTGGCCTTTTCCAGGGTGGTGCGGGTGTCGACCAGGGCCTTCTGTGCCGCTGCGGCGGAGCTGTCGCGGGCTTCCACGGTGGTGGCCAGCAGCGAGCCGCGCAGGGCACGTCCGGCGACGATCAGCGAGTAGTTGGCGCTATGCACGGCGTCGATACCGGTCAGGTCGCGCTCGTACATCAGATCGGATAGCCCGCTGACCTCGGAGAGGTTGCGGATGCCGAGCAGGCCGACGGCGATGGTCAGCAGCACCACCAGCAGGAAGCCCAGGGTCAGGCGCGCGCCGATTTTCATGTTGCGGAAGAATTGCATGGGGTTTCTCCTTGCTGACCTGCGGCGATCTGGCGGGGCTGGCTGGTACGCAGATCAGCAGGGCTCGCTTCGACGTGGGTGTGCAGATGACGGAACAGACTGGGAATATCCAGGATCAGGGCGACTTGCCCGCTCCCGAGAATGGTTGAGCCGCCAATACCCTGCAGATGCTGGAACAGCTGGCCGAGGGGCTTGATGACGGTTTGCAGTTCACCGTGCAGGTGATCGACGATCAGCCCGGCCTGCTGCCGGCCGTGACTGACGACAATGATGTTGCGGCGCTTGCTGGGCGCCTCGCGCAGTTTGAAATGCGCGGCCAGCGACAGGCACGGCAGCGGTCGGCCGCGCAGGTCGAGGTAGCCGTAGGCGGCGCCATCGAGCTGATCGGCTTCCAGCTCCAGGCATTCGGTGACCATGTCCAGCGGAATGACGAAGTAGTCGTCGCCAAGGCTGATCAGGAAGCCATCGATGATGGCCAGGGTCAGCGGCAGGCGGATGCGGAAGGTGCAGCCTGCGCCGGGGCGCGAGTCGATCTCGATGGTGCCGCGCAGCGCATCGATGGCACTGCGCACCACATCCATGCCCACGCCACGCCCGGAAAGGTCGGAAACGTTGTCGGCGGTGGAGAAGCCGGCGGCGAAGATCAGCATCTGCACATCGTGATCGCTGAGGTTTGCCTGGGCATCGATCAGGCCGCGGGCGATGGCCTTCTCGCGGATGCGCTGGGTGTTTAGGCCGCGACCGTCGTCGGCAACTTCGATGACGATCATCCCCGACTCGTGATAGGCGTCCAGGCGCAGATGCCCTTCGGCCGGCTTGCCGGCGGCGAGGCGCTGTTCGGCCGGCTCGATGCCGTGGTCGATGGCGTTGCGCACCAGATGGGTCAGTGGGTCGGCCAGGCGGTCGATCACCGCCTTGTCCAGTTCGGTGTCGGCGCCCTGGATCTCCAGGCGGATGTCCTTGCCCAATTGCTGGCTGACGTCGCGCACCACTCGGTGGAAACGGTTGAAGGTGTCGCCGATCTCGATCATGCGCAGCTTCAGCGCCGCCTCACGGATCTGTTCCACGTGCAGATTGACCGTCTGCGTGCTTTCGATGCAGGCGGCGTCGCCCTTCAGCTGGGCCCGCAGTTGGGCGCCGGCGGCGCTGATCACCAGCTCGCCGACCAGGTTGATCAGCTCGTCGAGCTTGTGTGCGGCGACGCGGATCTGGCTGTGCTCCTGGTTGCGCTTCTCGCGCACCGTCTGTTGTTTGGCCAGCGCGGCGTTGACGCCTTGGGCTGGCACCATGCCTTGCTCGACCAGCACGCTGCCGAGCGGACGTGGCTGTTGCGCGTCGGCAGCCTGCAGGCGCAGCGCCTGGTCCAGTTCCAGCTCGGTGAGCAGGCCACTGGCGACGAGGATGCGGCCGATCTTCTGGTCGGTTTCCGGCAGGTCGTGGATCAGCTGCAGATAGTCTTCCAGCGCGGCGTTCGGCGGCAGGATACGCAGCGTGCAGAATTCGCGGATGAACTCGAAGACTTCCTCGATCTCGGCCTTGCTGGCCGTCGTGCACAGGTCGATCTCCATGCCCAGGTAGCAGCTTTCCGGATCTATGTCGGCCAGCGCCGGCAGTGCGTCGTCGATCAGTTCCAGCTGCAGGATGTCGCCCAGCCGGCTGAGGTAGCGGAGAAAGGAGGCCGGGTCGAAACCATTGGCGAGGATCTCCGGCTGCAGGCGCAGGGAGATGTGCCAGGCCGCTTCCTGGTCGCAGTTGGCGCATTTGTCGAGGCGCCCGAAAGCCTTGCAGGCGTCGGGCTCGATCACGGTCAGCGGAATGAGTGGGCTGACTTCATGGCTGGTCAGGGCCGCGATCAGCCCGGCATGGCGCGCTTCGTCCACGGGCAGCTCGCCGCTGTCCGCGTCGATCAGCTCGACCATCGCATTGATCTCGTCGAGGCCGCGCAGCAGCAGGTCGAGCAGCACCGGCGTGAGCGCCTGCTGGCCCTCGCGGACCTTCATCAGCAGGCTTTCCAGGTGATGAGTGAAGTTCACCAGGGGCGTCAGCGAGAACAGTCCGGCCGACCCCTTCAGCGTGTGCATGGCGCGGAACAGCCCGTTGATGGCGTCCTCGTCGGTCGGCGTCTGCTCCAGCTGCAGCAGGTATTCCTCGGCCTGCTTGGCCAGGTCGCGGGCCTCTTCGACGAAGCTCAGCAGCAGTTGGCTCCACTGTTGGTCATTGAGCATGGCGGCCTCCGCTTGCTGCCGGCGCGTGGCTGGAGAACAGCGTCTGCACACGCAGCAGCTGGAGCAGTTCGAGTGCCTCCGCGCTTGGGTTGCAGACTTCCAGCGTGGCGTCGCTCAGGCGCAGCTGGCGCTGCGCGGCGAGCAGCAGCTGAGCGCCGGCGGTATCCAGTTCGTCGAGTGCGCTGAGGTCCAGTTGCCAGTGCCCGCTGGGCTGCGCGCCGAACGCACCCAGCAGCGCGTCGCGTGCGTCACGCACTTCATAGATGGTCAGGTTGCCGCTCAGGGCCAGGCACGTGCCGACCGCGCTGGCCTGCTGCTGGAGTGTGAACATTTCAGCCGGCCAGTTTTTCGACAGCCGACAGCAGCTGCTGCGGCTGGAACGGTTTGACGATCCAGGCCTTGGCGCCGGCGGCCTGGCCTTCGGCCTTCTTGCCCTGCTCGCTTTCGGTGGTGAGCATGCAGATCGGGGTGAAACGGTAGGCCGGGTTGGCCTTGACCGCCTTGACCAGGCCGATGCCGTCGAGGTTGGGCATGTTCACGTCGCTGATGATCAGGTTGATCTTCTGCCCGGTGAGTTTGGTCAGCGCATCGCGGCCATCGACCGCCTCGATCACCTGGTGGCCGGCGCCGGTGAGGGTCATCTTCACCAGCTGGCGCATGGACTGCGAGTCGTCGACGATGAGAATGGTCTTGCCCATGAAAATGTCTCCTTGGCGGGGGTCAGAAAAAGGTCACGTCGTCGGTCGAGGCGCTGCTGCGTTTGACGCCGTGGCGCTCTTCGTCGGTGGTGAAGCGCTGACGTAGTTCGCGCAGCCAGCGGTGCGGGTCGAGCACGGCGCTGTCCTGGCGGTCGACGGCCTCATGCAGGCGCTGCATGTCCTGCTGCAGGTGGTCGAGCATCTGGTCGGTGCGATCCTGGAACTGCAGGTTGACGACGATTTCTTCGATGTCCGCCTGGGTGTGGCGGGTGTCCTGCTGCAGCAGCAGCGAGGTGTCGGCGAGCTCTTCCAGGCTGGCACTCAGGCCCTGCATGACCTCGCCGGTGACTTCGTCGAGGTAGTGCAGGTTGCTCTGTTCGGTATTGCTCAGTTCTTCGGCGGCGCTGACCGTGGCGCTGATCGCCTGGTTGATTTCGCCGACCTTCTGATCCATGTCGTGGCCGGTTTCGGCCGACAGCGTGGACAGCTTGCGCACTTCATCGGCAACCACCGAGAAGCCGCGGCCGTAATCGCCGGCACGAGCGGCCTCGATGGCGGCATTAAGCGCCAACAGGTTGGTCTGGCGGGCGATGTCCTGAACCAACCGCGACATGTTCTGCAGTTCGCTGGCGTGCTGGTTCAGCTCACCGATGGTGCCGAGCAGTGCGGCCTTGCGCTCGCTGGCAGTATGGAAGGCACCGGTCACCACATTGAGCTGATCGCGCGCATGGCGCAGGCTGCTGGCCATGCCATTGCCGCCGACCACAGCTTCGGAAGTGTTCAGGGTCTGCTGCAGGCGTTGCGTCATTCCGGCAAAGCGGCTGAACAGTTCGCCGACACTGCCTTGCTGCACCTGGCGCACCTGATCGACGTTGCTGCGCCAGGTGGGCACCACAGCCAGCAGCAGCGCTTCGACTGCCGTGCTGGTTGGCGCCGCCGGTGCGCTTACCGGCTCGAGGTTTGCCTGCTGCGCTGGTGCGGGCGGGCGCAGCAGCAGCGCGGCGCCGGCACTGCCGAGCAGCCCGGCAAGGGTCATCCACGGCCAGCCAAGGCCCAGGCCCGCGAGCCCTGCGGCGATTGCAATCCAAAGTGCGCTGTAGGCGATCATCTCACCCTGCCTCCCGGTTCAAGTGCGGCGAACGATAGGCAGCCGCGAGCAGGGCGGGTATCGGGCAATCCCCTAGGCTGGCCTAAGGCACCAGGTGGCTAAAGTTTTTCGCGGATCTGCCGGGCATCGGGGCCGGAGTGCTCTGGTGCGCGCTCTGGCGATCAAGCGGCGCAGCGGGTTGTCTACAGTCAATCTGGCGGAATGCGCGTCCCCGCACGGCCTCATGCCGGACGGACGCCTTCGAGGAGTGACAGCATCGCAATGATCCCCAATGCTGCCGATGTCGCTGCGAATCTTTACGCCTCGCGCCGCGCGCTGAGGGTGGCGCCGTGGAAGATCGTCCTGGCCTATGCCCTGGTGGCTGTGGTGTGGATCTTCACGACGAACCTGATCATCACCGCGCTGGGCTTGCCGGAGTCGAGCTATACGTTGCGCATCGCGGCGTTCGTGCTGTTCACCGCACTGGGGATCTGGTGGTACACGCGGCGGCTGGCCGATGGGGTGATTCGCTCGCAGAAGCTGGTGGGCCGCGCCGAGAACAGCTACCGCATGCTTTTCGATCGCCATCCCGCGCCGATGTGGCTGTTCGACAAACGTACCCTGAGCATCGTCCGCGGTAACCGCCAGGCGGTGGCGGCCTACGGCTACAGCGCCGGGGAATTCGCTGAGCTGGAAATCCTCGATCTGTACGCTGCTCATGAGCGGGAGCGGCTGGAGGCGCTGGCTCAACCTGTCACGCCGCAGCAGTTGGCCGGGCTGCGCCAGCATGTGGCGCGCGACGGCCGCGAACTGAATGTCGAAGTGCTCTGCAGCGCGCTGGACATCGACGAGTCGCCCTTCGCGCTGTTGATGGCGCAGGAGGTCAGCGCGCACTTCCAGACCGAAACGCAGCTGGCCAGCGCTCTCAGAAAGCTGGAGTTGGCCCGGCATTTAGCCCAGATGGCGTATTGGCAGCGGCTGCCGGGCAGCGAGCAGGTCGACTGGTCACCGGAGATTGGCGACGTGCTCGGCATCGCCAACGCGGGTGCGCTGAGCTGGACGGCCTTTCTCGATTACCTGCACCCGGATGATCGCCCCGCGGTCGCCGCCGCTCATGAGCGGGCTGAGCGGCACGGTAGTCTCGCCCATGAGTTCCGTGTGCTGGGCGCGAATGGCGAGCAACGCTGGATGTTCGAGCGCATACAGCTCCTCGGTCGCCAGCGAGCGCTGTTTGGCGCGCTGATGGATGTCACCGAACTCAAGGCCGGGGAGGGCGACCTGGCCGGCGAGAAACGCCGCTATGAACGTATGGTCGACGGCTTGCCCGACGGAGTGCTGATGCTGCGTCAGGGCCGCATCCACTACGCCAATGCAGCTGCGCGCCGGCTGCTGGCCGGCGACCCACTGCAGCCGCTGGACGCCCAGCCGTTCATCGAATTCGTCGCCGAGCATCAGCGCGCCCGCGAGACCGCCCGGTTGGCCGCCCTGCAGCGCGGTGCAGCAGCCGGCCAGCCGCAGCGCTTGCTGCTGGTATGTCGCGACGGCCAGCCGTTCGAAGCGGAGGTCAGCGAAACACTGCTGCCCGCCGACGGTGACGCCGAGGTGCAACTGCTGATCCGCGATGTCAGCCAGGCCGAGCAGCTGCGGCGCGATCTGGAAGACGCCAACCAGCGCCTGCAACATCTTTCGCAGCGCTTGATCGAGGTGCAGGAAATCGAGCGGCGCGAGGTGGCGCGTGACCTGCACGATGACGTCGGCCAGCACCTGACCGGCTTGAAACTGCATCTGCAACGGCTGATCCGCCGCCAGGCTGGCGACAGCGAGTTCGAGCGGCTGTCGCAACCGCTGGTAGCCAGCATGGATGCGGCGCTGGCCAAGGTGCGCAGCCTGTCGCTGTCGCTGCACCCGCTGCAGCTGGAAACGCTCGGTCTGGAAGCCGCCGTGCGCTGGCACCTGCAGCATTTCCTCGAGGCCAGCGGCACGTGCTGGGAGCTGGAGGTTCGCGGCTCGACCACAGAAATTCCGCCCGGCAGGGCTGTGGCAGCATTCCGCCTGGTGCAGGAGGCGGTGAACAACGTCGCGCGGCATGCACGGGCGCGCACGGTGCGCATCCTCATGGTTTGCGATGAACACGAATTGCGTCTGGAAATCCTCGACGATGGCCGCGGCTTCGATGTACCCGAAGCGCTGCAGGGCGCCCAGAGCCTGGGGCTGACCAGCATGCACGAACGGGTCGCCTCGTTCGGTGGCGACCTGCGGATTTCCAGCCTGCCGGGTATGGGGACGCGCATCACCGCGCTTCTGCCGGCGCCAAACGACTGATGATGAGGATGAGCTTTTGAGCAAGCGTGTTGCCCTGGTTGACGATCACGCCCTGGTGCGGGCCGGTTTGCGAGCGCTGGTCGAGGATCAGCCCGGCTACGAGGTGGTCGCCGAAGGCGGCGACGGCCAGGACGTCGAAGCGATCCTGCGCCAGGCGCGTCCGGACATTCTGCTGCTGGACCTCAGCATGAAGCACATGGGCGGGCTGGATGCGCTGCGCCAGTGGCACGGCCAGTACCCGGACGTGCAGGTGCTGATCCTGTCCATGCATGCCACCGCCGACTACGTGCTGGCGGCGCTGCGCCTGGGTGCCCGCGGTTACCTGCTCAAGGATGCCGCCGCGCAGGAACTGGACATGGCCCTGCAGGCGCTCTCGCGCAACGAGTCCTATCTGAGCCCCGGAATTGCGCAGACGGTGATCAGCTCGGCGATCGTCGAGGGGCGCAGCCGCGAGACAAGCCTGGCTCCGGTGCTGACCCCGCGACAGATCGAGATCCTGCGCTTGATCGCCCGCGGCGTATCGACCCGCGATATCGCCGCTGGCCTCGGCCTCAGCGTGAAAACCGTGGACACTCACCGCGCGCAGATCATGGCGCGGCTGAACCTGCACGACGTACCGTCGCTGGTGCTCTACGCGGTGCGCCAAGGGCTGATCAGCCCCGACGACTAGGGGTTTGCCTGATAGCGCGACGGCCGCTGCGGCGCCACAGTGTGGCCTGGCCCCGGCAAGCGAGACCCCGCCATGCATCCCCATTCCGCCGACGTGTTCGTCGACGCCTATCTGGCAAGGCACGCCGGCCCCTCGGTAGCGTCGCCTCGTCCGGCCTGGCAGAAGCCATGGCTGCTGGCACTGCTCGCGGCCGCGATAAGCCTGCTGGCAGGCGTGTTGTGGCGATCGCTCGATCTGCCGGCCGGGCCTGCGCTGGTGCTGCCGGGGATTGCCGTGGCTGGCGCCTTGCCGGTCTATCTTTGCGCGCGCTTGCTGCACCAGCGCAAGCGGCTGACCCATGCGCGCGGGGAGGTCGCCTTGCTGCGCCAGCTCTGTTCGCTATGGGCCCAGTCCGAGGGCGCCTGCCTGAAAGAGCTCGATGCCCACGGGCGGCTGCTGGCGATGAGCGAACGTGGCCGCCAGCTGATGGACGTATGCGATTTCGATGCGCTGCGCGGCTCGGACTGGCTCGGTATCTGGCCCGGCGAAGCGGCCGCGACCGCGCGGGATGCCTTCGCCCGCGCCCTTGCCGGTGAGCCTGCGCGCTTCTCCGGTTTTTGCCCGACGCTGGCCGGCGTTGCGAAATGGTGGGACGTGCTGATCATGCCGCTGCCCGGCGCTGGCGAAGCCACATCGATGCTGGTGCTGTCCTGGGACGTTACTGAAGTGCGACAGCGTGCATGCCAGCTGCAGACCACCAACGACGAGCTCACCACCTTGCTGGAGCACCTGGACGACGGCTTCTGCCGGCTCGATCGTTCCTGGCGGCTGGTGGAACTCAACGGCCGGGCGGTCGCCCTTCTGCAGCGTCCGCGCAGCGAACTGCTCGGCACCCTGCTCTGGGATCTGCTGCCGCAGGCTCGCGGCGCCGAGCTGGGTGTCGCGCTGCAGGAAGTGATGGATCTGGGCATTGCGCGGCGCATCGAGACCTTTTCGCCGCAGTATCAGGGCTGGTATCGCATTCATGCCTATCCGCACGCCGATGGCCTGTACCTGTTCTTCAGCGACATCAGCCGCGACGTGGCGAGCGCCCAGACAGCGCAGGCGGTGCAGGCGCGCCTGCGGCTGAGCCAGCAGGTCGGGCTGTTCGGTGACTGGCAATTCGACCTGACGAGTCAGCGCCTGGATCTCTCCGACCAGGCCTTGCAGCTGTTGGGCATGCCGTCTGGCGCCGCTGCCGGTGAGGCGCTGCTGGAGCGTTTGCATCCACAGGATAGGCTGGGGTTCGTTGCCGCCATGCTCGATCTGGCCGAGGGGCAGACAGGGTTCGACGCGCGGGTTCGTCTGAGCGGCACCGCCGCCGAGGATTGGCGTCACTTTCATTTTGCCGGCACGGTGATTCGCACCAAGGCGCACCCCGCCGGTTTGCTGGTGGGCTGCCTACAGGATGTGACCGAGCAGCAGCGGCGCGAGGCACGGCTGGAAGATGCCGAGGCATTTACCCGCGGCATCATCGACGCCTTGCCGCTGGCCATCGGAGTAATCGACGGCAACGGCAGGCTGATCACCGCCAATCAGGTCTGGATGGCCGGCGGCAACGCTCCGGCTGCCTTATCCGGCTGCAAGTCGCTGGATTACCTGGCGCGCTGCCGTGCGGCCACTGGCGACGGGTTCGATGCCGGTGCCAGGCTGGCAGACGGCATCGAGGCGCTGCTCGCCGGCACTGGTGACCCGTTTGTCTTCAGCTACGAGCACGGCAGTGATGCGCAGCGGCGCGTCTACCAGAGTTCGGCGTTGCTGATGAGCACGCTGACCCGGCGGGTACTGGTCGTCCACGAACTCCTTACGGGAGAATCTCGCAACAGCGAGGGCGCTGCCCTGACTCCCGCTTGAGCGGCTATACCGCCGATTCCCGAGTGCTTGGCAACGCTGCTTCACGCCGCTGCTTTCCCCGTTCGCGACGTGTCTGGCGGGCGCGACCGTTCGTCTGGTAGCTTCATGGACATCAGGTTCGCGCCGGGCGCGATGGAGAGAGCTTGAATCGCAAGGCAGGACTTCTGGCGGCTCTGATACTCGTGCTGGCGCTGGTGCCGATGTGGGCGTTCGTGTTTAGCGAGATCAGGCATGAGCGTGAGCTGATGATCGGGGCCGCGCGCAACGATGCGATGAACCTGGCGACCGCCTTCGAGGCGCACGTCCAGAGCACGATCAGGCTCATGGACATCGTGCTGCTGGACATGCGTGAAGATGTGCTGGACAACGCCGACTTCGAGCGCCACGTCCGCGAGGAACTGCAGGCCTACGGCAGCTTCGTTGCGCAGCTGGCGGTTATCGACAAGCATGGCCGGCTGGCCTTCTCCAACCTGGAGTCGTCGGTAAAGCCGGTGGACTTGAGCGATCGCGAGCATTTCAGGGTGCATCGCGACAACCCGCAAGAGGATCGGCTGTTCATCAGCAAGCCGGTGCTGGGCAGAGTATCGAAGCAGTGGACCATCCAGTTCACCCGGCCCATTCATCAGAACGGTGAGTTCGCCGGTGTCCTTGTCCTTTCGGTACCCACCAACTTCTTTGCCGACTATTACCAGCAGATCGATGTCGGGTTGCATGGCGCGATCGCCCTGCTCGGCACCGACCGCAGCCTGCGCGCCATCGCCTCGGGAACGCCGATTGCCGGGCGCTACGGGCGCTTCAAGGTGCCGGCAGACAGGCCCTACGTCGACCCCGATGCGCCTGTCCGCGGTTACTACGAGGGTGTGAGTTCTCTCGATGGGGAGTATCGCCTGGGTGCCTACCGGCGCCTGACCGACGCAGGTGTGGTGGTACTGGTGATGCTTTCGCCCAAGGATTTCATGGCCGCTCACGAGGAGCGCAAGGAGCTGTTGCTCGCCTCGGCTGGCGTCATTTCGCTGCTGTTGCTTGCTGTGGCGGTGCTGGTTTTCGTGCTGAGCAGCCGCTATTTCCAGAGTACCGCCCGACTGCGTCAGGCGCACGACCAGCTGGCACAGTTCGCCAACACCGACGTGCTCACCGGCGCACGCAGCCGCCGAGCGTTTTTCGACGGGCTGGACGCGGAACTTGCGCGCGCGCGGCGGCATGGCGACGGTCTGAGCCTGTTGATGCTCGATATCGACCATTTCAAACGCGTCAACGACGTGCATGGCCACCCGGCCGGCGACGTGGTGCTCAAGCAGTTCGCCGTCATCTGCGCTGCGCTGCTGCGTGGTCATGACCTGTTCGGCCGTATCGGCGGCGAGGAATTCGCCATCGCGCTGCCCAATACCGACCTGGAAGGTGCGCGTTGCGTCGCCGAAAAGATCCGCCAAGCCATTGCCCAAGCGCCCGTGGCGACGACAGCCGGCGAGATATCCATCACCGTCAGCATCGGTCTGGCCTGCACCGATGGCGGGCAACATGAAGCGGATTATCTGATCGTGCAGGCTGATCGGGCGCTATACCTGGCCAAACACGGCGGCCGCGATCAAGTCTACGCAGCCGCCCCACGCCCGCTCGAAAGCCCGCGTTCCTGAACAGTTGATCATCCTGCCAGCGGACCCTCAAATCGCAGGCAATAAAAAGCCGGCTTGTGGCCGGCTTTTCTTCAGTGCTTCGACTTACTTCTGGTAAGCCTCGGCAGCTTTGATGATGGCGGCACGGGCGGCGTCGGCGCCTTCCCAGCCTTCGACCTTGACCCACTTGCCCTTCTCGAGATCCTTGTAGTTCTCGAAGAAGTGCTTGATCTGCTCGATCAGCAGCGGCGGCAGGTCGGTGTATTCCTTAACGTCTACATACAGCTGGCTCAGCTTGTCGTGCGGGACGGCGATCAGCTTGGCGTCGCCGCCGGCTTCGTCGGTCATGTTCAGCACGCCGACCGGACGGCAGCGGATGACCGAACCCGGAGCGACCGGATAGGGGGTCACGACCAGCACGTCGAGGGGGTCGCCGTCATCGGCCAGGGTGTGCGGGATGAAACCGTAGTTGGCCGGGTAGAACATCGGGGTGGCCATGAAACGGTCGACGAACAGGCAGTCGGTGTCGTGATCGATTTCGTACTTGATCGGCGCGTGATTGGCCGGGATTTCGATGGCGACGTAGATGTCGTTCGGCAGGTCTTTGCCAGCCGGGACTTTGCTGTAGCTCATGAACGATGGGCTCCTGATCGGCCAGCGCGGCCTGGGGGCGGAAAAAAGTGGGCGCGATTATAGGCGCAATGTCGCGCGCAATGCACGGGGTTCGACGTGCCCAACCTACGCAGGTTCCCGGTAGGCCGGATGTTCGGCTTGCAGGCGTTGCAGCCGTGTCAGCGGGTCCTGCCGGTAGAAGTCGGCGAGTTGCGCATAGACCTCGGGGAATATCTGGTGCAGCACATCCGGCGCGCTGAAGAAGTACTCGCTGGTGACGGCGAAGAACTCTGCCGGGTTTTCGGCAGCGTACGGATCGATCGGCGTTTCGGCATCGGGGTTGGCGTCGAGCAGGCGGTCGAGCTGGTCGTAGGCACTCTGCATGGCGCTGGCCCAGGCTTCGATGCGCATCTGTCGGTGCAGCGGCGGCAGGCCGTTGGCATCGCCGTTGAGCATGTCCAGCTTGTGCGCCAGTTCGTGAATCACCAGGTTGTAGGCTTCCCAGCCGCCGCTCTCCTGCACGCCGGGCCAGGCGAGGATCACCGGGCCCTGCAGCCAGGCTTCGCCGCTGTGCTCGGCATCCCACTCATGCTCGACGCCAGCGGCATCGCGATGCTTCTGCGGGCTGAGGAAGTCGTCGGGGTAGATGACGATCTCGTGAAAGCCGCGATACCAGCCAAGCTCGGCCAGGTGCAGCAGCGGCAACTGCGCCTGCAGCGCCAGGCGCAGGCGGTCCTGGGGTTGCAGCTCGACGCCCGCCAGCGGCGTCAGGCGCTTTTCATGCAGAAATAGCACGGCGCGCTCACGCAAGCGGCTCAACTCGTCTTCGCTCAGGCCGTCGAGAATCGGCAGGCTGTCGAGCACCTGCTGCCACAGCTCTGGGCTGACCGGGTTGCGGGCGAGGATGCGTTTGCGCTGCCAGGCGCGGTAGGACCACATGGTGAAACATCCAGCGGGGCGGGGCGCCCACATTAAGCGTGGCTGCAGGATGCGACAAGCAATGAAGTACCGCCGGTCGGCGCGTCACGGGACTGTCAAGCATGGTGGGTAAATCGGGTGGACACCCACTCGCAAGGAGACTTCGACATGTCCGCACCGGATCAGAAACGCCGCCAACTGCTGCAGGGCATCGGCGCCGGCCTCGCCCTGCCGGCTCTGGGCGTTGCGCCCGCCATTATCGCCGCGCCGCGCGAACGCCCGCAGATGCTTGACGGTGTGCAATCCGGTGACGTGGCGGGCGACCGCGCGCTGATCTGGAGCCGCTGCGACCGCCCCGGCCGCCTGATCGTCGAGTGGGATACGCGCAGTCGCTTCGGCAATCCGCGGCGCATGGTTTCTTCGATCACCGATGCCGGCCAGGACTTCACTGCCCGCGTCGACCTGCGCGGGCTGCCGGCGGATCAATCGATCTTCTACCGCGCGCGCTTTGAAGATGCCCGCAGCGGCATGCTCAGCGAGCCCTGGTTCGGCCATCTGCGCAGCGCACCAACGCGCCCGCGCGACATTCGCTTCGTCTGGGGCGGTGACACCTGTGGCCAGGGTTACGGCATCAACCCGGACTTCGGCGGCATGCGCATCTACGAAAGCATGCGCATGCGCCGGCCGGATTTCTTCCTGCACAGCGGCGATGTGATCTATGCCGACGGGCCGATCCCCGCCGAGGTTACCGCCGAGGACGGCAGCATCTGGCGCAACCTGGTCACCGAGGAAAAGAGCAAGGTTGCCGAGACGCTCAACGAGTTTCGCGGCAACTACCGCTACAACCTGCTGGACGAGAACCTCCGGGCCTTCAACGCCGAGGTGCCGCAGATCTGGCAGTGGGACGATCACGAGGTGACCAACAACTGGTCGCCGAGCAAGCAACTGGACGACCGCTATCAGCAGGTGCGCGACATCGATACCCTGGTGCAGCGCGCCCGCCAGGCCTATCTCGAATACGCGCCGATGCGCATGGCCCGTGGCGACACGCAGGGGCGCATCTATCGCAAAGTCAGCTACGGGCCGCTGCTGGATGTGTTCGTGCTGGACATGCGCAGCTACCGCGGGCCGAACACCCATAATCTGCAAACGGAGCAGGGCGCGGATACGGTATTTCTCGGCCGCGAGCAGCTGCGCTGGCTCAAGCGCGAGCTGCGGGCATCGCGCGCGACCTGGAAGGTCATCGCCGCCGACATGCCCATCGGCCTGCACGTACCGGACGGCCCGCGTTGGGAGGCGATCGCCAATGGCCATGACGGCGAGGCGCTTGGCCGCGAGCTGGAAATCGCCGAGCTGCTGACCTTCATCCAGCGCGCGCGAGTGCGCAACACTGTCTGGCTGACCGCGGATGTGCATTACTGCGCGGCGCATTACTACCACCCCAATCGCGCGGCCTATCAGCAGTTCGAGCCGTTCTGGGAATTCGTCGCAGGCCCGCTGAATGCCGGCAGCTTCGGGCCGAACCCGCTGGACGGCACCTTCGGCCCGGAGGTGGTGTTCCAGAAGGCGCCGCCAACTGCGAACAGCTCGCCGCGGGCAGGCTTCCAGTTCTTCGGCGAGGTGGAGATCGACGCGCAGACCGCCGCGTTGCAGGTAAGCCTGCGCGACATCGACGGCACGGTGGTCTACAGCCAGACGCTGGAGCCCTGGCAGCAGGCCTGAACCGGCTCAGCCGAGCAGAAAGTTGCCGGCGCGAGGTTCGCCTTCCAGCGCCGCTACTTCCGCTTCGTCCTTGAGCTGTACGCCGGAGAGCTGTCGGCGGCTGGCTTCGCGCATCAGATAGAGCAGGCGGTGCGCGGCGAGGTTGTAGCTCAGGCCCTCGGGGCGAATGTTGGAAATGCAGTTGCGCTGCGCATCGTGCCGGCCGACCTCTGGCGCCCAGGTGAAGTACAGGCCCAGGCTGTCCGGTGAGCTGAGCCCTGGGCGTTCGCCGAGCAGAATGACCACCATGCGCGCCTTGAGGCGCTGGCCGATTTCGTCGGCAATCGCCACGCGGCCCTGCTCGACCAGGATAATCGGCCCGAGCGACCAGCCTTCGGCCTGACAGTGCTCGGCGATCTTCAAGGCCATCGGTGCGGCGTGGCGTTGCACGGCCAGGGCGGAGAGGCCGTCGGCGATCACCAGCGCCAGATCGCAGCCTTCGCCAGCGTGCTCGTCGAGCGTCGCGGCGCTGGCTTCGTCGAGGCGCCGACCGAGGTCGGGACGCTGCAGATAGATCTGCCGGTCTGAAGCAGCACTGCGCAGGTGCAGGCAGCCAAGTTTATGTTTCTCCAGCTCGCCAGCCAGCGCTGCGCAATCCAGCGGCAGATGCACCGCGTCGCGCGCCTGGGCATGGGCGAACTGGAAATCCAGCTGCGCGTCGGTGGGCAGGCTGACACCAGCCCGGCCAAGGGCGATGCGTGCCGGGGTCAGCTGGCGCAGGTGCTGCCAGGGGTTTTCGGTGGTGGGGGAGCGGTCGGGCATGGCTACCTCGGAGCGTGACGGTCAGCCGCGTGGAAAAGCGTGCAGCGTTTTCCACCTGAGGATGGGCGAGGAAACGAGAGCGGCTTCATGCCATTTTCTCCAGCGCCCGGCGGAAGGCTTCGGGCAGCTCGCGGCCGAGCTGCAGGCGATTGCCGTCCTGGCGGAGGATCTGCATCTTCGCCAGCCATTCCTCGAATTCCGGCGCGGGCCTGAGGCCGAGCACCTGGCGCACGTAGAGCGCGTCGTGGAAGGAGGTGGTCTGGTAGTTGAGCATCACGTCGTCCGAGCCCGGGATGCCCATGATGAAGTTGATGCCCGCCGTGCCGAGCAGGGTCAGCAGCATGTCCATGTCGTCCTGATCGGCTTCGGCGTGGTTGGTGTAGCAGATGTCGCACCCCATGGGCACGCCGAGCAGCTTGCCGCAGAAGTGGTCTTCCAGCCCGGCGCGGATGATCTGCTTGCCGTTGTAGAGGTACTCCGGGCCGATAAAGCCCACCACGGTGTTCACCAGCAGCGGCTTGTAGCTGCGTGCGACGGCGTAGGCGCGGGCTTCGCAGGTCTGCTGATCGACGCCGTGGTGGGCGTTGGCCGAGAGCGCGCTGCCCTGGCCGGTCTCGAAATACATGAGGTTGTCGCCGAGGGTGCCGCGGTTCTGCGACAGCCCGGCCTCGTAGCCTTCCTGCAGGGTCGCCAGGCTGATGCCGAAGCTGGCGTTGGCCGCCTCGGTGCCGGCGATGGACTGGAACACCAGATCCAGCGGTGCGCCGCGGTTGATCGCCTCGATGGACGTGGTGACGTGGGTGAGGATGCAGGCCTGGGTCGGAATCTCGTAGCGGCCGATCACCGCGTCGAGCATTTTCAGCAACTCGCAGATGCCGCTGGTGCTGTCGGTGGCCGGGTTGATGCCGATCACCGCATCGCCGTTGCCGTAGAGCAGGCCGTCGAGGATGCTCGCGGCGATGCCGGCCCCGTGGTCGGTCGGGTGATTGGGCTGCAGCCGGGTGGACATGCGCCCGGCCAGCCCGATGGTGTTGCGAAAGCGGGTGACGACCCGGACCTTCTGCGCGACCAGGATCAGGTCCTGCACGCGCATGATCTTCGACACCGCGGCGACCATCTCCGGCGTCAGGCCAGGTGCCAGAGCCTTTAGCGACGACTCGTTAGCATCATCGCCGAGCAGCCAGTTGCGGAAATCGCCCACGGTCAGGTGGCTGACCGGGGCGAAGGCCGCGTCGTCGTGGCTGTCGATGATCAGCCGGGTCACTTCATCACTTTCGTAGGGAATCAGCGCTTCTTCGAGAAAGCGCTTGAGCGGCACCGCTGCCAGGCACATCTGCGCCGCCACGCGTTCGGCGTCGCTGTCGGCCGCGACTCCGGCGAGCAGGTCGCCGGAGCGTGCCGGGCTGGCCTTGGCCATCACCTCGCGCAGGTCGTCGAAGCGCCAGGTGGTGCCGCCCACGCTGTGCGAGTACGCCATGTCAGCCTCCTTCTTCAGTGCAGCGATGCCTCGGCTTTCTCGATCGCCGCAAATTCCTCTTCCGGCGTGCCGGCCACCAGATGGTGTCGACTGTAGATCGCAAAGTAGGCGATGAAGATCCCATAGATGATCGCGGCGCCGATCACCACCCGCGGGTCGACCAGGAAGCCCGCGATGACCGCGATGCAAGCGAGAACCAGGGCAATGCCAGAAGTGACGATGCCGCCGGGGGTCTTGTACGGGCGATGCAGGTCCGGCCGGCGCAGGCGCAGGACGATGTGCGAGGCCATCATCAAGACGTAGGAGATGGTTGCGCCGAACACCGCGACGAGGATCAGCAGGTCGCCCTGGCCGGTCAGCGACAGCAGGAAGCCGATTACGCCGGGGATCACCAGGGCCAGCACCGGCGCCTTGTTCCGGTTGGTCAGCGACAACTTGCGCGGCAGGTAACCGGCGCGCGACAGCGCAAAGATCTGTCGTGAATAGGCGTAGATGATCGAGAAGAAGCTGGCGATCAGCCCGGCCAGGCCGACCAGATTGACGAAGCCGCTCATCCAGGTTGACGACCCATAGGCGGTGGTCAGCGCTTCCACCAGCGGGTTGCCGGATGCCACCAGCGTGCTGGAGCCGGCGCCGCCTGGGCCGACCAGCAGGATCAGGCCAGCAAAGGCGACCAGTATCAGCATGGCGCCGATCAAGCCGCGCGGCATGTCGCGCTGCGGATTCTTGGTTTCCTCGGCGGCCAGCGGTACGCCTTCCACGGCGAGGAAGAACCAGATCGCGTAGGGAATTGCCGCCCAGATGCCGACGTAGCCGTAGGGCAGGAAGTTGCTGGCACCGGCAGCGGTGGTCGGGGCGATATCGAGCAGCTTGTCCACCGAGAAGTGCGGCACCATCGCCACGATGAAGACTGCCAGGGCGAGGGCAGCGACGGCGGTGATGATGAACATCAGCTTCAGCGCCTCGCCGACACCGAAGATATGGATGCCGATGAAGATGATGTAGAAGGCGAGATAGATCATCCAGCCGCCGATGCCGAACAGCGATTCGCAATAGGCGCCGATGAATACGGCGATGGCGGCTGGGGCGATGGCGTATTCGATCAGGATTGCCGTGCCGGTGAGAAAGCCGCCCAGCGGGCCGAAGGCGGTGCGGGCGAAGCCGTAGCCGCCGCCCGCGGTCGGGACCATCGAGGACAGCTCGGCCAGCGAGAAGCACATGCACAGGTACATGGTCGCCATCAGCAGCGTGGCGATGAACAGCCCACCCCAGCCGCCCTGGGCCAGACCGAAGTTCCAGCCGGCATAGTCGCCGGAAATGACATAGGCGACGCCGAGGCCAACCAGCAACACCCAACCGGCGGCGCCTTTCTTCAGTTCGCGTTCCTGGAAATAACTACTGCCAACGGTTTCGAAATCGATTGCGTGGTGCGGTGGCGTTGAACGGCTGTGTTCGAGAGCCATGGGGGAATCCTCTTGGATAGGTTGGCAAGTCTCTCCCTAGCAAGCGTCATGCCCCACGCTACAAACCGGTGTTTGCAGTGATTTGTCAGCCAAGTTCGGCAGGAACGCACCTTTTGCGTGCTCCGCAGCACCACGGCGGAGCCCGGCAGGCGTCTTGTTCAAGGCATGGGCGGCATGCGCCGCCCATGCTGATCCATCAGAAGAAGCCCAGCGGATTGATGTCGTAGCTGATCAGCAGATTCTTGGTCTGCTGGTAGCTGTCGAGGATCATCTTGTGGGTTTCGCGCCCGACGCCGGACTTCTTGTAGCCACCGAACGCGGCATGCGCCGGGTAGAGGTGGTAGCAGTTGGTCCAGACGCGGCCGGCCTTGATGGCCCGGCCCATGCGGTAGGCGCGGTTGATGTCGCGGGTCCAGACACCGGCGCCGAGGCCGTACTCGGTGTCGTTGGCGATCGCCAGGGCTTCGGCTTCATCCTTGAAGGTGGTGACGCCGATCACCGGGCCGAAGATCTCCTCTTGGAATACACGCATCTGGTTGGTGCCCTTGAGCAGGGTCGGCTGGATGTAATAGCCGGTGGCGAGCGAGCCTTCGAGCTTCTCCGCTGCGCCGCCGGTGAGCACCTCCGCGCCTTCGCCCTTGGCGATTTCCAGATAGGACATGATCTTGTCGAACTGCTGCTGGCTGGCCTGGGCGCCGACCATGGTCTCGGTGTCCAGCGGGTCGCCACGCTTGATCTGCGCGACCTTCTTCATCACCGCTTCCATGAAGGGTGCATAGATCGACTCCTGCACCAGCGCGCGCGACGGGCAGGTGCACACTTCGCCCTGGTTGAAGAAGCCCAGTACCAGGCCTTCGGCGGCCTTCTCGATGAAGGTCGGCTCGGCCTGCATGATGTCTTCGAAGTAGATGTTCGGGCTCTTGCCGCCCAGCTCGACGGTGCTCGGGATGATGGCCTCGGCGGCGCGCTTCATGATGTGCGAGCCCACCGATGTGGAGCCGGTGAAGGCGATCTTGGCGATGCGCTTGCTGCTGGCCAGGGCCTCGCCGGCCTCACGACCGTAGCCTTGCACCACGTTGAGCACGCCCGGTGGCAGCAGGTCGCCGATGACCTCCATCAGTACCGTGATACCCAGCGGTGTCTGCTCGGCCGGTTTCAGCACTACGCAGTTACCAGCAGCCAGGGCCGGAGCCAGTTTCCAGGCGGCCATCAGGATCGGGAAGTTCCACGGGATGATCTGCCCGACCACGCCCAGTGGTTCGTGGAAGTGATAGGCCGCAGTGTGCTCGTCGATTTCGGCGCTGGTGCCCTCCTGGGCGCGGATGCAGCCGGCGAAGTAGCGGAAGTGGTCAGCGGCCAGCGGGATATCGGCGTTCAGCGTTTCGCGCACCGCCTTGCCGTTGTCCCAGGTTTCGGTGACGGCGAGCATCTCCAGGTTCTGCTCGATGCGATCGGCGATCTGCAGCAGGATCAGCGAGCGCGCCTGCACGCTGGTCTTGCCCCAGGCGTCGGCCGCTGCATGGGCGGCGTCCAGGGCTTTCTCGATATCGGCGGCGTCGGAGCGCGGAAATTCGGCAATCGGCTGGCCGTTAACCGGAGAGAGGTTGGTGAAATACTGCCCGTTGACTGGCTCGACAAACTCGCCATTGATGAAGTTGCCGTAGCGGGCCTTGAGGGTAACGAGGGCACCGGCGGTGCCGGGAGGGGCGTAGATCATGGGGGGCTCCAGTTTGTTCTTGGATGGAGATTCGCTGCACAAAGCGTAGATCAGGACTTGAATACTGTCGCGGCGGCCAGGGGCGCTTTTTGAGGCGGCAAAGCGAGCGCTGCCGCGCAGTCGGGCCGGGGACAGGAGCCCCGGCCCAGGGGGGTCAGAGGGCGCTGTGGAAGATGGCTTCGATTTCCTCTTGCGTGGCGCGGCGCGGGTTGGTCAGGCCGCAGGCATCGTTCATGGCGTTGGCAGCCAGGGTCGGGATGTCATCGGCCTTGGCGCCAAGCTCGGCAAGGCCACCGGGGATGCCAATGTCCTGCGACAGGGTGCGAATTGCCGCGAGTGCCGCCTCGGCGCCCTGTGTGGCATCGAGCCCGCGGGTCTCAACGCCCATCGCGGTGGCGATGTCGCGCAGGCGTTCGGGGCAGACGCTGGCGTTGTAGCTCTCCACGTGAGGCAGCAGTACGGCATTGCAGACGCCATGCGGCAGATCGTAGAAGCCGCCGAGCTGGTGAGCCATGGCATGAACGTAGCCCAGCGAGGCGTTGTTGAACGCCATTCCGGCAAGGAACTGCGCATAGGCCATGGCTTCGCGCGCGGGCATGTCGCTGCCGCTCGCGACGGCGGTACGCAGGTTGGCCGAGATCAGTTCGATGGCCTTGAGCGCGCAGGCGTCGGTGATCGGTGTGGCGGCGGTCGAGACATAGGCTTCGACTGCGTGGGTGAGGGCGTCCATGCCGGTAGCGGCGGTCAGCCCCTTGGGCATCGCCACCATCAACGCCGGGTCGTTCACCGACAGCAGCGGCGTGACATTGCGATCGACGATGGCCATTTTTACGTGGCGGCTCTCGTCGGTGATGATGCAGAAGCGGGTCATCTCGCTGGCGGTGCCGGCGGTGGTGTTGATCGCTACCAGTGGCAGTTGCGGTTTGGCGGAGCGGTCGACGCCTTCGTAGTCGGCGATATGTCCGCCATTGGTGGCGCACAGGGCGATGCCCTTGGCGCAGTCATGGGGCGAGCCGCCGCCGAGCGAAATGATGAAGTCGCAAGCGCTTTCGCGCAGCTGGCTCAGGCCCTTCTCGACGTTGCCAACGGTTGGATTGGGTTGTGCGCCGTCGAATACGACGGATTGGATATCCGCGCCAGCCAGCAGCGTCGCGACCTTTTCGGCCACGCCTGCGCGAGCCAGCCCGACGTCGGTAACGATCAGCGCTTTGTGAAAGCCATAGTTGGCGATGGCGACCATCGCTTCATCGAGGCTTCCGATGCCCATCATGTTCACCGCGGGTATGAAGAAGGTGCTGCTCATGGAAAGTCCCCTGTGCTTGTCTGAAAACTGGTCTCGCAGCATCGCATCTGGATCAGGCGGCGGAATGACCTGGCTCAAGAAGATGACCGCTCGGTCGGTTTTCGGGCCCCGCGTCTGACCAACGGCGTCTGGTCGGCTGGTATGGGCTGCTGTGCTAACCTGCGTCGCAGTTTTCAGCGGGTCTGACCGCTTCAGAGGGCATCCATGCATATCCATATTCTCGGCATCTGCGGCACCTTCATGGGTTCGCTCGCGGTGCTGGCCAAGGAACTCGGGCATCGGGTCACCGGTTCCGACGCCAACGTCTATCCCCCGATGAGCACCCAGTTGCAGGCTCAGGGCATCGAGCTGACCCAGGGCTACGAGCCGAGTCAGCTCGAGCCGGCGCCGGATCTGGTGGTGATCGGTAATGCGCTGTCACGCGGCAACCCGGCGGTGGAGTACGTGCTGAACAAGGGCCTGCCCTATGTCTCCGGTCCGCAGTGGCTGGCCGATCACGTGCTGCAGGGACGCTGGGTGCTGGCTGCGGCCGGCACCCACGGCAAGACCACCACCAGTAGCATGCTCGCCTGGGTGCTGGAACATGCCGGCATGAGCCCGGGTTTTCTCATCGGTGGCGTGCCGCAGAATTTCGGCATCTCCGCGCGCCTGGGTGGCACGCCGTTCTTCGTGGTCGAAGCCGACGAATACGACAGCGCCTTCTTCGACAAGCGCAGCAAGTTCGTCCACTACCGCCCGCGCACCGCGATCCTGAACAACCTGGAATTCGATCACGCGGACATCTTCCCTGATCTCGCCGCCATCGAGCGGCAGTTTCATCATCTGGTGCGCACGGTGCCGGGCGAGGGACTGATCATCCATCCTGAGTCGGAAGGCGCGCTCAAACGCGTGATCGGCATGGGCTGCTGGACGCCGGTGCAGACCACCGGGGATGGCGGTCAGTGGCAGGCGAAACTGCTCAGCGCCGACGGCTCGCGCTTCGAGGTGATCTTCGAGGGCGTCGTACAGGGCGTTGTGGAATGGGAGCTGACCGGCCAGCACAACGTCAACAATGCGCTGGCGACGCTCGCCGCGGCGCGGCATGTCGGCGTGCTGCCGAAGCAGGGCGCCGAGGCACTGAGCGAGTTCCGTAGCGTCAAGCGGCGCATGGAGAAGGTCGCCGAGGTCAATGGCGTGACCATCTATGACGATTTCGCCCATCACCCCACGGCTATCGCAACCACCCTCGACGGGCTGCGCAAGCGTGTGGGCGATACACCGATCATCGCGGTGATCGAGCCACGCTCCAACTCGATGAAGCTCGGCGCGCACCGCGAGGGCCTTGCTGAATCCGTGGCGCTGGCCGATCAGGCGATCTGGTATGCGCCTGCCAACCTTGGCTGGGACCTGGCCGCCATCGTCGCCGGCTCGCCGGTGGAGACTACGGTGTGTGATTCGCTGGAGGCGATCATCGCCAAGGTGAAAGCTGACGCCGTGCCGGGCACCCAGGTGGTGGTGATGAGCAATGGCGGTTTTGGCGGCTTGCACGGCAGGCTGGCCGCGGCGTTGAGCTGATTGCTCAAGGTGGAAAACGCTTCGCGGTTTTCCACCCTACGCTGATCATGGGTAGGGTGGAAATCGCCGAAGGCATTTCCACGCGCGGGCTGGCGCCAATGTCGAGTGGCGGGCACAGGGCGAATTTGTTTTCAACGCGTCGCGAGCGAAGCTTGGGCAAGGCGAAACCTTGCGAGAAGCGCAGCTTGCCGGTGCAGGTGAGCAGTTCGGGTAAGGTTTCAACGCGGCATAAGCAAGCGCAGCAGCTTTGGGAGCAGATTGAATGAACGGACCGGAACGCATCACCCTGGCCATGACCGGCGCCTCCGGCGCGCAGTACGGCCTGCGCCTGCTCGACTGTCTGATCCAGGAAGACCGCGAGGTGCATTTCCTGATCTCCAAGGCCGCGCAGCTGGTGATGGCCACCGAAACCGACGTGGTGTTGCCGGCCAAGCCACAGGCGATGCAGGCCTTCCTCTCCGAATACACCGGTGCCGCTGCCGGGCAGATCCGCGTGTTCGCCAAGGAGGACTGGATGGCGCCGCCGGCCTCCGGCTCCGGCGCCCCGACCGCCATGGTGGTGGTGCCGTGCTCCACCGGCACGCTGTCGGCGATCGCCACCGGCGCCTGCAACAACCTGATCGAGCGTGCCGCCGACGTTGCCCTCAAGGAGCGCCGCCAGCTGATCCTGGTCCCGCGCGAGGCGCCGTATTCGAGCATCCATCTGGAAAACATGCTCAAGCTGTCCAACCTCGGCGTAACCATCCTGCCAGCCTCGCCAGGTTTCTATCATCAGCCGCAGACCATCGACGACCTGGTCGATTTCGTCGTCGCGCGCATCCTCAATCTGCTCAATATCCCGCAGGACATGCTGCCGCGCTGGGGTGAGCACCATATCGTTAGCGACGACTGAGATGATCGGCCGAGCGCTGCTCGTCCTGACAACGCTGAGCCTGCTCGGCGGCTGCGCCAGCGTCCGCACGCTGGATGCCGCCAAGCCCGGCGCACCGATCATCTATTCCGGCACGCGCCTGGACTGGTACAGCCTCAACGGCGGCTGTTGCCCGCTGGATCGGTTCGGTGCCATGCCGCCGAAATATGCCGCGCTGGACCTACCCGCCAGCGCCATGCTGGATACGCTGTTGCTGCCCTTCGCCGTCGCGGCGGAACTGGGCGTCGGGCTTGGCGTTCGCGGTGGGCTTTAGTTGCGGCGAACTGATCTGAGTCCAGGCCTGGCGGCGGGGCAGCAGGCATAATCGAGGCGTCTGACAGCGCTGCGCGTGCTCGCGGCACAAGGAGAAGGGTGTGAAAGACCGGGCTCAGTTCCATATGAATTACTGGATGATCGCCATTCTGGTGTTCCTCGGCCTGCAGTATCTGCTGTCGATCCAGCAGGAAGTGGCGACCATCCCCTACAGCGAGTTCGAGCAGCACCTCAAGGAAGGCCGCGTCGAAGAGCTGGCGATCACCGAGCGGCGTATCGAAGGCCTGCTCAAGGAGCCGTTGGCCAGCGGTCAGCGGCGGTTCATCAGCAATCGCGTCGAGCCGCAGCTGGCCGAGCATCTGCAGCAGTATCCGGTGCGCTACACCGGCAAGGTGGAAAGCACGCTGGTGCGTGACCTGCTGTCGTGGATCGTGCCGGCCATGCTGTTCTTCGGCATCTGGCTGTTCCTGCTCAAGCGCATCGGCAGCGGTCTGGGTGGCGGCGGCATGATGCAGATCGGCAAGAGCAAGGCGCGGGTTTACGTCGAGACCGACATGAAGGTGTCCTTCGCCGACGTGGCCGGGGTCGACGAGGCCAAGGATGAGCTCAAGGAAATCATCGAATTCCTCCGCGACCCGCAGACTTACGGTCGCCTCGGCGGGCGCATGCCGAAAGGCGTGCTGCTGGTCGGCCCGCCTGGCACCGGCAAAACGCTGCTGGCACGGGCCGTGGCTGGTGAGGCGAAAGTGCCGTTCTTCTCCATTTCCGGCTCCGAGTTTGTCGAGATGTTCGTCGGCGTCGGTGCCGCGCGGGTGCGTGACCTGTTCGAACAGGCGCGGGCCCAGGCGCCGGCGATCATCTTCATCGACGAACTGGATGCCCTCGGCCGCGCCCGCGGTGCCGGGCCGTTGTCCGGTGGGCATGACGAGAAGGAGCAGACGCTCAACCAGCTGTTGGTGGAGATGGACGGTTTCGACACCTCCAGCGGTCTGGTTCTGCTGGCCGCCACCAATCGTCCGGAAATTCTCGACCCGGCCCTGCTGCGCGCCGGCCGTTTCGACCGTCAGGTGCTGGTCGATCGGCCGGACAAGGTCGGGCGGGTACAGATCCTCAATGTGCACCTGAAGAAATCCCGGCTGGGCACCGATGTCGATCCGCAGGCTATCGCCGCGCTGACGCCGGGCTTCACCGGTGCCGACCTCGCCAACCTGGTCAACGAGGCGACCCTGCTGGCGACCCGGCGCAATGCCGAGGCAGTGGCGATGGAGGACTTCACCGCGGCTATCGAGCGCATCATCGCCGGGCTGGAGAAGCGCAATCGCCTGCTCAACCCGCGCGAGCGGGAGATCGTCGCCTATCACGAAATGGGTCATGCCCTGGTAGCCATGGCGCTGCCTGGGGTAGACCCGGTGCACAAGGTGTCGATCATCCCGCGCGGCATGGGCGCGCTGGGCTACACCATCCAGCGGCCCATCGAGGACCGCTTCCTGATGACCCGCGACGAGCTGGAAAACAAGATGGCCGTGCTGCTCGGCGGGCGCGCGGCGGAGTGGTTGGTGTATACGCATCTGTCCACCGGCGCGGCGGATGATCTGGCCAAGGTCACCGACATCGCCCGCGCCATGGTCACCCGCTACGGCATGTCCAAGCGTCTCGGCCACCTGGCGCTGGAGCGTGAGCCGAACTCGTTCCTTGGCAACGAGGCGATGCTCGGCCTCAAGCCGCAACATGACTATGCCGAGAGCACCGCCACGGCCATCGACGAGGAAGTGCAAGAGCTGGTGCAGGCGGCATTCCAGCGCAGCCTTGAGCTACTCGAAGCTCGGCGGGAACTGCTTGAGCGCTGTGCGCGTCGCTTGCTGCAACAGGAGACGCTGGATGCCGAGCAGCTGCGTGAGCTCAGCGCAGCTCCAGCCAGCGTTCCGGCGCAGGCATCCCCTCAGGGCTGATGCGGCCTTAGGGCCGGTCAGTCAGTCGGGCTGGCGCTGGGCGTGCTGCTTCAGCGCCCACTCGACATGCTCGCGGACCAGTTCTGACGGATCGTCGCGGCGTGCTTCGAGCGCTTCCAGCACCGGAATGCTCGACGGCGCATTGCCCAGGCCGACCGCGAGATTGCGCAGCCAGCGCTGGTAGCCAGCGCGACGCAGCGGCGAGCCCTCGGTGCGGCTGAGAAACTCCTCTTCTGTCCAGCGGAACAGCGTTGCCAGCTCGGCGTTGTCCAGGCTGTGGCGTGGCTGAAAGTCACTCTGCTCGGTGGGGCGAGCGAAACGGTTCCACGGACAGACGATCTGGCAATCATCGCAGCCGAATACACGGTTGCCGATCTTGTCGCGCAGCTCGACCGGGATTGCGCCTTTCAGCTCGATGGTCAGGTAGGAAATGCAGCGTCGCGCATCCAGCAGCCGTTCACCGACGAAAGCGTCGGTGGGGCAGACGTCCAGGCAGGCGTGGCAGCTACCGCAGTGATCGCGGCTCGTCGGTTCGTCGACCGGCAGGGCGATGTCGACGAACAGCTCGCCAAGAAAGAACCAGCTGCCGGCCTTGCGATTGAGCAGCAGGGTGTTCTTGCCGATCCAGCCGAGCCCGGCCTGTTGTCCGGCGGCCTTCTCCAGCACCGGCGCGCTGTCGACGAAGGCGCGAAAGCCGAACGGGCCGACCACCTGCTGAATGCGCTCGGCGAGCTGCTGGATGCGTTTGCGGATCAGCTTGTGATAATCGCGGCCCAGCGCGTAGCGCGACACATAGGCCTTCTCCGGGCTTGCGAGCTGCTGAGTCATGCGCGTGTCGCCGGGCAGGTAGTCCATGCGCAGCGAGATCACCCTGAGGGTGCCCGGCACCAGTTCGTCCGGTCGTGAGCGCTTGCTGCCGTGGGCGGCCATGTAGTCCATCTCGCCCTGATAGCCGGCCGCCAGCCAGGCGTCGAGGTGCGCTTCGTGCTCGCCGAGGTTCACGTCGGTAATGCCAACTTGCTGAAAGCCGAGCTCACGGCCCCATTCCTTGATGGATTGGGCGAGGGCGGCGGGATCAGGAGGGAGGCTGGACATTAGAGAGCGGCATGACAGGCTGGTGCGTATAATTCTGCCAGACATTCCGCCGCGATGATCCCTGCTCCGATGACCGACTTCCTGCCCATCGCTCTGTATACCGCCGCCCAGGTGCGCGAACTCGATGCTCGTCTGATCGCCAGCGGTACGCCCGGTTTCGAACTCATGCAGCGTGCCGCCCATGCCGCCTGGCGCGCACTGCGTCGGCGCTGGCCCGATGCGAGTGCTGTCACCGTGCTGGCCGGACGTGGCAATAACGCCGGCGACGGCTACCTGGTGGCGGCGCTGGCGCAGCGCGCCGGTTGGCTGGTGCGGGTGCTGGCGGTGGGCGATCCCCAGATGCTGCAAGGCGATGCCGCGCAGGCCCTGAGCGAGGCGCAGGCGAGCGGTGTGGTCGTCGAGCCCTGGCATGCCGAGGCGATGTTGCAGGGCGTGCTGGTGGATGCGCTACTGGGCACCGGCATTGGCGGTGACGTGCGCGAGCCATATGTCGCAGCGATCGAGGCGATCAATGCCAGTGCGCTACCGGTGCTGGCCATCGATCTGCCGTCCGGCCTCTGTGCCAACAGCGGGCGGGTGCTGGGTCATGCGGTGCGCGCCGATCTCAGTGTCACCTTTATCGGCCTCAAGCTTGGCCTGTTCACTGCGGACGGCCCGGATCGCGTCGGCACCCTGGTGTTCGACGATCTGCAGGCCGATCCGGCGATCGTCGCGCAGGTGGCGAGCGAGGCGGTGCGCCTGGACCACGGTTCGCTGGCGCGGGTCGCGCCCCGTTCGGCAACTGCACACAAGGGCAGCTTCGGACAGGTGCTGGTGATTGGCGGCGATCTGGGGACTGGCGGCGCCGCACTGCTTAGCGCCGAGGCGGCGTTGCGCTGTGGTGCGGGCATGGTGACGCTGGCGACCCGTCCAGAGCACGTCACCGCTTCGTTGGTGCGCTGCCCGGAAATCATGTGCAGTGGTGTCGAGTCGACCTATGGCCTGACGGCGCTGGTCGAGCGCGCCGATGTGCTGGTGGTCGGCCCAGGGCTCGGTCAGGCGCCATGGGGACGCAGCCTGCTGTCGCTGACGGCGCAGCGTGATCTGCCGCAGGTGTGGGACGCGGATGCGCTGAACCTTCTGGCGAGTGGGGTCGTCGACCTGCCGTCCGGAAGCCTGATCACGCCACATCCGGGTGAGGCTGCGCGGCTGCTGCAATGCTCGGTGGCCGAAGTGCAGGCTGATCGCCCGGCCGCGGCGCGCGCATTGGCGCAGCGTTATGCCTGCGTGGCGCTGCTCAAGGGCGCCGGTACGCTGATCGCCGCACCGGATGGCCGCCTCGCGCTGTGCGATCGCGGCCATCCAGCCATGGCCAGCGCCGGCCTCGGTGATGTGCTGGCGGGCGTTCTCGGCGCTCTGCTTGCGCAAGGCCTGGCTCCATTCGACGCGGCTTGCCTGGGCGCCTGGCTGCATGCTGCCGCCGGCGAGCGTATCGGCCAGCAAGGCCGCGGGCTGGCCGCCAGCGATCTGATTCCCGTGATTCGTCAGTTGCTCGAGGAGCAATCGCCATGCCTGAAGTGAATCTCTACGCCGCGGACGAGGCGGCGATGCTTGCGGTTGGTGCGCGCATCGCCAAGGCGACCGGTGGTCGTGGCGTCATCTATCTGCAGGGTGATCTCGGCGCGGGCAAGACCACGCTGTCGCGCGGCCTGATTCGCGGCTTCGGCCATGAGGGCAAGGTCAAGAGCCCGACCTTCACCCTGGTCGAACCTTATGAGCTGGGCGATGTGCAGGTTTTCCACTTCGACCTGTATCGTCTGGTCGATCCCGAAGAGCTGGAGTTCCTCGGTATCCGCGACTACTTCGAAGGCAATGCGCTGTGCCTGATCGAGTGGCCAGAACGCGGGGCCGGCATTTTGCCAAAGGCCGACATGGACATTACCATTGCACCGCATGAGGCCGGCCGTACGCTGCGCCTGTCGCCCCACACTGCGCGGGGCGACGCCTGGTGTGTCGCCCTGACCGACGGAGAGCTATGAATAACATGGGTTTGGGTATGCGCATTCGCACCTTTATTGGCGGCCTGGCGCTGTTGCTGATGGCAACGGACCTGTTGGCGGTCAGCGATGTGCAGAGCGTGCGCTTGTGGCGCGCGCCGGACAACACCCGCCTGGTGTTCGATCTGTCCGGGCCGGTCGAGCACAAGATCTTCACGCTCACCGCGCCCGATCGGCTGGTCATCGACGTGACCGGCGCCACGCTCAAGGCCGAGCTCGACAAGCTCGCGCTGCAAAACACGCCGGTTGCCTCCCTGCGCGCCGGCCAGCACGACGCCAACACCCTGCGCGTGGTGGTCGACCTGCACGCGCCGGTCTCGCCGAAGAGTTTCAGCCTGGCGCCCAACCAGCAGTACGGTCACCGACTGGTGGTCGATCTGTTCGACCAGGCCACGGCTGCCCGCGCCGCGACCCAGCCGCCGGTCACCGCTACGCCTGCCACGCCTGCCGCTCCCGTTTCGCCAACCCTGCCCGCGGTGAAGCTGCCGGCAACGGGCGGCAGCAAGCGCGACATCGTGATCGCTATTGACGCCGGCCACGGTGGTGAGGACCCGGGCGCCATCGGTCCCGGCAAGGTCTACGAAAAGCACGTGGTATTGCAGATTTCCAAGGAGTTGCAGCGCCAGATCAACGCCGACAAGGGCTTCCGTGCCGAGTTGGTGCGCACTGGCGACTACTTCATTCCTCTGCGCAAACGTACCGAGATTGCCCGCAAGAAGGGCGCCGACCTGTTCGTCTCGATCCACGCCGATGCCGCGCCGCGCTCGGCGGCTTACGGTGCCTCGGTTTTCGCCCTGTCTGACCGCGGTGCTACCTCGGAAACTGCGCGCTGGCTGGCCGATAGCGAAAACCGCTCCGACCTGATTGGCGGTGCCGGCAACGTCAGCCTCGGCGACAAGGATCAGATGCTCGCCGGCGTGTTGCTGGACCTGTCGATGACCGCCTCGCTGTCTTCGAGCCTGAACGTTGGGCAGAAGGTCCTGAGCAACATGGGGCGGATCACGCCGCTGCACAAACGCCGTGTCGAGCAGGCCGGCTTCATGGTGCTGAAGTCGCCGGACATCCCGTCGATCCTGGTTGAAACCGGCTTTATCTCCAATCCTTCGGAAGCCAAGAAGCTACAGACGGCTAGCCACCAGCAATCGCTGGCACGCTCGATTCACAGCGGAGTGCGGCAGTTCTTCCACGAAAATCCGCCGCCGGGCACTTACGTAGCCTGGCTGCGTGACTCGGGCAAAATCGCCGCCGGCCCGCGCGAGCATATCGTGCGCTCGGGTGAAAGCCTGGCGCTGCTCGCTCAGCGTTATCAGGTCAGCCTGGCTGCATTGCGCAGCGCCAACAGTCTGAGCAATGACGTGATCAAGGTCGGCCAGACGCTGAATATCCCCGCTACCACGCTGGCTTCCCAGCCATGACCGATACTCCGCGCATCCAGCTCCTCAGTCCGCGGCTGGCGAACCAGATTGCCGCCGGTGAGGTGGTCGAGCGCCCGGCATCGGTGATCAAGGAACTGCTGGAAAACAGCCTGGACTCCGGCGCCAGTCGCATCGAGGTGGACGTCGAACAGGGTGGCGTCAAGCTGTTGCGGGTAAGAGATGACGGTTGCGGTATTCCTCCGGATGACCTGCCGCTGGCCCTGGCGCGTCATGCCACCAGCAAGATTCGCGATCTTGAAGATCTCGAGCGGGTCATGAGCCTCGGCTTTCGTGGCGAGGCGCTGGCCTCCATCAGTTCCGTTTCGCGTCTGACCATGACCTCGCGCACCGCCGATGCCAGCGAAGCCTGGCAGGTGGAAACCGAAGGCCGCGAAATGGAAGCGCGGGTGCAGCCCGCAGCGCATCCGGTTGGCACTTCGGTAGAAGTACGCGACCTGTTCTTCAATACACCGGCGCGGCGCAAGTTTCTACGCACAGAGAAAACCGAATTCGATCACTTGCAGGAAGTGATCAAGCGACTGGCGCTGGCGCGTTTCGATGTCGCTTTCCATCTGCGTCATAACGGCAAGGCGGTGCTGGCGCTGCATCAGGCGAGCGATGACGCGTCGCGTGCGCGGCGAGTAGCTGCCGTTTGCGGCTCGGCGTTCCTCGAGCAGGCGCTGCCCATCGAGATCGAGCGCAACGGCCTGCGGCTCTGGGGCTGGGTCGGGCTGCCGACCTTCTCGCGTAGCCAGGCCGATCTGCAGTACTTCTACGTCAACGGTCGCATGGTGCGCGACAAGCTGGTCGCCCATGCGGTGCGCCAGGCCTATCGCGACGTGCTGTTCAACGGCCGGCACCCGACCTTCGTGCTGTTCCTCGACGTCGATCCGGCGGTGGTGGATGTCAACGTGCATCCCACCAAACATGAGGTGCGTTTCCGCGACAGCCGCATGGTGCATGACTTTCTCTACGGCACGCTGCACCGCGCACTGGGTGACGTGCGGCCGGAAGATCAGCTCGCGGCTCCTGCCAGCGTCACGTCGATGACCCAGGTTTCCGGGCTTGCTGCCGGCGAGTTCGGTGGGCAGAACGAGATGAGTCTGGCCGCCAGCGTGCTCGAGCGACCACCAGGCGAGACACCTGCCTGGCGGGGCGCTGGCGCGGGTTATCAGGCGTCACGCCCGGCAGCGGCCGGCTACACCGCCGAGGCCCAGGGCGCGTATCGCGAGTTTTTCACGCCGCTACCCGAAAGCGGTCCCGCGGCACTGCCGGCGAGCCAGGATGACGTGCCGCCGCTTGGGTATGCGCTGGCGCAGCTCAAAGGTGTCTATATCCTCGCCGAGAATGCCCAGGGCATGGTGCTGGTGGATATGCACGCCGCCCACGAACGCATCACCTACGAGCGGCTGAAGACCGCCATGGCCAGCGAAGGGCTGCGCGGTCAGCCGCTGCTGGTGCCTGAATCCATTGCCCTCAGTCAGCGCGAGGCCGATTGCGCGGAAGAGCATGGGCAGTGGTTCCAGATGCTCGGCTTCGAGCTGCAGCGTCTCGGCCCGGAAACCCTGGCGATCCGTCAGATTCCCTCGCTGCTCAAACAGGCCGAAGCCACCCAGCTGGTGCGTGATGTGCTTGTCGATCTGCTGGAGTACGGCACCAGTGACCGCATCCAGGCGCACCTCAACGAATTACTGGCAACCATGGCCTGCCATGGCGCAGTGCGGGCCAACCGCCGCCTCACGCTGCCGGAAATGAACGCCTTGCTGCGCGATATGGAGCACACCGAGCGCAGCGGGCAGTGCAATCACGGGCGGCCGACCTGGACACAGCTGGGCATGGACGAACTGGACAAACTGTTCCTGCGCGGTCGCTGAGCAACTGTCTCCGGCAGCGAGCCAGACTTGCGGTCGAGTGCCTGCCACCTGAAACTATGCCGCCGTGCCCTTGAGCCTGCCGATGTCTTCCTTGCCACCCGCCATCTTTCTTATGGGTCCGACCGCCTCGGGCAAGACCGATCTGGCGCTGGAGCTGGCGCGCGTGCTGCCCTGCGAGCTGATCAGCGTCGACTCGGCGCTGATCTATCGTGGCATGGATATCGGTACGGCTAAGCCCTCCGCCGAGGTCCTGGCCGAGTTCCCGCACCGCCTGGTGGATATCCTCGATCCGGCTGAGAGCTACTCGGCGGCCGAGTTCAGTGCCGATGCGCTGGCTGCCATGGCGGAAATCACTGCGCTGGGCCGCATTCCGCTGCTGGTTGGCGGCACCATGTTGTATTTCAAGGCATTGCAGGACGGTCTCGCCGATATGCCGGCGGCCGATCCCTTGGTCCGCGCCCAGCTGGAGGCGCTGGCCGCCGCAGAAGGATTGCAGGCACTGCACCGCGAGCTGGCGCAGGTCGATCCGGAGTCGGCTGCACGCATTCATCCCAACGATCCGCAGCGGTTGGTGCGAGCGCTGGAAGTCTATCGGGTCAGCGGACTGACCATGAGCGAGCACCGTGCCCGACAAAGGTCGCAAAAAGCCGCCGCAGACGCGCCGGGCTCAGGAGTCTTGCCTTATACTGTCGCGCAACTGTGCATCGCCCCTGCACAACGCCATATCCTGCACGAGCGTATCGAGAGCCGTTTCCGGCACATGGTTGAACAGGGATTCGTCGAAGAGGTCGAAGCCCTGAGGCGCCGCGGTGATCTGCATCCCGGAATGCCGTCGATTCGCGCGGTCGGTTATCGTCAGGTCTGGGAATATCTGGACGGATCATCGACCCGAGAGGAAATGGTGGAGCGCGGCATCATCGCAACTCGGCAGCTGGCCAAGCGGCAGTTCACCTGGTTGCGCAGTTGGGGGGAGGTACACTGGCTGGACAGTTTGTCCCGCGACAATCTGCCGCGCGCATTGAAATACCTGCAATCGCTCTCCATATTGAGCTGACACTGCGAATTGACCGTCTATTCTCAACACGTGGATCGTCGGTTGTACTTTTAGAACACTAATGAAAACAGATCCTCTAAGGAGTGCGGCACATGTCAAAAGGGCATTCGCTACAAGACCCTTACCTCAACACACTGCGTAAGGAACGCGTTCCGGTTTCCATCTATCTGGTAAACGGCATCAAGCTGCAGGGCCAGATCGAATCCTTCGACCAATTCGTCATTCTTCTGAAGAATACCGTCAGCCAGATGGTCTACAAGCACGCCATTTCCACCGTCGTTCCGGGCCGTCCAGTACGCCTGCCGACCGCTGGCGATGCCGAGCAATCCGAGTCGGGCAACGACTGAGGTAGGTTTCCTTGTTCTTCGAACGTCCCGGTGGTGGTGAGCGGGCTATCCTGGTGCACCTGGATGGCCAGGACCCCGCGGCACGCGAGGACCCACAGGAATTCCAGGAGCTGGCGCGTTCTGCTGGCGCCGAAACGGTCGGCTTCGTCAATGTCTCTCGGCATCAGCCGTCCGCCAAGTTCCTGATTGGCAGCGGCAAGGTCGAGGAGCTGCATGACCTCGTCAAGGATGGCGAGGTCGAGCTGGTGATCTTCAATCACACGCTCACGCCCAGTCAGGAGCGCAACCTCGAGCGCGCACTTGAATGCCGCGTGCTGGACCGTACCGGTTTGATTCTGGATATCTTCGCTCAGCGTGCCCGCACCCATGAGGGCAAGCTGCAGGTCGAGCTGGCTCAGCTCGAGCACATGAGTACGCGACTGGTGCGCGGCTGGACCCACCTCGAGCGCCAGAAGGGCGGCATCGGTCTGCGTGGTCCGGGTGAAACCCAGCTGGAAACCGACCGCCGGCTTTTGCGTGTGCGTATTCGTCAAATCAAGCAGCGTCTGGAAAAGGTCCGCGGGCAGCGCGAGCAGGCTCGGCGTGGTCGTCGTCGCGCCGATATTCCCTCGGTGTCGCTGGTCGGTTACACCAACGCCGGCAAGTCCACGTTGTTTAACGCACTCACCGAGTCCGACGTTTACGCGGCGAATCAGCTGTTCGCCACGCTCGACCCGACCCTGCGCCGACTGGAACTCGACGATGTCGGGCCAGTGGTGCTGGCCGATACCGTGGGGTTCATTCGTCATCTGCCGCACAAGCTGGTGGAGTCCTTCCGGGCGACGCTCGAAGAATCCAGCAATGCCGATTTGCTCCTGCATGTCATCGATGCGCACGAGCCGGAGCGCGATCAGCAGATCGAGCAGGTGTTGGCTGTGCTCGGTGAGATTGGTGCCAACGAACTGCCGATGCTCGAGGTCTACAACAAGGTCGACCTGATGGAGGGTATCGAGCCGCAGATTCAGCGTGATGCCGATGGCAAGCCGCAGCGGGTCTGGGTGTCGGCGCGTGACGGTCTGGGTCTGGATCTTGTGCGTCAGGCGATCGCCGAGTTGCTGGGCAATGACCTGTTCGTCGGAACGCTGCGCTTGCCGCAGCGGCTCGGACGGCTGCGTGCGCAGTTCTTCGAGCTGAGCGCTGTGCAGCGCGAGACCCATGATGAAGAGGGCGGCAGCCTGCTGGAAGTTCGTTTGCCGAGAATCGAATTGAATCGCTTGATCAGTCGCGAAGGGTTGCGGGTGGACGAGTTCATCGAGCAACACACTTTGCAATAAAGCCTCCGCAGGCATTTTTGCCGGTGGTTCGGGGCTTTCTGTAGCATTGGCGGGCGTGCCGTGGGCGCGCCTTTAGCTTTATTTGAATGGAGAGCGCTATGGCTTGGAATGAGCCGGGTGGCAACTCGAACAACCAGGATCCCTGGGGCAGTGGTGGCGGTGGTCGTCGCGGTGGCGGCGGCGACCAGAAAGGCCCGCCGGACCTCGATGAGGCTTTCCGCAAGCTGCAGGACAGCCTGAACGGCATGTTCGGCGGCAAGAAGCGTGGTGGTGGCAGCAATTTCGGTGGCAGCGGCAAGCGCGGCGGCTTCGGCTTGGTGTGGGTTGCTCTGGTCGTTTTGCTGGCGGTATGGCTGTTCAATGCGATCTACATCGTCGACGAGCAGGAGCAGGCAGTCGTGCTGCGCTTCGGCAAGTATCACGAGACGGTAGGGCCGGGTCTGAACATCTACTTCCCGCCGATCGATCGCAAGTTCCAGGAGAACGTCACCCGCGAGCGCTCTTACAGCAAGCAGGGCCAGATGCTCACCGAGGATGAGAATATCATCGAGGTGCCGCTCACCGTTCAGTACAAGATCAGCAATCTGCAATCGTTCGTGCTCAGCGTCGATCAACCCGAAATCAGCCTGCAGCATGCTACCGACAGCGCCGTACGCCACGTGGTGGGTTCGACGGCAATGGACCAGGTGCTGACCGAGGGTCGTGAAGTCATGGCTGGCGAGGTCAAGGAACGCCTGCAGCGGTTCCTCGACAACTATGGCACCGGCATCGTCGTCACCCAGGTCAACCTGCAGAGTGCGGCAGCGCCGCGTGAGGTGCAGGAGGCGTTCGATGATGTGATCCGCGCGCGCGAGGATGAGCAGCGCGAGAAGAACCAGGCCGAGTCCTACGCCAATGGCGTGATCCCCGAAGCCCGCGGTCAGGCCCAGCGCATGCTGGAAGAGGCCAGTGGTTATCGCGACGCGGTAATCTCGCGTGCCACGGGTGAGGCTGATCGCTTCAGCAAGCTGGTCGCCGAGTATCGCAAGGCGCCGGAGGTCACTCGTGAGCGTCTGTACCTGGAAACCATGCAGGAAGTCATGAGCAATACCAGCAAGGTCATGGTCAGCGGCGATGGTGGGCAGAACCTGCTTTATCTGCCGTTGGACAAGATGATCAACAGCCGCGGTGCAAGCTCGCCAGCGCCTGCCGGCGTTGCTTCGGGTGCCGCAACTCAGGGCACTCGTCTGCCGCCGGAGCTGGATCCGCGTGAAGTTCGTACGAGGGAGAGTCGCTGATGAGCAATAAATCCCTTACGGCGCTGATCGTGGGTGTAGTCGCCGCAATCGTCCTGTGGAACAGCTTCTACATCGTCTCGCAGACCGAACGTGCAGTGTTGCTGCGCTTTGGCCGGATCGTCGAGCCTGACGTGAAGCCTGGTCTGCACATGAAGATTCCGTACGTGAACTCGGTGCGCAAGTTCGATGCGCGACTGCTGACGCTGGATACGACCACTTCGCGCTTCCTGACGCTGGAGAAGAAGGCGTTGATGGTCGACTCCTACGCCAAGTGGCGCGTGGATGATGCCGAGCGCTTCTATACCGCGACCTCCGGTGTCAAGCAGATCGCCGATGAGCGTCTGGCACGTCGCCTCGAGGCGGCGCTGCGTGACCAGTTCGGTAAGCGCACTTTGCACGAGTCTGTTTCCGGGCAGCGTGACGAGCTGATGGCTCAGGTCACCACCAGTCTCAATCGTGCGGCACAGCAGGAGTTGGGCATTGAGGTCGTCGACGTGCGGGTCAAGGGTATCGACCTGCCGCGCGAAGTGAACCGCAGCGTATTCGAGCGGATGAGCTCCGAGCGCGAGCGCGAGGCTCGTGAGCATCGCGCCAAGGGTAAGGAGCTTGCTGAAGGTATCCGTGCGGATGCCGATCGTCAGCGTCGGGTTCTGCTGGCTGAGGCGTTCCGCGAGGCTGAAGAGCTGCGCGGTGATGGCGATGCCAAGGCGGCTGCGATCTATGCTTCCGCCTACGGGCAGGATCAGGAGTTCTACGCTTTCCATCGTAGCCTGCAGGCCTACCGTGAGAGCTTCTCCAGTAAGGAAGATGTGCTGGTGCTCGATCCGAAGAGCGACTTCTTCCGCTATCTGGAAAGCAGCAAGTAGCGCTTCATGGCCACCTGAACGGTTTCCCCGGCGGCGCGCGAGTGCCGCCGGGTGACCGGTAGGGAAAAGATTGCTATGATCCGCCAGCCGGGAAAATCCCGGCTTTTTTGCGTCTGTGCCCTTGAGGTCGCAGGCTATCCCAGGCATGCCGCGGTCATGCCGACCCCTGAGGGGGCATGGCTCGGATGCCATGATCGAATACAACTGCACGCGACCGAAGGCCAGCCCAGGCTGTTGCCAAGGTTTTCGTCTGGGCTTACCGGAACGAGAGGTGATTTCGCGAATGGCAACGGTAGACCGCTGGCTTTTGCCAGATGGCATCGAAGAGGTGCTGCCGCCCGAGGCGGCGCGTATCGAAACGGCACGTAGACGCGTGCTGGACCTGTTCCAGTGCTGGGGCTACGAGCTGGTCATCACCCCGCATGTGGAGTTTCTCGAGTCTCTGCTCACCGGTTCCGGGCAGGATCTGGATTTGCGTACCTTCAAGGTTATCGATCCGCTTTCTGGTCGGCAGATGGGCCTCCGTGCCGATATCACCCCGCAGGTGGCTCGTGTCGATGCGCATACCTTGCGCCGCGAAGGCCCGAGCCGCCTGTGTTACGCCGGCAGCGTACTGCATGCCAAGCCGCAGGCCCTTTCTACTTCGCGCAGCCCAATCCAGTTGGGTGCGGAACTGTATGGCGACGCCTCTGCATCCAGCGACATCGAAGTGATCAGCTTGATGCTGGAGATGCTTGAGCTGGCCGATGTTCCGGATGTGCACATGGATCTCGGTCATGTCGGTATTTATCGCGGTCTGGCCAAGGCTGCGGGCTTGAATGGCGATTCCGAGCAGCGCCTGTTCGATGCGTTGCAGCGCAAGGCGATGGACGAGATTGCCGAACTGACTGCTGCGCTCGAACCTGCTCTGGCTAATATGCTACGTGCGCTGGCCTGGCTGTGCGGCGGGCGCCAGGCGCTCGATGAGGCCCGTAAGGCGTTGACGGGTGCGCCGGCCGAGGTGCAGGCGGCGCTGGAAACGCTGGTTCTGATCGCCGACCAGCTGGCAGCGCGTTATCCGGATGTTCCGCTGTATTTCGATTTGGGCGAATTGCGTGGCTATCACTACCATACAGGAGTGGTGTTCGCGGTATTTGTGCCTGGCGTCGGTCAGTCGATCGCTCAGGGCGGGCGTTATGACGATATCGGTGCCGATTTCGGTCGTGCGCGGCCGGCGACGGGCTTTTCCACGGATCTGAAAACCTTAGTCAGCCTGGGTAACGCGGATCTGTCGGCGCCTGTGTCAGGCATTTGGGCGCCGCATGGCGATGAGCCTGGTTTGTGGCGTGTGGTTCGCGAGTTGCGACGTCAGGGTGAGCGCGTGGTGCAGGCGCTCGATGGGCAGTCGCAGGCTGATGCCGCGCCGCTGGGCTGCGATCGACAGCTGCTGTTGAGTAATGGTGTCTGGACGGTGGCCTCGCTGGCGTCCTGATGGCTGTGGCGCCGCACCGCGGTGCTGGCCAGGTTTCGATTATCGCCGGTTGCGACCGGCACATGCTTCGCCGAAGAGGACAAAGGGTTATGGGTAAGAACGTCGTGGTCCTGGGCACCCAGTGGGGTGATGAGGGCAAGGGCAAGATCGTCGATCTGCTGACCGATCAGGCGGCTGCGGTCGTGCGTTACCAGGGCGGCCACAATGCCGGTCACACTCTGGTCATCGACGGTGAGAAGACCGTGTTGCACCTGATTCCGTCCGGCATCCTGCGCGACAACGTGCAATGCCTGATCGGCAATGGCGTGGTGGTCGCTCCCGATGCGCTGCTGCGTGAGATCACCAAGCTGGAAGAGAAGGGTGTGCCGGTTCGTGAGCGTCTGCGCATCAGCCCCTCCTGCACGTTGATCCTGCCTTACCATGTGGCCCTGGATCAGGCGCGCGAAGCGTCGCGTTCGGAAGGCAAGATCGGCACTACCGGCCGTGGCATTGGTCCGGCGTACGAAGACAAGGTTGCGCGTCGGGGGTTGCGCATTGCTGATCTGTTCAATCCGGAGCGTTTCGCGGTCAAGCTGCGAGAGTTGTTGGAGTACCACAACTTCGTGCTGAAGAACTTCTACAAGGTGGAGCCGGTTGATTTCCAGAAGACCCTCGATGAAGCTCTCGGTTACGCGGAAATCCTCAAGCCGCTGATCACCGACGTTACTGCTCGTCTGCACGAGCTGCGCAAGCAGGGCGCCTGCATCATGTTCGAAGGTGCGCAGGGTTCGCTGCTGGATATCGACCACGGTACCTATCCGTACGTGACCAGCTCCAGCACCACTGCCGGCGGTACTGCGACCGGTTCCGGTTTTGGCCCGCTGTACCTGGATTACATCCTGGGCATCACCAAGGCCTACACCACCCGCGTTGGTTCCGGTCCGTTCCCGACCGAGCTGTTCGACGATGTTGGTGCTCGTCTGGCCGAGCGTGGTCACGAATTCGGTTCGACCACCGGCCGTGCGCGGCGTTGTGGTTGGTTCGATGCGGTCATTCTGCGTCGCGCCATCGAGATCAATAGCATCTCCGGCATCTGCCTGACCAAGCTCGATGTGCTCGATGGGCTGGAAACCATCCGTATCTGTGTCGGTTACAAGGATCGCAATGGCGACGTGCTCGTCGATGCGCCTACTGACGCGGACAGCTACGATGGCCTGCAACCGGTCTACGAAGAAATGCCGGGCTGGAGCGAATCGACCGTTGGTGCGAAGACGCTCGATGAGCTGCCTGCCAATGCCCGCGCCTATATCAAGCGCCTCGAGGAGCTGGTCGAGGCGCCGGTGGATATCATTTCTACCGGCCCGGACCGCAACGAGACCATCGTGCTGCGTCATCCATACGCCTGATCAAAGCATTCTGCTGCAACAAAAGACCGCCCGAAGGCGGTCTTTTGCTTTGCGACTTGCGGGGATAGCCGATTAGTGTGAGCACTTTGCGCGCTGCTGGCCGGTTTGGCGCTGAAACGAAAAAACCGAGCCAGAGGCTCGGTTTTTTCTTGAAGAGTGGTGCCCAGGAGAAGACTCGAACTTCCACGGTGTTGCCACCGCTAGGACCTGAACCTAGTGCGTCTACCAATTCCGCCACCTGGGCACATTGCGATGATTGCTCATCGACTTCTTTGCCGTTTTACCGATCAGGTCGGTCGAAGTCGACTTCTTCGTCTTGCATGAGACTCGCCAACTTTCGACGGGTTTCATTTGAATAAGTGGTGCCCAGGAGAAGACTCGAACTTCCACGGTGTTGCCACCGCTAGGACCTGAACCTAGTGCGTCTACCAATTCCGCCACCTGGGCACGAGAAACGATGATACTTGGCCGTTTCCGTGTTACAACGTCTACCAGACATTGTGGGCGCGAACTATACGGCTGAGGTTTGGCCTTGTAAACCCCTGATGCCGAAAAATAATTCGCATCAAAGCTGCCGTCCGGCAGCGATTCGCGCTTCAATAGAAAAAGGGCGTTCTGCCTCTATAAATGAATGAAAGGTGACATCTCTTAATGGCCGATTGGCAATCCCTCGATCCCGAGGCCGCTCGTGAAGCGGAAAAGTACGACAACCCCATTCCCAGTCGCGAGCTGATTCTCCAGCATCTCGGTGAGCGCGGCTCACCGGCCGCCCGCGAAGAGCTGGTTGAAGAGTTCGGGCTTGTGTCCGAAGAAGATATCGAAGCGCTGCGTCGCCGTCTGCGCGCGATGGAGCGTGATGGTCAGCTGATCTACACCCGGCGTGGCACTTATGCCCCGGTGGACAAGCTGGATCTGGTCTGTGGTCGCGTCAGTGGTCATCGTGACGGTTTCGGATTCCTGATTCCTGACGATGGCAGCGACGATCTGTTTCTCAGTCCTGCGCAGATGCGCCTGGTGTTCGACGGTGATCGCTGCCTGGCGCGTGTAGCCGGCCTGGATCGGCGCGGGCGTCGCGAAGGTGCCATCGTTGAAGTAATCAGCCGGGCGCACGGAAGCATTGTCGGTCGCTACCACATCGAAAGTGATGTAGGTTTCGTCATTCCCGATAATCCGAAGATCCAGCAGGAAGTGCTGGTGACGCCGGGTCGCGCGCTCGACGCCAAGCCAGGCCAGTTCGTCGAAGTGAAGATCACTCACTGGCCAACTCAGCGCTTCCAGCCACAGGGCGACATTGTCGAAGTGATCGGCAACTACATGGCGCCGGGTATGGAGATCGACGTCGCACTGCGCAGCTTCGATATCCCGCATGTATGGCCGGAAGCCGCCTTGAAGGAGGCTTCCCGCCTCAAGCCCGAGGTGGAGGAGAAGGACAAGCACAAGCGCGTCGACCTGCGCCATCTGCCGTTCGTCACGATCGACGGTGAGGATGCGCGGGACTTTGACGATGCGGTCTACTGCGAGAAGCCGGGTGGCTGGAAGCTGCTGACCGGTGGCTTCCGCTTGTACGTCGCCATTGCTGACGTGTCGCATTACGTCAAGGTCGATTCGGCGCTCGACAAGGAAGCGGTGGTCCGCGGTAACTCGGTGTATTTTCCCGAGCGGGTGGTGCCGATGCTGCCCGAGGAGCTGTCCAACGGGCTCTGCTCGTTGAACCCGCAGGTCGACCGTCTGGCGATGGTGTGTGAAATCACCCTGAGCAAGTCGGGAAAGATGACCGACTACCAGTTCTACGAGGCTGTGATCCACTCTCACGCCCGGCTGACCTACAACAAGGTCAGTGCCATGCTCGAGCAGCCCAAGTCTGCCGAAGGCAAGCGCTTGAGTGCCGAGTATGCGGAGGTGCTGCCGCATCTCAAGCAGCTCTATTCGCTGTACAAGGTGCTGCTCAAGGCACGCCACACCCGCGGAGCGATCGACTTCGAAACGCAGGAAACACGTATCGTCTTCGGCAGCGATCGCAAGATCGCCGAAATCAAGCCCACCGAGCGCAACGATGCGCACAAGCTGATCGAAGAGTGCATGCTCTGCGCCAACGTCGCGACGGCAGCGTTCCTGCAGAAGCACGAAATCCCCGCGCTCTATCGTGTACACGATGCACCGCCGCTGGAGCGCCAGGAAAAGTTGCGCGCGTTTCTAGGAGAGCTGGGGCTCTCGCTGCACAAGGGCAAGGAAGGTCCGACACCCAAGGATTATCAGGCGCTGCTAGAGCAGATTCAGGGGCGTCCGGATTTCCACGTGATCCAGACCGTCATGCTGCGGTCGCTGAGCCAGGCGGTGTACAGCGCGGAGAATCACGGGCACTTCGGTCTGAACTACGAAGCCTACGCGCATTTCACCTCGCCGATCCGGCGCTACCCCGACCTGCTGGTGCATCGCGCCATTCGCAGTGTCATTCGTTCCCGTCGCGATACGCCGCACGTGCGCCGTGAAGGCGCCACCAGCATGCCCAAGGCGCGTATCTATCCGTACGACGAAGCGGCGCTGGAGCAGCTGGGCGAGCAGTGCTCGATGACTGAGCGGCGCGCCGACGAGGCTACCCGTGATGTCACCAACTGGCTCAAGTGCGAGTTCATGAAGGATCGCGTCGGCGAGACCTTCCCAGGTGTAATCACCGCGGTGACCGGTTTCGGTCTGTTCGTCGAGTTGACCGATATCTATGTGGAAGGGCTGGTACACGTCACGGCGATGCCAGGCGATTACTACCACTTCGATCCGTTACACCATCGCCTGTCAGGCGAGCGTAGCGGCCGCAGCTTCCGTCTTGGTGACAGCGTCGAGGTCCGCGTCATGCGCGTCGACCTGGATGAACGCAAGATCGACTTCGAGCTGATTGCAGGCGGGACCAAATCGGCTCCGGGCCAGCGCGATGGCGAGGGTCGTGGTCGCGAGCCTGGCAATGCCGACGTACGCAAGAGCCGCGAGCTGAAGAAGGCTCTGTTGGAGGAGGCCAAGGGAGGGCGCAAGGGCAAGGGTGAGAAGTCGACCGGTAGCAAGTCCCGGTCGGGCTCCGCAAAGCCCAAGTCTGCCGCCAAGTCTGGTGAGAAGCCGTCCGCTGCCAGCGGTGGTCCCAGAAAGCGCAAGGCCAAGTCATGAGCCAGCTGGAGAAGATCTACGGCTTGCACGCCGTGGAGGCGCTGCTGCGTCATCACCCGAAGCGGGTCAAGCAGGTCTGGCTGGCCGAGGGGCGTGGCGATCCGCGTGTGCAGGTACTGATCGAACTCGCTGCACAGGCGCGTGTGAGTGTCGGGCAATGCGAGCGCCGTGAGATGGATGCCTGGGTCGAAGGCGTCCATCAGGGCGTGGTCGCCGATGTCAGCCCGAGTCAGGTCTGGGGTGAGGCAATGCTCGAGGAGTTGCTCGATCGCGCCGAAGGGCCGCCATTGCTGCTGGTGCTCGATGGAGTGACCGATCCGCACAATCTCGGCGCCTGTATGCGCACCGCAGATGCCGCGGGCGCGCTCGCGGTGATCGTGCCGAAGGATAAATCGGCCACGCTTAACGCCACTGTACGGAAGGTGGCATGCGGGGCGGCCGAGGTGATTCCCCTGGTCGCCGTCACCAACCTTGCGCGCACCCTGGAGAAGTTGCAGCAGCGCGGCCTGTGGGTCGTCGGAACAGCTGGCGAAGCTGAGCAGTCGCTTTACGATCAGGACCTCACCGGGCCCATCGTTCTTATCATGGGGGCAGAAGGTCGCGGTATGCGGCGCTTGACCCGCGAGCACTGCGACTACCTGGTGCGCCTGCCGATGGCGGGAAGTGTCAGCAGTCTGAACGTCTCGGTCGCGACCGGTGTTTGCCTGTTCGAGGCCTTGCGCCAGCGCGAGGGCGCCAAGGCCACCAGCTGATTCCAGCGTAGCTGCGCCGCCCGCCTGAAACCGATTGACCTTTTTGTGGTCAATCGGTGTCCCAGGCCCGTCCGCCGGATAGCGGCTTCCCGTCATATTGCTTGAGCGCTCCGGGTGCTGTCGGAGCCTTGCTGAGTTCGTTACGCGGCGTCAGGCTCGTACCATGGAGGTTGTATGCAGCAGCGCCCGTCTTTCGAAAGCCTGTTCCGGCTATCCCCAAACGCCTATGTCCTGCTTGATCGCGATCTGGTCATCCTGGACGCCAATGCAGCTTACCTCGCCCTGACCGGGCGCAAGCTGGAGGATATCCAGGGGCAGCGCCTGCATGAAGCGTTCGCTGCCGATCCGCTCAGCCCCGAGATGACCCGGGTGCAGGAATTGCTCGATTCCTTCGCGCGTGTTCTTAGTCGCAAGGCTGTCGATACGCTGCCTGTGATTCGCTACTCGATCGCCCGCCAGACTCCGCTCGGTCCCATTTACGAAGACCGTTACTGGAGCGCCACGCACACCCCGATTCTGGATGAGCAGGGGGAGGTGGTGGCGATCCTGCAGCACACGTCGGATATCACTGAGCTTCAGGCAATAAAGGACTCGGTGAGTCAGGCGGCTGGCGGGCGCCAGCCCGTGCAGCAGCTGGAGCAGAGCGTCATGTCACGGGCTAAGCTGCTGCAGTCGGAAGGCGAGCAGTTGCGGCGCCTGTTCGCCCAGGCCCCCGGGTTCGTCTGCTTTCTGCGAGGCCCGAGGCATGTCTACGAGCTGGTGAATGATGCCTATCGGCAGGTCATCGGGCACCGCCAGCTTCTGGGTAAGACGATTCGCGACGGCTTGCCGGAGATCGAGGGGCAGGTCCTGATCGGTTTGCTCGATGACGTCTATCGGACCGGGCAGCCTTATATTGGAAAACGCGTATCGCTGTTCCTCAAGCGGCAGCCGGAGCGGGAGCCCGAAGAGGTGATTCTCGACTTCGTGCTGCAGCCAATCGTCGAAAATGACGGCAAGGTGATCGGCATCTTCGTACAGGGGCAGGACGTCACCGAGCAGCAGCGCAATGAGATGGAGCTGCGCCGCTATCGCGATCATCTGGAAGAGCTGGTTCGCGAGCGCACCCTGGCGCTGCAGCAGAGCGAGGCTGAGCGACAGATGACCGAGCAGGCACTGCTCCAGGCCCAGCGTCTGGAGGCAGTGGGCAAGCTGACCGGCGGCATCGCCCATGATTTCAACAACATGCTGCAGATCATTGGCGGCAACCTGCAACTGTTGCGACGCAGCCTTGGCAGTGACGAAACCGCCGCGCGGCGGCTGGACTCCGCTGTCAGCGGGGTCGAGAAGGGCGCTCGTCTCGCTTCGCAACTACTCGCCTTTGCCAGTCGCCAGCCATTGCTTCCGCAGCAAGTGCATCTGCCTGACCTGCTCGAACAGATGCATGAGTTACTCAACGGTGCGCTGGGTTCGGCCGTGCAGCTCGAACTGCAGGTGTTGGGTCGGCCGTGGCCGGTGTTCGTGGATGTCGGCAACCTGCAAAGCGTGGTGCTGAATCTCGCTGCGAACGCGCGTGATGCGATGTCCGGTGGTGGTCGCGTCGTGCTGCGCCTGGAGAATCGGCTGCTGGGCGCAGACGTTCCGGTCGGTCAGGGTGGTGACTATGTGTTGCTCAGCGTGATCGATGAAGGGAGCGGCATGACCGAGGGCGTCCGCGCCAGGGCGTTCGAGCCTTTCTTCACCACCAAGCAGAGCAGCAATGCTTCCGGTCTCGGCTTGAGCATGGTCTATGGATTCGTCAAGCAGAGCGGTGGCTTCGTCACGCTGGAGAGCGGCGAGCAGGGCGGCACGGCCGTGCATGTTCATTTGCCGCGCCATGTAGAAAACGAGCCGCAGCTCTCGGGGCTGGGCGGCGACGGTGCAGTCGAGTCGATGCAGGATGACGCCTCGCGCTCGGCGCCTGAGTCGGGCGCGGACTCAGTGGATGGCAGTCTCCGGATCCTCTTCGTCGAAGATGACCCGACGCTGCGCATGCTGACCGGGGAAGTGATGATGGAGCTCGGTCATGAGGTCGTCGCCAGTGAAACGGCGGAAGAGGCGCTGGAAATTCTTGAGCGGCAGTCGTTCGATGTACTGCTGACCGATGTCGGCCTGGCTGGGATGAGCGGAATCGATCTTGCGCGCGAAGCCGGCACACGCCTGCCACGGCTGTCATTGGTGATCGCTTCGGGTTATCCGGTCAATGCGTCGGACGTAGGGCTTGATCGCCTTCGCACCATGCTCAAACCGTACGATATCCATCAGGTTCGCGAGCTGCTTGATGGCATTCGCGCCGAGCGTGCGGCGCTGCATATCTGATATGCACTGGGCTGGTTAAATAATCACCAGTTTGCCTTGCGCCGCTGTCGGCCCTTCTCTAGAATGGCGCCCCTTGCCTGGATGGCAGGCGTTTGCGCGCCTTTCTGCAAGCAAGACAACAAGTCATTCACTCCTTGCCTGACCGCATTGTCGGCAGGCTGCAACCCGTAAGGAGCAATTATGCGTCATTACGAAATCATCTTTCTGGTTCACCCGGACCAGAGCGAGCAGGTCGGCGGCATGGTGGAGCGTTACACCAAGCTGATCGAAGAAGACGGTGGCAAGATTCACCGCCTGGAAGACTGGGGCCGTCGTCAGCTGGCTTACGCCATCAACAACGTGCACAAGGCTCACTATGTGATGCTGAACGTCGAGTGCAGTGGCAAGGCCCTGGCCGAGCTGGAAGACAACTTCCGCTACAACGACGCCGTCATCCGTAACCTGATCATTCGTCGCGACGAAGCCGAGACCGAACAGTCTGAAATGCTCAAGGCCGAGGAAAACCGTAGCGAACGCCGCGAGCGTCGTGATCGCCCTGACAACACTGATGGCTCCAACGAGAGCGACAGTGACAGCGATAACAACGCTGACGAGTAATCCACGGATCTATTGAGGAGCCTATTTCATGGCACGTTTTTTCCGTCGTCGTAAGTTCTGCCGTTTCACCGCCGAAGGCGTGAAAGAGATCGACTACAAGGATCTCAACACCCTGAAGGCCTACATCTCCGAGACCGGCAAGATTGTTCCTAGCCGTATCACCGGAACCAAGGCACGTTATCAGCGTCAGCTGGCTACCGCTATCAAGCGCGCCCGCTACCTGGCCCTGCTGCCCTACACCGACAGCCACGGCCGTTGATCCGGCTGGTCGACAGAAGTAAAGGATAAATCGCATGCGCGCCCTGGCTGAGTTCATCATGCGCGGCCGTATGCAGGCCATCTTTGTGGTGGCCGGGGCTGCGGCGCTGCCCATGCTGTTCTGGTTGAGTGCTGCTGCAGGCTGTCTGGTGCTGCTGCGGCGTGGTCTCAACGATGCGCTGGGTGTGCTGGTCTGGGCTGTATTGCCGGCGCTGGCCTGGTGGTACTTCGGCGATCCGCGAACCCTGCTGGTACTGCTGGGTTCGCTGGGGCTGGCGCTGCTGTTGCGCAGCCATGCGTCGTGGGTGCGGGTGATGTTATGCAGCGTGGGGCTCGGGCTGTTGTATGTCTGGGCGCTCGGTGCGGTGTTTGGCGAGCCCATCGCGGCGCTGGCCAGCGAACTGCAGAAAGTGCTGCCTGACGCATTATCGGGTGCCTATCAGCAGCTTTCGGTGGAAGAGCGCGGGCGCTTGGAGTCGCTGCTGGCACCTGTGCTGACCGGTCTTCTGGCCGCGCTGCTGCAGATGGTCACTCTGCTGAGCCTGATGCTTGGTCGTTACTGGCAGGCTGCGTTGTACAACCCAGGCGGGTTCGGCAGCGAGTTTCGCGCGCTGCGGTTTCCACCGCTGCTGGCGATGTCGCTGCTGGTCGGCATGCTGCTGGGACCGAATCTTGGTGTGCAGTTGGCCGTGCTGACGCCGCTGTGCAGCGTGCCGCTGGTATTCGCCGGCATCGCGCTGATGCACGGGTTGGTGGCTCAGGGACGTCTGCCGCGATTCTGGCTGGTGGGGCTGTACGTCACGCTGGTGCTGTTCATGCAGTTGATTTATCCGTTACTGGCCGTTTTGGCCATTGTCGACAGTCTGTTTGATTTTCGTGGTCGCGCAGCCGGTAAGAACGGTGCGGGACCTGCGAACGGTGAAGGTTAAAAGTTAAGAGGTAAGACTCAAATGGAAGTCATCCTGCTGGAAAAAGTCGCAAACCTGGGCAACCTGGGCGACAAGGTAAACGTCAAGTCTGGTTACGGCCGCAACTACCTGCTGCCGCAGCGCAAGGCTACTGCTGCTACCGCAGCTAACATCGCCGAGTTCGAAGCTCGTCGTGCTGACCTGGAAAAAGCTGCTGCCGAGCGTAAGGCTTCTGCCGAAGCTCGCGCTGCTCAGCTGGCCGAGCTGGAAGTCACCATCACCGCAACTGCGGGCGATGAAGGCAAGCTGTTCGGTTCCATCGGTACTCACGACATCGCCGACGCACTGACCGCCTCTGGCGTTGAAGTGGCGAAGAGCGAAGTTCGTCTGCCGAACGGCACCATCCGCCAGGTTGGTGAGTACGACGTAGCTGTGCACCTGCACACCGACGTCGAAGCGACCGTCAAGCTGATCGTCGTAGCCGGCTAAGCCATCGTCTGGCACCGCTGGTGCCTGACGAGTAACATCGGGCGCGTTTCCATGCGAATGGAGCGTGCCCTTTGTTTTTCTGTAGTTTCGAATTTCGAGTGCCATGAACGACATCAGCGTCCCGCAGCAATATGATCTGGAAACTGCCGCACTTAAGGTGCCGCCACACTCCATCGAAGCTGAGCAAGCGGTGCTCGGCGGTCTGATGCTGGACAACAATGCCTGGGAGCGTGTGCTCGACCAGGTATCCGATGGCGATTTCTATCGCCACGATCATCGCCTCATTTTCCGCGCCATCTTTACCCTCGCCGAGCGTAACTCGCCCTTCGATGTGGTCACCCTGTCCGAGCAGCTGGACAAGGAAGGGCACCTGCCGCAGGTCGGCGGCCTGGCCTATCTCGGTGAGCTGGCGAAGAACACCCCGTCGGTGGCGAACATCAAGGCCTACGCGCAGATCATTCGCGAGCGAGCCACCCTGCGGCAACTGATTGGCATCAGCAACGAGATCGCCGACAGCGCTTACGCACCGCAGGGCCGCACCGGCGAGGAAATTCTCGATGAGGCCGAGCGCCTGATCTTCCAGATCGCCGAGGCACGGCCCAAGACCGGTGGACCGGTGGGCATCAACGATATTCTGGTCAAGGCGATCGATCGCATTGATACCCTGTTCAATGCGGGCGAGGCGATTACCGGCCTTTCCACCGGCTTTACCGATCTGGATGAAGCCACCAACGGGCTGCAGCCAGCTGACCTGATTATCGTCGCCGGTCGTCCGTCCATGGGTAAGACAACCTTTGCCATGAACCTTGTCGAGAACGCCGTGCTGCGCACCGACAAGGCGGTACTGGTGTTCTCCCTGGAAATGCCCGCCGACTCCATCGTCATTCGTATGCTCGCGTCGCTCGGCCGTATCGACCAGACCAAGGTCCGCGCCGGTAAGCTGGAAGACGATGACTGGCCGCGGCTGACTTCGGCGGTGAACCTGCTCAACGACCGCAAGCTCTTCATCGACGACACCGCCGGGATCAGTCCGTCGGAGATGCGCGCGCGGACCCGACGCCTGGCCCGTGAGCACGGCGAGATCGCCATGATCATGGTCGACTACCTGCAGCTGATGCAGATCCCCGGCTCGAGTGGCGACAACCGGACCAACGAGATTTCCGAGATTTCCCGCTCGCTCAAGGGCTTGGCCAAGGAATTCAATTGCCCGGTGATCGCTCTGTCGCAGCTAAACCGCTCGCTCGAACAGCGCCCGAACAAGCGCCCGGTGAACTCCGACTTGCGTGAGTCGGGGGCAATCGAGCAGGACGCCGACATCATCATGTTCGTGTACCGGGATGAGGTGTATCACCCCGAGACCGAATACAAGGGCGTCGCCGAAATCATCATCGGCAAGCAGCGTAACGGCCCGATCGGCACCACCCGTCTGGCGTTCCTCGGCCGCTATTCGCGCTTCGAAAATCTGGCTCCGGGCAGCTATCAGTTCGACGACGACTGACCATAGCCGGCGTGCATGATGGGTTTTTCGAAGGCGTGCAGCATGATCCGTGGCGCGCTTTCGGCAGAACCCCGGCCTGCGCGGCCCGGTCGACAGGAGTAAGATTTCGCCCACCCGCCGTTGTACAGGAAGATTTTCATGCGTCCGCTGGTTGCCACGGTCGATCTGACCGCGCTTCGTCACAACTACCTGCTAGCCAAGCAATGCGCACCGCAGCGCAAGGCGTTTGCCGTGGTCAAGGCCAACGCCTACGGACATGGCGCGTGCGAGGCGGTAACGGCGCTGCGCGAGATTGCCGATGGCTTTGCCGTAGCCTGTCTGGAAGAGGCGGAAGATATCCGTTGCAGTGCGCCGGACGCGCGCATCCTGCTGCTGGAGGGCTGTTTCGAGCCGGCCGAGTATCTACGCGCCGCCGAATTGGGGCTGGATGTCGCAGTCCAGGATCAGCGCCAAGCCGATTGGCTGCTGGCCGCCAATATCAGTCGACCGCTCAACGTTTGGCTGAAGCTGGATTCCGGCATGCATCGGCTCGGTTTCACGTTGGAGGGGCTGCGGGACTGCCATGAGCGGCTCAAGGGCAAGGCGCAGGTCGGTGAGTTGAACCTGATCAGCCATTTTGCTTGTGCTGATGAACGCGGCCACCCGCTGACTGAGCTGCAGCTGGAGCGTTACGCTGAATTGCTGTCGCTGGAGTTCGACAACTGCTCGCTGGCCAACTCTGCCGCGGTGTTGGCGTTGCCGCAGGCACACATGGCCTGGATTCGTCCCGGCATCATGCTTTATGGCGCCACGCCGTTCGCCGAACTGAGTGCGCAGGAACTTGGATTGCGCCCGGTGATGACGCTGACCGGTGCCCTGATCGCCGTGCGTGATGTGTCCGAAGGTGAAAGTGTCGGCTATGGCGCCAGCTGGGTCGCGCAACGCGCCTCGCGTATCGGCACGGTCAGCTGCGGCTATGCCGATGGTTACCCGCGTGCCGCGCCTTCGGGCACCTCGGTGGTGATCCATGGCCAGCGCGTGCCACTGGCCGGCCGGGTCTCGATGGACATGCTGGCGGTCGATCTGACCGATCTGCCGCAGGCGCAGCTCGGCGACGCGGTGGAGCTGTGGGGGGCTCAGATGCCCATCGACGAGCTCGCCCAGGCCTGCGGCACCATTGGCTATGAACTGCTGACCAAGGTGACCGGCCGGGTGCCGCGCCGCTATATCGGCTGATCGACCGGCAAGCACCCGTCCTGCTGGACCCAGCTCGCCCGGCCCTGCTGCTTGGCGCGATAGAGCGCCTCGTCAGCGGCCTTGTAGAGCTGGGTGAACTCGTCGGCATGGTGCGGAAAGAATGCAGCACCGACGCTCACGGTCACTGCCAGGCTGTTGCCACGGTAAGGCACAGGTAGCGAAAGCTCGTACAAAAGCCGTTCGGCTACCTGACTGGCGTCCTGCTCGACGTTTGCCCCGGTCAGCAGTATCGCGAACTCATCCCCGCCCAACCGGGCCGCCATGTCGCTGCTGCGTACCAGGCCACGCAGCCGCTGGCCCAGCGTGCGCAACAGGAGATCACCGGCGTCATGGCCGTGGCCGTCGTTGATCGGCTTGAAGTGATCCAGATCGATCAGTAGCAGCGCGATCGACTCGTCCCGCCTTGCGGCCTCGGCCATGGCCGCTTCGATGCGCTCAATGAGGTAGCGACGGTTGGGCAGCTCGGTCAGCGGATCGTGGAACGCAGCCTGTTTGAGTTCGATTTCCCGTTCGCTGAGGTCCCGGTTGGCCTGCGCCAGCTCGGCGGTGCGCGCCTCGACCGCCAGGCTGAGGTGCTCGGCGCTGGCCTGCATGTGTTTCAGTCGTTCGGTCTTTTCCCGGTCGGCATGCTCCAGCGCCGCCGCCCGTTCCTGCTTGAGTATCTGGATGCGCGAGGCCAGGGCGAAGGAGAACAGGATGGATTCGGCTGCCACCGCCAGCGGAAAGACGTAGCCGCTCCAGGCCGCCGGCTGGATCACACCGGTGGCGCGCAGCAACAGCAGGTTGACGCTGGCCAGGATCACGCCGAAGCCGCAGAGGTAGAGCAGGGCGGGAAAGTAACCCTGGCGCCATCGGCGGAACGAGGCCCAGAGTGAGGCTGGGATCGCGGTCAGGGCCAGCGCGACGAAGACCCAGGCGCCGAATGCGCGCAGCCCGAATATATTGAGCAGCACGGCCGTGACATAGAGGCACAAGGCGAAGGTCAGCAGGCGATGGGCCCAGGGCACGAAACGGCGGGTCTGCAGCAGGGTCTGGGTGAAGCGGCAGGCGCTGAAGCCCCACAGTGCCGGGATGCTGATGCGATCCAGCCAGAACGGCACCGGCCCGTTCGGCCAGAGGTACTGAAAGCCGTGTCCGGTCATGCCCAGAATCATCAGCAGCGCGCCGCTGGTGGTCATCACGTACCAGAAATAGGCGGTATCGCGCAGGCTGAGGAAGATGAACAGGTTGTACAGCAGCATGGCCAGAATCAGGCCGTAGATCAGGCCAAGAAACAGATTCTCGCCCACGGCCTGCTCCTGCAGGGCGTCGAGCTGCCAGACCTTGAGCGGAAAGGAGTTGCCGGCCGGATCGTAGCTGCGCAGATAAAAGGTCAGCGGGCCCTGGTCGCTGAGCTCGGGAAGGCGGAACAGCATGCGCCGGTAGGCGTGGTCGCGTCCTTCGTGGAAGCCGACCAGCTCGCCGGACTGGCGCCCGTGCCAGCCACCATCACCGTCCGGCAGATAAAGGCGCAGATCCTTCAGTGTTACCGAGCCGACTTCCAGCCACCATTGCGCTGGCGCCTCACTGGCCCGTTGCAGCGTGACCTTGACCCACCAGGGGTGCGGGCTCTGGCCGACGCTGGCCTTGCCCTGCGCTGGCTGAAAGCGCGCCTGCACCTCGGGCCGCTGCAGGTCCTCCACCTCCAACTCGGCGCCGGGATCCATCAGCAGTTCGACGTGTGCATTCAGATTGCGGCCGCTGTCATGCGCGCCGATCAGGGCGGTATCGGCATGGGCCGGCAGAAGTGTGCCTAGGCACAGCAACAGTACGAGAAGGACGGCGTGCACCAGGATCTCCCGGGCTCGATGCATGGGTCGGGTGGCGCGAGTATAGCGGGATGGGAAAGCGCGGCGCGCGCCTGTCGCCAAGGTCGATAAAGACCCTGCGCGCTGGTCGGACTTGGTTATTTTTTGTGCTATATTCCGCGCCCGTTTTCGTTGCCCCGGTTTCCCGCCATGCACGCCGTCAAGCCATTGTTCGACTATCCCAAGTACTGGGCCGAGTGTTTCGGTCCGGCGCCGTTCCTGCCGATGAGCAGGGAGGAGATGGATCAGCTCGGCTGGGATTCCTGCGACATCATCATCGTCACCGGTGATGCCTACGTCGATCACCCGTCCTTCGGCATGGCGATCATCGGCCGACTGCTCGAAGCGCAGGGGTTTCGCGTCGGCATCATCAGCCAGCCGGACTGGCACAGCAAAGACGACTTCATGAAGCTCGGCGAGCCGAATCTGTTCTTCGGTGTCGCCGCCGGCAACATGGACTCGATGATCAATCGCTACACGGCCGACCGCAAGGTGCGCTCCGACGACGCCTACACGGCGGGTGGCCTGGCAGGCAAACGGCCCGATCGCGCCAGCCTGGTCTATAGCCAGCGCTGCAAGGAGGCCTACAAGCACGTTCCGGTGGTGCTTGGCGGCATCGAGGCCTCGCTGCGCCGCATTGCCCATTACGACTACTGGTCGGACAAGGTGCGCCGCTCGATCCTGATGGATGCCACTGCCGACATCCTGCTCTATGGCAACGCCGAGCGCGCTATCGTCGAGGTGGCGCAGCGCCTGGCCCGCGGCGAACCGATCGAAGCGATCACCGACGTGCGCGGCACCGCGTTCATCCGCAAGGACACGCCCGAGGGCTGGTTCGAGATCGACTCCACGCGCATTGACCGTCCGGGCAAGATCGACAAGATCATCAATCCCTACGTCAACACGCAGGACCTGTCCGCCTGCGCCATCGAGAAGGACAAGGGCCCGCAGGACGACCCGAACGCGGCCAGGCCGGTCGAACTGCTGCCGCACCCGAAACTCGAGCGTGATCGCACGGTGATCCGCCTGCCATCCTTCGAGAAGGTGCGCAACGACCCGGCGCTGTATGCCCACGCCAACCGCGTGCTGCACCTGGAAACCAACCCCGGCAACGCCCGTGCGCTGGTGCAGCGCCACGACGACCGCGAGTTGTGGCTCAACCCGCCACCGATTCCGTTGACCACCGAGGAAATGGATTACGTGTTCGCCGCGCCCTATGCGCGCGTGCCGCATCCGGCCTACAACGGCGCGAAGATCCCGGCCTACGAGATGATCCGCTTCTCGGTGAACATCATGCGCGGTTGCTTTGGCGGCTGTACCTTCTGCTCGATCACCGAGCATGAGGGCCGCATCATTCAGAGCCGTTCTCACGAGTCGATCCTGCACGAGATCGAGGAGATGAAGAACGTGCCGGGCTTTACCGGCGTGGTCTCCGATCTCGGCGGGCCGACTGCCAACATGTATCGCCTGGCCTGCAAGAGCCACGAAATCGAGAAGCACTGCCGCAAGCCGTCCTGCGTATTCCCCGGCATCTGCGAAAACCTCAATACCGACCACAGTTCGCTCATCGAGCTGTACCGCAAGGCACGCGCACTGCCGGGCGTGAAGAAAATCCTGATTGCCTCCGGCCTGCGCTACGACCTCGCCGTGGAGTCGCCGGAGTACGTCAAGGAGCTGGTCACCCATCACGTCGGCGGCTACCTGAAGATCGCCCCGGAGCACACCGAGCGTGGTCCGCTGGACAAGATGATGAAGCCGGGCATCGGCAGCTATGATCGCTTCAAGCGGATGTTCGAGAAGTACTCGAAAGAGGCGGGCAAGGAGCAATACCTGATCCCGTACTTCATCGCCGCGCACCCCGGCACCACCGACGAGGACATGATGAACCTCGCGCTGTGGCTGAAGGCCAACGGCTTCCGCGCCGACCAGGTGCAGGCGTTCTATCCGTCGCCGATGGCCTCGGCCACCGCCATGTACCACACCGGCAAGAACCCGCTGCGTAAGGTGACCTACAAGAGCGAAGGCGTCACCGTGGTCAAGAGCGAGGAGCAGCGGCGCCTGCACAAGGCCTTCCTGCGCTATCACGACCCCAAGGGTTGGCCGCTGCTGCGTGAGGCACTGATCCGCATGGGGCGCGCCGACCTGATCGGTAATGGCAAGCACCAGCTGATTCCTGCGCATCAGCCCGCCACCGAGGGTTATCAGAGCGCGCGGCGCAAGAACTCGACACCGGTCGGCAGCAAGAAGGCCGGTCTGGGCGGCAAGATCCTCACCCAGCACAACGGCCTGCCGCCACGCAGCCATGACGGTAATGCCTGGGACAAGCGTGAGCAGGCGAAGGCCGCGGCCGAGGCCCGGCGCAAGGCGGAAAAGAGTGGCAAGCCGGCGGGCAAGGGTGGCAAGCCGCAGCGTCCGGTCGCACCCCGCTAGCGGTAGCGGTTCCTCGGCATAAGAAAACGGAGCGTCAGGCTCCGTTTTTTTTCAGAACCTGAATGCCTGGGTTGCGCGATCCAGCTCGCTGCCCAGCTGCAGCATCTGCGCACTCTGCTCTCGTCCACGGCTGATATGGCTCAGGTTGGCGTCGCCCAACTGATGGATGCGTTCGCTGTGCCCGCGAATCTCGCCCACCGCTTCACCCTGCTGGGCGGTCGCCTGGGCGATCTGCTCGGCCATGCGGCTGATGGTGGCGATGGTCGAGACGATCTCGTCCAGCGCCTGATCGGCACTTTGTGCGAGGTTCGCCGTGCTTTGCGCATGCTCGACCTGGCTGCGCATCGCCTCGACCGACTGCCGTGCCGCCTGCTGCAGACGACCGATCAGCTGCTGGATCTCCTCGGTAGCACCGCTGGTGCGCTGCGCCAGTGAGCGCACTTCGTCGGCCACCACGGCGAACCCGCGTCCATGCCCGCCGGCGCGGGCCGCCTCGATGGCGGCATTGAGCGCGAGCAGATTGGTTTGCTCGGCGATGGAGCGGATCACCGTCAGCACGTTGCCGATGGTGGAGGTCTCGTCGGCTAGTCGTTCGATCGCAGCCGCGTTGTCCTGCACTTCGCTGACCAGCCCATGCAGGCCGGTCAGGCTCTGGCCGATCACCTGCTGGCCCTGGTGCACCGCGCGCGCCGCGGCACGACTCGCCTCGGCGGCTTCTCCGGCTCCATCGGCGACCTGCTGGATGGTGGCCTCCAGTTCGCCTAGCGAGTCGCGGATCTGCGCGGTATCGCCAGTCTGGCGCTGGGCGCCTTCGTGCAGGTCGCTGCTCATTTCGTCGAGGCTGCGGCTGCTGGCGGCAACCTGGGTCGCCTGCTGACGCAAGGTGCCGACTAGGTCCAGCAGATAGCTGCGCAGGCGATTGAGCGAGCTTTCGATATCGGCGATCTCGCGGATCTTCGACTCGATCCGCGCATCGCCGGCGAAGTCGCCCTCGGCCCATGCCGAGAGTGTCGGCACCAACTGACCGAGGGTGCGAGTCAGCTGGCGCTGCAGGCGGTCGATCGCCAGGGCGATCAGCAGAATCAGCAGGATGATGCCGCCCTGCAGCAGGCGCACCTCGGCCTGGATACGGCCATGTTCGCCGCGTACCGCCGGCTCCAGTTCGGCCAGCGCCTGCTGCACTGCATTGATCTTGCTGGCGCTGCTTTGCAGCAGCTCGCTGCGCTGGCGGATCAGCTGGCGGGTGCGCTGCAGTTCGGCCGGGTAGCGCTTGATCAGGCCGGCCAGCTCGCGTTTCAACGCAATGCCACGGTCTTCACGGGTCTGTTCGGCCCTATCGTTGAGATCGAGTAGCGCGGCGAAACTGTTGGCTGCCGACGGGTCTGCAGTCAACACGCCCAGCAGTGGCAACGCATCGATCTTCGCTGCGCTGTGTTCGAGCTGGCGCAAGGTTTGCTCGACTTCGCCGGCGAGTTCGTCCCGGCCGGATGCCACCAGCTTCCCCCGTGCATGGCTGAGTCGCAGCAGTTGCTGCCCAGTGGTGAACAGCGGCTGCTGGTAGTGCTGCGCAGCCGGGTGGTCGGACTGGGCTCGATAGTCGTCAAGTTGCGCCAGCGCTGCGGATATTTCACGTTCGGCCTGCAGCAGCAGGCCCTGCGGATCACCGGCCAGCTTGCCAGCGGCGAGCAGATCAACGGCGGTGAAGCGGATCAGCTCTTCCAGGCTCGGACCCAGGTTTTCCGCCAGCACACTCGGCAGCTCGGCGGAGCCCTCCTGCAGCTCGGCGAGTGCCTGCTGCGCCTGGCTGTAGCGCAACGCGTCGCCGCTGGCGAGATAGCTTTGAATGTTTTCTGCGGCGTGGTGTTGAAACTGCTGAGACAGGCTCAGGTAACGCGCCATGAGCAGGTAGGGGCGCTCCATGGCACGTTCAGACCACCAGAGCGTGACCCCGAGTGCCAGGCAGACCGCGACGAGCAGCAGGGTATTGAGAGTGGTGAGCGACTTCAGGCGCATCCTTGCCTCGCAGGACAGATCAGAAGCCCTGCAAGGTATGGCAGTTTGATGTCATTCGCGTTACAGCCGGCGAGGCTGTCGAGATGGCGCTGTCAGCAGCCGGGTTGAAGTTGGCTCGTCCGGGGAGACAAGACCGCGGATCAGTAACGCTCGACGCGGTTGCGGCCACCGTGCTTGGCGCGATACAGCGCCTCGTCGGCCTGCTGGGTGAGTACCTTGACCTCCGCATTACCAGTCAGCTCGGTAATGCCGCAGCTGAAGGTGCAGCTGAGATCCTGCGGCTGGGCCGGGAAGCGAATCTCGGCGAAGCGCTGGCGGATCTCGTTCAGTACCTTGCAGGCCGCTTCTGCCGGGGTGTCGGGCAGTACCACGGCGAACTCTTCACCGCCATAGCGACCGATGTGGTCGGTCTTGCGCAGCCGTTGTTTCAGGAACAGCGCGAGGCTCTTGATGACCCGGTCGCCCATGGGATGGCCGAAGGTGTCGTTGACCTGCTTGAAGTGATCGATGTCGAGCATGGCGAAGCTCAGCGGACGGTTGTCGCGTAGCGCACGGAAGCGTGCGTCCTCGAGCAGCTGCAGGCTGTGGGTGTGGTTGTAGAGCCCGGTGAGGCTGTCGCGCACGATACGTGCTTTCAGGCTTCTGGCTCGGGTCGCACGGGTGCGCACGGTCGCGATCAGGTGGCTGGGTTTGATCGGTTTGGTGAGGAAGTCATCGCCGCCTTCACCCATGGCGTCCAGCTGCTTGTCCAAGTCGTCTTCGGCGGAAAGATAGATGATCGGCACGCTGACGTAGCGCTCATGCTGGCGGATCACCTTCGCCAGTTCAGTGCCCAGACACTCGGGCATGTACATGTCGAGGATGATCAGGTCCGGTTGGAATTCGGCCAGCACGCCGATGGCCTGGATCGGCTCGATCAGCGTCTGAGTGACGATGCCGGCGTTGTTCAGGACTCGCTCGGTATGGGTGGCCTGGGCGCGGGAGTCGTCGATGATCAGCACGCGGATCGGTTCGTAGTGCGCGGTACGGGTGAAGATTTCGATCTTCTCCAGCAGGCTGCTGGCGTCCAGGGTGCCAGTGAAGAACTCCAGACCGCCCGCGCGCACGGCAGCCAGGCGCGTTGGGGTATCGGTTTCGGTATGGCTGAAAACAGCATCGGCAGCTTGGATTCCAGTCCCTGCTGCACCTGTTCGGCCAGGCGTAGCCCCTCGCCGGTGCCGTTGAAATCCACATCCATGACAATGGCGGCAGGATGGCGTCGATGCATGGCGGTTCGAAAGGCAGCGACGTCGTTAAATGCCTGCGCGGACATGCTGAAGAAGTCCAGTTGGCGTACCAGGTGTTCGGCGCGCTGCGGATCCTGCAGGGCGATATATACCGGCTTGCTCAGCGGCGGAAGAAACGACTGATTGTGCGGATCGCTGTGGCGCAGGCCAGTGCGCGCGAGGCGATAGATCAACTGGCTGAGGGTTGAGATGGTGCTGCTGGAAAGACGGCCGCGGTTGTCACGAATGTCGCCCAGGCAATCCTCGATATTCAGCGCCAGTTCGCTGTGCTCGGTCTGCTCGAAACGGTCGGCGAAGCGGCGAAGGCGGGTGGTCGCTTCGCTGAGAGCGGCGTGGTAATCCCCGCTCCATTCGCTGCGTTGCAGCTGCTGCCACACCTCCAGCACTTCCCGTGCCTGGTGGATGACGCGTTGCGCGAAATGCTGCTTGAGTTCTTCCTGATCCGACATCTCGGTTTTCCTGGTGCGCCAGGTGCGCTGCCCTGGTGCTTTATAATGGCGGCATGCTATCACCGCTGGGGCGCTTTGAAAGCGCGCCGGTGCGGTAGTGGTTCTCAATTTGGCACTGAGCTGGTCGGGGCTGTGCGTTATAGTGAGGGCATCTCATCGCAACGTCGCCGACGCCATGCGGTCGAACTCCTGAACTCGCGAGAAGGACATATTGCCCATGTTGGACTGGAAGAACCGCTTCGCCCGCCTAGGCCGCTCGAATGGCTCTGCCGGGACGGCCGGCCATCGGTCGGGCAGCCCGCTTCTGCTGATTCTTGCCGGCCTTCTGGGTGTCTACCTGTTGGTCACGCTGATACTCGGATGGTACTGGAGCCGGGAGCCGGATATGTTCCCGGTGCAGCAGCACACACGCCAGGCGGCTGAGGCATCGCAGCGCCAGTTGGTCAGCGGTTACACGACGGTGGAAACCCTCAAACGCGTTGCCAGCACCCTGCTGGACAAACCAGGCGGCTACCTGAGCAACGACATTGCGCCTCCGGGCCTCTGGCTGGACAACATGCCGAGCTGGGAATATGGCGTGCTGGTGCAGGTTCGAGACCTTTCGCGGGCACTGCGCAAGGACTTTGCGCGCTCGCAGTCGCAGTCCACAGAAGACCCGGACCTGGCCAAGGCCGAACCGTTGTTCAATTTCGATAACCGCAGCTGGGCGCTGCCAGCGTCCGAGTCCGAATACCGTAATGCAATCCGCGGCCTGGATCGCTATTTGGCTCGCCTCAGCGATCCTGAGCCCAAGGCACTGTTCTATACCCGCGCCGACAACCTGAACAACTGGCTTGGCGATGCGGCCACCCGGCTCGGCTCGCTTTCGCAGCGGCTTTCGGCCAGCGTCGGCCGCGTGCGGCTGGATACCGATATCGCACCCGAGCAGGAGCGGGCGGGTATCGTTCCGCAGGTCAAGGAGCAGGTCGTGGAGACGCCCTGGCTGCAGATCGACAATGTCTTCTTCGAAGCGCGTGGCCAGGCCTGGGCGCTGTCACACCTGCTGCGGGCTATCGAGGTGGATTTCGCCGACGTGCTGGCGAAGAAGAATGCGACGATCAGCGTGCGCCAGATCATCCGTGAGCTTGAGGCGGCGCAGGAGCCGCTGTGGAGTCCGATGGTACTCAATGGCAGCGGCTATGGCGTGCTGGCCAATCACTCGCTGGTGATGGCCAACTACATTTCCCGCGCCAACGCGGCGATCATCGATTTGCGCAACCTGCTGTCGCAGGGCTAGCTGGCGTCTGGACTGGCGGCGGGCCCTGGCCCGTCGCTACTCAATCCAGGCCGAGTTTTTTCAAGCGATAACGCATCGAGCGGAAGGTCAGGCCGAGTCGCTGGGCTGCCGCTGTGCGGTTCCAGCGCGTTTCTTCGAGAGCCTGCATGATCAGCTTGCGCTCGATCTCTTCCAGGTGATCTTCCAGATTGTCGATTTGCGCCAGGCTGGCCTCGCCGTTCTCCGACGAGCCGGGGCTGTCGGCGAGGCGCAAGTCCCCGGCCTTGATCTCCTCCCCATCGCAGAGCGTATAGGCGCGCTCGAGCATGTTCTCCAGTTCGCGCACGTTGCCTGGGAAACGGTAGCTTTCCAGCTTGGCCAGGGCCTCAGGATGAAGATGGGCGATGCTGTCGCCGCATTCCTGGGCCAGGCGCCGGAGCATGGCATCGGCAAGCAGGCGGATGTCCTCGCGGCGCTCGCGTAGCGGCGGTACGCGCAGCTCGATCACGTTCAGGCGGTAGTACAGATCCTGGCGGAAGCGGCCCGCCGCGACCTCGGCGGCCAGGTCCTTGTGAGTCGCACAGAGGATGCGCACATCGACCATGACTTCTTGCGCGCCACCGACCGCACGAACGGCTTTCTCCTGAATGGCGCGCAGCAGCTTGACCTACATCGGCAGTGGCAGATCCGCCACCTCATCGAGAAAGAGGGTGCCGCCACTGGCGGCCTGGAACAGGCCCGGCTTGTCCTCGATGGCGCCACTGAAACTGCCCTTCTTGTGGCCGAAGAACTCGCTTTCCATCAGCTCGGAAGGAATCGCCCCGCAGTTGACCGGCACGAAGGTTTTTTCGGCGCGTGGCCCTTGTTCGTGGATCAGGCGGGCCACCAGCTCCTTGCCGCTGCCGGATTCGCCGCTGATATACACCGGCGCCTGACTGCGCGCGAGCTTGCCGATCTGCTTGCGCAAGACCTTCATCGGCGGTGAGCCGCCCAGCAGCCGGCTGTCTACCGGCGCCTCCGTGGCCGGCGCACGCAGGCGCAGGGCAGTGCTGACCAGTTCGCGCAAGCGATTGAGGTCCACCGGTTTGGTGAGAAAGTCGAACGCACCGGCCTTGAGTGCGCCGATCGCGGTGTCCAGGCTGCCGTAGGCGGTGATCATCGCCACCGGCAGTTGCGGGTGCTGCTGCTGGATGTATTGCACCAGTTCCAGGCCGCTACCGTCAGGCAGGCGCATGTCGGTCAGGCACAGGTCGTAATGCTCGCGGGCCAGCAGTTCGCGCGCTTCCTTGAGATTGCGCGCGCTGCGGGTGTCGAGCTTCATGCGGCCGAGGGTGATTTCCAACAGCTCGCGAATATCCGGCTCGTCGTCGATGATCAGTGCTTTTTGGCGCGCGGTCATGGTCCTGCTCTTGAAATTCGTGAAGCGGGTGTCGCCGCGAATGCGGCAGGCGAGCATGTTAACTCCCCGGAGGCCGCCGTGGCTGCCGCTTTGGTCGATGTGTGATGTGTTGCCAGCAACCGGTCCGCGCGGTTCAGCTCAGCTTGCGCGGGTGGGCAAAGACGATGCGGAAGCAGCTGCCCCCCTCGGGCCGTTCGCGATAATCCAGGCGCGCCTGGTTGCTCTCGCACAGCTCGCGCGAGAGGTAGAGTCCCAATCCGGTGCCCTTGCTTTCGGTAGTGAAAAAGGGCTCGAAAACGTTATGCAGCTGCTCGGTGGCGATGCCCGGCCCGTCATCGAGCACTTCGACGACGGGTAGATCGCTGGCTTCTTCGCGGTACAGGCGCAGCCAGACCTGCGCGCGCCCATGTTGCTGGCCACTGTAGCGCAGGCCGTTCTGTACCAGGTTGGTGAGGACCTGGGTCAGCTGGTTGGGGTCCATGCGCGTCTGCAGCGAACTGCCGATGGTTTCCAGATGCACCGTCTGCTGCGCATTGAGTCCCTGGCGATACTCGCTCACGAAACGGTGCAGCCAGTACTTGAGGTCGAGCAGCTGCGGCTCAGCCTGGCGCCGCCGGGAGAGTTGCAGGACGTTTTCGATCACCAGATTCATGCGCCGCGAGTGATCCTGGATGATCTGCGCCAGGCGCCGGTCGGGCCCGTCCAGCTCTTCGGATTCGTGGAGCAGCTGTGCGGCATGGCTGATGGCACCCAGTGGGTTGCGGATTTCATGGGCAATGCTGGCAGTGAGGCGGCCGAGCGAGGCGAGCTTGAGCTGTTGTGCCTTCTGCGCAATCTGCGAGGTGTCTTCGAGAAACACCAGCGTGTCCAGCTTGTTGCCGTGCTGAAGGGCGGCAAAACTCGGCTGGAGCGTCGGGCCGCCAGCGATGGCCTTGAAATTCCGTGGGCGCAGGGTCGGGTTGTCACGCCACTGTTGCAGTGCCTTGAGCAGGTCGGGGCAGCGCGGCGCCAGGCGTTCGCCAGCCAGCGAGTCCTGGCCGAGCAGCTGTAACGCGCCCTGGTTGGCGAGCAGGACGCGCTCCTGGGGGTCCAGGACCATGATGCCGGTGCGCATGCGCTGGAGAATCAGTGCGTTGAGGGCCTCGAGATTGGCGACCTCTTCGGCACGTTGGCGTGCCAGCGTCTCGCTGACCTGCAGGCGCCTCGTCAGCCCTTGCACAAGCAACGCCGCGGCAAAGCACAGCGTGCCGAGCGCGCCGGCCTGCACGTACTGGCTGCTCGCTTCCGGGCGGCTCACGCTGAGGTAGAAGGTCAGATAGATCAGTCCGGTCGCCGCCACCGCGGCGATGAAGAAGCCGACCCTGCCACGCAGCAGGATGTTGGCGATGGCGACGGCGACGATCAGCAGGTTGCCGATGCCACTCGGCGTGCCGCCTCCGAAATAGAACAGTCCCGACAGCAGGATCACGTCCATCAACGCCAGGCCAAGCACGGACAGATCGCGCTCGGGGCTTTGCACCAACACGGCGACCAGCATGTTGAGGATCAGGTAGAGCCATGCGCCATACTGGAACAGCTGCGGATTGCTCATCTGCAGCAGGTCGTTGTGCAGGTCGGCGCTGATCAGCAGGACCAGCGCGAGGCCGATGGTCAGGCGATAGAGGTGATACAGGCGAAGGATTCGCCGTCCCTGGTCGCCGAAGAAGGTGAGGTTTTCAGCGCCCACCAGTGTTGCTGTCCTGCTCCAGGTGAGCGCGGCTGCAATACCAGCGGTCCTGCGACTGTAGCGCCTGGTCCTGAGGTACGTGTACGCCGCACTGGGCGCAGCGGACCATCGGCAGGGTGGTCTGGTGCGGCTTTGCCGCTGCCTTCTTTTGCACAAGGCGGCGCCAGAGCCAGAACGCCGCGGCGATCAGCGCGATCCAGAACAGCAGTCGAAACAGCCCCATATCGATTCCTTCCTGTTAAGCGTGGCGATCGGCCCAGCCAGGGCCGACCCTGGCCCTTGGTAGCGCAGGCGCCGCGCGGTGTACATGTCGCTCCGGCGCCAGGTTAGCGTTCTCAGTCGAACAGGCCGAAGGTCAGGCGGCTCCACCAGGAGCGTTTCTGCTCCTGCTGCTCTACGTCCTTGAGCACCGGGCGTAGCTCTTCAGGCAGGTCGCGAGAGGCATTTTCGTACTGGCGCAGTACGTCGCGGTTGGCGCGCGACGCGTCCGGACGCGGCGTTTCGCCTTCGATGAGGCCAAGAGTGGCCTTGCTCAGCCAGCTGCGGTTGTCGTCTTCTGTCTCGACAGGGGTGAACTTGCCACCTTCCAGCGTGGCATGGTCGGGATAGTTGAGCTGCAGGGTCTTCAGGCTGGTATCGGCCAGGTCATCGAGGCCAAGGCGCTGATAGGCTTCGGTCATCACGGCCAGGCCGTCGGCCACGGCGGGCGTGCTCTGGAAGTTCTCAACCACATAGCGGCCGCGGTTGGCCGCGGCGACATAGGCCTGGCGCTTGAGGTAGTAGTGGGCGACATGAATCTCGTTGGCCGCCAGCAGGTTGCGCAGGTAGATCATGCGCGCCTTGGCGTCCGGTGAGTAACGGCTGTTGGGATAGCGGCTGGTGAGCTGGGCAAACTCGTTGAACGAGTCGCGCGCCGCACCCGGGTCGCGCTTGGTCATGTCCAGCGGCAGGAAGCGGGCGAGCAGACCGCGATCCTGATCGAACGAGGCCAGGCCCTTCAGGTAGTAGGCGTAGTCGACGTTGGGGTGCTGCGGATGCAGGCGAATGAAACGCTCTGCCGCCGAGCGTGCGGCTTCTGGCTCGACGTTACGGTAATAGGCGTAGATCAGCTCGAGTTGCGCCTGCTCGGCGAAGCGACCGAAGGGATAGCGTGACTCCAGTGCCTTGAGTTTGCTGATGGCGCTGGTGTAGCTCTTGTTGTCCAGGTCGGCCTGTGCTTGCTGGTACAGCTCGACTTCACCCAGATTCTCGTCGACGGTTTCATTGGATGAACAGGCGGCGGTGAGGGCGAGAATGGCGATCAGCAGCAGGTGTTTCACTTGCATGGCGGCTTGCGTCCCTGTGACGGCTGGCTGTCTCGCGCGGAGCCGTCCTGTTATGATGAGCGCCCCGGTGCGCCGGGACAAAGACGCCGTATTTAAACACAAGCGTGTAGCCGAAACCAAAGGCCGCTCCGCCATCTGCGGTCCCCGGGTCCGTCCGTTACCAGCGGATGTCACCTGCCTCTCTCAGACGAACCTATCTCGCCGTATGTCCACGACTTCCAAACAGGCCATCCAACTCCATGCCGAGGTGCCGTTTGACCTTGGCGGGCAACGTCTCGATCAGGTCGCGGCGCAGCTCTTTTCCGAACACTCGCGCTCGCGTCTTGCCGCCTGGATCAAGGATGGTCTGCTGACCGTAGATGGCGCCGTGCTGCGTCCCCGTGACACCGTGCATGCGGGGGCCGTGCTCGAATTGAATGCCGAGCAGCAGGCACAAGGCGAGTGGGTGGCGCAGGATATTCCGCTCGAGATCGTCTATGAGGATGATCAGATTCTGGTGATCGACAAGCCCGCCGGGCTTGTTGTGCACCCTGCGGCCGGGCATGCCGACGGTACGCTGCTCAACGCGCTGCTGCACCATGTTCCTGGGCTGATCAACGTACCGCGTGCCGGCATCGTCCACCGCCTGGACAAGGACACCACCGGCTTGATGGTGGTCGCCAAGACCCTGCAGGCGCAGACGCGCCTGGTCGAGCAGTTGCAGGCGCGCAGCGTCAGTCGCATCTACGAGGCGATCGTCATCGGCGTGATCATCACCGGTGGCACCATCGATGCTCCGATCGGCCGTCACGGCCAGCAGCGCCAGCGTATGGCGGTGGTCGAAGGCGGCAAGCCGGCGGTCAGTCATTACCGCGTGCTGGAACGCTTCCGCTCGCATACCCATGTTCGGGTCAAGCTGGAGACCGGGCGTACTCACCAGATCCGCGTGCACATGACCCATCTTGGCTATCCGCTGGTGGGTGATCCGCTGTATGCCGGGCGTTTCCGCATTCCGCCAGCGGCGAATCCGACCCTGGTGCAGACGCTTCGCGAGTTCCCGCGGCAGGCGCTGCATGCGCGCTTCCTCGAGCTCGATCATCCCGTGACCGGGCAGAGGATGAAGTGGGAGTCGCCGCTGCCGGACGACTTCGTCTGGTTGCTCACTCTGCTACAACAGGACCGCGAGGCCTTCGTCGGGTGAGCGGCTGGGGCGAGGACTGGCTCGTGCCTGAGTGGCCTGCTCCGGCCAATGTCCGCGCCTGTGTGACCACGCGTCGAGGCGGCGTCAGCGTTGCGCCGTTCGACAGCTTCAACCTCGGCGATCACGTCGGCGACGATCCGGTGGCAGTATCCTGGAACCGGCAGCATCTGCGCGACACGCTCGGCTGTGAACCCATCTGGTTGGCACAGGTGCATTCGAACATGGCTGTTCACGCGGCTCCCGGGACCTGCGTGACTGCCGACGCCAGCTGGAGCGAGACGCCGGGCCAGGCCTGCGCGGTGCTGACTGCCGACTGCCTGCCGGTGTTGTTCTGTGATCGTGCTGGAACCCGTGTTGCGGCTGCACACGCGGGCTGGCGGGGGCTGGCAGGCGGCATTCTCGAAGCAACGCTCGAGGCATTGGCGATTCCTGCCGACCAGGTGCTCGTCTGGCTGGGGCCGGCGATCGGACCAGCGGCATTCGAGATCGGTCCCGAGGTGCGTGAGGCATTCCTGGCACGGCATCCAGCCGCTGCCGCGGCCTTTTTGCCAAGCGTCAACGCCGGGCGTTTCATGGCGGACCTCTACCAGCTTGCACGTCTCCGTCTGGCGGCTTTCGGCGTTCATGCAGTCTACGGTGGCGGGCTGTGCAGCTTCAGCGATGCGCGTTTCTACTCCTACCGTCGTGCCGCGCGCACCGGGCGCTTCGCCAGCCTGATCTGGCTGGCGCCATAATTCGTCCCGTCACGGGCGACCGGCAGTGACTCTGCGGTCCGGGCATGACATGCATCAATGTCATCCGCCTTGAATCCTCAACAATCATCCTCATCTATGCTGCATCTCGCGGGTTTATGTGGCGCGATTCACGGTGCCGGCCCGCTCTACTTGAGGATGAATATCCATGCGTATCGATCGATTGACCAGCAAGCTGCAGCTTGCGCTCTCCGATGCCCAATCCATTGCTGTCGGCCTGGATCACCCCGCCATCGAACCACTGCACCTGATGCAGGCATTGCTGGAGCAGCAGGGCGGGTCGATCAAGCCGTTGCTGATGCAGGTTGGCTTTGACATTGCAGCTTTGCGTCAGGCTTTGACCAAGGAGCTCGACCAGCTGCCCAAGCTGCAGAACCCCACTGGCGACATGAACCTGTCGCAGGATCTTGCCCGCCTGCTCAATCAGGCCGATCGTCTCGCGCAGCAGAAGGGCGACCAGTACATTTCCAGCGAGCTGGTGCTGCTTGCCGCGCTGGACAGCAATACCCGTCTGGGCAAGTTGCTGCTGGCTCAGGGTGTCAGCAAGAAGGCGCTGGAAAATGCGATCAACAACCTGCGCGGTGGCGATGCGGTCAATGATCCCAATGCCGAGGAGTCGCGGCAGGCGCTGGACAAGTACACCGTCGACATGACCAAGCGCGCCGAAGACGGCAAGCTCGATCCGGTGATTGGTCGCGACGACGAAATCCGCCGCACCATCCAGGTCCTGCAGCGGCGCACCAAGAACAACCCGGTGCTGATCGGCGAGCCCGGCGTGGGCAAGACCGCCATCGTCGAGGGGCTGGCGCAGCGCATCGTCAACGGTGAAGTGCCGGACGGGCTGAAGGACAAGCGCCTGCTGGCGCTGGATATGGGTTCGCTGATCGCCGGTGCCAAGTTCCGTGGCGAGTTCGAGGAACGCCTCAAGGCCGTGCTCAACGACCTGTCCAAGCAGGAAGGCCGCGTAATCCTGTTCATCGACGAGCTGCATACCATGGTCGGCGCCGGCAAGGCCGAGGGCGCCATGGATGCGGGCAACATGCTCAAGCCCGCTCTGGCGCGTGGCGAGCTGCACTGCGTCGGGGCTACGACGCTCGACGAATACCGCCAGTACATCGAAAAAGACGCCGCGCTGGAGCGGCGCTTTCAGAAGGTACTGGTCGACGAACCGAGCGAGGAGGACACCATCGCCATCCTCCGTGGCCTCAAGGAGCGCTACGAGGTACACCACGGGGTGACCATCACCGATGGCGCGATCATCGCAGCGGCGAAGCTCAGCCATCGCTACATCACTGATCGTCAGCTGCCGGACAAGGCCATCGACCTGATCGACGAGGCCGCCAGCCGCATTCGCATGGAGATCGACTCCAAGCCTGAAGAGCTCGATCGCCTGGATCGCCGCCTGATCCAGCTGAAGATCGAGCGCGAGGCGCTGAAGAAGGAAGACGACGAGGCCACCAAGAAGCGCCTGGCCAAGCTGGAAGACGACATTGCCAAGCTGGAGCGCGAATACGCCGATCTGGAAGAGATCTGGAAGTCGGAGAAGGCCGAGGTGCAGGGCTCGGCACAGATCCAGCAGAAGATCGAGCAGGCCAAGGCCGAGCTCGAGGCGGCGAGGCGCAAGGGTGATCTGGCGCGCATGGCCGAGTTGCAGTACGGCATTATTCCTGACCTCGAGCGCAGCCTGGAGATGGTCGACCAGCACGGCAAGAAGGAGAACCAGCTGCTGCGAAACAAGGTGACCGACGAGGAGATCGCCGAGGTGGTCTCGAAGTGGACCGGCATTCCGGTGTCGAAGATGCTCGAAGGTGAGCGCGACAAACTGCTGCGCATGGAAGACATGCTGCACACCCGCGTTATCGGCCAGCATGAGGCGGTCGTCGCTGTGTCCAATGCTGTGCGCCGCTCGCGTGCCGGGTTGGCTGATCCGAACCGGCCGAGTGGCTCGTTCCTCTTCCTCGGCCCGACCGGGGTCGGCAAGACCGAGCTGTGCAAGGCACTGGCCGAGTTCCTCTTCGATACCGAGGAGGCGATGATCCGCATCGACATGTCCGAGTTCATGGAGAAGCATTCGGTTGCCCGCCTGATCGGTGCGCCGCCGGGTTACGTCGGCTACGAGGAGGGTGGCTACCTGACCGAAGCGGTACGCCGTAAGCCGTACTCGGTGGTGCTGATGGACGAAGTGGAGAAGGCCCATCCGGACGTCTTCAACGTGCTGCTGCAGGTGCTCGAGGATGGCCGTCTGACCGATAGCCACGGCCGGACGGTGGATTTCAAGAACACCGTGATCGTGATGACCTCGAACCTCGGGTCGACACAGATCCAGGAGCTGGTCGGTGACCCCGGTGCGCAACGGGCTGCGGTGATGGACGCGGTGGCTCATCATTTCCGGCCGGAGTTCATCAACCGCATCGACGAGGTGGTGGTGTTCGATCCGCTCGGCCGCGAGCAGATCGCCGGCATCGCCGATATTCAGCTTGGGCGCCTGCGCAAGCGTCTGGCCGAGCGCGAGCTGAGTCTGGAGCTCAGTCAAGAGGCAATGGACAAGCTGATCGCCGTCGGCTACGACCCGGTCTATGGGGCGCGGCCGCTCAAGCGCGCAATCCAGCGCTGGATCGAGAACCCGCTGGCGCAGCAGATCCTCTCGGGTCAGTTTGCGCCGGGCAGCAGCGTCAAGGCGCGGGTCGAGGGCGAGCAGATCGTTTTCGACTGAGCAATGTAGCGACCCTGGGGGGTGGAATCATCCCCACAGGTCATGCCTGGCAGCGCAGTGTTTTCGCCGAACCGCGGGGTGAACGCAAAGTGTTGTAAGGAATCGCATTTTTAGGGTTGACAGGCGAGCCGGGAACCGTAAAATGGCGCGCCTCTGAGGCGGTAACGTAACGCCAAAGAGCTGGAATTGAAGTCGTTCCGCGATAGCTCAGTCGGTAGAGCAAATGACTGTTAATCATTGGGTCCCAGGTTCGAGTCCTGGTCGCGGAGCCAAATTCCAATCGGGGTATAGCGCAGTCCGGTAGCGCGCCTGCTTTGGGAGCAGGATGTCGGGAGTTCGAATCCCCCTACCCCGACCATTTTTGGGTCGTTAGCTCAGTTGGTAGAGCAGTTGGCTTTTAACCAATTGGTCGTAGGTTCGAATCCTACACGACCCACCATAAAAGCTTCTGCGGAAGCATGAAGAGCTGGATGTCCTCACGGATATCCAGCTTTTTTTTGCCCGCGATTTATCGCCGCCTGCTGGCGCACCCGAAGGTGCGCCGGTTTGGCATCAGTGAAGCTTCAGGCGCGGCTCGGTGGTGCGGCTCAGCTTGTCGCCGAGCATCATCAACAGCGTACGCGGGACGCCATACAGTGCGATCTGGTGCATGCGGTACAGCGAGATATAAAACATCCGTGCCAGCCAGCCCTCGAGCATGACGTTGCCGGTCAGGTTGCCCATCAGATTGCCCACCGCCGAAAAGCTCGACAGCGAAATCAGCGAGCCGTAATCCTTGTAACGATAGGTTGGCAGCGGCTTGCCTTCGAGTCGGTTGCGGATCGAGCGGGCCAGCATCGAGGCCTGTTGGTGGGCTGCCTGGGCGCGAGGTGGAACATTGCGGTCGCTGTCCGGCTGTGGGCAGGCGGCGCAGTCGCCAAAGGCGAAGATGTTGTCGTCGCGCGTGCTCTGCAGTGTCGGGTGGACAACCAGTTGGTTGATGCGGTTGGTTTCCAGTCCGTCGAGTTCGTGAAGGAAGGCTGGAGCCTTGATTCCAGCGGCCCAGACCTTCAGGCTGGCTGGCACGAATTGCCCCTGTTTGGTCTGCAGGCCTTCGGCAGTCACTTCGCTGACCGCGGCGCCCGTCAGTACCGTGACACCCAGGTTCAGCAGCGTCTGGTGCACCGGTTGGCTGATGCGCTCGGGTAGCGCCGGCAGTACCTTTGGGCCCGCCTCGATGAGGGTGATCTTCACGTCCTCGGGCTTGATGCCGTCCAGGCCATACGCGGCCAGCTCCTTGGCGGCATGCAGCAGTTCGGCGGCCAGTTCGACGCCGGTAGCGCCAGCACCGACGATGGCCATGCTGATGTCGCTCGAGGCGCCCTCGCCGGCGTGCGCCTTCATATAGTGGCTTAGCAGCTGCCGGTGAAAGCGCTCGGCCTGCTCACGGGTGTCGAGGAAGATGCAGTGCTCGGCAGCGCCAAGGGTGCCAAAGTCATTGGTCGTGCTGCCGACCGCGATGATCAGCGTGTCATAGCTCAGTGAGCGCGAGGGCACCAGTTCCACGCCGAATTCGTCGCGGGTCGCTTCCAGGCGAATGCATTTGTTGGCGCGATCCAGGCCGGCCATGCGGCCCATCTGGAATTCGAAATGGTTCCACTTCGCCTGGGCGACATAGTTCAGCTCGTCGGCGGACGAGTTCAGCGAGCCAGCGGCGACTTCGTGCAGCAGCGGCTTCCAGATATGGGTGAGGTTGGCGTCAACCAGGGTGATCCGCGCTCTACCGCGCTTGCCGAGAGTTCTACCCAGACGGGTAGCGAGCTCCAGCCCGCCGGCGCCACCGCCGACGATTACGATCCGATGTGACATGGGATTGACTCATAGCTGCAAGGAAATCTGCGGCGCGACGGGGCGAGCGAGGCTCAAAGCACCAGGCGGCTCAAAAGGCGGCTCAGAAGCCCGAGGCCGAGCACCACGGCCAGCACGACGAGCAGCAGGATCCATGGGCGAAACGGCTGGCGCTCGACCTGGTGCTGCGGAGCGCGGAGGTAATCGTCGACGCGCTGCTGGTCTTCGGGGTTCAGGCGGCTGGGCATAGGCACCTCGAGTGGAATGCAGGCATTCTAGCTGTGCGGGGTCAAAAGCCAAGCGCGAAGTGCGGCGATTTGCCGCGTGATGAGCGATGAGCATGCTGGGACAGCATGCTCATCGCTGTGATCAGGTGTTCTTCAGCTTGCGAAGATTGCCAATCACTGACTCGAGGGCGCGGTCGAACAGCAGGGTGTCGTTGAGCAGCCGAATGGCGCCACGCTGGAACTCGGTCGCCAGGCCCATGCGAGTCTTTTCCAGGACCTTCATGCCGGTGCGGTTGACGAAGATGTATTTGCCGGTGGGCTTGATCACCGCGGCCAGCTTGCAGCGCAGCTTGTGTTCTTCGTCCTCTTGGAATTCCACCCAGCTGCCGACGCGCAGGTTATCGACCTGAATCAACGCTTCGTCGTTATCCGGCAGGCTGATCTCGGGCTCCTGCTCGCGGCTTTCGCCGGGTGCAAGCAGAACGATCTGGTCGACCACTTCGACCATTGCCGGTGCAGCTTCGGCTGCGGTCGGTGCAGTATCCGGTGTCGCTGAAGCGTCGGTTGGTTGCGTGTCGCCTGGGTGCGACTGTGGTTGCTGAAAGCGCTGCAACGTCTGGACATGAAGCGCTTCGAGCTGGGTAAAGAAGTCGCCGGTGGAGAAGGGGTCGAAGGCGGCACTCACCAGGCCTTCACGCAGTGATTTGAGCAGGCTCGGGACCAGCTCAAGCAGGCGTGCTCGCGATACGTCGTCCTCGTGCGGTGTAACACTCCACACCAGGTCATCCATGGTGTCGAGAGCGGCCTGCCATTCCTCGGACTGGGTACCATGTTTCAGGCAGGTCAGCAGCAGGACCTTGCTCCAGGCTTCTTGCAGCAGGCGCACAACGACCTCGGGAAGGGTCCTGCCGAGCAGGCGCTGGTTCAGCGCGCGCTCCACTTCCTGGCGCGCGATTTCGGCCTTTGCGCGGCCCTCTTCGGCATCACGGGTGCGTTGTTCCAGCAGCTCGCTGCGGCGGCGCTCGTCACCGCTGAAGGCAAGGAAGTCAGCCAGCAGTTCGGAAAAGATAGCCGGATCATCGACAAAGTCGTTGAGCAGGCGGGCCACGATCTGCTCGATCTTCTGATACAGACTGTCGCGCTGCGCCTCGTCCTGGTCGCCCCAGCCCATTGCCGCGGATGCGATCTCATTGAGCAACCGCCTGGCTGGGTGGCTGCCTCGGCTGAAGAAGGTCTTGTCCAGTACCGCGACCTTGAGCAGCGGGATCTGCAGGCGGCCGATCAGTGCCTTGAGCGAATCCGGCAGAGTGCGATCGTCGAGGATGAACTCGAACAGCATGGAGACAAGGTTGATCACGTCATCGTCGATTTCGCCTACGACGCGCGACTTCCCCGTTTTTGCGCTGACCCGGCTCAACAGGTTGGCGAGTTGCTCCTGAAGATCGAAATCGTCGACGGTCTGCGGTGCCCTGGCTTGCATGTGTGACAGCAGGCGAAGCAGGTCTGCGCTGGAGATCGGGATGGCATCGCTCGGAACGCTACGGGCTGGGAGAACGCTAGTGCCGCGAAGTTCGGAGAGCAGGTTGTGCAGGGCGCTGAATGCGGCTTCCTGTAGCCCCTCATCAGCGTGTGCGGATAGACCGGGTGGCGTGCTCGCTGAATGACTGCCAGTTGGTGCTCCAGGGCGTTGCTGGCGGCGCGGAGGCGCCGACTGGAGTTCCGGCAGAATGCCTGCCGCAACCAGTGTCTGGTTCGCTTCGGCGTACAGCTGGTCGATATCGGCAAGTACGTATTTTTCGAAGAGCTTGAAGATGATCAGCTTTACCTTGATCTCCACGCCCAGGCTGCTGCTCGCTTCGATGAAGTGGTCGCAGAGTGCATGCGGGCCTAGCGGGTTGCTCTTGTCATCGAGCTTCTTGCTGATCAGGGCATTCATGCGCGTGGTCAGATGGGCCAGCGGCTGCGCGGCACGAGTCATGACCTTGGCGACCATGGTGTCGATGGCAACCGACTCTTCGAGTTCGTCGTTCTGTACCAGCGACAGGCTGTCGAAAGAGACGCTGTCCAGGGCAGGCGGCTTGCCGATCTCGTACTGGTTCAGCTTGGCGAAAGCTTCGAACAGCTGTTGCAGAAAGCCGCGCTCGATGTTGCGGCGTTTCATGCGCAAGTCGCGCATCGCTTCGAAAAATGCGTTTTGTTCGGCGTTGCTGGTTGCTCGGTCAGCGATTTCGAAAAGCGAGTCGTCAGCGTTATCGAATAGCGACTGCAGAGCCTGGCGAAGTTGCTGAGCAGCCTTGTCGCGCACGCTAATCAGCGCCACGGGCAAGCGGCCTGCCGGGGAGGAAGGCTTGTGCTCAGGGGCGGCCTTGTTCAGGTGCACCACTTTCGCGTCGGTTCGCATCGAGACTCTCCTGCTGTCGCCTGCTATTTGGGGCGGACACAACGCCAGATTTCCAGCAGCGTCTTAATAAAGTAACCAAGTCGGCAGGGCAAGGCGGAAGGTACCGGGCGAGACCGCAATCTAGTGCGGTTTTTGTCATGTCGAACCGGATTCTTGGCGCAGCATAGCCGAGCGGTCTGATTTTACAACGGCGCTTCGTCAGTAAGGTGTCGCCATTTCGGTGGCGTCAATTTCTTAGACGGCATTATAAGCATTGATTGCATGTGCCAAGCCCGGTTTTTCATTGGACATGACTTGGCTCACAGATACTCGCAGGTTTTCCGCCGAGAGGTAAAAAGCTCAGTCTGAGGGCGCGGCTTCGGTTGGCATGTTGTTGCTATCGCTGACGTGTCCAACCTTTATAATCCGCGCAATTCTGAGGAGCCCGCCATGCCGAATCTCACCCTTGCCGATCTGACTGCTGAAATCGAGGCTAACGTACGTCGAGCGCTGACCGAAGATGTCGGTAGCGGCGATATCACTGCGCAATTGATTCCGGCCGAGAGGTTGGCCCACGCCTCGGTCATCACTCGGGAGACGGCAGTGGTGAGCGGCACCGCTTGGGTCGATGCGGTATTCCGTCAGGTCGATTCGCGGGTGGCGGTCCATTGGCAGGTCGCCGATGGCGAGCGGGTTGAGGCCGATCGAGTGTTGTTTCATCTCGAGGGACCTGCACGGGCTTTGCTCACCGGAGAACGCAGCGCGCTGAATTTCCTGCAGATGCTATCCGGTGTGGCGACGCGTTGCCGGCATTACGCCGACATGGTTTCGGGTACCGGTGTGCGCTTGCTCGATACGCGCAAGACGATCCCGGGGCTGCGCCTGGCGCAGAAGTACGCGGTTACCTGCGGTGGCTGCCATAACCATCGGATCGGCCTTTACGATGCTTTTCTTATCAAGGAAAACCACATCGCCGCGTGCGGTGGCATCGCCGAAGCGGTTGCGGCTGCTCATCGAATCGCGCCGGGCAAGCCGGTGGAGATCGAAGTGGAAAGCCTGGACGAGCTCGAGCAGGCGCTGCGCGCGGGAGCAGATATCGTCATGCTGGATGAGCTGACTTTGGACGACATGCGCACCGCGGTCGCCATGACCGCGGGGCGGGCCAAGCTGGAGGCGTCGGGTGGCATCAGTGATGAGACGCTGCGCAGCGTGGCGGAAACCGGGGTGGACTACATCTCCATTGGCGCGCTGACCAAGCATGTGCGCGCCGTGGATCTATCGATGCGGTTGCGTCAGTAAGGCGGGGAGTTGCGCTGCCTGGCGCAGGAGCTGCGCCAGGCAGAGGGGTCAGTGGCGGCTCTTCAGGCCGAAGTTCTCATGCAGCGTGCCAGGAGTGTCGTCGCCTTTCGGGGCGTAATCCTTGGGTGGCTCGGTGAACGTCGGCGACGACAGGCGCTCGCGGGTGCCGTGATTTTCCTCGCTGTGCAAGGCTGCCATCAGGCGCTGGCGGGTCTGCTCGTCGAGCGCTAGGCGACTGGCGCCGTCGGATAGATGATCCTGAATGTCCTGGTAGTTATTGGTCAGCTTGCGCAGCAGGCTGGCGGTGGTATTGAAGTGGGTGACCACCTCACTCTGATAGGTATCGAAGCGTTCCTGCAGGTCATCGACCTGCCGCTGTGTACGGTTCGGTGCGCTGCTGCGCGCCACCAGATAACCGATGGCGATGCCGGCGATCAGGCCGACGATCGGGAGCAACCAGGTCGCGAGGGTCTGTTCCACGAGTCCTTCCTCTATATAAACGGCTGTGCTTACGTTAACGTCTCGTACCTGCTCTGTATACCGCAACGCGAGGCGGCGGTTGTTGGCAGCTAGTTAGCAAGACGAGTCGACTCGTCCCAAGGTCACGGAGTTCCTGCTTTGTTGAAACGCGAAACCCCTCTCTCTCTCGACGGCCCCTGCGGCACCCTGGAAGCGCTGTATTTCGATCAGCCTCAGCCGACCGGCCTGGCGTTGATCTGCCACCCCAACCCGGTCAAGGGCGGCACCATGCTGAACAAGGTGGTATCGACGCTGCAGCGCACCGCGCGCGACGCGGGTTACTGCACGCTGCGCTTCAACTACCGAGGCGTGGGCGGCAGTGCCGGCGCGCACGATATGGTCGAGGGGGAAGTCGATGATGCCGAGGCCGCATTGCGCTGGCTGCGGCAGCAGCAACCCGAGCTGCCGTTGACGCTGCTGGGGTTCTCCTTTGGTGGCTTCGTCGCCGGCAGCCTGGCGGCGCGCCTGGAAGCCGAGGGGCAGAGTGTGCAGCGTCTGCTGATAGTGGCACCGGCCGTGTCGCGGCTGAACAGCCTGTCGCTGGCGGGCGATTGCCAGCTCACCATTATCCAGCCAGAGCAGGATGAGGTGATTGATGCCGAGTCGGTTTATGCCTTTTCCGCCGCGCTGCAGCACCCCCACGAGCTACTGAAAGTGGCAGAATGCGGCCACTTTTTTCACGGCAAACTGGTGGAATTGAAAGAGCTGGTCGCGCCGCGCCTCTAGCCGCTGCTTTCGTTCTTCAGTACGCAACGATCGAGATTTGCTGAATGACTACCCGAATCCTTACCGGCATTACGACCACCGGCACACCGCATCTGGGCAACTACGCCGGTGCGATTCGCCCTGCGGTCCTCGCCAGCCGTGATGCAGCCGCCGATTCCTTTTATTTCCTGGCCGACTACCACGCGCTGATCAAGTGCGACGACCCGCTGCGCATCCAGCGTTCGCGTCTGGAAATCGCTGCGACCTGGCTGGCCTGCGGGCTCGACGTCGAGCGCGTGACCTTCTATCGCCAGTCCGATGTGCCGGAGATTCCGGAGCTGACCTGGCTGCTCACCTGCGTCACCGCGAAGGGGCTGCTCAATCGCGCCCATGCCTACAAGGCCTCGGTGGACAAGAACGTCGAGAGCGGTGAAGACCCGGACGCCGGCGTGACCATGGGTCTGTACAGCTACCCGGTGCTGATGGCGGCGGACATCCTGATGTTTAATGCGCACAAGGTGCCGGTTGGCCGCGACCAGATCCAGCATGTGGAAATGGCCCGCGACATTGCCCAGCGCTTCAATCATCTGTTCGGTAACGGCCGCGAGTTCTTTACCCTGCCCGAAGCGGTGATCGAAGAGGGCGTGGCCACGCTGCCGGGGCTCGACGGGCGCAAGATGTCCAAGAGCTACGACAACACCATTCCGCTGTTCGGCAGCGCCAAGGAGCTCAAGGCGGCGGTCGCGCGCATCGTCACCGACTCGCGCCTGCCAGGCGAGCCGAAGGACCCGGACAACTCCCACCTGTTCACCCTGTACCAGGCCTTCGCCACCGCGCAGCAGCAGGCTGATTTCCGCCAGGAGCTGCTGGGCGGGCTGGCTTGGGGCGATGCCAAGCAGCGCCTGTTCGAACTGCTCGACAGCGAACTGGGCGAGGCGCGCGAGCTGTATCACCAGTTGATCACCAAGCCCGCCGAGCTGGAGGACATCCTGCAGGCAGGTGCGGCCAAGGCGCGCCGGATCGCCACGCCGTTCCTCGGCGAGCTGCGCGAGGCGGTTGGTCTGCGCAACTTCCGCAGCGAAGTGAAAAGCGCGGCGCCAGCCAAGAAGAAGTCCAGCAAGGTGGCGCGTTTCGCCAGCTTCCGCGAGGCCGACGGTGCGTTCCGCTTCCGCTTCTTCGCCGCCGACGGCGAGGAACTGCTGCTGTCCCGGCCGCTGAGCAACCCGAAGGCCATCGGCAGCCTGACGCAGCGGTTGATCGCTGGCGGGCCGGACGCGCTGGAACTTCGCGAGGACGAAGGCGATCAATTCACCCTGTGGCTGGACGACGAATGCATCGCCGACAGTCCGCACTTCGAGAGCGCCGAGGCGCTCGATGCCGCCATGCTGCGGGTGCGCGAGGCGCTGGCCACGCTCGTCGAGTAAGGCTGCGCTGCCACGGCGGAACGCCCCGATTGGCTGCGTTCCGCTGCCTCGTGACGGTCTCCATGAACGGGTGTCCCAGGAGGGCTGACGCTTGAACGACCTGAGTAAATTGCCAACCACCGAGGGCGCGGCTAAAGTGTCGGCCCCGTTTCACTACCCAGACTCCGCCATGACTCCTCTTGAGCGCTATCAGGCCGACCTGAAACGTCCTGACTTCTTCCACGATGCCGCCCAGGAAAACGCGGTGCGCCACCTGCAGCGTCTGTACGACGACCTGGTGGCCGACGATCGCAGCAAGAGCGGCTTGCTCGGCAAGCTGTTCGGCAAGAAACAGCAGGAGCCGATCAAGGGCATCTACTTCTGGGGCGGCGTTGGCCGCGGCAAAACCTATCTGGTCGATACCTTCTTCGATGCGTTGCCCTTCAAGCAGAAGACGCGCACGCACTTTCACCGCTTCATGAAGCGCGTGCACGAGGAAATGAAGACACTCAAGGGCGAGAAGAACCCGCTGACCATCATCGGCAAGCGTTTCGCCGACGAATCGCGGGTGATCTGCTTCGACGAGTTCTTCGTCTCCGATATCACCGACGCGATGATTCTCGCCACGCTGCTCGAAGAGCTGTTCAAGAACGGTGTCAGCCTGGTGGCGACGTCCAACATCGTCCCGGACGGGCTGTACAAGGACGGCCTGCAGCGTGCGCGCTTCCTGCCCGCGATCGAGCTGCTGAAGAAGCATACCGAGATCGTCAACGTCGACAGCGGCATCGACTATCGTCTGCGTGCGCTGGAGCAGGCCGAACTGTTCCACTTCCCGCTCGATGCCGAGGCCGAACAGAGCCTGGAGCGCAGCTTCAAGAGCCTGCTGCCGGAGAACTGCCGGGTCGTCAACAACGACGCGCTGATGATCGAGAATCGTGAGATCCGCGCGGTGAAGACCGGCAACGATGTCGCCTGGTTCGAGTTCCGCGAACTCTGCGACGGTCCGCGCAGCCAGAACGACTATATCGAGCTGGGCAAGATCTTCGGTGCCATCCTGCTGGCTAACGTCGAGCAGATGAACGTGGCCAAGGATGACATGGCACGCCGCTTCATCAACCTGGTGGACGAGTTCTACGACCGCAACGTCAAGCTCATCATCTCCGCCGAGGTCGAACTCAAGGACCTCTATACCGGTGGTCGTCTGGAGTTCGAATTCCAGCGCACCCTGAGCCGCCTGCTGGAGATGCAGTCCCACGAGTACCTGGCTCGGCCGCACAAGCCCTGAGGATGCCCTGGCCGCGAGAGCTTCGCGGCCAGGGACGCTCCCGCGGGTCTGCTTGCACTACGCCCTTGTAGCTCAAGTCTCGACCACGCTGGCGCATGCGAGCAGTCGGCATCCTGCTTCCGCACGGCAGCTTTGGCTTCTCCGTGTTTGTCCTACGACTCCGGCCGGTACTTCTGCCGATAGTGATTGGGTGACAGTTCGGTGTGCTGTCGGAACAGACGCGCAAAGAAGCTGGCGTCGTCGTAGCCCACTTCGTAGCTGATCGTCTTGATGCTCTTGCCGGTGGTGGCGAGCAGGCTCTTTGCCGTCTCGATCCGCAGGCGTTGTAGATAGTGCAACGGCTTGTCGCCGGTGGCGGCCTGGAAGCGCCGCATGAAGTTGCGGATGCTCATGCCGTGCTGGCGCGCCACATCCTCGAAGCGGAATTTTTCGGCGAAGTTCGCTTCCAGCCACTCCTGAATCTGCAGAATTCGCGTATCGAGGTGCAGCTTCTGCCCGCCGAAACCCAAGCGTCCCGGGCTGTAGCTGCGTTGCAGCTCGAACAGCACATCGCGGGCCATGCCCTGCGCCACATGCGCGCCGCAAAAGCGCTCGACCAGGTACATGTACAGGTCGCATGCCGAGGTCGTACCGCCGGCGCAGTAGAGGTTGTCGCTGTCGGTGAGGTGCTTGTCGGCGCTGAAGGCCACGCCAGGAAAGCGAGCTGCGAAATCATTGGCGAAGCGCCAGTGGGTAGTCGCTTCCCGCCCCTCAAGCAGGCTCGCCTGAGCCATCCAGAAGACGCCGGTGGCTTCGCCGCAGATGACGCTGCCGGCAGCGTGCCGCTCGCGAAGCCACGGCGCGACTTCCGGATACTGCGCGCAGAGTGCATCGAAATCGCCCCAGAATGCCGGCAGGATGACCATGTCGGCTTCGTCGAGCAGACCATCCACCGCTATGCCTGTGCCGCTGAAAGTATTCACCGGTTGACCATCGGGGCTGACCAGGCGGGTTTCGAAAGCGGGGGTCAGGTCAAGGCCGATTTGCCTGCCGTAGCGCAGGCTGGCCATGTGGAAGAAATCCTTGGCCTGCATGAGTGTCGAGGCGAACACTCCTTCGGTGGCCAGTATGCTGACGTGTCTGATCGAGGCGTGATTGGGCATGCGATTCTAATTATTGTGTGGAGTAACAGGGTGAAACTGCCGTCTGGCGGCTGGAGCGTCCTATTTTTCTGGTGCGCTGTCCAGTCTGAACTGCTGCCGAAAGGGTGAACCGTTGTCCCGGCACGGCGTCGAACCGCTGATGCACAGGAGCGAACCATGAGCGAAAACAACCCGTATCCCGCGGCCCCTTTCGGCGATTGGGACGGCAGCCCGACAGCCGCTCGAGCGATGCAGCTGGCGTTGGCCTCGCAGGTGCGACTGCAGGACGATTTTCCACCGTTGCGCCTGATTGCCGGGGTGGATGTCGGCTTCGAAGAGGGTGGCAGCATCACCCGGGCGGCGGCGGTGCTGCTGGATGCCGACACGCTCGAGCTGGTCGGTAGCAGCCTGGCGCGTGTCCCGACGAACATGCCGTACATCCCAGGCTTGCTGTCTTTTCGCGAGCTGCCTGCGGTCTTGCAGGCGCTCGCCGAGCTGCCAGCGGTCCCCGATCTGATCTTCTCCGACGGCCATGGCATCGCCCACCCGCGGCGCCTTGGCATCGCTGCGCATCTGGGCGTGGTCACCGGCCTGCCTACCATCGGTGTGGCGAAGAAGTTGCTGACTGGAGAACATGACGAACTCGACCTGACGCGCGGCGCGCAGGTGGCGTTGCGCGACAAGAAGTCCGGAGAAGTGATCGGCTGCGTACTGCGCAGCAAAGACAAGGTGCGGCCGCTGATCATCTCGCCGGGCAATCGCGTCAGCATCGCCACGGCGCCGGAGCTGGTCATGCGCTACCTGACGCGCTATCGCCTGCCCGAACCGACGCGTCTGGCCGACCGGCTCGCATCGCGGCGGGAAGAAAAGGCCGCCGCGCGACGCCTGTCTGGCATGGCAGAGTAGCCGGCAGCAGTTGTAACCAGGATTGCCGAGGGCTGCGGCGGCGCTTGCAGCTGGCGTCTTGCAGGCGCTAGCCTGCGGGCCTGCCGTCAGCATGGACCTTCACGATGCATCTGGATTGCGCCACCGGCTGGTGTCAGGGCGTCCGCCACTGCCCGTCACCGAATTTCAACCAGCGTCCGGCCGGCGAAATATCCCTGCTGGTAATTCACAACATCAGCCTGCCGCCGGGCCAGTTCGGCACTGGCAAGGTCCAGCAGTTCTTTCAGAATGCACTGCAGCGTTGCGAGCATCCCTTCTTCGAGGAGATCGCCGGGCTGCAGGTCTCGGCGCATTTCCTCATCGAACGTGATGGCGCGGTCACCCAGTTCGTCTCCTGTCTGGATCGTGCCTGGCATGCCGGTGTGTCCTGTTTCGACGGACGCGAGGGCTGCAACGATTTCTCCATCGGTATCGAGCTGGAAGGTACGGACCTCGAGCCCTTCAGTGACGCGCAATACCGTGCCTTGATCGAGCTCTGCCGACTGCTGCAAAGCACCTATCCCGCCATCACGCCCGAACGGGTGTGTGGCCACAGCGATATTGCCCCGGGCCGCAAGACCGATCCCGGCCCGGCGTTCGACTGGCAGCGGTTGCGCGCGGCTTTCATTACCTGCTGACGAAAGGAAAAGAGCGATGAGTTTTCTGGTAATCCTGCTCGTGCTGCTGGTGGACAAGTTTTCCGATTGGCGTCTGCGTGTTCAACACGATGGGCCGTGGCTGGCGCGACTGCGCCAGGCGGAGGGCAATCAGCGCTTGCAGCGTGCGCCCTGGCTCGCGCTGCTCCTGCTGGTGCTGCTGCCCGTGCTGCTGTTGGGGCTGTTGCTGGCGGCGCTGGAGCCGTTGGCGTATGGCTGGCTGAGCCTGCCGCTGCATCTGCTGGTCCTGCTCTACAGCCTCGGTCGTGGCCATGCCAAGTCCGAACTTGGCGCCTTCCGCGACGCCTGGCGACGTGGCGACCAGGAGGCTGCGGCACTGGCCGCCGACCGTGATGTCGGCTTGCAGGAACAGGATCCGCCCAGCCTGCTGCAAGCGGTGCAGACGCGGCTGTTGTGGAAGAGCTATGAGGGCTTTTTCGCCGTTATCTTCTGGTACCTGCTGCTGGGCCCGATGGCGGCGCTGGCCTATCGGCTACTGGCGTTGTGCGCTGAGCATGCTTCGCTGGAGGGCTTGCGCGAGCGTGGGGAGCAGTTGCGCCATGCCTTCGACTGGCTGCCGGTGCGCGTACTGCTAGGCAGCTTTGCCCTGGTCGGCAATTTTGTCGCGGTCAATCGAGCGTTGCTCGACGAACTGCTGAGCTGGGACGTACCTGCGCGGCGGCTGCTGGCCGATGCAGGCCCCCTGGCCGCCGATCTCTCACCGTCGATCGATGGCGAGGCGGGCATAGCCCGGCTCGATGGGATCGCCGCCCTGCTGGTACGTACCCGGGTGTTCTGGTACGCAGTGATCGCGGTTCTGACCATCCTCGCCTGACCCGGAGCAGGCTCAAGTGAATGGCCGTCCATCAAACTGCTGGATGGCTGTTCGCGTCCCGACAGGCTGCAGCCAGCGAGCCAGAGCGGCTGCGCCTGTGGCGGCTACCGCCTGTCGGGTGGCCATCATTTGGCTATTACCTTAAGTTACAAAAGCACCTACCGATATCCCGTATAACCCGGGCAGATGCCACTCTCTGACGAGCCCTGCTGCGCGCTGCAATTGCGTGCAAGCCCATACCAATAAAATTGGGAGACGTCGTGTGAATAGTCTGTTGTATCCCGCGATCGCGTTCATGAACCGCCTGAGCTTCGGCGTGAAGTTCAGCCTGGTCAGCGTCCTGTTCTTCGTTCCCATGTTGCTGAGCAACTACTACCTGGTGCGTGATTCGTACCGGGCATTCGTCGGTACCCGCACGGAATTGCAGAGCCTGGAGCTGCTCGGTTCGACCCTGCAGGTGCGGCGTAGCATGGAGGACTGGAAGGATCTCGTGCGAATCGAGTCGATCATCGGCCAGACCGGCAATGTCGAGGCTCTGCAGACCCGTCTGAACCGTGTCGAAGGTGAGCTGGCGGCGCAGCTGCAGGCCCTTGCGCCGGTTGGCGATGCGCCAGAACAGGTCGCCGAGTTCAATGCCCGCCGCGATGAGCTGGTGGCGGGGCTGAACGCCGCCCAGGCCGAGCAGTCGCTGCAATCCAAGGCGGCCATGGCGGAAACGCTGCTGGGGCAGTCGCAGGTGATGATCAAACTGGTCGCCGGACAATCGGGCCTCAGTCAGGACCTCGAACGCGAGGTGCGCCTGCTTGCCGAGCTGCTCACCACGGTAACCCCAGCCATCAGTGCAACGCTCGGCGAAGGCCGCGCGGTGGGCTCCTACACCTTCGGCCAGGGCTACCTGAATTCGGATGCCAGCAACACGCTGGACAACCTCGTGCTGGAGCTGGAAAAGCAGCAGGCACAGTACGCCGCGCAGCTGCAGGACGCCCTGGGTGCAAGCGCCGCCGCGCGGCGCAAGCTCGAATCCTTCGCCACCGCCAGCCGCGAATCCCTGCAGGCGAGCAGCGACATCCTGCAGGACGAGGTGATCATGGCCGATGCGCTGGATCGGCCGTGGGAGCAGTTCTACGAGCGCATCAGTGCCGAGATGGCGAAGACCTACCAGCTCAACGATGCCATTCTCGGTTTCCTCGAGGTGGAGCTGGCCGAGCGGCTGGAACAGAAGCGTCTGCTGATGACCCTGCTGATCTCGGCAGTGGCCGTTGTGCTCGTTCTGGTCGCCTATCTGTACGCCGGCTTCTATGCCTCGACCCGCGCCTCGCTGCGCAGCCTGGGCAAGATCATGGACAAGGTTGCCGCCGGCGATATGACCGCGCGCTATCAGGTGCAGAGCCGCGACGAGCTCGGCGAGCTGGGGCAGGTGTTCAATACCACCGTGGCGCAGGTCCGCGAGCTGATCGAGCGGGTCGGCCAGACGGTCGCCGAGGTCGACCGGCAGGCGCAGCGGGTCGAAAGCGTCTCTGGCGAGAGCAATCAGACCGTGTCCGAGCAGCGCGGCCAGATCGAGCAGGTCGCAACGGCGATGAACGAGATGTCCGCCACGGCCCAGGAGGTTGCCAGCAGTGCCGAGGCGGCTGTGGGCAGTGCGCAGAGCGTTAACGAGGAAACCGTCAGTGGACGGGCGCTGGTGGTGGCGCAGGTCGGTGGCATTCAGCGCCTGGCCAGTGAAATCGAGCAGTCGGTGCAGGTGATCAATCAGCTGGCCGGCGACAGCAAGGCGATCAGCCAGGTGCTCGACGTGATCAAGACCATCGCCGAGCAGACCAACCTGCTGGCGCTCAACGCCGCCATCGAGGCTGCGCGTGCCGGTGAGCAGGGGCGCGGCTTTGCGGTGGTGGCCGACGAGGTGCGCGGGTTGGCGCAGCGGACGCAGAAATCGACGGCGGAGATCGAGCAGATGATCGCGCGGCTGCAGAATGGCGTCGGCGCGGCGGTCAAAACCATGCACGCCAGCCATGCGCTTGCCGAAGATACGGTGGGGCAATCCGGGCAGGTGGAGCAGGCGCTGGAGAACATCCTCGGCGCGGTGGGGCTGATCGTCGATCAGAACCAGCAGATCGCGGCAGCGGCCGAACAGCAGACGGCCGTGGCGCACGATATCGATCGCAACATCGTCGCCATCAACGAGGCCGGCCAGCGTACCGCCGAGGGTGCCGGGCATACCGAGCAGGCGAGTCGCGAGCTGTCGCAGCTGGTCGGGCGTCTGCAGCAGCTGATCAGCGCGTTCCGCGTCTGAGCGCCGCGCCGCTCAGGGCCGTGGCCAGCCGAACAGCTCGCAGCTGTTGCGATAGCTGGCGGCGGCCAGCTCTTCGGCGCTGACGCCTTTCAGATCGGCCAGCATCCGGCAGATCTCCGGCAGCAGTTCCGGGCTGTTGCGCTCGCCGGCATAACCGGCCGGCGGGATGTCCGGGGAGTCGGTTTCCAGCACGATGGCTTCCAGCGGCAGCTGTTTCAGTACCCGGTGCATGCGCTGCGCCTGTGGCCAGGTACCGGCGCCACCAAGACCGAGCTTGAATCCCAGGCGCAGGTACTCCCGAGCCTCTTCCCAGCTGCCACTGAATGCGTGAACGACACCTGCGCGTGCCAATCTGTGCCGTTTGAGCGCGGCGATCATCGGTGCATGCGCACGTCGTACGTGCAGCAGCACTGGCAAGGCGAAGTCCGCGGCCAGCGTCAGCTGCGCATCGAGCAGTTCGTGCTGCCGCTCCACGTTCGGGTCTTCCACGTAGTAGTCCAGACCGATCTCGCCGATGGCGCAGAGCTTGGAATCGCCGTGCAGGCGCTCCAGCCAGTCGCGCAACTGGTGCAGATGCTCGTCGCGATGCTCTTCGATGAACACCGGGTGCAGGCCCAGCGCGGCATAGATATTCGGCTGCTCGCAGGCCAGCTGCCAGACCCGTTGCCAATTGGCTTCATGTACACCGAGCACCACGATGCGCTCGACTCCGGCGTCCCGGCTGCGAGCGATGACCTGCGCCCGGTCGTCATCGAACATCTCGAAGTCGAGGTGGGTGTGGGTGTCGATCAACTGCACGAGCGGGCTCCAGTGGTCGGCGGTGGGCGGGCGGTAATGCTACATGGCCTTCAGTGTCTTTCCTCTTCGATCTGGATGTCGCTGACGCCCAGTTCGGTGAGTCGGCTGGCCTCGCTGGGGCGGATCGGATTTTCCCAGGGAGCATCGACGGCGGCGCGCGGCTCGCGCACGTGATGCAGCAGAATTTCCAGCTCGGCCTGCTCGAGACCTGGCACTTCGAACGAGCTGATCAGCAGCGATGCGGGCTCGCCGTTGATGCAGTAGTGGATGCGGTAGCGTTTCAGATCGGTCATGGCGGGCTTCCTGCGGTGGGCGGTACTGATACATCCGACCGCCGAAAACCGCTCAGGCTCCCGGCTCGTCCTGTGCTTCACGTTCGAGCAGCGCCGCCTTGCGCTGCAGGCCCCAGCGGTAGCCGGTCAACGCCTGCTGGCTGCCGACCACGCGGTGACAGGGCACCAGCAATCCGACCGGGTTGCTGGCACAGGCGCGCGCCACCGCACGGGCGTGGCTGCCGAGGCTTGCGGCCAGTTCGCCGTAACGGCGCGTCTCGCCAGCCGGTATCTGCTGCAGTGCCTGCCAGACCCGTTGCTGGAAGACCGTACCGCGCAGATCGAGCGGTAGCTGGGCGGCACGTTGTGGCTCTTGCAGTTGAGCGATGATTGCCTGCAGCCACTCACCCAGGCCAGCCTGATCGCGCTGCAGTTGCGCGGCGGCAAAGCGTGTGCGCAGTTCGTCTTCCAGCGCTGCTTCGTCGTCGCCGAACAGCAGGGCGCAGATACCTTTGTCGCTGCTGGCGACCAGCAGCAGGCCGAGCGGGCAGGGTGCCAGGGCGTAGCGCAGGATTTCGCCTGCGCCCTTGCGGCGGCGCTGGGCCGGGGTCAGCGCCTGCGCTTCGGCATAGGGCGCGCGGGTGCCCGAATAGCCGGCGGCGAGGGCGGCATCGAGTACCGAATCGGCTTGTGGCAAGCGAGCATTCAAGCGCTCGCGGCGCCGCGCCGCAGCCCAGGCATGGGGTGTCATGCCGGTACGGGCCTTGAAAGCACGCGACAGGTAGGCCGGCGACAAGCCGATACGCATCGCCAGCTGCCGCAGCGGCAGCGGCGCATCGGTTTCATCGAGCAGGCGACAGGCGGCGACCACCAAGGCATCGAGTTGCTCGCTCGGGCTGGGACCGCAGGGCGAGCAGCGGCGGCACGGGCGAAATCCGTCGGCTTTGGCCTTCTCGGTGTCCGTGTAGAACACCACCCGCTCGCGTGCCGGCCGGCGTGCCGGGCAGCTGGGGCGACAGAAAATGCCGGTCGAGCGCACGGCGAACACGAAGCGCCCATCGAAGGCAGCATCGCGTTCGCATAGCGCTTGCCAGCAGCGGTCCTGGTCGAGCATGGCGCGACTCCCTGGTTGATGCTGCGATTGTCGGACCTGTGCAGGCCGTGCGCCAATCCAAAGCATGCTTTCAAAGTAGATGGGGGCAATGGAAGCCGGCTGACGATTGCCGTAACCTGCAGCATCGCCCTCACCGAGAAGGACCTGCAAGCAGCTGATGAAAACGCCTAAACGACTCGAACCGCTGATCGAGGATGGCCTGATCGACGAGGTGCTGCGACCGCTGATGAGCGGAAAGGAAGCAGCGGTATATGTAGTGCGCTGCGGCGACGAGCTGCGCTGCGCCAAGGTCTACAAGGAAGCCAACAAGCGCAGTTTCCGCCAGGCCGTGAAATACCAGGAAGGCCGCAAGGTGCGCAGCAGTCGCGATGCCCGGGCCATGGCCAAGGGCTCCAAGCACGGGCGCAAGGAGAAGGAAGACAACTGGCAGAACGCCGAGGTCGCGGCGCTGTTTCGCCTGGCCGATGCCGGCGTGCGGGTGCCCAAGCCCTACGACTTTCTCGACGGCGTGCTGCTGATGGAAATGATCGCCGGCGAGGATGGCGATGCCGCGCCGCGACTCAATGACGTCGACCTGCACCCGGACGATGCCCGCGAGTTCCATGCATTCATGATCCACGAAGTGGTCAAGATGCTCTGCGCAGGGCTGGTGCATGGGGACCTGTCGGAATTCAACGTGCTGCTCGACGAACACGGCCCGGTGATCATCGATCTGCCGCAGGCGGTGGATGCGGCCGGCAACAACCATGCGTTCGAAATGCTCGAGCGCGATGTCGGCAACATGTCGGCCTATTTCGGACGGTTTGCCCCAGAACTCAAGTTCACCCGTTACGCCAAGGAGATGTGGGCGCTATACGAGCAGGGCAAGCTGACTACCGAGACCGAGCTGACCGGAGAGTTTGCCGAGCCGGAAGATGCCGCGGATATAGATGCGGTAATGCGGGAGATCAAGGCCACGCTGGCCGAGCAGGAGCGCCGGGAGGCCTTGCGCGGGGCGGATGATGCACCGAAGGATGAACCGCCGGAGCCGCCGTGGATGAGAGGTTGATCGGCAGCCTCTAGCAAGAGTCGGAGATCGCTGGTTCTGCCTTGTTGTCGAGTTGCTTGAACGTATGGTTTCGCCGTGGCGGGCGCGACCAACCATCAAGCGGCTCGGCGGTCGGCTTGGCTAGAGACTCCAGGGCTTCGGCTGTTTGAGCTGTTCAGTGTGTCGATTTCTCTGCAGGCCCAGCCGCGGCATCTGCGCTCTCAGGCTGCCACCCACCTCCCAGCGCCACATACAGCGCCACCTGCGCGGTCGCCAGCGCGGCCCTGCCTTCCAGCGCTTGTCGCCTGGCCTGCAGCGCGCCGCGTTGGGCATCCAGCACTTCACTCAGGTTCGCTTCCCCCAGCTCGTAGCTGCGCTGCGCCAGGCGGTGCGCACGTTCGCGGTGTTCGCGGGTACGGCTGAGCGACACGTGCCTGCGCTGCTGACCAGCCATCCTCGTCAGGCCGCGCTCGACCTCCTCGAGGGCGCGGGCCAGGGCCTGTTCGAAGGCGACGTAGGCGGTCTCGCCCTCGGCATCGGCCAGGTCGATGGCGGCACCGCGGCGTGGATAGTCCAGCAGCGGCAGGCCGAAGGTGGCACCAACCCGGGCGAAGTTCGAGGCGCTGGAGATGGCATCGCCCAGGGCGAAGCCGGAGCGGCCCACGGCGGCCTGTACCGCCAGCTTGGGGAACAGGTCGCGGCGCGCGGCCAGTGATTGCAGCTCGGCGGCGTCCAGCCGTGCGGCTTCGGCGATCAGGTCCGGGCGGCGGCGCAGCAGGTCGATGGGCTGGCCGGGTGCGATGTGCTGCTCGGCCAGCGGCACCGGCGCGCTGGCGGCGAGGCGGGCGGCAGTGCTGCCCGGTGGTTCGGCGAGCAGGGTGTCCAGTGCCAGCTGCGCTTCGGCCAGATGGATATCCAGCTCGTCCAGATCGGCTTCCAGCGACGCGCGCTCGGCGGAGGTGGCCTCGACGTCCAGCCGTGTCACTTCGCCGGCGTGAAACAGCAGCCCGGCGATGCGCTCCAGCTCACGCGCCACATCGATGCCTTCGACCAGCAAGGCGCGCTGGCCTTGCAACGCACGCAGCTGCAGATAGCCCTGCGCGGTATTCGCGGCCACGGCCAGCCGCGCCGCTACCGTCTGTGCCTCGGCCGAACGCAGTTGCCGGGCCGCGCTGTCACGCCGTGCGCGGGTGGCACCGAACAGGTCGAGCTCCCAGGTCGCCTGCAAGGCCAGCTCCCAGGTGTCGACACTGATCACATCATCGTCAGGAATGAAATCGGCCAGCGGGCTGCCAGGTTCGGCGTCCTGATCGTTCTCGATCCACTGGCGGCTGGTCGAGCCGGGCAGGTCGAAGCTCGGCAACAGGCCGGCACGCGACTGGCGCAGCTGGGCCCGCGCTGCGGTGACGCGCGCCATGGCCAGGCGTACATCGTGGTTCTGCTGCATGGCGCGGCTGACCAGCGCGGTGAGCTGCGGGTCATCGAACTGGCGCCACCAGGCGGCCAGCGTTTCGGCATCCGCCGACTGCGCACCGGCGGCACTGAACCAGCCTTCCGGCAGTTGCGGATCGGCATGCTGCGGTGCGCTGGAGCAGGCACTCAGGGCCAGGGCGAGCAGCAGCGGGGCGGCCAGGGCCTTGGCAGTCATGCGGTTTCCTCCGGGCGCACTTTCATGAACAGCAGGTACAGGCACGGCACCGCCAGCAGCGTCAGCAGCGTGGCGAAGCCCAGGCCGCCCATGATGGTCACCGCCATGTTGGCGAAGAACGGGTCGAACAGCAGCGGCACCATGCCCAGCACCGTGGTGCCGGCGGCCATCATTACCGGGCGCAGGCGCGATGCCGAGGCCTCGATGATGGCGGTCAGACGCGGCACTTCGTCATCGATCTGCCGGTCGATCTCGTCCACCAGCACCACGGCATTCTTGATCAGCATGCCGGTCAGGCTGAGCAGGCCGAGCAGCGCCATGAAGCCGAACGCCTGGCCGGTGAGCAGCAGGCCGAAGCTGACCCCGCAGATGGCCATGGGCACCACCAGCCAGATCATCAGCGGCTGGCGCACCTTGGCGAACAGCAGCACGGTGACCAGCACCATCGCCAGGTAGGGCACCGCCAGGGTACTGGCCAGCGCCTGCTGGGCATCGGATGACTGTTCGTAGTCGCCGCCCCATTTCAGGCTGTAGTTGACCGGCAGTTCGATACCCTCGATCAGCGGGCGAATGCGCTGGTGTGCCTCGTTGGTGTTCTCGCCATCCCGCGGCTCGGCGCGAATGGAGATCGTCCGCTCGCGGTCATAGCGCACGATGATGCTGTCCTCGCTGGTCGGCTCGATGCCGTCGGCGACTTGCGCCAGCGGTACGTAGCCGTTGCCCGCCGGACTCCAGATCAATCGTTGCAGCAGGTCGTCGCTGCTGACGCGGTCCTCCGGCGCGGCGCGCAGCAATACTGGAATCAGTTCGTCGCGCTCGCGCAGCAGACTGACCCGCTGGCCCTCGCTGCCGGCGGCCAGCGCGCGCGCCACCGCCTGGCGGGTCAGACCGGCGTCTGCAAGGCGATCCAGGGCCAGTTGCGGGCGCAGCACCAGCACCGGCTGGCGCCAGTCGTCGCGCACGTTGAATACCTTGCCCTCATCCTGCAGGCGCTTGCGGCCTTCGGCGGAGATGGCTCGCAGCACCTCGATATCCGGACCGCTGATGCGCGCCTCCAGCTTGGCCTCGGCGTTGGGGCCGAACATGAACTGCGCGGCCGTGACATCGGCCGAGGGGTAGCGCTGCGGCAACTCCTGGTTGATCTGCCGGACCAGGCCGTCGATCAGCTCGGCATCCTCGGTGCGCACGAGAAAGTGCATCAGCGATGAATTCGGCTGCTCCGGCATGTAGGTCAGCATGAAGCGCGAGGCACCGGCGCCGATGAAGCTGGACACGCCGCTGACGCCCTCCATCTCTGCCAGATATTCCTCGACGTCGCTCGCGGTGCGTGCGGTATCGCGAATATGCGTGCCCTGCGGCAGGAACAGGTTGACGTAGAACAGCGGCGTGCTCGATGGCGGAAAGAAGCTCTGCGGCAGCCGGGTGAAGATCACTGCGCTGACCACTGTCAGCACCAGCAGCACGCCGATGGTCAGCCAGGGTCGATGCAGCACGCCGCCGGCCAACCGGCGATAGCGGTTGTACCAGGGGCCGTTGTAGGCGGCGTCGGGGTCGTCGTCGGCGTCGGCATTGCGCAGCAGGTAATGGCCGAACAACGGCACCAGCAGCAGTGCCAACAACCAGCTGAGCAGCAGCGACACGGCGATGACGAAGAACAGCGAGAAGAGGAATTCGCCGGTGGTGTCCTGGGACAGGCCGATTCCCGCAAAGGCGAGAATGCCGATGATGGTCGCGCCGAGCAGCGGCCATTGCGTCTGCCGCAGCGTTTGTTGCGATGCCTCGAGAATGCTCTTGCCCTGGCGCTGGCGTACCAGCATGCCGTCGCAGACCACCACCGCGTTGTCCACCAGCATGCCCATGGCGATGATCAGCGCGCCGAGGGAAATCCGCTCCAGCTCGATGCCCACCAGCCACATCACCAGCAGCGTGCCGAGTACGGTGAGGAACAGCACCGCGCCGATGATGAAGCCGGCACGCAGGCCCATGGCAATACACAGCACGCCGACCACGATGGCTACCGAGAGGAACACGTTGAGTGCGAAGCTGTTCACCGACTCGTCGACGATCTGATGCTGCTCGTACAGCGGATGCAGCTCGGCGCCCAGCGGCATGCGGTGCTCGTTGGCCTGCAGAACCGCTTCGACGCTATGCCCGACCTCGACGATATTCGCCCCGGAAACCCCGCTGATACCGAGCGTCAGCGCCTGCTGGCCGTTGTGACGGATGATCTGCTGCGGCCGCTCGGCATATTCCCGGGAGAGCTTGGCGATCGCGCCCAGTTCGACCCGCTGCGGTCCTTGGCCGACCGGCAGCGCTCGCAGTTCTTCCAGCGAATCGAAAGCGCCACTCGGGCGCAGGCGCACGAAGAATTCACCGGCATTCACCCCGCCGGCATCGACGGCGGCATCGGTATCGGCCAGCGCCGCGGCGATCTCGTCGGGAGCAACACCGAGTGCGGCCAGCTGCGCCTGGTCGACCTCCACCAGGATGCGCTCCTCCTGCACGCCGGCGATCTCCACCTTGCCGACGCCGTCGGCGGTGAGGAGCGCGCGGCGCAGGTCCTTGGCCGTTTCGTGCAGCTCCTTGAGGGTCAGGCCGTCGCCAGTGAGCGCGTAGAAGATGCCGTAGACGTCGCCGAAATCATCGTTGACCTGCGGCGGCTCGATGCCGGGCGGCAGGTCGCCCTGGGCATCGTTGATCTTGTTGCGCAGCTCGTCCCAGATCTGCGGCAGCGCATCACCAGCGTAGCGGTCCTGCATCTCCACGCGGATCTCGGCGATGCCCGGCATCGAGCGCGAGCGGATCTCCTTGATCTGCGACATCTGCTGGATGGCGCTTTCCAGCGGCTCGGTCACCTGCTGTTCGACCTCCAGTGCCGTGGCGCCGGGGTACTGCACGTTGACGATCGCCTGCTTGATGGTGAATTCCGGGTCTTCCAGGCGGCCTATCTCGAAAAAGGCGAGGATGCCGCCGAACAGACAGATCAGTACCAGAATCCAGATGTTGACCGGGCGCGTGATGGCGTAACGGGCGAAATCCATCGGCTCAGTTCCGCTCCCGCGCTTCGATCGGCTGGTCGTCGTGCAGCTTGCTGCCGCCAGCGACGATGATCGGCAGCTGCGCCTGCAGGGCGTCGCCACGGATCAGTGCCTGATCGCCTTCGACCTGCTGCAGCTCTACCGCCAACCGCCGCGCGCGGCCGTCGTCGGCTTGCCAAATGAAGTGTTTGCCGTCGCTGCCGGTCTGCAGTGCCGACAGCGGCAGGCGGAAGCCGTCATTGTCGGTCTCTGGCTGTGCGGGGCGCTCCAGGCTGACACGCATGGCCATGCCGGGCAGCAGGTTGAAATCCTCCGGTGGTTCGCCTTGCAGCACCAGCCGATAGGTGCGCGCGCCTTCGCGCGGCTGGGTGCTGTGCTCCTTGTAGCGCAGCGGCAGACGCAGGTCGGCGATGACCAGTTCAGCCTCGGCTTGCAGCTCGGGCCCGAGTGGAATGCTTAGCGCGGCGCTTTCCGGCAGGTCGACACTCACTTCGATATGACGGTTGTCCTGCATTTCGAATACCGGCGTGCCGACTGCGACCACCATGTCCGGCTCGGCCAGGCGGCGCGCAACCACGCCATCGAACGGTGCCGTCAGGGTGCTGTGATCGATATTGCGCTGGGCGCTGTCGCGGGCCACGCGGGCGGCCACGGTGTTGGCCTGCAGCGCTTCGATGGCGGCCGGGGCGAGGATGCCTTCGGCGAGCAGGGTGCGCTTGCGTGCCAGGTCTGCTTCCAGCTGGCGCAGGCGCGCCTCGGCTTCGCGCAGCTGCAGGCGGTAGTCGGTGCGGTCCAGCTGGGCCAGCGTTTGTCCACGGCGCACGCGCGTACCTTCGTCGATCAGGATGCGCTCGATGCGCCCGGCCACTTCGAAGGACAGCTGCGTGGTGGTCACGCTCTGCACCACACCAGAGAAACGCAGGGCTTCGGCCTTGGACTCGGCTGGACGCAAGGGCTCGACCAGCGCCACCCGTGGCGGCTCGGGCGCCGGCTCGGCTTCCGAGGAACAGCCGCCAAGCAGCGGCAGCGCACAGGCGATGATCGTCAACCAGGCCTTGGACACTGGAAATGCTGGCGTCGACGTCATCGGGGCTCCTGGCTGATCGGCATTGAGGGCGTTGGTGGGCATGCGCTGGGACTGACAATAGAGCCCCGCGCCGTCGCAGGAGTTCGCCGGCACAGTGTTGCCAATGACGTGACCGTGCGGTCGCTTTCTGCCCAGGCTCTGCCACACTTGAAGGGGCGCGCCTAGTGGCTGCGCAGCGCTTGACCGGCACAGACTCAGCGGGGATGCTTGCCCGCAGTAGAAGACGCATCAGTCATGGGGAATACGCAATGCAAGGCCAGGCACCGGTAATCGACTATCTGAAGGAGCTGCTGCGCGGGGAACTGGCGGCGCGCGACCAGTATTTCCTGCACTCGCGGATGTACGCCGACTGGGGCTTCAGCAAGCTCTACGAACGCATCAATCACGAGATGGAAGAAGAGACGCAGCACGCCGATGCACTATTGCAGCGCATCCTCTTTCTCGAAGGCACTCCGGACATGACGCCGGAGCCGATCCATCCGGGGCATACCGTGCCGGACATGCTGCGCAGCGATCTCGCGCTGGAGTACAAGGTGCGCGCCGCGCTGGCCCAGGGCATCGCGCTGGCCGAGCAGCATGGCGACTACCCGACCCGCGACATGCTGGCGCTGCAGCTGCACGATACCGAGGAAGACCACGCCTATTGGCTGGAACAGCAGCTCGGCCTGATCGACCGCATCGGCCTGCAGAACTACCTGCAATCCCAGGCCAGCTGAGCCTTCGCCCGGCGAGACATAGCCTGTCTCGCCGGGCGTTTGCGTTCCATCAGAGCCGGAAGCGGCTCACCATCATCTGCAGCTGACCACCCAGGCGCGCAAGCTCGGTGCTCGATGCGGCCGTCTCCTCGCTGGCAGCGGCGGTCTGTTCCGACACGTCACGCACGTTCACCACGCTACGGCTGATTTCCTCGGCCACTGCGCTCTGTTCCTCGGCGGCCGCGGCGATCTGCTGATTCATCGCCTGGATGTTCGACACGGTGCGGGTGATGCTGCCGAGCGAAGCGCCAGCACGGCGCGCCAGCTCGACGCCGCTGTCGGTGAGGTCGCGACTGGTATGCATGATCGAAGCGACCTGCTGCGTACCGTTCTGCAGTGCGGCAACCAACCCTTCGATTTCCTCGGTGGACTTCTGCGTGCGCTGCGCCAGGCCGCGCACCTCGTCGGCGACCACGGCGAATCCGCGCCCGGCCTCGCCTGCACGGGCGGCCTCGATGGCGGCGTTGAGCGCCAGCAGGTTGGTCTGCTCGGCCACCGCCCGAATCACATTCATCACGCTGCCGATCTTGTCGCTTTCTTCCTGCAGTGCGGTCATCGCCTCGGTGGAACGCACCACGGCGCTGGCCATGCGTTCGATCTGGGTGACCACTTCGGTCACCACGCGATCGCCTTCGCGGGCTTCGCTGTCCGCCTCGGTGGCGGCCAGGGCTGCCTGCTCGGCATTGCGCGCCACTTCCTGAACGGTCGCCGACATCTCATGCATGGCCGTGGCCACCTGGTCGGTTTCCTCCTTCTGGCTGTTCACGCCGGCACTGGTCTGCTGGGTCACGGCCGACAGTTCCTCGGCAGCCGCGCTGATCTGGCTGACACCATCGCGGATGCCACCGATCAGCTCGCGCAGGGTCGAGCCCATCTGCTGGATGCCACGCTGCAACACGCCGAGCTCGTCGCGACGCTGGATCTGCGCGGTTTCGCTGAGGTCGCCGGAAGCGATGCGCTCGACGTCGGCCATGGTGGTACGTAGCGGCAGGATGATCTGACGGGTGATCAGCCAGGCGGCCAGCACGCCGAGCACCAGCGCCAGCAGCGTGCTGACGATCAGGCGGCTGCGCGCGTCGCTGCTTTCCACATCAAGGCGGTCGAGCTGGAACTGGTACAGCGAATCGCTGATTCGGACGATTTCCTTCTGCTGATCGGTCATCTCCTGACGTGCCTTGGCGATTGCCTGCGTGGCCGTCTCCAACGCCTGGATGGCGCTGCGGTACTCGTCGAGTACCGTGCGGATCTGCTGCAGCGCTGCGCCGCTGTTGGCGTCGAGCACGGCGGCGTGGCGTGTCAGCGAAGCCTGTGTGGCGTCGAGCTGGGCGAAGATGGCCTTTGCCGCCTCGTTGCCCGGCGTACCGATGTAGACGCGCAGCAGATATTGCGCACGTTGTACGTCGTCCTCGATCTCGGTGATCGCCTGGAATTGTGCGAAGCGCTCTTCGTCGTATTCCGAAAGCTGCAACACCTGACGTGCGACACCGCCGGTCAGCTCGCTCAGGCGGGCGGAGGCGCCATCGATGGCTTGCCGCGCGCCGTTGGCCTGGGCGTAGGCCTTGCGCATGTCGTTCAGCGAATTCTGGTACTGCGCGTTGTAGCCGGCCTGCTCCTTGAGCTGGGCGACGTTGGCCGGGTTCTTGAACGTGTTGAGCAGCTGGGTCTGCTGCGCCAGGTAGATGCCGAGGTTCTTGTCCAGACGCTCGGTGGACTCGGCGTCGCCATTGGCCAGCATGAATTGCAGGCGGGCGATGCGCAGGTCGGTGAGGGTCTTATTCAGCAGCGAGATTTCGGTCATCCAGCCGCTGCGCTGGATGACGCTGCCAAGGCTGCCCCAGCCGTTCCAGGCGAGGATGAGGGTGAGGGCCAGGACGACGCCGAAGCCCAGTGCGAGCTTCCTGCTGACGCCGATGTTTGCAAACCAGTTATTCATGGCAGTCCATCTAATCAATAGTTCGATCCGAACGGGCGCATTGGCAGCCCGCGGGTGTCTTCGGCCCCTCTGTCGGCCGCGAGCATACGAACTTGAATGTAAAGCGAGGAGTGGTCGCAGCGTGCTGGTCACGGATGTCCGGCACGCTGGAGCAGGGGATGTTATGGGGCTTGGAGAGGGCGGCCCGCGTCAGCCTTTGCGAGGAGATTGGATTGCGGCGGGGCGAGATGACGGGGCGCTGCAGCAGCCGCTTTCGATGCCCTGCAGGATCGGGCAGTCCGGCCGGTCGTCGCCCTGGCAGTGGTCGACCAGCTCCTGCAGCGTGTCGCGCAGGCCGACCAGCTCGGCGATCTTGCGATTCAGCTCGTCGATATGTGCACCGGCCAGGGCCTTCACATCGGCGCTGGCGCGCTGGCGGTCCTGCCACAGCGCCAGCAGCTTGCCGACCTCTTCCAGCGAGAAGCCGAGGTCGCGGGCGCGGCGGATGAACGCCAGCTGGTGCAGGTCGCGCTCGTTGTAATGGCGATAGCCATTGGCACCACGTCCGGCCGGCGTAAGCAGGCCGATGGATTCGTAGTAGCGGATCATCTTTGCCGTGAGGCCGCTGTGTTTTGCTGCCTGACCGATATTCATATTCATCGCGCGCCTCCGCTCATTCTTCCGGTTTCCAGGAGCGCAGCAGCAGGGCGTTGCTCACCACGCTGACGCTCGACAGGGCCATCGCCGCACCGGCCACCACCGGACTGAGAAAGCCGAAGGCGGCGAGCGGAATGCCCACCAGGTTGTAGATGAAAGCCCAGAACAGGTTCTGCTGGATCTTGCGGTAGGTGCGCCGGCTGATCTCCAGCGCCGCCGGCACCAGGCGCGGGTCGCCGCGCATCAGGGTGATGCCGGCGGCGTGCATGGCCACGTCGGTGCCGCCGCCCATGGCGATGCCGACATCCGCTGCCGCCAAGGCCGGGGCATCGTTGATGCCGTCGCCGACCATGGCCACCACGGCGCCGCCCTTCTTCAGCTCCGCCACGGTGGCGGCCTTGTCCGCCGGCAGCACTTCGGCATGCACGTCATCGATGTGCAGCGCTTCGGCCACCACCCGGGCGCTGCCACGGTTGTCGCCGGTGATCAGGTGGCTGCGGATATGCCGCGCCGCCAGCCCGGCAATCGCCGCGGCGGCGCCGTCCTTGAGGCTGTCACCGAAGGCGAACAGGCCGAGGATGCGTGGCTCGGGCGCATGTTCCACCAGCCAGGACAGGGTGCGGCCCTCGGCTTCCCAGCGCTGGGCGGTTTCCAGCAGCTCGCCCGGCTGCAGGCCGTACTCGCCGAGCATGCGCCGGTTGCCCAGCGCCAGCTGCTGGCCGTCCAGCGTGCCGGCAATGCCGCGGCCGCTGAGGGCCTGGCTCTTCTGCACATCCGGCACCGCGATGCCGTCGGCTTCGCAGCGCTCCAGCACGGCGCGCGCCAGCGGGTGTTCGCTGCCACGCTGCAGGGCGCCGGCCAGGCGCAGGATTCGCGCTTCGTCGCCATCCACGGCATGCAGATGGATGATCTGCGGCTTGCCCGAGGTGAGCGTACCGGTCTTGTCGAAGGCCACGGCCGTGACCGCATGGGCGACCTCCAGCGCTTCGGCGTCCTTGATCAGGATGCCGTGGCGCGCCGCCACGCCGGTGCCGGCCATGATCGCCGCCGGCGTGGCCAGGCCGAGTGCGCAGGGGCAGGCGATGACCAGCACGGCCACGGCGTTGATCAGCGCCACCTCGGCCGGTGCGCCATTGAGCAGCCAACCGATCAGCGTGAACACGGCGATCACCAGCACGGCCGGGACGAATACCTGGCTGACCTTGTCCACCAGCTTCTGGATCGGCGCCTTGGCCGCCTGGGCGTCTTCCACCAGGCGGATGATCCGCGCCAGCACGGTCTCGCCACCGAGCGCGGTGGTGCGCACCAGCAGCCGCCCTTCACCATTGATCGCGCCGCCGGTGATGCGGTCGCCTGGCGCCTTGTTCACTGGCAGGCTCTCGCCACTGATCAGCGCTTCGTCGGCCTGGCTTTCGCCCGCGACCACTTCACCGTCCACCGGGAAACGCTCGCCGGGCTTGACCAGCACCAGGTCGTCCAGGCGCAGCGCGGCGATGGCGATTTCTTCCTCGCGGCCGTCGATCACCCGTGTCGCGCGGTCCGGACGCAGGGCTTCCAGCGCACGAATCGCCGCGCTGGTCTGGCGCTTGGCGCGGCTTTCCAGATACTTGCCCAGCAGCACCAGGGCGATCACCACCGCCGAGGCCTCGAAATACAGGTGCGGCATCTGCCCGGCCGGCGTCGCCCACCATTGATAGAGGCTCAGGCCGTAACCGGCGCTGGTGCCGATGGCGACCAGCAGGTCCATGTTGCCGGCTCCGGCGCGCACCGCCTTCCAGCCGGCGACGTAGAAGCGCGCACCGAGCACGAACTGCACCGGCGTGGCGAGCAGGAACTGGATCCACACCGGCAGCATCCAGTGCTGTCCGAACAGCTCGCCGAACATCGGCAGCACCAGCGGTGCGGCCAGCAGCAGGCCGGCGATCACTGCCCAGCGTTCGCGCTGCAGGCGCCGCTCGGCATCTTCTTCGGGGCGCTGCTGGTCGCCGGCGCTTGCCTTGTAGCCTGCGGCCTCGACCGCCTGGATCAGCACGGCGGGGTCCGGCGTACCGATCACCTCGACATGCGCACGCTCGCTGGCCAGATTCACCGCGGCGCTGCGCACGCCTGGCACCTTGAGCAAGGCGCGTTCGACCCGGCCGACGCAGCTGGCGCAGGTCATGCCTTCGATATTCAGCTCGATGTTCTGCAGCGGTACGCCGTAGCCAGCTTTCTGCACGGCCTCGATCAGCACCGCTACACCAACGTCATCACCTTCGACGCGCACCTGTTCGTTGGCCAGGTTGACGTTGGCCGCGGCGACGCCGGGCACCTTCAGTAAGGCCCGTTCGACGCGGCCGGCGCAGCTGGCGCAGGTCATACCGCTGACCGGCAGCGTATGGGTGGCGCTGGACATGGCTGAGACTCCTTGGATTGCGATGGCTGCAGGGTCGACCTTAACCCTATGGCAAGGTCAACACCATGATCTGCGACAGCAGGTGCCTTGACCTTGCCCGGGGGGCAAGGTCGAGAATCGGCGCATTCACCAGTCGAGGAGCAGGACGATGCAAGTATTCAACGTGAGCGGAATGACCTGCAGCCATTGCGAGCGTGCGGTAACCCAGGCCATCCAGGCGCTGGACCCGCAGGCGCAGGTGCAGGTGCAGGTGGACCTGGCGGCCGGAACGGTGCAGGTACAGAGCAGCGCCAGCGAACAGGCGATTCGCGAGGCGATCAGCGAAGAGGGTTATCAGGTGAGCTGATCGCTCAGCCGGTGGGCTGGTCGGGATCGTCCGGCCAGTCGCGAACCAGGCCGCGGAACAGCGGGTCGATCAAGGCCTTGGTGTCGACCTCTGGGGCGAACAGTGCGGTGTCGCGCGTCCAGTCGGTGAACAGTCCGACCACCATGGCGTGCAGCGACAGCGCGGCGAGCCGCGGCGTGACGCCGGGGCGCAGGCAGGCCGAGGCGTTGCGCAGCAGGTTTTCGCACAGATCGATGAACTGGTTGATGAAGGCGTGATGGCGTTCTTCGGCCTCGCGCAGCTCATCGGTGAACTCGCACTTGTGCAGCAGGATGGTGAAGATGCGGCGCTTCTGCTCGTTGCTGGCCAGCGTACTGATGGCCTCGACCGTCAGGTTGCGCAGGGCGATCAGGGCCTGCAGCGGTTGTTGCTGATTGCAGCTGCACAGGCGCTCGGTCATCTGCTCCGGCGGCAGGCGAATCTGGTTGAGCATTTCGTGGAACAGGTGCGCCTTGTTCTGGAAGTGCCAGTACACCGCACCGCGCGTCACACCGGCGTCACGGGCTATCTGGTCGAGGCTGGTGTGGGCCACGCCCTTGTCCAGAAACAGCCGCTCGGCGGAGGCGAGGATGGCGATACGGGTTTTCTCGGCTTCTTCTTTGGTTCGGCGCATGGGCAGATTCAGGCAGATGACGGCTGCTTCGGGCGTCCAGCAGCGATGGAGGCGGCCAGTGTAACGGCGCATCTCGTCGCGATGCATGTTTACAATCGGCGGTGTATGTAACAGCATCTTGCGCGCCGGTGCAAATTCCCGGGCAAGGTCGAGGTCCCAACAACTCACCCGGCCACGTCTCTCTTCCAGCTTGCGAGCCTCTGATGTCCCTGCGGATTCTTCTCATACTGGGCGCGCTCAGCGCGTTCGGTCCTCTGGCGATCGACATGTATCTGCCGGCCTTCCCCTTGCTGGCGCAGTCGTTCGGCACCAGCGTCGATCACGTGCAGCTATCGCTGGCCGCCTATTTCATCGGTCTGGCCATCGGTCAATTGGTCTACGGGCCGCTGGCTGATCGTTACGGGCGGCGCGGGCCGCTATTGATCGGCGTGACGTTGTTCACCCTGGCGTCGCTGGCCAGCGCCTTTGCGCCGTCCATGGATTGGCTGATCGGTGTGCGCTTCGTCCAGGCACTCGGCGGTTGCGCCGGCATGGTGGTGGCGCGGGCCGTGGTGCGTGACCTGTGCGACCCGATGACCAGCGCCAAGGTGTTCTCGCAGCTGATGCTGGTGATGGGCCTGGCGCCGATTCTCGCGCCGGTGGCGGGCGGCGCGTTGCTGGCGTCGTTCGGCTGGCCGTCGATCTTCATCCTGCTGACGCTGTTCAGCGCGATGTGTCTGGTAGCCGTCACGCTGTGGCTGCCGGAGACCTACCCGGCCGGACTGCCGCGCCAGCCGATGTCCGGTGCGCTGGGGCAGTATCTGCGGCTGTTCCGCGATCGCTTCTTCATCGGCCACGTGCTGACCGGCGCGTTGTGCATGGCCGGTATGTTCGCCTACATCACCGGCTCGCCGTTCGTCTTCATCGAGCTGTACGGCGTCAAGCCCGAGCACTTCGGCTGGCTGTTCGGCATCAATGCGGCGGGTTTCATCCTGATGGCGCAGGTCAACGTGCGGCTGGTGCGCTGGCGCGGGCCGGAGTTCTGGGTGCGGCGCTGGGTGTGGTTCTTCTTTGGCAGCGCGTTGGCGCTGCTGGCGGTGGCGGCGGCACAGCCCGAATCGCTCTGGCCGTTGCTGATCCCGCTGTTCTGCTGCGTGTCCTGCCTCGGTTGCCTGCTGCCAAACGCCACGGCCTGCGCCATGGCCGACCAGCGCGCCAATGCCGGCAGCGCCTCGGCCCTGCTCGGCAGCATGCAGTTCACCATTGCAGCCATCGCCGCATCCGCGGTGGGGGCTTTGCACAACGGCACCGCGGTGCCGCTGGCCGCAATCATCAGCCTGTGCGGCCTGCTGGCAACGGTTGTCGCCTACACAACGGCGCGTGCCAGCACTGAGTGAGCTTCAGGCGCTCATTGGCAGAGGATGTGGCGCCTGCAGGCGGCGGCGCAGGGTCTCGACGAAGTTGCGTGCTTCGGCTTCGCTGCGAAAGGTGATGCGCTGGCGATCCAGGCTAACTTGCCAGGCGCTGTCGGGGTAGGGCGTCAAAGGGCGGACGAGAATGTTCATGGCGATCTCCTCGTATAGGGGGCGCCGCACAGTCTAGGCGCAGCCATGGCTCGCGCGGCGAGCCATGGTGTCGCAGGTCAGCCTGGCGCCGACGAGCGGCTCAGTAGGCCAGGCGTGCGTCCAGGCTGTTCTGCGCCAGGCGGCGGGCCTGTTCCTCGGTCATGCCCAGGCTCTCGTGCAGCGCGACGAAGTTCTCCGTCACATAGCCGCCGAAATAGGCAGGGTCATCGGAATTCACCGTGACCTTCACACCCTTCTCCAGCAGGTCGAGGATGTTGTGCTGGCGCATGTCGGCGAACACCTTGAGCTTGGTGTTGGACAGCGGGCAGACGGTCAGCGGAATCTGCTCCTCGATCAGGCGGGCGATCAGCTTCGGATCTTCCGCAGCGCGCACGCCGTGGTCGATGCGGCTGACCTTGAGCAGGTCGAGCGCCTGCCAGATGTATTCCGGCGGGCCTTCTTCACCGGCGTGGGCAACGGTCAGCAAGCCTTCGGCCCGTGCCTTGTCGAACACGCGCTGGAACTTGCTTGGCGGATGGCCGACTTCGGAGCTGTCCAGACCGACGGCGAAGAAGGCGTTGCGATAGGGCAGCGCCTGCTCCAGCGTCTTGAAAGCGTCTTCTTCCGGCAGGTGGCGCAGGAAGCTGAGGATCAGCCCGCTGCTGATGCCCAGCAGTTCGCGGCCATCGGCCAGCGCGGCGCTGATGCCGTTGAGCGCGGCCTCGAACGGTATTCCGCGGTCGGTGTGGGTCTGCGGGTCGAAGAAGGGCTCGGTGTGCACCACGTTCTGCTCTTCGCACTTCTGCAGGTAGGCCCAGGTCAGGTCGTAGAAGTCCTGCTCCGTGCGTAGCACGTCTGCGCCGGCGTAGTAGAGGTCGAGGAATTCCTGCAGGTTGCCGAAGTTGTAGGCGCTGCGCAGTGCCTCCACGTCGTTCCAGGGCAGGGCAATCTTGTTGCGTTCGGCCAGGCGGAACATCAGTTCGGGTTCCAGCGAGCCCTCCAGGTGCAGGTGGAGTTCGGCCTTGGGCAGATTGTTGAGCCAGTCGTGCATCGCGAAATTCTCGTCTTTCGGGTGTGCGGGCATTCTATCGGTGGGTTGGAGCAACTGATATGCCAGCGGACCAGTTTGTCCCGCATAGCACTGTTGCATGACGACCTAATGACCCATCCATTGCCATCAGGGCACTTTGGCGATTAATTGACCAGCGGTCCGCAGGCCAGTTCTGGCGGGCTTTGGCGAGGTTGTTCCCAATGTTATCCACAAAGTTCTCCACGCATTCCGGGCATAACTGAAGGCTGGCAGAACGCAATTGATGGCAGAACGTCATCTCGCGACTGGTTGGTCGAAAAACACGGTAATTCAAGCGTTTAACGCGCCCCGCGGGGGCGCTTTAGCTGTGTTGATCAAAAAATGTGCAGTTCTGCCGAGCGCCCGCGGTGAGTGCTTCCCAGGCGGCCATACAATTGTTATCCACAATTGCGTCCACAGTATTTGTGGGCAACGCAGGCTCTAGTTCAACGCTTGCAGCTGGCTGCGCCCGCGGGTGATATCAGCGAGCAATCTCTGCAGTGGCTGCAGCTGAGCGGCGGGAAGGGCCAGTTCCAGCGTCGCGCCTTCGGCATCGAAATGCTCGGCTTCCAGCAGCGCCTCGAAGTCCGGCAGGCGTGCCTTGAACAGGGCCAGCTCGGCGAAGCGGCAATGGCAGCGGCAGTGCGAGCGCGACACCAGCTCGCTGCGCTCGCCAGCCTGCAGGCACTTCGCCGTGGTGCCGCCATAGGCGCGGGCCAGGCCGCCGGTGCCGAGCTTGATGCCACCGAACCAGCGGATCACCACCACCGCGACCCGGTCGAAATCCTGCCCTTCGATGGCGGTGAGCATCGGCCGACCCGCCGTGCCGCCCGGTTCGCCGTCGTCGCTGAAACGGTACTGATTGCCGATCTTCCAGGCCCAGCAGTTATGCGTAGCGGTGGGATCGCTGACCGCCTGGATAAAGGCCTGGGCCTCTTCGGCGCTCTGCACGGGTGCCGCCTTGGCGAGAAAGCGGCTTTTGCTGATGACTTCCAGCAGTTCGCAGGGCGCGGACAGGGTGAAGGGCATGGCAGTTACGGCGTCGGTGATGGTTTACGGGGTGGCCATTGTAGCGGCGCCGCTGCGGCTGCGCTGCGTCGTGCTGCATGGCCCGTCCGGCGAACGGATTGAACTTCGATGGATCGTCCAACCCCTACCTAGTAGGGCGCGGTTTGTGCGCATGACCTAGAGAAGGTCCCGCCGTACCGCATTTCGCTGGCACATCAGATGGAGGAAATTCCATGCTCAATTCCACTTACCAGTCGTGCATTCAGGCTTGCTCCAACTGCGCGCTGGTCTGCGAAACCTGTGCGGCCTCCTGCTTGCGCGAGGACGATGTGAAAATGATGGCGCGCTGCATCGAGCTCGATCGTGACTGCGCCGACATGTGTGCGATCGCGGCAGTGCTGATGACCCGCGACAGCCCCTATGCGAAAGCCTTCTGCAAACTCTGCGCACAGGTCTGTCGCGATTGCGCCGAGGAATGTGGCAAGCACACGCACGACCATTGCCAGGCCTGCGCCGAGGCCTGTCGCAAGTGTGCTGAAGAGTGCGAAAAGATGGCTGCCTGATCGGTCGCCGATTCGCAGGGCCGCAGCTGCCGCTGCCGGCCCTTTTGCTTCACGCCAGCCAGTCCAGCGTCAGGATCAGACGGCGTTCGGTGTTGGTCGCCTGCGGAGAGCGGTGAATGATCCCGGCGCCTTCGTTACCCAACCACTTCTCCCCCTTGAACAATGCCACGTCGCCAGCGCCAAGCCGCTGGATGGCGGCCGGTTCAGTCGGTTCGGCTGCCGGATCGCCCAGGCGCCGACGCTGCATGCCGCCCTCCGGAAGCCATTCGCTACCTGCGCCCGCGTAAGTGGTGATCAGCCGCAGCGGTACATGATCGACGTGGAAGCGCGGGCACATCGGCTTGTCCAGCAGGCGCAGGCGCAGGCCGATGCGCCGCGCATCGACCAGGCAGCTGAACGCCCGCACCAGCCAGGCCACGTCGGCGACGAAACCGGCATGGCCGGCAAGGTCCCGATAAGCCGCCGCCAGGTTTGGCAGTTGCAGCTCACCGTCGCCGGTCGGTTCGAGGGTCAGCGATTCCGCCAGCGGCTCGCCCAGGGCCAGGAGAGTGTCGGCGAACTCGGCAATGTGCAGCGGCAGCTGGCGCTGCCATACGCTGAGGTTGACGCCATCGTTCAGCGCTTCGCCGAGTACTGCCGGGGAGTCGCCCAGCAACTGGCGCGGCTGTGGGCGGATGATCTGCTGCGCCAGCATCAGGCGACCTGCTCGTGCCAGGGGCCGAACGGGTCCGGCAGGCGCAGCCAGCCGGTGGCGCCCACGGCCCACTCGCTGTCGTTCAGCAGGCAGGCGTCCAGCTCGCGGCGCAGCCGGTCGAAGTCGATGTTCTGCCCAATGAAGACCAGCTCCTGACGGCAATCACCGAACTCGCCACGGGATTTGGCCAGGATTGCCGAGCGGCTTTCGCTGTCGCTCGGCCAGGCCGATTCAGGGGTGAAGTGCCACCAGCGGCCGGCATAGTCGTAGCGCATCAGCCCACCGGCCTGGGACCAGCTGCCTGCTTCCTCTGGCCGGGTGGCCAGCCAGAAAAAGCCTTTCGAGCGCAGCAACCTGCCGTTGCTCCACTCGCGGTTGAGGAAGTTGTAGAAGCGCTGCGGATGGAACGGCCGGCGGGCCAGGTAGGCGGTCGAGGCGATGCCATATTCTTCGGTTTCCGGTACATGCTCGCCGCGCATTTCCTTGAGCCAGCCCGGTGCCTGGGCAGCGCGCTCGAAGTCGAAACGGCCGGTGTCGAGGATGCGCTCGAGCGGCACCTGGCCCATGCTCATCGGCAGAATCTCGGCGTGGGTGTTGAGCCGGCCGAGAATGGCGACCAGCTCCTCGCGTTCGGCGGCGGAAATCAGGTCGATCTTGCTGATCAGGATCACGTCGGCGAACTCGACCTGCTCGATCAGCAGCTCGGTAACCGAGCGCTCGTCGTCCTCGCCGAGGCTTTCGCCATGGCTGGCCAGGCTCTCGGCTTCGTGGAAGTCACGCAGGAAGTTCACCCCGTCGACCACCGTGACCATGGTGTCCAGTCGTGCCAGATCGGCCAGGCTCTGGCCCTGCTCGTCGCGGAAGGTGAAGGTTTCGGCCACCGGCAGTGGCTCGGAAATGCCGGTGGACTCGATCAGCAGGTAGTCGAAGCGGCCCTCGCGGGCAAGCTTGCCGACTTCCTCGAGCAGGTCCTCGCGCAGGGTGCAGCAGATGCAGCCGTTGCTCATCTCGACCAGCTTTTCCTCGGCGCGATTGAGGCTGACACCGCGCTGCACCTCGTTGCCGTCGATGTTGATCTCACTCATGTCGTTGACGATCACCGCGACACGGCGGCCTTCGCGATTCTTCAGGATGTGGTTGAGCAGGGTGCTCTTGCCGGCACCGAGAAAGCCGGACAGGACGGTAACGGGGAGGCGGTTCATGGCGGTCTCTCAGGCGGATCGTTGGTGTTTTTCGCGCTGTTCCTGGCGTTGTTTCGCCTCGATCGACAGCGTCGTGGTGGGGCGCAGCAACAGGCGCGGCAGGCCGATCGGTTCGCCGGTTTCGGCGCACCAGCCGTATTCGCCACGAGCGATGGCATCCAGCGCGTCGTCGATCTTGTCGAGCAGCTTCTTCTCCCGCTCCAGCACACGCAGTTGCCACTGGCGCTGCTCTTCGGCACTGCCGATATCCGCCGGATCGCTGCTTGGCTCAACCTCGCGCAGGGCGTCGAACTCCTCGGCGATGCGGCTCTGCAAATCCTGGCGCTGGCGCAGCAGCAGGTCGCGGAAGAACGCCTGTTGTTCGGCGTTCATGTACGCCTCGGTGGGTTGGGCGAGAAGTTCGGCTTCGGTCATCGGCTGGCACGTGTCGGAAATAATGCAGTAGTTATAACATAACAATTGCGCTTGTGATGCAAGCGCTGTTTGCGTGTTGAAACGGCGGACAGATAAGGGACGTTGTTCATGTCGCGAAGAAAAAACCCGCGGCGCGGATCGAGCGGTAGGTTCGGGTGGCAGCCGAGCGGTCAGACGGCGTCGGGCAACCCGAAGAAGATGGCAAATTTATCGGTCGGTTGTGGACCGTTTGGTCTGAATCGGAGCGCCTGTTTGTGCATGGCGCACGAAGATCGTGCAGCAGCGGCCTGCTGCCTTCGTTGCTCGTGCGCCACACGCTCGCCGCGCTACAGTAGCGGCTCGTTCGAACCCATCCGGTAATCCCGTGACAGATCAACCTCCCGTTCCGCCCCGCAAGCGCCTCACTGCCAGCAAGACACCTCGGCTCAAGGGCGCAGCTCGCGTACCGAGCGCCAGCGCCCAGGACCGCCGCCTGCGTATGATCGAAAGCAAGCGCGCCAGCATCCTCCAGGCGGCGCTCGAGCTGTTCTCCCGCTTCGGCCTGCATGGCACCAGCCTCGATCAGGTGGCGACCCAGGCGGACGTCTCCAAGACCAACCTGCTGTACTACTTCGGCAGCAAGGAAGAGCTGTACACCAGCGTCCTGCGCCAGCTGCTGGAGGTCTGGTTGCAGCCGCTGCAGGCGTTCTCCGTCGAGCAGGACCCGGTCGAGGCGATCCGCGACTACCTGCGGGTCAAGCTCGAACTCTCCCGCGACCATCCCGCCGAATCGCGGCTGTTCTGCATGGAGATCATGCAGGGCGCGCCTCTGCTGCTGGGCGAGCTGCAGCAGCCGCTGCACGATCTGGTCGAGAGCAAGGTCGCCGTGATCCAGGCCTGGATCGACGCCGGCAAGCTCGCCCCCATTGCGCCGCATCACCTGATCTTCTCGCTCTGGGCGACCACCCAGCACTACGCCGACTTCCGCGTGCAGGTCGAGGCTGTCGCGGGAAAGACGCTGGATGATCCAGCGTTCTTCGAGGAGACACTCAAGAGTCTGCAGGCGCTGATACTGGATGGGGTGAGGCCGTGCTGAGTAGCCAGCTGAAGCGGCACTCGCGGCTTGCGCGCACGGCCGCTGGCGTCTGTACTGGCTTGCTAGCGGCGCCGGCCCGGTTGGTCGGCGCGCCAGTGGAGCGTCCCTATGAACCCGAGATTCCTGCCTGGCCGAAACATGGCGATGAAGGTGCCCACCCATGAGTACACCAGCACCGTTGCCTTCTACCGCGAAACCCTGAGACTGAAGGAGCTGACGCCGAACGACGCGGATGGCGAACAGACACCGCGCTTTGAATTCGGCGACAAGGTGCTCTGGCTCGATCGTGTGGCGGGCATCAGCCAGGCGGAAATCTGGTTGGAAATCGTGACCGACGATCTGGACGCTGCTTCGGCGTTTCTGCAACAGCAGCATTGCACCCGTCGCGACGAAATCGAACCTCTGCCTGATGGGTTCCGCGCGTTCTGGATCTCCAGCCCGGCCAATATCATTCATCTGATCTCCGAGCAGAAACCGTCCTGAACACGCCTCCGTCTGCGCAGCGTTACGCCGCCTGCCTTTGCCGATAGCCCTGCGCGACCTGCAGCAGCACCACCAGCGTCACGATGGGCAGCAGCCCGATGTTCACTGCCGCCCATCCGGCCTGAGCGATCAGTGCGCCGGAGGCGAACGACATCGCGGCCGCGACGCTGCCGTTACTCAGCTCCATCAGGCCCTGCGCCCGGGCGCGTTCGCTTGCGGCATGGCCCTGGCCTAGCTGGGTGGTGCCGGCGACCAGCATCAGGTTCCAGCCGATGCCGAGCAGGCAGCTGCTGAGCAGGAAGTGCCAGTGGCTGATGCCGAGCAGGGCGACCACTGCGCTGACGATCAGCAGTCCTCCGCCAAGGCAGGCGACCAGCCGGCAGCCGAAGCGATCCACCAGCGGTCCGGCGACAAACGCCGGCAGGAACATGCCGAGCATGTGCCACTGGATGACCTGGCCGCTGGCCTGCAGGTCCAGACCTTCGCCATGCATCGCCAGGGGCGTGGCGTTCATCACCAGGATCATCAGACCGTGGCCGGCAGCGGTGGTCAGCACCGCGGCGCGAATGGTCGGCCGCGCCAGCAGTGCCTGCCAGCCGACTGTTGGAGGGACAGCCTGAACGCCAGGCGCTCCGCTATTCGTCGGCAATCCAGCGAGCACCAGAACGCCCAGCGCCGCGAGGCTGGCGATCAGCAGATAGGTGCCGGCGAACGGCACGCTAGCGATATCACGCGCCAGGTGGCCGAGTGTGGGCGCGATCAGCGCGGCCAGCACGCCGCCGCCGATCACGCAGGCGGTGGCGCGCCCCTTGAAGGTGTCGCTTACCGCTTCCAGCGCGGCGAAGCGGTAGTACATGGCCGAGGCCTGGTAGGCGCCGATGGGCATGGCGCCGAGGCAGAGCAGGGTGAAGCTGTCGAGCCAGAGCGACAGCGCGCTGATCAGTCCGCCCAGCACGCCGGCCAACGCACCGATGAGAAAGCCGGCGCGACGGCCACGGCGTTGCATCAACCCCGCCAGTGGTTGCAGGGCGAGCAGGCCGCCGAGCATCAGCAGGGCGAGCGGCAGGGTGGCGAGACCGGCCGCCGGTGCCAGGCGCAGGCCGACGATGGAGGTGAAGATGATGCCGGTCATCGAGCAGGACCAGAACAGCGCCTGGGCGATGAACAGACGCAGAACCTGAGGATTGCTGAGCAGAAGATGCATAAGGGCGGCTCCTTGAGGGTGACGAGCGGGCACAGCGCTGCCTGGCTGGATGCCGAGCGAGCTGGAAACGGTGAGTGAAGGGGCGGACTAGGCGTCAGCCGAAGCGCTGGTAGAAATCCCGCGGGCTGACCGACAGGTGCTTCTGGAAGCTGCGCCTGAGGTTTTCCGGATGGCCGAAACCGGTCAGCCGCGCCACCGTGGCGATCGAGGCCTGGGCGTCGAGCAGCAGGTTACGTGCGGCTTCCAGGCGCACCCGTTCGATGTATTGGCCCGGCCCCATGCCTGTTTCCTGGCTGAACAGGCGGCACAGCGTGCGCGGCGTTATATGCGCCTGGGCGGCCAGCGCCTCGATGGACAGATCGTCGCCCAGGTGCCCGGGAATCCATTCCAGCAATGCGGCTAGGCGCGCCACGCTGCCGCACGGCGCCGCCAGCATCGGGCTGAACTGGGTCTGCCCACCGGGCCGGCGCAGGAACATCACCAGCCGCTGGGCGACCGCCAGCGCCAGTGCGCGGCCGAGATCGGCTTCGACCAGCGCCAGCGCCAGGTCGATGCCGGCGGTGACGCCTGCGGAGCTGAACAGGTGCGCCGCCCGCGGATCGGTCGGGTCGTAGGTGTGCAGCCGATCACCCTGCACCTCGATGGCCGGGTACGTGCCCAGCGCAGGAAGATCGGCCCAGTGCGTGGTTGCCTTGCGTCCGTCGAACAGCCCGGCCTCGGCCAGGATCAGCGCGCCGGAACAGACCGAACCCAGGCGCCGCACGCTAGGTTCGGCTGCCCGCAGCCAGTCGAGCAGCGCTTGGTCGCGCTTCTGCGCATCCACGCCGACGCCGCCCGGGATGAGCAAGGTATCCAGCGTGGCCGGATCGCACTCGGCCCAGCTCGCATCGGCCACCAGCTTCAGCCCCGCCGAGGTGGCGACCGGGCCGTCGCCGGCAGCGAGCAGCATCAGCTCGTAATGCCGCGGCAGGCCCTGACGCTGCCGCTCGACATTGGCCGAGGCGAACACCTGCATCGGGCCGGTGACATCGAGGCTCATCACATCCGGGTAGATCAGGCAGGCGACGGTGCGGGTGGCGTCCATGGTGCAGCTCTCAGGGTGGATGCCTGCAGTCTGCTGCCGGGGCGCCGCTGTCGCAATGACAAGGTTCCCACGGATCTTGCCAATGCATATTTCTGGCTCCATAAAATCTAGATATTGACATTTATAGATATGAGGCCGACGATCGGCCTCTTGTCGCAGTTGCGGTAAACCCGACTGCACAGTCGTCAGCGGGGAGCTCACGTTCGGTGAGGCCGCCTCCGTTATCTAATATCTAGAATTTACGATATCTAAATCTTACGTTATGAATCATAAAGCTCTTTTTACACCTGCCTCGCTTGGTTCCTTCGCGCTGCGTAACCGCGTCGTGCTGCCACCGCTGACACGCTCGCGCAGTTCGCAGCCAGGCAATATTCCGAATGCGGTAATGGCGACCTACTACCAGCAACGAGCCAGTGCAGGCTTCATGGTGACGGAAGGCATCCAGATCGAGCCGAGAGGTCAGGGGTATGCCTGGACGCCCGGAATTCACAGCCCGGAACAGGTCGAAGGCTGGAAGGCCGTTACCCAGGCGGTGCATGACGAGGGCGGCGTGATTTTCGCCCAGCTTTGGCATGTCGGCCGTGTCTCGCACACCTCGCTACAACCCGGTGGTGAGCAGCCTGTTGCGCCGTCCGCCATCCCGGCGACCAACGTCAAGGTGTTTGTCGAGACGGGACCTGGCGAGGGCGCCCTGGTCGAGCCCTCGATGCCCCGGGCACTGTCCAATGCCGAGGTCAAAGAGCTGGTGCAGCTCTACGCCCAGGCCGCGCGCAACGCGATGGACGCAGGCTTCGATGGCATCGAAATTCACTGCGCCAATGGTTATCTGGTCAACCAGTTCATCTCCGCTCACACTAACAGCAGAACCGATGAGTACGGCGGCTCGTTGCAGAACCGACTGCGTTTTCTGGGCGAAGTGGTTGAGGCGATCGCCGACGCCATAGGTGCCGAGCGCATGGGCGTTCGCTTTGCGCCGCTGTTCGCCAGCACGGACGAGGAGCGCGTCTACCTCGGCCTCGTGGAGCAAGACCCGCATGAGACCTACATCGAGGCGGTGAAAATCCTGCAAGCCATCGGCGTCGCGTACGTATCACTGGCGGAGGCCGATTGGGACAGCGCGCCCGAGTTGCCCGGCAGTTTCCGCGAGGCAGTGCGGGCGGCGTTCAGCGGTACGATCATCTATGCGGGCAAATACACCCCCGAGCGCGCCGCTGCAGCAGTTGAGGCAGGTTGGGCGGACCTGATCGCTTTCGGCCGTCCATTCATTGCCAACCCCGACTTGCCGGCGCGTATCGCCAACGGTTGGCCGATGAACCCGCTGGATGCCGGCAGCATGTATGGCGGCACCGAAAAGGGGTACATCGATTACCCGACGTACGCGCACTGAGTCGGCATGCGTGCGCTCCCGTGGAGCGCACGCAGCCAGCGCCGGCAAAGTATCGTAAGATCGCGAAAACCCACTACCTGCCGCGGATATGAGCATAGACGTCAGTGAAGCGCTGAAGGCCCTGGATAACCCCACGCGGCTGGCCATCCTTACCCTGCTGAAGGACCCGAAGACCAACTTCCCCGAGCAGGAAGTCGATCCCGAACAGCTGGGTGTCTGCGTCAGCATCATCCAGGAGCGCGTGGGGTTGTCGCAGTCCACCGTCTCGAACTACCTGGCGGCGCTGCAGCGCGCGCAGTTGGTGACGTCGCAGCGTATCGGTCCCTGGACCTATTACAAGCGAAACGAAGAGAAGGTAGCCCAGTTGCTCGAGGCGCTCAGCAAAGCCATCTGAGCGGGCTAGCAGAGCCTTGAGCGTTTCGCGTTCAAGGCCACCCCGGCCGATCCCTTCCCGCAGGTGGTGACATGCCGCTCGGCAGGGCTTGCAGCCGTTATCGCCTTATCCTGCTCGTCCGATACTGCCCCGGCGTCATGCCGACCACCGTCTTGAAGTCATGAATGAAGTGCGCCTGGTCGCTGTAGCCGCAAGTAAGCGCGGTATCCAGCAGCGGCTGGCCCTGTTGCAGCTGCTGACGGATCAGCGCGACGCGCTGAATGCGGCTGAACTGCTTGGGCGTCAGGCCCACCTGATAGCGGAACAGGCGTTCCAGCTGACGCTGCCCGAGTGGTACCGCCTGTAGCAGATCAGCCAGACGCTGTCGGCCCTGGGTCGCAGTGATCTGCGACAGTAGCTGTTGCACTGGCGCGCGTCGCTCCTGCGTCGCCTGCAAGCGCCTCATCAACTCCTGCTCCACCAGCAGTTGCTGCGCCTCGCGGCTCAACTCGGCCAGTTGGTCGACCATTGCAGCGAAGCCCAGCCGCTGCCAGTCGGCACCGTGGAAGCCAGCCAGCTCATCCAGGCTGACGCCAAAGAACGCCGCGCCCATCCCGGGGCGAAAACGCACGCCCATCAGCCTTACCTGCCCTGCCAGTTGCAACCGCGAGCTGGCCAGCTGCGGCCCTGCGATCAGTGCGCGCGGCTTGTGCAGATTGCCATCGAAGGCCAGCGGATCGGCGAAGTTGAAGATGACCCCACAGGCGCCGTCCGGATGCAGCATCTGCTCGTCATACACCGCGGCGGCGTCACCCTCCAGCCACCAGAAGCGTTGCACGTAGGCAGCCAGTGCAGGCGTAGGCGGGCGAGTCAGGAAGCCATCGATGTGTGGCAGTCGTTCGTGCAGGGCGGACATGGCGGGCGGCGTTCGAAGATGTCGAAAATCTACAATAGCTCAGCGCGGCGGCTACGTAGCCTTGGCTGCACATTCAAACCGAGGAGTGACCACCATGCGCATGAACTACGAAGCTGCCGCCCCCGACGTGATGACGGCAATGATCGGGCTGGAGACCTACCTGGCGCGCCAGAGCCGCCGCGAGGATGGCGTCGACAAGCCGCTGATGGAGCTGGTGAAGATTCGCGTCTCGCAGATCAATCAGTGCGCCTACTGCCTCGACATGCACGCCAAGGACGCCCGTGCCCTGGGCGAAACCGAGCAGCGCATCTATGCCCTGAGTGCCTGGCGCGAAACCCCGTTCTTCAGCGACCGCGAGCGTGCCGCCCTGGCCTGGGCCGAGGCCAACACCCTGTTGCCCCAGGGCGTGTCGCAGCAGCTGTTCGAGGAGGTGCGCGAACAGTTTTCCGAAGCCCAGCTCGCCAACCTGACGCTGGCCATCGCCACCATCAACGCCTGGAACCGCTTCGGCGTGTCCTTCGCGCCGGTGCCGGGCAGCTACCAGCCGGGCTGATGCATGCCGTACCGCCTGACCTGTTGGTCGGGCGGCTCCGGTTCACGGCTGCAGTTCCTGGTTGCCCATGGCACAGAAGCTCTGCGCCTGCCGCGCCGCCGGCAGCGCGCGCAGCTGGGTCATGCACTGAGCCTGGCTGGGCGTGCGCACCACGCTGAGCTCGGCGTCGTCGTTCACGCCGATCAGGTACGGCTTGTTGTAGCGCGGGCCGTCGTGCCAGCTGCTGAAGCGCAGCTCGCTTAAGCCGCATTGGTAGCGAATATGGCCGGAGAAGCCCTTGAAACGATCACGGCGGAAGATGTGCCGGTACAGGAGCCAGTCCCGCTTGCTCTGGCCGTCGCGCACCGCGTCGAGGCAGCCCTGTAGCTCGGTGATCTGCGGCTCGTGAAGAAAGATGCTCTGCGCCAGGCTGGAGCCATCCAGCTGCACCGTGGCCACCAGATAGACCTGCCGCTCGGCCGCCTGTGTCGATAGCGCCAGGGCCAAACCCAGCGCCAACATCCCTGTTTTGATCAATCTGCATGCTCCTGACGGGCCGTCCTTCGAGGGCCGCACCCTAGCCGAGGACGGCCTAGGGAAACAAGGATGGATTCGCTCGCGGACCCGGTAAGGGCAACCGGCTGGCGATCATCAGGACGCCCTTTCGTACAGCTCCAGCGGCAGGCCATCCGGATCGGCGAAGAAGGTGAAGCGGCGGCCGGTGTACTCATCAACCCGAATAGGCTCGACCGCCACGCCCTTGGCTTCCAGCTCAGCCTTGCAGGCCCCGACGTCATCCACCGCGAAAGCCAGATGCCGCAACCCCTGCGCCTCCGGCCGCGAGTGGCGAGGCGGGGCATCGGGAAAGGAGAACAGCTCGATCTGCCCACCGTCCGGCAAGGCCAGGTCGAGCTTGTAGGACTGCCGCGATTCCCGGTAATGCTCGGCGATCACCGCAAGACCCAGCGTTTCGGTATAGAAGCGCTTCGACACGGCATAGTCGGAGCAGATGATCGCGGCATGGTGGAGAGAGAGCAGCATGGACATTCCAATGAGCAGAATACGGGTGGACAGCTGGCGCCCGGCTCCGTTTGCTACGCGTCAGTGCGGCATCAGTGCGAAGACGCCCCAGCCGAGGTATTCCCGGGTATAGGTGGCGTAGCGCTCCGGCTCCGAGCTGAGTTGGGCGCGGACTTCCTGCGCCAGCTCATCGTCGGGATTGGCCTCCAGCCAGCGGCGCATGGTGAGCCATTTCGCCGCCTCGTAACGGTCCCAGCCATCCTGGTCCGCCAGGACCATTTCGACCACGTCGTAGCCCAGCTGGCGAAAAGACGCGAGCAGTTCGGGAAGCACGAGAAAGTCGCTGATCGCCTCGGCCAGGCAGCCCTTGGCGACGTCCTCGGTCGGCGGCAACTGGCGCCAGTAGGGCTCGCCGATCAGGATGATCCCGCCACTGCGCAGGCTGCGCGCCAGCAGTTCGAGCGTGCCGGCGACGCCACCGGCGATCCAGCTTGCGCCGATACAGGCGGCTACGCTGACCTTCTCGTGCGAGACATGGCCGGCCGCATCGCCATGGATGAACGCGACCCAGTCTGCAACACCCAGCTCCACAGCGCGGAGCGTCGCCTGCTCGCTGAATAGCTGGCTCATGTCGATGCCCGTGCCGACGACGCCGTGATCGCGCGCCCAGGTGCAGAGCATTTCCCCCGAGCCGCTGCCGAGATCGAGCACTCGATCGCCCGGCTGCAGCCGCAGCGCTGCGCCGAGCGTAGCGAGCTTCTCGGGCGTGATCGGATTGTGGATGCGGTGAGCGCTCTCGGTGATGTTGAAGATCCGTGGGATATCCATGAGTGCAGCTTCCTCGGCGGCAGGGACGATGGCTTACCCGTCCAGTGTATCCGTAGCGTTGCGCGGCGCACCCAGCGGCGCACCTGCGCCCACGCTCGCCCGCTGGGGAAGGCGCGCGATGTTGGCGCCGCCGCTCGGAATCCGGGCGTACGGGCGTGACCGACCAGCATCTCAACTTGAAGCAGTTCAGCGGATTCTTCGCCTGGACGTCGCCATTCCGTCATTGCGGGGCTCGCAGGCGGGGTGTATGTCGAGTAAAAACGCACGACACGAAACGACCGGAGGCCTGATCCATGCACCACGTTCGCCATATCAGCATCTTCATCAGCCGGGATCCGGACGAGGTGTATGAGTTTGCCGCCGACCCGCGCAATCTACCGCAGTGGGCCGCCGGGCTGGCACGTTCCGACGTCAGGCAACAGGGCGACGCGTGGGTGGCGGAGGCGCCGTTCGGTCAGGTCCGGATCCGCTTCGCTGCGCCGAACGCGTTCGGTGTCATGGATCACGAAGTCGAACTGGCGTCGGGGCGGGTCGTGCGCAACCCCATGCGCGTTATGCGGAGCAGTGGCGGAAGCGAGTTCGTTTTCACGCTGTTCCGCCAGCCCGACATGAGCGATGAGCAGTTTGCCGCAGATGCGCTTGCGGTCGAGGCGGACCTGCAGCGGCTCAAGGATCTGCTCGAGCAATAGTCACTAGCGGTTCGCCATGGCCGCATCAGGTCTGGTTTCCATCTTTCGAATGAACACCCAGCGCCGTGACCGTCAGCAGAATCAAAGCCATCCCGAACATCTGTAGTGCAGCCAGACTCTCGTTCAACACCACGACACCGAACAGCGAAGCGGTTACCGGCTCGACCATGGCCACGATAGACGCTACAGCCGGTGCGGTTTGGTTGAGGCCGATAATGTAGAAGATGAAGGACAGCCCGGCCCCCAGCACACCCAGCACCACAAACAGGGGCCAATTCGGTGCGTGGAGCACGGCCACTGCCTGTTCCGCATCGCTCATCCAACCAAGTATGCCAACGAGTACCGCGAACGCTATCACCAGAATCGCCTGGGGGCTGCCGTGAGGGGCGGCGTACTTGAAGGCAAAGATAAACACCGCGTAGGACACGCCGGAAAGCAGGCCGGCTCCGGCAGCGATGGCGGTAATGTCACCCGCTCCGATGTCGTAGATGCCGGTGAGCAACACGACACCAACCATTACCATCGCGATTGCCGCCCACTTGAACAGAGTTGGTTTTTCGAGCCTGCACGCGAAGGAGACGAGATAGACGAACACCGGTGCGGAGTACATCAGGGTGGCCGCAACCGCAACGCTGCCCTCGGCGATGCTCAGGAAATAGAAAGAGAAGTTGCCCGCCACGCCCATACCGGCCACTGCGGACCAGAACCACAGCCGACGGCTCGCCAATCCGCTGCCGTCCGGTCGTAACGCAAGCCAGACAACAACGAACAGCAGCCCTATCGCGCCGCGGTAGAACGAGACTACGATCGGGCTCCAGCCCTCGGCGGCGAGAATGCCGCCGATCCCGCCCGACAACCCCCAGCATAGCGCCGCAAGAGCGACGAACAGTGCGCCATGGCGCCCCGTCTTCCCTACTGAACGTTCCCCATTCGGTGGCGGCGAATGCTGCACCATCTAGTACGTCCCATGCCTTCGGCTCAATGCTGCTGATTTGGAGCTGCGGCGCGTGCGCGTTGCCGTAGCCGCGCGGCAGGCCGCCCCCGAGCTCGCTCGGCGAGCAAGAGCGGTTGCGCAGCCGAGTCAGTGCGCAGGGTTGCCGCGATGGTTGAAACGAGCGTAAGCCGCCGGTAGCCCTTGGGATACCGGCTCGCTCATCACTGCTCCCGCGTCACCCGCCACACCACATTGGCCAGGTCATCGGCGACGATCAGCGCGCCGCGCGGGTCGACGGTGACGCCGACCGGCCTGCCGCGGGTTTTGCCATCGTCGGTGCGAAAGCCTGTGGCGAAGTCGATTGGCTCACCCGCCGGGCGGCCGTCGCGGAAGGGCACGAAGATCACCTTGTAGCCGACCGGGTCCTTGCGGTTCCAGCTGCCATGCTCGCCGATGAACACGCCTTCGGCGAACTGCTCGCCCATGACATCCGAAGAGAAATCGAGGCCCAGTGCGGCCACGTGCGAGCCGAGAGCGTAGTCCGGTGTGATGCTGGCGGCGACCTTGTCCTTGTCCTGGGGGCGCACGCGGTCATCGACGTTCTGCCCCCAGTAGGCGTAGGGCCAACCGTAGAAGCCGCCTTCCTTAACTGACGTCAGGTAATCCGGCACCAGGTCTTCGCCAAGTTCGTCGCGTTCGTTGACTACCGTCCACAACTGGCCGGTTTCCGGCTGTATCGCCATCGCGGTGGGGTTGCGCAGGCCGGTGGCGTAGGGCTTGTAGGCTCCGGTTTCGGCGTTGACCTGCCAGACCATGGCGCGGTCCACCTCGGCTTCCATCCCGCGCTCGGTGATGTTGCTGTTGGAGCCGATGCCGACATACAGGTACTGGCCGTCCGGGCTGATGGTCAGTGCCTTGGTCCAGTGGTGGTTGATCTCCGACGGCAGGTCCGCAACCTTGCTCGGTGGGCCGCTGGCCTCGGTCTGGCCATCCTGATAATCGAAGCGAACGAGTTCGTCCTGATTGGCGACGTACAGATTGCCGTCGTGGAAGGCGAGCCCATAGGGCGCGTTGAGGTCTTCGGCGAACACGGTCTGCAGTTCGTAGGTGCCGTCACCGTCCGCATCGCGCAGCAGGGTCAGGCGGTTGCCGCTTTCCACCGAGGTGTTGCCCTTGGCCTTGAGATAGCCGGCGATGACGTCCTTCGGCTTGAGCTTGGCCGCGTTGCCGCCGCGACCCTCAGCGACAAGGATGTCGCCGTTGGGCAGCACCAGGGTCTGGCGCGGAATCTTCAGATCGGTGGCGATCGCCGTCACGCTGAAGTTCTCCGGCACCGTGGGTACCTGGTCGCCCCAGGGCGAAGGCTCTGCGATTTTCATGCTGGGCAGCAGGCCCCGTTCCGGTTCGGGCAGCTTGGGGTTGGTGCCGTAATGCTGAGAGGCGTCCTGCTCGCCGCCGCATGCGCTCAGCAGTACGGCCATGGTCAGGGCGGTCAGTGCGCTGGAATGCTTCATGCCTCACCTCCGTCGCGCAGGTTGCTCAGGCCGATCCAGGTCGCGGCGCACGCCAATACGGTGACGATTACCGACAGCACCAGGCCTAGCGGCATCGTCGCCCAGGCATCCTTGGCGTGCTCCAGCGCATTGATAAAGCCCAGCAGCCAGGTCGCCAGAAGAAGCAAGAAGTACATCAGTGGCCGCCCCTTCTTGTGATGGGCGCGGATCAGGTTCACTACCGCGAACAGCAACGCCAGGCCGCAGAACACCAGCCCGCCGGCGATCAGCCAGGCGGCGAAGTTGCTCCACTGAACCTCGTAGGTCTTGAAGTAGGCGATATCGCTGAGCATGGCGCCAAGGAACAGTGGCACGGTCCCGGCGAGCAACGTCCCGTGCAGCGGGTTGGGGATGTGGCGGGAGATGCTATGGGTGGTGGTTTGCGTGCGGTGGGTGATAACGGTCACGTAGATATCCTCATCGCTTGGAGGCCTGACCTCATGCTCGGCGCGGATGCGCTGGCGGCCGGGATCGCTCTGGCTGTGCTTTAAAGGGGATCGTGACGGCGCGGGGTTAGTTCACTGCTGATGGACAGCCGGGTGTTCATAGCGGCGGGCATGAGTTGACCCTGGCGCGCTCTGACGCAGACGAGACGGGCTCTGGAGCTTTCGGTGGCCGCTGAACTGCTGTCGCTGCAAGCACTCGCAATCAGGCATTGCTGCTGCAAAGTGCGACGTTCTCACGACCGTGTTGTTTGACCTTGTACATGGCGCGGTCCGCTGCGGTCAGCAGTTCGTCGAGGTTCTCGCCATCAACGGGGCACAGCGCGATGCCGATGCTGCATGAAACTCGCTGCTCGCCGGCGTCAGTCGCGATGGGCAGGCTGACCGCCTGGAGCAGCTTGTGCCCGGCGGCTTCGGCATCCGCCGCACTGGCGATATCTCTGACCAGCACGACGAACTCGTCACCGCCGTAACGTGCCGCGGTGTCATACATGCGGATCACCTGGCGCATCTGCTCGGCAACGCCGATCAATACCTGATCGCCCACTTCGTGACCGAAGCGATCATTGATGTCCTTGAAGCGATCGAGATCGACGACCATCACGGCAAACGGCGTTCCGTGCCGCTGCAGGTACGCGTAGGCCTCGGTGAAACGGTCAGTCAGCAGCTGGCGGTTGGGCAGGCGGGTGAGCACGTCGTGCGTCGCCAGGTAGGTGGAGCGCTGATACTCGCGCTCAGCCGTCGCGATGGCGCGGTAGTGACGCACCAGCACTGCCGGTAGCAGCCCCAGTGCGGCGACGAGAATCAGCAGGATGGCCAGCGTCTCGCGGGTCAGTACGTCGGCCAGATGCAACTGTCGCTCGATCAGCAATGTGGTTGGCTGCGAACTGCTGCCGATCCCTACCCGCGCCGTCAGGCGTGGCAGCAACAGACGGTCCAGCATGCCGGCTGGCATGGGTGTTGTCGTGAACAGCGGGCTCGATGCACCGACGCCGCTGTCGAGAAACGCCTCGATGCGCAGCTGCCCATCCCTATCAGTGGCAAGCACAGCGTTCCGCAATGCGTCGGTTCTCATCAGCAGCAGGGCAACCATGCTGCTACCGAAGAAGTTAGGGCCGGCGCTTGGACGAGGGGTTTCGGGACGACTTACCGCCTGGAGCAGGATGTAGGCGTCGCCGCCTTCGTGCAGGGCGAATACCGGCGAGGCGACCGGTGCCGTGGTTTGCCGGCTACGGGCCAGCGCCTGGGACAGGTGGCCCACCGTCTCCAGTCGGAGACCATAGATGGTGCTGGCTTGCACCAGCTTCGGATACATGAACAGCACCGGCCAGGTTTCGCTCAATGGCAGCGGTGCCGTTGTCGGCTGCAGCGCCGGGCTGGGAAAGTCCTTGAGTCTGAAGTCGGCGCGCCAGCTGAGGCGTAGCAGTTCCTCGAAGGCGTATTGCTCGGCCAGGGGAACGCCACGTGCCACCTCCAGCATGTAAACCTGCGGGTATGCGGTGACAACGGCCTCGGCATAGCGCGCGGCGGCTGCCTCGTCACTTTGATCGACCGCCTGCAGAAAGGCCGAGAAGCCTGCCAGGACTGCTTCGTTGGTATCGAGCTTGTTGCGTACCGCGGCGGAGATGTTCTGTACCTGCTGGGCGAAGCGTGCATCCCATCGCTGAATTTCGGACACGAACAGCAGCTGAGCGGAAACACCGGCCAGCAGCAGGGACAACAGGATGAAGGCTGCAAAAGAGCGCCGGCGTTTGGTCAGCATCGATACTTTCTCCCGATGACTATGCACGGGTTCTTAGCCAACCCCTGACGCCTGGTTGCATAGGCCGCCGGTGCGGGTGGCGCCGTGTTCTATCGGCACAACCGCTGGCGTCACGTCAAGCTAGCAAAACGCCATCTTGGGGTCTAGCAGTCGAGCGAAGTGCTATCAGGCACGGTTTTCGTGCCTCACGCACAAAGCAGGTGCTCCGAAGCAGACCATTTGATCCATTTCTTTTCCGTAAAAAGCCAAGTGGCTGATTCATAAGCGAATCATTCTGGTGGCACGCGTTCTGCTCTCTCCTCGAAAGCCGCCGGTGTGCAAAGGACGGCGGCGTCACGCACACAGAAAAGCGCCCGCGCCATCGGCGAAGCGCTCAGGTTCAGTCCTGTGTTCGAAGAGTGCGTCATCCATGACTCTGCAATACATTCCCATCATCGACCTGGCGCCATGTTTCGCCGGCACGCCGGAAGGCAAACAGCAGGTCGCCACCGTATACGCCGCGTTCAGAGAGGCGAAAGCTGATGGACATGATCGCCAACTGGCTGGGCAACACCGGACTTCGCCGTGCGCTTCGCCCTGGCGGCGCTGGGTCTGATCCTCACGGAGCGCGCTGGCGTGCTGGCCCTCGGCGCCGCAGTACTTCGTGCTGATGACGCCCTACGCGGTGACGCTGGCGGTGACGGCAATCAGCCCGGCGCGCTAGGTATTCCCTTTATCCGCGAGGAGCGCCGCCGACGGCCCTGCGGCTACTGCGCCTGATTCTGGTTCTGGTTCTGGTTCTGGCTCTGGTCGCTGGAGCGGCAGGTGATCTCGGCATAGGGCTCGTCGGGCGAGTAGTCGCCGGGTACCCGCTCGGTGCGCTGGGTATTGGGTGCGACGCTGAACACCGGCGAGGCCGAGGTATCCGAGCGCGCATCGGCCGGCACGTGGAATTCGCAGGAAATCTGGCCGCCGGTGCGGTTCATCACCTTCACCGCACGCACCCCGAGCAGCTCGCCTTCGACACCTTCGGACTTGGCCGGCACGCCCATGGGGCTGACCTCGACGTCCAGGCCGTTGAGGTGGGTGATGATTTCCGGCTGGGGTGTCTGCGCTATGGCAAGCGGAGCGCAAAGCGCCAGGCCGCAGGCAAGGACAAGTTGTCTGGTCATGGGAATCTCCGTCATTCGGTCACCTTTAGAAGGAGTCGAGGCCGGTCGGTTCGATGGCCGGACGAATCAATGATTGCAAATGATGAGGCGCTGTCGCAGCGGTCGCTCGGCGCCTGATGGCACTTTGACGCATTTCGCCTTGCCGTGCCGTTTCCAGCGTGTTGAACTGCTGGTACAGCCGATGTTGTGCGGTGCTGTTCGGGAGTGGCTCACGTGGCTAGGTCTCTGTTCATCGGGTTGCTTGTGCTCTACGGCGGCATGGCTGTCGCTGCAGCCGATGCGACTCTGGAACTGAGCGCGGCGGAGCGTGCCTGGTTGGCCGAGCGGGATTCAGTCAGCGTGTGCGTCGATCCCGACTGGCTGCCGTTCGAGATGCTCAATGCGCGCGGTGAGCACGAAGGTATTGCAGCGGACCTGTTGCGCCTGGTCGCCGAGCGGGCGGGCCTGCCGCTGCAGATAGTGCCTACCCGGGACTGGGATGCCTCGGTGGCCGCGTCCAAAGCTGGACGTTGCCAGTTGCTCAGCTTTCTCAATCAGACGCCCGAGCGGGATACCTGGCTGATCTTCACCCGGCCGCTGTTCACCGATGCCAACGTACTCATCGCCCGCGACGAACACCCCCATGTGGTGAATCTGTCGGCGCTCACTGGCGCAAGCGTGGCGTTGCCTTCCGGCACGTCGGTGGAGGAGCGCATCCGACACGATTTCCCTCAGCTGCGCATCATTCGCACCGAAACCGATGCTCAGGCGTTGATGATGGTCAGCGAAGGCAAGGCCGATCTGACCATCCGCTCGCTGACCGTGGCGGCCTACACCATTCGTCACGACGGCTGGTTGAATCTCAAGATCGCCGGCCAGGTCAGCGGCTTCGACAACCAGTTTCGTATCGGCGTGCTGAACAGCGAACCGCTGCTACGCGACATTCTCGACAAGGCCATCGCGACGGTCACGCCAGTGGAGCTCAATCAGATCGCCAACCGTCACGTGCCGATTCGCGTCGAGACGGCGACGGACTATCGGCTGGTCGTGCAGATGGTGGTGGTGTTCTCGGTGGTATTGCTGACCAGCCTGTTCTGGATCGGGCGCCTGCGCCGGCTCAACGAGCAGCTGCAGATCAAGTCGCAGACCGACTCGCTGACCGGCCTGGCCAATCGTTCGGCACTCGACGGCCGCTTCGCGGTGGCGTTGGAGCAGGCCCGGCGGTATCACCGGCCACTGTCGATCGTCATGCTGGATATCGACCACTTCAAACGCATCAACGATGAATTCGGTCACCAGATGGGCGACCGCGTGCTGCGCGAAATCGCCGGGCTGCTGCAGAGCTGTCTGCGCGGCACCGATGCGGTAGGGCGTTGGGGCGGCGAGGAGTTTCTCGTGCTGTGTCCGGAAACCAACGGACTGCAGGCCGAGGTGTTTGCCGAGCGTATCTGTGAGCAGGTGCGGGCGTTCCCGTTCAGCACCGGTCAGCGCCAGAGCCTCAGCGCCGGGGTGGCCGAGCTGATCCCGGCGGACACCACCGACAGCCTGCTGCGGCGTGCCGATGCCGCGTTGTATCGGGCCAAGCGTGGCGGGCGCGACCGGGTCTGTCTGGATGTGCCCGCCGAGCAGGGTGAGGCGTGATGCTCAGTGCTTGCCGGGCTTGCGCAGCCTGACGTAGAGATCCTTGCCACCCGTGGCGCTGCTGCCACGGGACTCCAGGTCGAAGCGCTTGGGCTGGTTGGCGATCAGCTCGCTGAGCTTCTTGCAGCCGTACAACCGTGGATCGAAGGCGGGACGCAGCTTGCTGATGTTCTGTCCGAGCGTGCCCAGCTGGATCCAGTCATCTTCTTCGGACAGGTCGTCGAGCACCTTGGCAATGAAGTCCACCGGCACCTGCTGGCAGTTGATCGCATCGCCTTTGTCGCTGGTGCGCACGGGCTTGCTACTGGCTTCCTCGACCTGAGCTGCAGCGACGAGCTTCTCCGGCGAGGGGGCTTCGACGGCCTTCGGTGCATCGGCGCGCAGGATCTCGGTGTAGATGAACTTGTCGCAGGCCGAGACGAACGGCGAGGGTGTCTTCTGCTCGCCGAAGCCGTACACCGTCAGGCCTTCCTCGCGGATGCGCGCCGCCAGGCGGGTGAAGTCGCTGTCACTGGAAACCAGGCAGAAACCGTCGAAGCGTCGGGTGTAGAGCAAATCCATGGCATCGATGATCAGCGAGCTGTCGGTGGCGTTCTTGCCCGAGGTATAGGCGAACTGCTGGATCGGCTGGATCGAATAGTCGAGCAGGACCTTCTTCCAGCTGCCGAGGTTGGGTTTGGTCCAGTCGCCGTAGATGCGCTTGACGCTGGCGACGCCATACTTGGCGATCTCCTCGAACAGCCCCTCGACGATGGCGGCGGGCGCGTTGTCGGCATCGATCAGAACCGCGAGGTGCTTCTGCTTGTTCGAACTGCTGGGCTTGCTGGCCATGCTTCTTCCCTGGACTTGAGATCGTCCGACCATAACGCCGACAGCCGTGCCCTGGCCATAGCGGCGTGCGGTCAGGGCATGCCGAACGCGGCGGGCTCGGTTAGCATTCGCGCCTTTGAACACAGGGATTGACGGCATGGAACAGCGCGGCACGCTGAAAAGCTGGAACGACCAGAAGGGCTTTGGCTTCATTCGCCCCGAGCAGGGCGGTGAGGATGTGTTTGCGCATATCTCGGCGGTGCATGGCGAACGGCGGCCGCTGGTGGGCGATCGGGTGCTGTATGTGGCCGGGCGCGATCCACAGGGACGGCTACGTGCCGAGCATCTGCGGCTGGATGCGCCAATGACGCTGGACCAGCCTTCGATTCGCCAGCGCCCGGGCAGCCCGCGGCAGAGCACCGAGCAGCAGGCTCGCCCACGCGCGTCCGGGCGAGCCGCTGGAAAGCCTGCGCGTCAGCTGGTCGCCGGTAACATTCAGCAGCTTCCGCTCAAGCTGGTGCTGTTCGCGCTGCTGTGCCTGCTGCCGCTGGCGGGTAGCCTTTACCGGTTGGGCACGGCGCTGCCGCTGGCGGTCTATGCCGTTGCCAGCCTGCTGACCTTCTTTCTCTATTGGCGCGACAAGCACAGCGCGCTGAAGGATCGCTGGCGCACGCCGGAAACCACGCTGCATTTCTTCGAGCTGGCGGGCGGCTGGCCGGGCGCGCTGGTGGCGCAGCAGGTCTTTCGCCACAAGACCCGCAAACTGAGCTATCAGCTGGCGTTCTGGCTGATCGTGGTGCTGCACCAGGCGTTCTGGATCGATCTGCTGTTCATCGGCAGCGGCTTTACCCGTGAGCGCATGGACTGGCTGCTGCGGCTGCTCTGAAACGCGAAAGCCCGGCAAATACCGGGCTTTCGAACGAGCATCTCGGCTCAGACCTTCTTGACGAACTCGGACTTGAGCTTCATCGCGCCGATGCCGTCGATCTTGCAATCGATATCGTGGTCGCCGTCGCACAGGCGGATGTTCTTCACCTTGGTGCCGACCTTGACCACCAGCGACGAGCCCTTGACCTTGAGGTCCTTGATGACGCTGACGGTGTCGCCGTCCTGCAGGGTGTTGCCCACGGCATCCTTGATCACCTTGTCGTTCTCGCCAGCGGCCGCGGCGCTTTCGCTGGCGGACCACTCATGGGCGCACTCGGGGCAGACCAGCATCTGGCCGTCTTCGTAGGTGTATTCGGAGTTGCATTTGGGGCAGGGCGGCAAGGTGCTCACGGCAGGTCCTTCAATGGGAAATTGCGGAAAGCCGTGCATTGTATAAGGTTTTGTTACAAATTTGGGGCCGGCGTGGAATCCAGGCTGGCCAGATTCCACGTGGTTCACGGAGTAGCGCTTACTTCACGGCGGTGAGGCGCTCGTTGCCAGCGCGCAGCTCACTGTAGCGATGTTCCAGTTCGCGGCGGATTTCGCGGCGCTGGTAGGCCTGGGCGAAACGACGCTGCTGCTCGGCAGTTTTCGGGTTCAGCGGCGGCACTGGCACCGGTTTGCCGTCTTCGCCGAGGGCGACCATGGTGAAGAAGCAGCTGTTGGTATGGCGCACGGTCTTCTCGCGAATGTCTTCGGTGACGACCTTGATGCCGATCTCCATCGATGTGGTGCCGGTGTAGTTGACCGAGGCGAGGAAGGTGACCAGTTCGCCGACGTGCACCGGCTGGCGGAACACAACCTGATCCACCGAGAGGGTAACGACGTACTGCCCGGCGTAGCGGCTGGCGCAGGCATAGGCGACTTCGTCGAGATACTTGAGCAGCGTGCCGCCATGTACGTTGCCGGAAAAATTGGCTTTGTCCGGCGTCATCAGCACGGTCATGGTCAGCTCTGCATGTCCATCTAGCATGGGGGTTACGGCTCCTCGGTGATCAAGGGTTGCTACTTTAGTCGAATGCCTCCCGTCTGTCTGGTGAAACCAGCAAGACGCTTCATCAAAATTTTCTATCGTCAATGCGGCAAAGGCGCGCACTTGTGTCATTTGGCTGAATAAGCCGGTGCTACGACGCAAATATCATCGTATCGAGAATGCCCGTGACGGGCTTTTGTGATGCTCATCACGGAAGTCCGGCGTTGCGCTCATCAGGCAGCACTTTTGTTGACTTGTGCCGGGGTTCTGCCCCGCCACGCTTCCTATAGTCGGCGCCCGCAACGCTCCATTGGCCAACTCCAGACACGGATGATCCTCATGCGCACGCTTGTTCTTGCTCTGCTCGCCTGCTTCGTCCCGCTTGCCCATGCCAGCGAAGAGGCGATGGAGCGATTCAACTATCTGATGGCCGATGAACAGCGTCGTGAGCAGGCCAGCCTGGCCGGTCAGGAACGCGCCGTGTTCTGCTCGTACTGCCACGGCGAAACCGGCAACAGCAAGCGCAAGCACATCCCCAATCTCGCCGGGCAGAATCCGCTGTACCTGTTCCACTCCTTCGAAAAGTTCGCCAGTGGCGAACGCGTCGATTTCGTCATGTCCAAGCTGGCGCAGAATCTCAGCATGGAGGAACGGGTGAACATCGCGGTGTACTTCAGCCAGCAGAAGGTCAGTCCGCCAGAGGGCGCACCGAACCTGGCGTTGCACAAAAGCGGCGAGAAGATCTTCAAGACCACCTGTACCGGCTGCCACGGTGCCCATGCCGAAGGCATGGAAACCATGCCGCGGCTGGCCGGCCAGCCCGACGAGTACATCCGCAAGGCGCTGACGCGCTTCCGCGAGAACGACCCCAGCCGTGCCGGTTCGGTGATGATTGGCGTCGCCAGCCACCTGTCCGCAGCGGATGTCGAAGCGCTGGCGGCCTATCTATCGCACCTCAAGCTGACCCCGGCCGAGGAGATGGCCAACATCAACCGCCTGCGCAAGACCACTGCAGCCGCTCAGTAACGCTGGATCTGCGCCGGTGTGCGGCGCATCAGCACCTCACCATTGCGCACCGAAAGCAGGGCATGGCCTTGGGTGCGCAGCATCTCGTAGTCGTCCGGCGCCGACAGCACCAGCAGATTGGCCGGGCGCCCCACTTCCAGCCCGTAGCGCTCGCCGAGGTTCAGCGTGCGTGCGCTGTTGTCGGTGATCAGGTCCAGGCCGCGCTGCAGGTCCTCGTAGCCGAGCATGTGGCAGATGTGCAGTCCGGCTTCAAGAATGCGCAGGATGTTGCCGTTGCCCAGCGGATACCAGGGGTCGACGATGGAATCCTGACCGAAGCACACGTTCATTCCGGCGCGGTCGATCTCGGCCACACGGGTCAGCCCGCGGCGCTTCGGGTAGGTATCGAAGCGGCCCTGCAGGTGGATGCTCTCGGTCGGGCAGGAGACGAAGTTGATCTTCGATAGCTTGAGCAGGCGGAACAGCTTGGAGCAGTAGGCGTTGTCGTAAGAGCCCATCGCCGTGGTGTGGCTGGCGGTGACCCGCTCGCCTATCTCGCGCACCCGCGCCTCCTCGGCGAGCACTTCGAGAAAGCGTGACTGCGGGTCGTCGGTTTCGTCGCAATGCACGTCCACCAGGCAGCCCGTGCGTTCGGCCAGGTCCATGAGGAACCTGATCGAGCTGACACCCTGGTCGCGGGTGTTCTCGAAGTGCGGAATGCCGCCGACCACATCGGCGCCCATGGCGATCGCCTCGGTCATCAGCTCGCGACCGCCCTTGAACGACTCGATGCCCTCCTGCGGGAAGGCGACGATCTGCAGGTCGATCAGGTGGCGGGTTTCCTCGCGCACCTCGAGCATCGATTTCAGCGCCGACAGCGTCGGATCGGTGACGTCGACATGGGTGCGCACATGCTGGATGCCGTGGTCGACCAGCATGTCGATGGTCTTCTTCGCCCGCGCCTTGGTGTCCTCGTGGGTCACCAGCGCCTTGCGCTCGCCCCAGCGCTCGATGCCTTCGAACAGCGTGCCGCTCATGTTCCAGGCCGGCTGGCCGGCGGTGAGGGTGGCGTCGAGGTGGATGTGCGGCTCAATGAAAGGCGGCACCACCAGGTTGCTGGCGGCGTCGATATCGCCCTCATTGGCTTCGGCCGGCGCCTGCTGCGCGCTGATGGAAGCGATGCGTGCACCGTCCAGTTCGATGCGGTACAGACCGCTGCGGCCGCGCAGGCGGGCGTTGAGGATGTTCATGGTGACTCCTTGATCAGCGTGCGTCGGTTTGCGTCAGCACCGTGCGCGACAGGGCCAGGCGCTGACCCTCGTACAGCACAATATAGGCTGCGGCGGCCACCAGTATGCCGACGATGGGCGCCACCCAGGGCGAGAAATACGCGCAGGCGGCGCCCAGCACGTAGGCCGCCAGGCCCAGGCTGTTGTATTTGGGCAGACGCGCCTCGGCCAGCTTTGGATAGTGCCCGCGATGGCGGTAGAAATAGTCCGCCATGATTACGCCGCCGATGGGCGGGATGATCGAGCCGAGCAGGATCAGGAAGGGGATCAGCAGTTCGTACATGCCGCCGAGCGCCAGCAGCGTGCCGACGAAGGCACCGCCGAGGGTCACCAGGCGGCGACGCTCGGTGCGCAGCAGGTTGCAGCCGGCGGCGGCAAAGTTGTAAATGGTGTTGTCCTGGGTGGTCCAGAGGTTGAGGAAAAGCATCACCACCGCGGCCATCGACAGGCCCTGCAGCACCAGCACTTCGACGATATCCGGCTGCTGGTAGACGATTGCTCCGTAGGCGCCGGCGACGATCATCAAGCCGTTGCCGATGAAGAAGCCGATCAAACTGGCCCATACGGCCACCTTGCTGCTGCGGGCGAAGCGCGTCCAGTTGGTGGCCTGGGTTGCCCCACTGACGAAGGTGCCGAAGATCATGGTGATGGCCATACCGAGGGTCAGGCTGTCGCCCGGCTGCACCGCTAGCAGGCCGTCCAGCCCGCCAATGTCGCGGGTGGCGGTCCACAGCGAGGCGATCAATAGGATCAGCATCGCCGGCACCGCGATACGCGAGAGCAGGTCGAGGCCCTTGTAGCCGACGAAGGCGGTCAGGCAGAAGCCGAAGCCGAACAGCACCATCAACGGCATCGTCCAGCTTTCCGGCAACGCCAGCAGGCGCACCAGGACGATGGCGATGGTCGCCGTGCCCCAGGCGTACCAGCCTATCTGGGTGAAGCCGAGCAGGAAGTCGGAAAGCCGGCTACCGGCCTCGCCGAAGCAGAAGCGCCCCATCAGCACCGAGTTCAGCCCACTGCGGCAGGCGATCAGCCCGAGCGCGGCGGCATAGAGGCCGAGCAGCAGGTTGCCGATCACCGCGGCCCAGAGCATGGTCTTGAAGTCGAAGGCCAGGCCGATCTTGCCGCCGGCGAACATGGTGGCGGTGAAGAGGGTGAAGCCGAACAGCAGGATGGAAGTGGACCACAGCCCCTTGCGCGCGCCGGCAGGCACTTCGCTCAGGGGGTAGTCGGTATCGACGGGCTGTTTCATCGGTGGATGCTCCGCAAGGTCAATGCAGCCCACGGTGCAGATGCCATGCCATTTGCTGACCGATCGGCCAGTTCGGCGCGCTGGCGATAACGCTGCAGCCAGCGTGATTCGTCCCGGTGCGTCAAGCTATCCGTGTGCACTGGGATTGCGCTCTAGCGCGAAGTTCCGCCAAGCGGAGCGACATTTTCTCTATCGCCACGTTCGGCTTATTCAATTGGGGCATCTTCGGCCCCCCTCTTAGGCTTTCCGACGCGCCATAAGCGCATCAGAAAATCGAAGAGGAATCACCCATGTCCCGTATGACCTTCGGCTCCACACCAGCGCGTTTTGCGCTCGGTGTTATTTCCGCGAGCCTCCTTGCGCTGTCTGCCAATGCTGCCCCGCTGACCCGCGACAATGGCGCGCCGGTCGGCAACAACCAGAATTCCCAGACCGCCGGGCCCAACGGTCCGACCCTGCTGCAGGACGTGCAATTACTGCAGAAGCTGCAGCGTTTCGGTCGCGAGCGTGTCCCCGAGCGCGTTGTGCATGCCCGTGGCACCGGCGCCCACGGCGAGTTCACCGCCACCGAAGACATCTCCGACCTGACCCTGGCCAAGGTCTTCGAGAAGGGCAGCAGCACGCCGGTGTTCGTCCGTTTCTCCACCGTGGTGCACGGCCTGCACTCGCCGGAAACGCTGCGCGACCCGCGCGGCTTCGCCACCAAGTTCTACACCGCCGACGGCAACTGGGACCTGGTCGGCAACAACTTCCCGACCTTCTTCATCCGCGACGCGGTCAAGTTCCCGGACATGGTCCACTCCTTCAAGCCGGACCCGCGCACCAACCTGGATGACGACAGCCGCCGCTTCGACTTCCTCTCGCACCACCCCGAGTCGACCCGCACCCTGACCCTGCTGTACTCCAACCAGGGCACCCCGGCCAGCTACCGGATGATGGATGGCAACGGTGTGCACGCCTACAAGTTCGTCAACGAGCAGGGCGAAACCCACTACGTGAAATTCCGCTGGAAGAGCCAGCAGGGCCTGAAGAACCTCGACCCGAAAGAGAACGAGGCGATGCAGGGCAAGGACTACAGTCACCTGAGCCGCGATCTGGTCACCGCCATCGACAACGGCGACTACCCCAAATGGGACCTCATGATCCAGGTGCTCAAGCCGGAGGATCTGGCCAAGTTCGAATTCGATCCGCTGGATGCCACCAAGATCTGGCCTGACGTGCCCGAGCGCAAGATCGGCCAGATGGTGCTGAACAGGAATCCGGACAACATCTTCCAGGAAACCGAGCAGGTCGCCATGGCGCCGGCCAATCTCGTGCCGGGTATCGAGCCGTCCGAGGACCGTCTGCTGCAGGGCCGTCTGTTCTCCTATGCCGACACCCAGATGTACCGCGTTGGTGCCAATGGCATGAGCCTGCCGATCAATCGGCCGAAGGTGGCGGTCAACAACGGCAATCAGGACGGTCAGCTGAACCCCGGCCACACCAACACCAGCGTCAACTACCAGCCGAGCCGCCGTGAGAACCGCGAGGAAACCCCGCGCGCCGTACTCAGCAAACTGGAGCTGAGCGGGACCACCCAGCAGGCACCGATCCAGCGTCAGCAGAACTTCAAGCAGGCCGGCGATCTGTATCGCTCGTTCAGCAAGAAGGAGCAGACCGACCTGATCAAAACCTTGGGTGGCGAGCTGGCCAATGCGGACGACGAGGCCAGGCACATCCTGCTGTCGTTCTTCTACAAGGCTGACGTCAATTACGGCGAGGGCCTGACAAAGGTCGCCAAGGCCGACCTCAAGCGGGTCAAGGCGCTGGCTGCCGAGCTGCAGGACTAAGCAAACGGTTGCTTTTGACCCGGGTCGGGCGATGACCCGGGTCTTTTTTATCGTGGAGGCAGATATGAAAGGTCTTTTGCTGATGGCAGCGCTGCTGTTGGGCAGCGGGGCCGCCGTGGCCGCTGATGGCCCGCTGACGAATGCCGCCGACACGCCAGAGGCGGTCAAACAGCAGTTGCGCGACTATTTCTTCAATGCGGCGCGCTTCGGCGATAACGAGATTCTCGACGAATTCATCCGGGCCGGTTACGACCTGAACAGCGCCGATGGCAATGGCTACACCGCCCTCATCCTGGCGGCCTACAACGGCCATGGCGACACGGTGGAGCGTCTGCTCGCCGCCGGGGCCGATGCCTGCGCCGAAGACAAGCGCGGCAATACGGCGCTGCTCGGCGCGATCTTCAAAGGCGAGCTGGGTATCGCCAAGCGGCTGCTGGCCACCGAGTGCGATCCCAACCAGCGCAACAACGCCGGGCAGACGCCGGCAATGTACGCCGCGCTGTTCCAGCGCGAGGCACTGCTCCAGACGCTGCGCGAACATGGTGCGGACCTGAGCGCGGCGGACCCGCTGGGCAACAGCGTGGAAAGCCTGGCGCGCGGCGAGATCCGCACCCGCTGATCCCTCAGTAGCTCTTGTAGGGCAGGAACTTGCCCGACAGCACCACACTGACGCGATCGCCCTTGGGGTCGCTCTGGCGCTGGATATCCATGGAGAAGTCGATGGCGCTCATGATGCCGTCACCGAATTCCTCGTGGATCAGCTCCTTGATGGTGGTGCCGTAGACGTTGACCAGCTCGTACCAGCGGTAGATCAGCGGATCGCTCGGCACTGCGGTGGGCAGCGAGCCTTTGTAGGGCGCGATCTGCAGCCAGGCGACGGCCTCGTCGGAGAGCTCGAAGAGCTGCCCCAGGGTCTCGGCCTGGGCCTTGTCGAAGGCCATCTGGCCGAGGCAACCGGCGGTGGTCCACTCCTTGGACATGCCGATGCTTTCGGCGACATGCGCCCACTTCAGGCCCTTGCGTACCTTGGCGGAGACGATCATCTGGGTGACCTGTTCACGACTGCTGATCATGGCGAATCCTCATCTGGCGAATGCGAGTGAATGGCCGCACGGGCGCGGCGGGCCTCGGTCGATGCAGGTTCGGTGCCAGGCGTTTCAATCGTATTCGGCTGCCTCGTGCTCGCCGAGCAGGCGACGCTGGCGCGGCGTGGCGGCGGCCAGCACCTCGGGATTGAAACTGAAGTGCAGGTAGGGCGAGAACTTCTGCGCGACCATGCGCCGGCCGTAGTGGATCTGTAGCAGGTAGCGGCTGCGCTCGGCCGTGCGGTTGCGGCTGCCGGCGTGCCAGAGGTCGCTGCGAAACAGCAGCAGGTCGCCGGCCTTGCACAGTACTGGCTCAGGGGCGCGTCCGTGCCATTGCGTTTCGCTCGGGCGCGGCTTGCGCCCGGCGCGGTGGCTGCCGGGGATCACCAGCGTCGGGCAGAGGTCGGCGTCGATGTCGTCCAGATACAGGTGTGCGGTGCAGATCTGCATCGGCAGTTCGAAGGCGGGGTCGGCGAGCAGGCTTTCCGGCAGCTCCATGGCCAGATGGTCGGAATGCAGCTCGCCGCCGATAAAGCCCGGGCGGCTGCGCCAGGCGGTCTGGCCGATGATATGGCAGTCCGCGCCGAGCGCTGCCTCGGCCAGTTCGATCACCCCGGGCAGATCGAGAAAGCGCAGCCAGAACGGCGAACGGTTGAACACGCACTTGAAGTGGTCGTCGACCAGTCCCTGGTAATCCCAGTGGATGGGTTCGAGGCGGTCGATGGCGTCGCGCAATTCCGTGATCGTCGGCGGATCGACCACCGCAGGCAGCAGCACAAAGCCCTGCTGGTGCAGGGCGGCGAGCTGCCGGCGGGTGGTGGCGGAGTCAGGCATGGCACTAACCGGTCGGACGACTATCGCTCAGCATAGGCAGCGTGGGCGCGCGTTGAAAGCCGGCTGAAAGCTTGCCGCGCTACTGTGCCGGCGCTGCTGCGGCAGCCAGTTGCGTGGTCACGAGCCGCGCGACTGTCTCCTCGCTCCGGCGTACCCGGCGGCGTCGCCAGAAGCGGCGTCACCGGCGCGCACCTCGCCTAGTTCGAAACCACCCGTGCGATGGCCTTGGCCAGCGCATCCAGGCGCTCGGCATCCAGTCCGGCGACGTTGGCCCGACCGCTTTCCACCAGATACACCGAATCCTCGGCACGCAGCCGGCGTACCTGCTCGGCGGTCAGGCCGGTGTAGGAGAACATCCCGCGCTGCTGGGCGATATGCGCAAAGCGCTCGGCCAGCCCATAGGGCATCAGCGCCTCGACCAGCCCGGCGCGCAGGCTGGCGATGCGCCGGCGCATGCGCTCGACCTCGTCCTGCCAGATCTGCCGCAGCGGCTCGTCGGCGAGGATCGTCGCCACCACCGCGGCGCCGTGAGCCGGCGGTGTCGACCAGAGGTTGCGAGCCAGCGAAGCGAGCTGGCTGCGCACGTCGAGCAGGCGCTCGGCATCGCTGGTGACGGCGATCAGCGCGCCGGTACGTTCGCGGTAGAGGCCGAAGTTCTTCGAGCAAGAGCTGGTGATGAGCATTTCCGGCAGCGTTTCGGCGAACAGCCGTACTGCCCAGGCGTCCTCTTCCAGTCCGTCGCCAAAGCCCTGATAGGCGAAGTCGAACAGCGGCAGCAACTCGCGCGCGCGCACCACTTCCAGCACCCGCAGCCAGTCGTCGTGATTCAGGTCGAAACCGGTGGGGTTGTGGCAGCAGGCGTGCAGCAGCACCACGTCACCGGGCGGCACCTGTTGCAATGCGGCGAGCATGCCGTCGACATCGAGGCGGTTGTCGGCGCCGACGTAGGGGTAGTGCTGCACGCGCAGGCCAGCGGCGGCGAACAGGGTTTCGTGGATCGGCCAGGTCGGGTCGCTCAGCCAGATGCTGCGCCCCGGCAGGCACTTGGCGATGAACTCACCGGCCAGCCGCAGCGCGCCAGTGCCGCCCGGTGCCTGGGTGCAGCCGGCGCGCTGCTCGCCAAGGGCAATGGCGCGGCTGCCGAGCACCTGGCGCAGTAGCAGGGCGCCGAACTGGGCGTCGCCGTGGCCGCCGATGTAGCTCTTGGTCTGCTCACCGTCGACCAGGCGCTGCTCGGCCAGTTTCACCGCACGCGGGATCGGCGTCAGGCCCTGGGCGTCCTTGTAGACGCCTACGCCCAGGTCGAGCTTGGCCGGGTTGATATCGGCGCGATACAGGTCCATCAGGCCGAGGATGGGGTCGCCGGGCACGCGGGGAATCTGGCCGAAATGCATTACTTGCGGCCCTCCGCGCTGGCGGCGAGCTGGTCGGTGCGTGCGGCCATGATGAAGTCGTTGCGGTGCAGGCCGCGCATCTCGTGGCTCCACCAGGTCACGGTGACCTTGCCCCACTCGGTGAGCAGGGCGGGATGGTGGCCGACCTCCTCGGCGATGGCGCCGACTGCGTTGGTGAAGGCCAGGGCGTGGCGGAAATTGCGGAACAGGAAGACGCGCTCCAGCTCCATGTGGTCGCCGCGCACTTCGATGTTCCAGTCGGGGATTTCGCGGATCAGCTCGGCCAGTTCTTCGTCGGACACCTTGGGCGCATCGGCGCGGCAGGCTTCGCATTGGGCTTGGGCAAGGGCGGTCATGGTGGTGGTCCTTTTGTTTGATGGTTGGAAAGCGTAGGTGAGATGGACGGCTCGTACTGGCCGCGTGGATAAGCCTTCGGCGTTATCCACCCTACAAGGCAAGGGGATTCGCGGCCAGGTTCCTTCCGCAGGGGTGTAGGCCGAATGGCGTCTTGCGACACGCGTTAACCGGCCTGCGGCGTTGTGCAGCCTACGCCGCCTTCGGCGGAAACTTCGGCTGGTGCAGGCCCAGGCGCATGGCCTCGCGCACCATTGCCATGATGTCCTGCTGGGCCAGATCGAACAGCTGCTTGAGATCCGGCAGGACGAAGTACAGCGGCTGCAGGATGTCGATGCGATAAGGCGTGCGCATGGCTTCCATGGCATCGAACGGCTGCCGCTCTGGCTCGTCGGACAGGCTGTAGAGCGTTTCCTTGGGCGAGGAGAGGATGCCGCCGCCGTAGATGCGCAGCCCGGCCGGGGTATCCACCAGGCCGAACTCGACGGTCATCCAGTACAGCCGCGCTAGATACACCCGTTCCTCCTTGCTGGCTTTCAAGCCGAGCTGGCCGTAGGTGTGGGTGAATTCGGCGAACCACGGGTTGGTCAGCAGCGGGCAGTGACCGAAGATCTCGTGAAAGATGTCCGGCTCCTGCAGGTAGTCCAGTTCTTGCGGGGTGCGAATAAAGGTCGCGACCGGGAAGCGCTTGCTCGCCAGCAGCTCGAAGAAGCGCTGGAAGGGGATCAGCGCCGGTACGCGCTCGACCTGCCAACCGGTGGATGCCTCCAGCACGCGGTTGATCTCGCCGAGCTGCGGGATGCGCTCGTGGGGCAGGGCGAGCTGGTCGAGGCCGTCGAGGTATTCCTGGCAGGCGCGCCCTTCGAGCAGCTTCAGCTGCCGCTCGACCAGCGTCTGCCACACCGCGTGTTCGGCGTCGGGGTAATGAATGTGCCCCTGCGCGTCCGGTTCGCGGGCTACGTAGTGGGTGGTCTTCATCGCTACTCCTGGCCGCTTGGGCATCTTGTTGTTGCCCTCATTCGAACCCGAACACGTACCGTCGTGGAGTCCCGCTGTGGCGGAATGTCGCAGCGTGCGCGATCTGTGCTGTAAGGAAAGCGTGACGTTATTACCGATCGCCGGATCGGCGGCATTGCCAAGTGTGTTATCTGGCAAATAATCTTGACGGAAATTTGCGGCGCTCGAATGAAGCGTCGTCAGCCCCACAACAAAACAACAGGGCCTCGCCATGCGTATCAAGATTCTCTGCCAGAACCGCGTCGGCATCCTGCGCGACATGCTCAATCTGCTGGTGGACTACGGCATCAACGTCGCCCGCGGTGAAGTTGGCGGCGAGCAGGGCAACGCCATCTACCTGCATTGTCCCAACCTGATGAACCTGCAACTGCAGGCGCTGCGGCCGAAAATCGAGGCGTTGCCGGGCGTGTTCGAGTTGCGCAAGGTCAGCCTGATGCCCAGCGAGCGGCATTCCCTGGAACTCAATGCACTGCTCGGCGCGCTGGAATTTCCCGTGCTCTCCATCGATATGAGCGGTGCCATCGTTGCCGCCAACCGTGCCGCCGCGCAGTTGCTCGGCGTGCGTGTCGACGAGGTGCCGGGCATGAGCCTGTCGCGCTATGCCGAGGACTTTGACCTGCCCGAGCTGGTGCGCGCCAACAAGGCGCGGATCAACGGCCTGCGGGTGAAGATCAAGGGCGACGTGTTTCTCGCCGACATCGCCCCGCTGCAATCCGAACACGACGACAGCGAGGCGCTGGCGGGCGCGGTACTGACCCTGCATCGCGCCGACCGGGTCGGTGAACGCATTTACCAGGTGCGCAAACAGGAGCTGCGCGGCTTCGACAGCATCTTCCAGAGCTCGAAAGTGATGGCCGCGGTGGTACGCGAGGCACGGCGCATGGCGCCACTGGATGCGCCGCTGCTGATCGAAGGCGAGACCGGCACCGGCAAGGAGCTCTTGGCGCGCGCCTGTCACCTGTCCAGCCCGCGCGGGCAGTCGCCGCTCATGGCCCTCAACTGCGCCGGCCTGCCCGAATCCATGGCCGAGACCGAGCTGTTCGGCTACGGCCCCGGCGCCTTCGAGGGCGCGCGGCCGGAAGGCAAGCTCGGTCTCCTGGAGCTGACCGCCGGCGGCACGCTGTTTCTCGATGGCGTCGGCGAGATGAGCCCGCGGCTACAGGCCAAGCTGCTGCGCTTCCTGCAGGATGGCGGTTTTCGTCGGGTCGGCAGCGACGAGGAGGTCTATCTGGATGTGCGGGTGATCTGCGCGACCCAGCTCGACCTGTCCGAACTCTGCGCCAACGGTCAGTTTCGCCAGGATCTGTATCACCGCCTCAACGTGCTGTCGCTGCATATCCCGCCGCTGCGCGATTGCCTGGACGGCCTGCAGCCGCTGGCGCTGCACTTCATCGATCAGGCCAGCCGGCAGATCGGTTGTCCGCTGCCAACCCTTTCGCCGCAGGCGCTGGAGCGGCTGGCCGGCTATCACTGGCCGGGCAACGTGCGGCAGCTGGAGAACACCCTGTTCCAGGCAGTTTCGCTGTGCGAGGGCGGCACCATCAAGCCCGAGCATATCCGCCTGCCGGGCTACGGCGCGGCGCAGCCGCTGGGCGATTTCTCCCTGGAGGGCGATCTGGCGAGCATCGTCGGGCGCTTCGAGAAGGCCGTGCTGGAAGGGCTGCACAAACAGTTCCCGAGCAGCCGCCAGCTGGGCAAGCGGCTCGGCGTTTCGCACACCACCATCGCCAACAAGCTGCGCGAGCATGGGCTGGGCAAGGCCGAGGGCTGAGGCCGGCCGCGGCCAAAGTTCAGCCTTCTCGCGCGTTCCCCATCACCCAGCTAGCAGAGCCCGCTACCCGATCGCTGCCATGTTCCGCGTGGGAGCGTGGCAGCCATTAGCCAATCCTGCTGCTGGCCAGTGGATCAGCGCACGGCCTGGGTCACCGCATCGATCAGCGCCTGCAGATCGATGGGTTTGCGCTGGTGTTGGGTGAAGCCGGCGGCCATGGCTTTTTCCACATCGCGCAGGGTGCCGTATCCGGTCAGGGCGATGCTCGGGGTCTGCGTGTTCGCACCCTGTTGGCGAATTACCGACATCATCTTGTGACCATCGATTTCCGGCATGCCGATGTCGGAGACGATCACGTCGAACGGCGTTTGCTCGGCCAGCTCGATGCCGCGCGCACCGCCGTTGGCGGTGGTGACCTCGGCGCCCTCGCTTTGCAGCAGTTCGCACATGGTTTCGAGGATGTCCGGCGAGTCGTCCACCAGCAGGATGCGGATGCCCCTGAGCCCGCCGGCGTCGTCGACGTTACCCTGGTCGTTGAGCTCGAATTCGGTCTGCAGGTGCATCGGCAGCCAGACGCTGAAGCGGGCGCCGCGGCCGATGCCTTCAGAGTAGGCCTCGATGTGGCCGTTGTGCGCCTCGACCAGCTGCTTGACCAGCGCCAGCCCAATGCCCAGCCCATGCTTGGCGCGCTGTGCATGCTGCATCTCGGCCTGGCCGAACATGTCGAAGACCTTCGGCAGGAAGTCGGCGCTGATACCTTCCCCGGTGTCGATGACGTCGAGCCGTGCCAAGTCGCCTTCGCGTTCGAGCTGCATGCAGATGCGCTGGCCGCCTTTGGTGAACTTCCAGGCATTGTTCAGCAGGTTCCAGATGATCTGTTCCAGACGGGTCGGATCGGCCTGGATGAAAATGGGCTCATCCGGTTTGAAGGTTTCGAAGGTGACGTTCTCGGCCAGCGCCAGCGGCGCAAACACCGACTCGATACCGCGCAACACTTCCTGGTAGCGCAGCGTGGCGAAGTGCAGCTTGAGCTTGCCGGTGCGGATGCGCGAAACGTCCATCAGGTCATCGATGATCCGCGACTGGCTGCGCACTGCGTTCTGGATCGACTGCATCGCCTTGTGCACGCTCGGGTTGTTCTTTACCGCCTGGGAGCGGGCGGCCAGGTCGGTGTTGAGCTGGATGAGATTCAGTGGGTGCTTGAGCTCGTGGGACAGCACGGCGAAGAACTGGTCCTTCTGCAGGTTGGCGGCCAGGGTGCTTTCCAGCTCGTTCTGCTGTTCTGAGCTGCGCTGCCGGTCCTCGGTGAGGTCGCGGGCGATCTTGGCGAAGCCGGTGACCTTGCCTGTATTGTCCACCAGCGGATTGACCAGCCCGCTGAAGAAGCAGCGCGAGCCGTCCCGGCGCATATGCCAGCGCTCGTCGGTGGCCTGGCCCTGCTCGAGCGCACGTTTGCGCTCGGCTTCAGGCACGCCGGCCTGACGGTCCTCTTCGGTATAGATCAGGTCGATCTGGCGGCCGATGGCCTCTTCTTCGCGATAACCGAAGATGATCTCCGCGCCGCGATTCCAGGTGGTGATCAGTCCGTCGCAGTCCAGGGTGATGATGCCGTAGCCCTTGGTGCTCTGCGCCAGCAGCTTCAGATGGGCCTCGCCGGCACGCAGCTGATCCTCGGCGCGGCGACGGTCGGTGATGTCAATGAAGGTCAGCACGGCACCTTCGATACGATCATCCTGGGTGCGGTAGGGCAGGAAGCGCGCCAGATACCATCGCGTGCCTTCGCGGTTCACCACTTCGCGCTCGACCAGATGCAGCGCGCCAAAGGCCTCGGCCGCGTCGTCGTGCAGCAGCGGATAGTCGAGGCGATGGGTGATATCGAACAGCGACCTGCCGGCATCGTTGCCGATCACGTTGAAGATGTCCTGGGTCCGTGGGGTGAACCACTTGATGCGCATCTTGCGATCGACGAACAGCGTGGCGATGTCGGTGGAGGAAATCAGGTTCTGCAGGTCATCGTTGATCTTGCTGGTTTCGTCGACCTTGCTCTTGAGTTCGTAGTTGACCGTGGTCAGCTCTTCGTTAATCGACTGCAGTTCTTCCTTGCTGGTCTCCAGCTCTTCGGTGGCCGAGCGCAGCTCTTCGTTGATCGCTTGCAGTTCCTCGTTGGAAGCGCGCAATTCCTCGGTGGAGGTCTCCGAGTGCTCCATGGTGATCTGCAGCTGCTCCTTGGTCTGCTGCAGCTCGGCCTCCAGCTGGGCCAGGACGCTGTCCTTGGCCTCAGCTCCATCGCTGGCCCCGGTATCCATGCAGGCTTCGACTTCATCGAAGATGACCAGCACGTACTCGTTACCGGCCTCGTTGTCACGGAACGGCCGCACCACCATGTTCACGTAGAAGCTGCGACCGTCGCGCTCAAGGCGCACCCGGCGCGCTTCCACGCTCTTGCCCGTATGCGTCGCCTGATACAGCGCGGTACGCAGTTCCAGGCGCAGTTGTGGATGGACCAGCGTGGTCAGGTTCAGCGAAGGCTCGCCGCCGACATAGCGCAGGAAGTTGCCCGCCTTATCGGACATGTGCACGATCTCGGCTTCCTGATTGACGATGACGCTGGGTGGTGCGTACTGCTCAAGCGCCCGCTGGTGCACGTCGGCAAAGGAGAACTTCTTGCTGCGTCGGCTCGGCTCGCTGAACGGTGGTTGAGCGGGGGCGGAAAACGAGAAGCCCTGGAAAGGCCCTACCGGAGGCCGACGCAGCGATGCACCCACTTCCCTGGCGCGATAGATGCGGTTCTTCTTATCCACCGGCGTGAACAGCTGGGCGCAGGCGTCGGCGGTTTCAGAGTTGCCAAGGAACAGGTAGCCGCCAGGATTGAGGGCGAAGTGGAACATGCGCAGCACTTCGATCTGGATGTCCTTGTCCAGGTAGATCATCAGGTTGCGGCAGGAGATCAGGTCCAGTCGCGAGAACGGCGGGTCGCGCAGGATGTTGTGGCGGGCGAACAGGATTCGCTCGCGCAGCTCCTTGTGCAGGCGGAACTGATTCTGGTCCTTTACGAAATACTGCCGCAGTCGGGTCGGCGACACGTCGGTCAGGATGGCTTCCGGATAGGCACCGTTGCGCGCGGTTTCCAGAGCGCGGTCGTCGATATCGGTGGCGAACACCTGCAGTTTCAGCTCGCTGCCCGCGCCGGTGATTGCGGCCTGGTCGGCCAGCAGCATGCCCAGGGAATAGGCTTCCTCCCCGGTCGAACAGGCCGCCGACCAGACGCGCAGGGTCTTGTCATCGGTGCCTGCCTTCTGCTCCAGCAGCGCCGGGATGATGTCGCGCTCCAGTGCTTCGAAGGCGTCCCGGTCGCGGAAGAAATTGGTCACGCCGATCAGCATGTCGGCAAGCAGTTCCGGTGTCTCCTCCGGATGGCCCTGCAGGTAGCGCGCATAGCTCGGCATGTCGGGCAGTGCGTTGACCTGCATGCGTCGTTCGATTCGCCGCAGCACGGTTGCCTGCTTGTAATGCCGGAAGTCATGGCCGGTGCGCGTGCGCAGCGCGGCGAGGATCTCGCGCAGCGCCAGTTCGTTGGGTTTGGACTGGATATGTGCGTCGGCGTATTCCACCGCGGCCTGCTCCGCGCCCGCCTGTTCGGTATCGCCGCTGGACAGGCTCGGCTCGTGGCGCGCCAGCAATGCCTGCATGTTGCGGCACAACTCGATCAGTTTCTGCGGCATTTCCGCCACCGGCAGCACGATGTCGACCATGCCGGTTTCGATGGCGCTGCGCGGCATCGAGTCGAACTCTGCGTCCGCAGGGGCCTGCGCCAGGGTCACGCCGCCCTGTTCCTTGATGCGGGCCAGACCGACCGAGCCATCCGAGCCACTGCCGGAGAGTACGATGCCCAGTGCATGGCTATGGTGCGCATCGGCGAGGGTGCGAAAGAACAGATCGATCGCGACCTGGGGCTCGCGTTCGCGGGTCGGGGCGAGCAGGCGCAGATAGCCGTCGTTCATTGACAGATCCATCGCCGGCGGAATCACGTAGATGTGGTTGCGCTCGATAGCCACCGGCCCGCGCACTTGCAACACCGGCATGCGGGTGAGGTTCTGCAGGATCCTGTCGACATTGCTCTCGTGATTGGGCGAGAGGTGCATGATCACCACGAAGGCCATGCCGCAATCGGCTGGCATGTGTTCGAACAGACTCATCAGTGCCTTGAGGCCGCCCGCGGAAGCGCCGATCCCGACCACTGGAAACTGCAGCGTGCTGCGGGTCAGGGTGTCGTTCTTGGGCGTGGCTGGCTCGGGGCTGGTGCTCATCGGTTCCTCTGTTCTGGCGTTTCCGCGGCGCTGGAAGGGGGCAGCAGTCAGAGAATGTCCACCTGGCCTGCGGCACCGCCGAACCGATGATAGGGGTTTGCGCCGCCAATTACTGCCTGGCCGATGTTCAGCACTCGATGATGTTCACCGCCAGCCCGCCGCGAGCGGTCTCCTTGTACTTGCTCTTCATGTCGGCGCCGGTCTGGCGCATGGTGCGGATCACCTTGTCCAGCGAGATGAAGTGGCTGCCGTCGCCACGCAGGGCCATGCGTGCGGCGTTGATGGCCTTCACCGCGCCCATGGCGTTGCGCTCGATGCAGGGCACCTGCACCAGCCCGCCGACGGGATCGCAGGTCAGCCCGAGGTTGTGCTCCATGCCGATCTCGGCGGCGTTTTCCACTTGCTGTGGTGTGCCGCCGAGCACCTCGCACAACGCGCCTGCCCCCATCGAGCAGGCCACGCCGACTTCGCCCTGGCAGCCGACCTCGGCGCCGGAGATCGAGGCGTTCTCCTTGTAGAGCATGCCGATGGCGGCGGCGGTGAGCAGGAAGCGCACCACGCCGTCCTCGTCTGCACCCGGCACGAAGCGCATGTAGTAATGCAGCAGCGCCGGAATGATGCCCGCCGCGCCGTTGGTCGGGGCCGTGACCACGCGGCCGCCGCTGGCGTTCTCCTCGTTGACCGCCAGCGCATAGAGATCCACCCAGTCGAGCACGTTGAGCGCATCGCGCAGGTTGGCCTCCGGGTGCTCGCTGAGCTGGCGGTACAGGCCCGCCGCGCGTCGGCGCACCTTGAGCCCGCCGGGCATCACGCCTTCGGTACGGCAGCCGGCCTCCACGCAGTCCTGCATCACCTGCCAGATGCGCAGCAGCCCTGCGCGGGTTTCGCCTTGTGGACGCCAGACCGTTTCGTTGGCGAGCATCAGCTCGCTGATGGTCAGGCTGTGCGCCGTGCAGTGGGCAAGCAGCTGTGCAGCGCTGTGGAAAGGGTAGGGCAGCGGCGTCGCGTCCTCGACGATGCGGTCGTTGCCGGTGGCGTTTTCATCGATGACGAACCCACCGCCTACCGAGTAGTACTCGCGGCTGCGCACTTGCAGCCCGGCCGCATCGAACGCGCGGAAGACCATACCGTTGGGGTGGAAGGCCAGCGGCTTGCGGATGAATTGCAGATCATGGCCGACATCGAAGCGAATGGACTTTTCGCCCAGCAGACGCAGCGCGCAGGTCTCACGTATCGCCGCCATGCGCTGAGGAATGTTCGTCGTATCCACGCGTTCCGGCCGCTCGCCTTCGAGACCGAGCAGCACTGCCTTGTCACTGCCGTGACCCTTGCCGGTGGCACCGAGGGAGCCATACAGCTCGACCTTCAGATGGTCGGTGGTAGCCAACAGTTGGTCCTGCCGCAGCCCCTCGGCAAACAGCAGGGCTGCCCGCATCGGCCCCACCGTGTGTGAACTGGACGGGCCGATACCGATCTTGAACAGGTCGAAGACGCTGAGTGACATGAGGTGCTCCGGGGATAAGGGCTCGTATAAGCCTAGCCCTTCAGGCGCTGGCGAATGTTGATCACACGCGGCGGCAGTGACGATCGGCCGAGTGTCTTTGCGCCAGGCCTATCTCGCGGCCACTGTCGAACCACCCCAGGGGTTGGCTTCCAGGCTGTTATGCACGGCGGTCGCCGCCTGGGCAGCCTGGCCGATGGCGACACTGATCTGCTTCAGACCCATGGTCACATCACCGATGGCGTACAGCCCGCGCAACGATGTCTGGCGGTGCTCGTCGACGTTCACCCCGCCGCACTCGTCGCAGTCGAGGCCAAGCTGCACGGCAAGTTCGGAGCGAAAGCGTGCGCCGAGGCTGGGATAGATGATGTCGAAGTGGTGCCGCTCGCCGCGGCAGGTCAGCAGTTCGATGCCGGTCTCGCAGGGGTGCAGTGACTCGACGCGGTCGCTGATCACGCGGATGGCGTAATGCTCGGCCAGGGCGATAGCCTGATCGCAGGCGTCCTGCTCGCCGTGCACCACCACGGTGACCCGGTCGGTGAAGGTGCGCAGGAACACCGCGTGGCTGATGGCATTCTCCGCTTCGCCATACACGGCGACGTTGTCACCGTCGACTTCATAGCCATCGCAGATCGCGCAGAGCCGGACCTTGCCCTCAGCGATCGCCGTTTCGATGTCAGGCATGTCCGGCAGACTGTCCTCGATGCCGGTAGCCAGAATGATCCGCCGTGTGACGCAGACGTTTTCACCGTAACGCACGCTGAAGCCCTCGGTATGCGGCTCGATATGCTCCACGCGGCCGTGTTCCAGGCGCGCCCCGTAACCGCTGGCCTGCTCGCGCAAGCGCGCCAGCAGGTCGTTGCCGTTGATGCCCGGCGGGAAGCCCGGGTAATTGCGTGAGCGCGGTATCCACGAAGCCCGGCTCGAGCCGGCATCCACGACCAGGCAGCTGCGCCGGAAACGCGCCAGGTACAGCGCCGCGGTCAGGCCGGCGGGTCCGCCGCCGACGATCAGGCAATCGGTCACTGTTGTGGATGGGTTCGCTTGGTCGGTAGTCATCACATGGCCCGGGCTGTGGTAGCCAGTAGAAGGCGGTGCCGGCGAGAAGTTCGGCCCAGCCGATGGATGCAATATTCCGTTTTGCGAGCTGGTCGGAGCTTCAGCCCTTGTGCCAGAGCCTTCGATAGCCAACACTGCGCGGCTCGGTGACCAGGCGGATCCAACCCGTACTGATCGGTCATCGCCATTCCAATAAAGACCAGCCTGCGACCTCACTCGCGGTGCACTGGTCGCCTCGCTACAAACGTCGGCCACGCCTCACCAGGTGACGGCTGAACCACATCGAATCGCAAACACCACTCGAACGGAGCTCACGAGGCGCCGTGCCGAGCCTATTTCCCGTGGGGGTAAACGTGTTCAAGTCTCTGGTTGTTGCGCCGTTCGCGGCGCTGGTTCTCACCCTTTCTCCGCTGGTTGCGCAGGCCGCGGAACCCATCGTCATCAAGTTCGCCCACGTGGTTGGGGACGACACCCCCAAGGGCAAGGGCGCACTGTTGTTCCAGACGCTGGTGCGCGAGCGTCTGGCTGGGAAGGTGGATGTCGAGGTGTATCCGAACTCGACGCTGGTCGGCGACGCTGACGAGATGCAGGCCTTGCTGGACAACAAGGTGCAGATGCTGGCGCCGTCGCTGTCCAAGTTCATCGAGTACTCGCCGAAGCTGGAAGTGTTCGACCTGCCGTTCCTGTTCGATGACGATGCGGCGGTTGCACGCTTCCAGAAGCGTGAAGCAAGCCGGGACCTGCTGCGTTCGATGGCTGGGCGTGGCATCTACGGGCTGGCCTACTGGAATAACGGTCTCAAGCAGCTGTCGGCCAACCAGCCGCTGCAAACCCCGGCCGATGCGGCGGGGCTGGCGTTCCGCATCCAGCCCTCGCCGGTGCTCGAGGCGCAGTTCGCCGCGGTCGACGCCAAGGCCGTGCGACTGCCGTTCTCGGAGGTGTCCAAGGCCATGCAGAGCGGTACGGTGCAGGGTACCGAGGGTCCGTGGTCGAACATCCGTGGCCAGAACGCCGGGCTCAAGCAGAGCTATGTCACCGAAACCAATCACGGTGTACTCAACTACATGCTGGTGACCAACTCCGAGTTCTGGACGAGCATCCCCTTTGCTGTACGTTCGGAGCTGGAAAACATCGTGCTTGAAGTGACCCAGACGGTGAATGCCGAGGCTGCGGCCATCAATCAGCGTGAGCGTGAGCAGATTCTCGCCAGCGGCAATACCACACTGGTCACGCTGACCCCGGCGCAGCGCCAGGCCTGGCGCGTGAAGATGCAGCCGGTGTGGAAGTCGTTCGAAGCGCACATCGGTGCGGACATCATGCGCGCCGCGCTGGCCGTCAACCGCCGTTGAGGCTGCCGACTCCGGCCCTGCCTCCGGAGCGGTCATCGGAGCGCTCTGCGACGGGCCTTGCCAGGCTCGTCGCAGCGTCTACCCGTGCGAGCAAAACGCTGTTTTGAGAGCTGGTCGCACTTTCTGGCCTTGTGCCATCCGCGGCGTTCACTAAGACTTTCGTACTAGCTGCGGACGGCCCTCACGCCGTGTTGTCGCAGCTGCATTCCAATAAAGGCCAGCGACGACTGCCGCAAGCGCGTCGATCGGGCTACCTCAGAAAAGACCGGCTGCGCGACGTGTGAGCCGGACCTTTATTCATTTCGACTAACCACTCGAACGGTGCTCACGAGGCGCCTTCGGGCATTTCCCATTGGGGGTCAGATGTACAAGTCTTGTGTCGCTGCGCTGGTTGCAGCGCTGTATTGGTTCAGTGCCCCGGCCATGGCTGCCGAGGCCGAGCCGATCGTCATCAAGTTCGCTCACGTGGTGGCGGATGACACGCCCAAGGGTAAGGGCGCGTTGCTGCTCAAACAGCTGGTCGAGCAGCGCATGGCCGGCAAGGTGAAGGTCGAGGTCTACCCGAACTCGACACTGGTCGGCGATGCGGAGGAGATGCAGGCGCTGTTCGACAACAAGGTCCAGTTGCTGGCGCCCTCGATGTCGAAGTTCGCGCCTTACACCAAGAAGCTGCAGGTCTTCGACCTGCCATTCCTGTTTGACGACGCCGAGGCGCTGCAGCGTTTCCAGAAGCGCGAGGCGGCGCGTCAGCTGCTGCGCTCGATGGCCGATCACGGCGTCTACGGACTTGCCTACTGGAACAACGGTCTGAAGCAGCTTTCCGCTACGACACCGCTGCGCAAGCCGAGCGATGCCAATGGCCTGGCGTTCCGCATCCAGCCCTCGCCCGTGCTCGAGGCGCAGTTCGCGGCGGTCGGCGCCAAGTCCGTCGTACTGCCATTCGCCAAGGTCTACGAGTCGCTCAAGGGTGGTGTGGTGCAGGGCGCGGAAAATCCGTGGTCGAACATCCTCAGCCAGAACATGCACAGCGTTCAGCCGTACATCACCGAGAGCAACCACGGTGTGCTCGACTACATGCTGATCACCAACAACGATTTCTGGCTGAGCATGCCCTTCGCCGTGCGCTCCGAGCTGGAAGGCATCATCCTTGAAGTGACCCAGGCGGTGAACCGCGAAGCCGCAGCGGTGAACCGGCGCGATCGCGAGCGCATTCTTGCCAGCGGCAGCAGCCAGCTGATCACCCTTACACCGGAGGAGCGTCAGGCGTGGCGCGAGCAGATGCTGCCGGTCTGGAAAACCTACGAAGCGGACATCGGCGCCGATCTGATCCGCGCTGCGATGACGGTCAATCGTCGTCGCTGAGACAAATTCCCAGCTCGCCGGCCATGCAGGCCGGCGAGCTGGGGCGTTCAAGCCGCTCTCCCTCCTGTTCCAGCCATTCGGCCAGCACGCGCGCATTGTTCTGCTGCTCGTCGCGCGCGGCATATACCAGTGTCAGGGTGCCCCTTTCGGCGATCTCCAGCAGCGGCCACCAATGCTCGGGATGTGCCGCCAGCTCGCCGCGGTAACGCTGCCTGAACTCGTCGAACTGCATCGCTCCGCCCTTGAATGCCTTGCGCAGCTCGGCCGAGGGCGCGAGGTCCGCTAGCCATGCGTGCAGCGCCAGGCTGTCCTTGCGGCAGCCGCGTGGCCATAGCCGATCGACCAGTACACGTTGCCCGTCTTCCTGCGCGGCAGGCTGGTATGCGCGTTTACAGCGGATCATCGTGTTGCACCTCTTCTTTCTTGCGAGAAGCTTAGGTGAATATGCCGCACTGGTTAGGGTGTATATCACTTTGTTGGGTGTATAAATCACCATTCTTCGCAGGGTCCTATTTACCCTGGTGTTTGATATCATCTTGATTTAATTGGTCTATCCGAACGGCACGGTTCCTGTAGTAGGGAATGGTGGTTACCCCCATTCGCGAAAGGAGCGATGACATGAAAAGCGCAACGGTTCTGATGGCGGCAGCGGTAGTTCTGGCGAGCAGTATGGCCAGCGCGGACGAGGTTCTTGAGGTGCACGAGGATCGTGCGGTTGGCGGCGGTTTCGGTGGGCTCAGTGGCTTCATGCTCGGTGCGGCGGCGGGTGGTCCGATCGGCGCGCTGGTCGGTGGCGGCATCGGCTATCTGGTCGGGCAGGGTGCCCAGCAGGCTGCCGGGCTGGAGCAGACGCTGTACGTGGTAAAACGCGACGATGGCAGCATCAGCCGCATCCGCACCTCCGACGGCGGATTCCTGCAAGGTCAGCACATCGAGCGCAATGGCGCGCAGGTCACCGCGTCGGCGAAATGACCGAGTGGGTAGTCTGCTGGCGTGCGGATGGAGGATGATCGCTGCTGACAGTCATCCTGGAGGTACCGATGAGTTATTCCGTTCTGCATGTGGTGCATCTGCTGGCCGCGATTTTCTTCATCGGTACGCTGTTCTTCGAAGTGATGATCCTCAGCCGTATCCGCCAGCAGATTGGTGAACAGACCATGCCGCTGGTGGAGCGCGCCGTCGGCGCCCGCTCGCGGGTGGTGCTGCATTGGGTGGTGCTGTTCGTCTACGGCGCGGGTATCGGCCTTGGCTGGTATCACCGCCAGGCGCTGGCCGACCCGTTCGCCAGCAGTTTCGCCACGCTTCTGTCGTTGAAGGTTCTGCTGGCTATCGGCGTGTTCTTCACCTTCGGCCTGGTGGCGGTTCTGCTGCGCAAAGGCCGGATGACGCCGCCGCGTTACCGGGCCATTCACTGGGCAATCCTGCTGCAGATGATCGGTATCGTGCTGCTGGCCAAGGGCATGTTCTACGTGCACTGGTAAGGCTGCGCACATACCAGTTTCACCAGCGACAGTCATGACCACGGTCAATTCGGCTGACGCTTCGCTTCCTGCTTATCGGGCCTGATTCAGTCACCGCAGCCTCGTTGCTTTAGCGGCAGCGGGGTCTATGGTGGCTGCATCGTTTTCCGATCAGCAGAGGTTACCCATGGATTTCGCCTACAGCCCACGCGTCGAGGCGCTGCGCCACCAGCTGCGCGCCTTCATGGACCAGCATATCGTGCCGCGCATCGGCGCCTGGCACGCGGAGGTGGCGGCCGGGCAGTATCCGGTGTCGTTCATGGACGACCTCAAGGCGCTGGCGCGTTCGGAAGGGCTGTGGAACCTGTTCCTGCCGTCGCTCGGCGAAGACGAGCCGGGCGTGGGCCTGAGCAATCTGGAGTACGCGCCGCTGGCGGAAATCATGGGGCGCGTGCACTGGGCGTCCGAAGTGTTCAACTGCAATGCGCCGGACACCGGCAACATGGAGCTGCTGCACATGTTCGCCACGCCGGAACAGCGCCAGCGCTGGCTCGTGCCCTTGCTCGAAGGCGAGATCCGCTCGGCCTTCGCCATGACCGAGCCGGACGTGCCGTCTTCCGACGCCACCAACATCCAGACGCTGATCCGCCGCGATGGCGACGACTACGTGATCAACGGCCGCAAATGGTTCATCACCAACGCCTCGCACCCCAACTGCAGGCTCCTGATCGTCATGGGCAAGACCGACCCTGACGCCGAGACCCATCAGCAACAGAGCATGATCCTGGTGCCGTTCGACACGCCCGGCGTCGAGCTGGTGCGCAACATTCCGGTAATGAACCACATCGCCCCGGAGGGCCACAGCGAGCTGCTGCTGCGCAACGTGCGGGTGCCGGCGAGCAATCTGCTGGGCAGGGAGGGCGACGGTTTCATGATGGCCCAGGCGCGCCTAGGCCCGGGTCGTATCCATCACTGCATGCGCTCGATCGGCATGGCCGAGCTGGCGCTGGAGCTGATGGTCGAGCGCTGCCAGGAACGCAAGGCGTTCGGCAGATACCTGCATCAGTATTCCAACGTCGCCGACTGGATCGCCGAATCGCGCATCGAGATCGAACAGGCGCGCCTGCTGGTGCTCAAGACCGCCTGGATGATCGACGAGGTCGGCGCCAAGGCGGCGCGCAAGGAAATCTCGATGATCAAGGCGCTGGTGCCGCGCATGCACATCAACGTGGTCGACCGCGCGATCCAGGTCTACGGCGCCATGGGCCTGACCCCGGACACGCCGCTGGCCGACATGTGGACCGGTGGCCGCGCCCTGCGCTTTGCCGACGGCCCGGACCAGGTGCATCTGCGTAGCATCGCCAGGATGGAAATCAAGGCCAGTGAAGCCACGCGCGGTGCGACGGCGGCCTATCTAACCCCACCCGGTCGTCACTGAGCGCGCCGTCCTGCTGGCGGCGTGGGTTCGATCCGCGCCCGCCTTCTCCTTCTTGCGCTAACGCACACTGCCACGGCGCCGTTCTCGCATTTGCCCGGTACTGACCTAGGCTTGGTCATAACAACGTCTTCGTTCTCCGTCAGGGTGTTTCTTTGACATGGAACAACGAAAGTGGCGGCCCGGCGCGTCCTTGATTGCAATCAAGGGGAGTCCCGTCAGCGGTCACCTACCATTCGCCCCACGTCGACAGTGGATTTAGGTGATCTGATGGTTTCCCGCGGACATTCGTCGCTGACCGGTACCGCGCGTACCTGGATCAGTAGCTTGCTCATTTTCCTGAGCCTGGCAGTTTGCTCCGTGTCGGTGCAGGCCGTTGAGTACGAAGTCGAACGACAGCGCATCGAGCAGTTTTTTCCCGGTGCGAGCATTTCCGAGCCCGAGGGCGACTATCAGGTTCGAACGCTGCGCAAGGGCGACGAGGTCCTCGGCTACGCCTTCCAGAGCATCAACGTCACCAAGATTCCGGCCTATTCCGGCAAGCCGATCAACATGCAGGTGCTGCTCGATCCACAGGGCGTGATCCGCGACGCCTATGTGCTGGAACACCACGAACCGATCCTGCTGATCGGTATCCCCGAGCAGAAGCTCCACGATTTCAATGCCAAGTACGAGGGCATCAAGGCTGACCAGCGCGTGGTGGTCGGCCGCTCCAGCGACAGCAATGCGGTGACCATCGATGCGGTAACCGGCGCCACCGTGACGGTGATGGTGGTCAACGAGGTGGTGATGCGCGCCGCCCATGAGGTGGCCGTATCGCTGGGCCTGATCGAGGCGGGCAACACGGCACGGCCGAAAATCGCACTGGTGCGCGAAGACGTTTACCAGCCGGCCGACTGGACCGAGCTGACCGGCAATGGGGCGATTCGACGGCTGCACCTGACTCGCGGGCAGATCGACGAAGCCTTCAAGGGGACCGAGGCCGAAGGTATCGACGAAGCTTCTCCGGAAACCGCCGACGATACCTTCATCGATCTCTACGTGACGGAACTGAATCCGCCGACCATCGGCCGCAACCTGCTGGGCGACAACCAGTACCGCTTCCTGATGGAAGAACTCAAGCCGGGCGAGCACGCCATCGCCGTGCTGGGCAGCGGTGAGTATTCGTTCAAGGGCTCGGGCTACGTGCGCGGCGGCATCTTCGATCGGGTTCAGCTGCGCCAGTTCGGCGACATCATCAGTTTCCGCGATCTCGACTTCCAGCGACTCAACGATATCTACATCGACGGTGCACCACGTTTCAGCGAGATGGCGATCTTCATCGTCCGTGAGGCGGTGCGCTTCGATCCGGGTTCGCCCTGGGTACTGGAACTGCTGGTGCGCCGGCAGATCGGACCGGTCAGCGGCATGTTCACCAGCTTCGAGCTGCCTTACCAGATGCTCGACGAGTACATCGAGCGGCCGCAGCCGACCGACGAGGAGCTGGCCGCGATTGAAGAAGCTAACCGGCCGATGTGGGTCAATATCTGGTACCAGAAGACCTTCCAGATTGGCGTCATTCTCGCAGCCCTTGGCCTGCTGACGGTCATCCTGTTCCTGCAGGACAAGTTCACTCAGAAGCCGCAGTTCCTGCACTGGCTGCGCCGCGGCTACCTGGTGTTCACCGTGGTGTTCATCGGCTGGTATGCGCTCGGGCAGCTGTCGGTCGTCAACGTGCTGACCTTCGTCCATGCGCTGTTCCAGGATTTCCGCTGGGAGCTGTTCCTCTCCGATCCGGTGATCTTCATCATCTGGACCTTCACCGCCGCTACCATCCTGCTCTGGGGCCGTGGCGTGTTCTGCGGCTGGTTGTGCCCGTTCGGCGCCCTGCAGGAGCTGATCAACGAGGCCGCGCGCAAGCTGAAGATTCCGCAGTACGAGCTGCCCTTCGCCGTGCACGAGCGGCTCTGGGCGATCAAGTACATCATCCTGCTGGTGCTGTTCGGCATCTCCCTCGAGTCGATGATGATGGCCGAGAAGGCTGCCGAGGTTGAGCCGTTCAAGACCGCCATCACCCTCAAGTTCGACCGTCAGTGGTGGTTCGTCACCTACGCGGTGTTCCTGCTGGTCATCAACATCTTCACCCGCAAGGTTTACTGCCGCTACGTCTGCCCGCTGGGCGCGGCGCTGGCGATTCCGACCAAGCTGCGTCTGTTCGACTGGCTCAAGCGCCGCAAGGAGTGTGGCGACCCATGCCAGCTCTGCGCCAAGGAATGCGAGATCCAGGCGATCCATCCGGACGGCCGCATCAATGCCAACGAGTGCCACTACTGTCTCGACTGCCAGATGACCTATCACAACGAGAACAAGTGCCCGCCGCTGGTGAACAAGAACAAGCGCAACAAGCGCGGCAAGAAAGCACCGGCCTCCGCCGAGCTGATTCCCGTGGTGCAAGTGGTGGAACCCTGAGCCGTCGCCGCTGGCGAGGTGCTCGATCGATGTGTTTGAAGCAGATGTCCCAAAGGAGCGAAACCCCATGAGTGACAAGAGCAAGAACAATCCCGAGGTACTGGAGAAGGGCGGCATGAGCCGTCGCGGTTTCCTCGGTGCCAGCGCGGTAACTGGCGCGGCCGTCGCGGCCACTGCCTTCGGTGGCGCGGTAATGAGCCGCGAGTCCTGGGCTGCAGCGGTAAAGAATGCGCAGCAGAACATCCACGTCGCCCCGGGCGAGCTGGATGACTACTACGGCTTCTGGAGCGGCGGCCACCAGGGCGAAGTCCGCGTGATGGGCATCCCGTCGATGCGCGAACTGATGCGCATCCCGGTGTTCAACGTCGACTCCGCTACCGGCTGGGGCCTGACCAACGAAAGCCGCGCGATCATGGGCGACAGTGCCAAGTTCCTCAACGGCGACTGCCACCACCCGCACATCTCGATGACCGACGGCAAGTACGACGGCAAGTACGTATTTATCAACGACAAGGCCAACACCCGCGTTGCACGTATCCGCCTGGATATCATGAAGTGCGACAAGATGCTGACCGTACCGAATTGCCAGGCAATCCACGGCCTGCGTCTGCAGAAGGTGCCGTACACCAAGTACGTTTACGCCAACGCCGAATTCGTCATCCCGCACCCGAACGACGGCAAGGTCTTCGATCTGCAGGATGAGAACAGCTACACCATGTACAACGTCATCGACGCCGAGAAGATGGAGATGGCCTTCCAGATCATCGTCGACGGCAACCTGGACAACACCGACGCTGACTACACCGGCCGCTTCGCTGCTGCCACCTGCTACAACTCGGAAAAGGCCTACGACCTCGGCGGAATGATGCGCAACGAGCGTGACTGGGTCGTGGTGTTCGACATCGAGGCGGCGGAGAAAGCGGTCAAGGCCGGCAAGTTCACCACCCTTGGCGACTCCAAGGTGCCGGTGCTCGATGGCCGCAAGAAGGGCGACAAGGACAGCGAATTCACTCGCTACATCCCGGTACCGAAGAACCCGCACGGCTGCAACACCTCCTCCGACGGCAAGTACTTCATCGCCAACGGCAAGCTTTCGCCGACTGTGTCGATGATCGAGATCGCCAAACTGCCCGACCTGTTCGCCGGCAAGCTAAAGGACCCGCGCGACACCATCGCCGCCGAAGTGGAACTGGGCCTCGGCCCGCTGCACACCACCTTCGACGGTCGTGGCAACGCCTACACCACGCTGTTCATCGACAGCCAGGTGGTCAAGTGGAACATGGCCGACGCGGTACGCGCCTACAACGGCGAGAAGGTCAACTACATCAAGCAGAAGCTGGATGTGCACTACCAGCCGGGCCACATCCATGCCTCGCTCTGTGAAACCAGCGAAGCCGATGGCAAGTGGCTGGTGGCGCTGTGCAAGTTCGGCAAGGACCGCTTCCTGCCGACCGGCCCGCTGCACCCGGAGAACGATCAGCTGATCGACATTTCCGGCGACGAGATGAAGCTGGTGCATGACGGCCCTACTTTTGCCGAGCCGCACGACTGCATCATGGCCCGCCGCGACCAGATCAAGACCAAGAAGATCTGGGACCGCAACGATCCGTTCTTCGCGCCGACGTTGGAACGGGCGAAGAAGGACGGCATCAACCTCGACGCCGACAACAAGGTCATCCGTGACGGCAACAAGGTGCGCGTGTACATGACCTCCATGGCGCCGGCTTTTGGTGTGCAGGAATTCACCGTCAAGCAGGGCGACGAGGTCACCGTGACCATCACCAACATCGACCAGATCGAAGACGTGTCCCACGGCTTCGTCATGGTCAACCATGGTGTGAGCATGGAGATCAGCCCGCAGCAGACCTCTTCCATCACCTTTGTGGCAGACAAGCCTGGCCTGCACTGGTACTACTGCAGCTGGTTCTGCCATGCCCTGCACATGGAAATGGTCGGCCGCATGATGGTCGAGCCTGCGTAAGCTGGTCGAACCATCGCCCCTAAGCCGGGTGATGGTTCAGTGATTGCGCAACGAGCCTCGGTGCTGCCGAGGCTCTTGCCGCAGTGTTACCCGCCTGGAAGCTGAAGAAGGTCAAAACGCAGTGTTCAAAGCTCAGGCTATTTTCTCGCGGTACTCGGCGGCAGTTTCGCTGCTGCTCTTATTCAGCGGTGTGGCCCAGGCGGCACCGCAACCAATCACAACCTTGCCGCTGCAGCCCGACGGTGAAAACCGCTGGCGCTTGCCTGCCGGTGAATATCGGGGTCAGTTCACCATCGAGCAACCCATGCAGCTGCGTTGCGAACCGGGTGCAATCATCCAGTCGCAAGGGCAGGGCAGCAGCCTGCTCATCAGCGCGCCCGACGTGCTCGTCGATGGTTGCACGCTGCGCGAGTGGGGCGCCGACCTCACCGCCATGGATTCTGCGGTGTTCATCCTGCCTGCCGCCCATCGCGCGCAGATCAGCAACAACCAGATGCGCGGTCCAGGGTTTGGCGTATTCGTCGATGGCACCAGCGACGTGCAGGTGCTCGGCAACCAGATCGACGGTGACGCCAGCGTTCGCTCGCAGGACCGCGGCAACGGTATCCACCTGTTTGCGGTGAAGGGCGCACGGATCGTCGGCAACCAGGTGCGTGACGTGCGCGACGGTATCTATATCGATACCTCCAACGGCAATCACCTGGAAGGCAACGTCATCGAGGATGTCCGCTACGGCGTGCATTACATGTTCGCCAACGACAACAGCGTGATCGACAACATCACCCGGCGTACCCGTACCGGTTATGCGCTGATGCAGAGTCGCAAGCTGATCGTCACCGGCAACCGCTCCGAGCAGGATCAGAACTACGGCATCCTGCTCAACTACATCACCTACTCGACGATCAAGGACAACTTCGTCAGTGACGTGCAGCGCGGCGATACCGGCGGCGACAGCATGATCAGCGGTGGTGAAGGCAAGGCGCTGTTCATCTACAACTCGCTGTTCAACACCATCGAGAACAACCACTTCGAAAAGAGCTCGCTGGGTATCCACCTGACGGCGGGCTCGGAAGACAACCGTATTTCCGGCAATGCCTTCGTCGGCAATCAGCAGCAGGTCAAGTATGTTGCCAGCCGCACCCAGGAGTGGTCGGTGGACGGCCGCGGCAACTACTGGAGCGACTACCTCGGCTGGGACCGCAACAACGACGGCCTCGGCGATGTCCCCTACGAACCCAACGACAACGTCGACCGCCTGCTCTGGCTGTATCCGCAGGTGCGCCTGCTGATGAACAGCCCGAGCATCGAAGTGCTGCGCTGGGTGCAGCGCGCCTTTCCGGTAGTCAAATCGCCGGGCGTACAGGACAGCCATCCACTGATGAAGCTGCCCACTGAAAAACTCCTTACCGAAAAGCAGGAACCAACGTCATGAACGCCGTCGAGATCCAGGGCGTAAGCCAGCGTTACGGCAGCATGACCGTGCTGCACGATCTGAACCTGAACCTCGGTGAAGGTGAGGTGCTGGGGCTGTTCGGCCATAACGGCGCGGGCAAGACCACCAGCATGAAGCTGATTCTCGGCCTGCTCGCGCCAAGCGAAGGGCAGGTCAAAGTCCTTGGCCGCGCGCCGAACGATCCGCAGGTGCGCCGCCAGCTCGGCTATCTGCCGGAGAACGTCACCTTCTACCCGCAACTGAGCGGCCGCGAGACCCTGCGCCACTTCGCCCGCCTGAAGGGCGCGGCACTGACCCAGGTGGATGAGTTGCTCGAACAGGTCGGCCTGGCCCATGCCGCCGATCGCCGGGTGAAGACCTATTCCAAGGGCATGCGCCAGCGCCTCGGCCTGGCGCAGGCGCTGCTCGGCGAACCGAAGCTGCTGCTGCTCGACGAGCCGACCGTTGGCCTTGACCCGATCGCCACGCAGGACCTCTACCAGCTGATCGACCGCCTGCGTCAGCGTGGCACCAGCATCATTCTCTGCTCTCACGTGCTGCCGGGCGTCGAGGCGCACATCAACCGCGCGGCGATCCTCGCCAAGGGCCGCCTGCAGGCAGTCGGCAGTCTGTCGCAACTGCGTGCCGAGGCCGGTTTGCCGGTGCGCATCCGCGCGAGTGGCGTCAGCGAGCGGGACAGCTGGCTGCAGCGCTGGACCGACGCCGGGCACAGTGCTCGCGGTCTCAGCGAGTCGAGCCTGGAGGTGGTGGCAGTCAACGGCCACAAGCTGGTGCTGCTGCGGCAGTTGCTCGGTGAAAGCGAGCCGGAGGACATCGAAATCCACCAGCCATCGCTGGAAGACCTCTATCGCTATTACATGGAGCGCGCCGGCGACGTGCGCGCGCAGGAGGGTCGCCCATGAATCAGGTCTGGAACATTGCCCGCAAGGAGCTCAGCGACGGCCTGCGCAACCGCTGGCTGCTCGCCATCAGCCTGCTCTTCGCCGTGCTCGCGGTGGGCATCGCCTGGCTCGGCGCCGCGGCCTCCGGCCAGCTCGGCTTCACCTCGATTCCGGCGACCATCGCCAGCCTGGCGAGCCTGGCCACCTTTCTGATGCCGCTGATCGCGCTGCTGCTAGCCTATGACGCCATCGTCGGTGAGGATGAGGGCGGCACATTGATGCTACTGCTGACCTACCCGCTGGGACGCGGGCAGATCCTGCTCGGCAAGTTCGTCGGCCACGGGCTGATTCTTGCCCTGGCGGTGCTGATCGGCTTCGGCTGTGCGGCGCTGGCCATCGCTCTGCTGGTCGATGGTGTCGAGCTGGGCCTGCTGCTCTGGGCCTTTGGCCGCTTCATGATCTCCTCGACACTGCTCGGCTGGGTGTTCCTCGCCTTCGCCTACGTGCTCAGTGGCAAGGTCAATGAAAAATCCAGCGCCGCCGGGCTGGCGCTCGGCGTGTGGTTTCTTTTCGTGCTGGTGTTCGACCTGGTGCTGCTGGCACTGCTGGTGCTCAGTGAAGGCAAGTTCAACCCGGAACTGCTGCCCTGGCTGCTGTTGCTCAACCCCACCGACATCTACCGGCTGATCAACCTGTCCGGCTTCGAGGGCAGCGGCAGCGCCATGGGTGTGCTGTCGCTGGGTGCCGATCTGCCGGTGCCGGCTTCGGTGCTCTGGCTATGCCTGCTGGCCTGGATCGGGGCTTCGCTGCTGCTGGCCTACGGCATCTTCCGCCGTCGTCTGACCTGAATATCGAGATCTGAGGAAACGAATTATGAACGCACTGCATCGCATCGGCGCCGGAACGCTCTTCGCCCTGGCGCTGGCCTTCACGCTGGCCGGCTGTGGGGAAAAGGAGGAGGTCCAGCAGTCGCTCGAGCCGGTGGCCTTCCATGACAGCGATGAATGCCACGTCTGCGGCATGATCATCACCGATTTCCCCGGCCCCAAGGGGCAGGCGGTGGAGAAGGGCGGGGTGAGGAAGTTCTGCTCGACGGCGGAAATGCTCGGCTGGTGGCTGCAGCCGGAGAACCGTCTGCTCAACGCCAAGCTGTACGTGCATGACATGGGGCGCAGCGTCTGGGAGCACCCGGACGACGGTCATCTGATCGACGCAACCAGCGCCTACTATGTGGTCGGCACTTCGCTCAAGGGCGCCATGGGCGCTTCCCTGGCGACCTTCGCCGAGGAGCAGGCTGCCCTGCGGCTGGCTGAGGAACACGGCGGCCGCGTATTGCGCTTCGATCAGATCGATCAGGCGCTGCTGCAGGAAGCGGCAAGCATGCAGCACGGCGGCATGCACGGGCACATGCCCAGCGATTCACACAACGCACACAGCGGTCACTGAGCTCAGGGCTGCAATCGATTTTCGGCACATCCGAGGTAAGCACAAATGATGGGTATCAGCGTCTGGCAACTTCTGATCATTCTCCTGATCGTGGTCATGCTGTTCGGCACCAAGCGCCTGCGTGGCCTGGGTTCCGACCTGGGCGGCGCGATCAGCGGTTTCCGCAAGTCGGTCAGTGACGGCGAAACCACTGCCCAGGCCGAAACGGTCAAGCAGGAATTGAAGTAAACCCGCCCCACCGAGGCTGCTCGGGCAGGCACCTGCCTGAGCGTGTCGGCATCTGGCCGGACAGCGTGCCGGATGACGGATCGACCTCTCTAACCGCGCGGAAAAGCCGGTCGTGGCGCACTGCAATGGTGCGTTGGGGTTCGGCTTGTTGCTCCGGTCGTCACTTGTATTCCGCCTCGAAGAAAATCTGATCGCAATCAAGTCTGTCGAAGCCTCCTACCCTGTAGAAAGTAGTCCTGGCTCCCAGATATTGGGAGCGCTCATCGATCCGGCGTGCAGGCCTTGTATGGCCGCCGGATAAGGCAAGTCTGGAGGTCCTTCCGTGCAAGTAATCGATCGGCGAAAAGCCCTGAGTATTCCGCCCATCTGGCGACTCGCATTTCGCCCGTTCTTTCTCGCCGGCGCGGTTTACGCGCTGTTGGCGATCCCGCTCTGGGTAGCGACCTGGACCGGTCACTGGCCGGGCTTTCAGCCCACAGGTGGCTGGTTGGCCTGGCATCGTCACGAGATGCTGTTCGGTTTCGCCATGGCCATCGTCGCCGGCTTTCTGCTCACCGCGGTACAGACCTGGACCGGCCAGACGGCGCCCTCCGGGAAACGACTGATGGGCTTGGCGCTGGTATGGCTGGCGGCCCGCCTGGGCTGGCTGTTCGGCCTGCCCGCCGAGTTGCTGGCGCCATTGGACCTGCTGTTCCTGCTGGCGCTGGCGTGGATGATGGCGCGGATGCTCTGGGCGGTGCGGCAGAAGCGTAACTACCCGATCGTGGTGGTGCTGTCGCTGATGTTCGGTGCCGATGTGCTGACGCTGAGCGGTTTGCTGCAAGGTAACGATGCGCTGCAGCGCCAGGGCGTACTGGCCGGCTTGTGGCTGGTCGCGGCGCTGATGGCCCTGATCGGCGGCCGGGTGATTCCATTCTTCACGCAGCGCGGGCTGGGCAAGGTCGAGGCGGTCAAGCCTTGGGTCTGGCTGGATATCGCCTTGTTGGTGGGCACTGGGGTGATCGCCTTGTTGCATGCCTTCGGTGTCGCCATGCGTCCACAGCCGCTGCTGGGTCTGCTGTTCGTTACTATCGGCGTCGGCCACCTGCTGCGCCTGGCGCGCTGGTACGACAAGGGCATCTGGAAGGTCGGCCTGCTCTGGTCGCTGCATATGGCGATGCTCTGGCTGGTGGTCGCTGCGTTCGGCCTGGCGCTCTGGCATTTCGGTCTGCTGGCGCAGTCCAGCCCATCACTGCATGCGCTGAGCGTGGGCTCCATGAGTGGGCTGATCCTGGCGATGATTGCCCGGGTCACCCTCGGCCATACCGGTCGGCCACTGCAACTGCCCGCGGGAATCGTCGGGGCGTTCGTGCTGTTCAATCTCGGTACGGCGGCGCGGGTTTTTCTCTCCGTCGTCTGGCCGGTTGGCGGCCTGTGGCTTGCAGCAACCTGCTGGGGCCTGGCCTTTGCACTCTATGTCTGGCGCTATGCGCCGATGCTGGTCGCCGCACGTGTAGACGGTCATCCGGGCTGAACCCGGAGCGTGAATCGGGCGGGTGCGCGTCTGCACCTGTCCGCCAAATTACCTAGCCCAAAAAACGCTGCCTTGCGGGGTGGCCTGTGACTCGGCATGCGTCGAGCTCGGAGATGATGATGAAAAGCGAGTTTCAGGATCGTCTGGCTGTTGTCACCGGAGCCAGCTCCGGGATCGGTCTGGCATTGTGTTCGGCGCTGCTGCAGCGTGGCGCGCGGGTGCTGGCAATGTCGCGCAGCATCGGCGGGCTCGAGCCGCTGCTGGAAACCCATGCCGAGCAGCTGCAGTGGCTGCGTGGCGACGTCACTTCGGCTGAAGACCTGGCCCAGCTGGCTCGGCGCGCCGCACAGCTGGGGCCGGTGCACTACCTGGTGCCCAATGCCGGTATCGCCGAACTGGCCGACGGGCTGGATATGGCGGCATTCGATCGGCAGTGGGCGGTCAATGGCGCCGGCGCGCTGAATACTTTCGCCGCGCTGCGCAACGAGCTGGCCAAGCCGGCCTCGGTGGTATTCGTTGGGACCTTCCTGATCCGCTCGACCTTCCCCGGCCTGGCTGCCTATATCGCGAGCAAGGCCGCACTGGCGGCGCAGGCGCGCACGTTGGCGGTGGAGTTCGCGCCGCTGGACGTGCGTATCAACATGGTCTCGCCGGGTCCTACCGCCACGGCCATCTGGGGTTCGTTGGGGCTGAGCGATGACCAGCTCGAGAGCGTTGCCGAAGGCGTGACAAAACGACTGTTGCCTGGACACTTTCTCGAGTCCGCGGCCGTGGCCAACGTCATCCTGTTCCAGCTTTCGCAGGGTGCGCGCGGCGTGTTTGGCCAGGATTGGGTGGTGGACAACGGCTATACCATCAGCTGATCCAGTTGGCTTCCCACGGCGTCCTCCAGTGACACCGGCATCTCCAGGCAGTCAGGACACCCATGGCCTGACTGCTCTTCAATCGGCAGCTTCTGTAAAAGAAGCGCGCGCACAGTTTTAGTGCATTTATATTGCACTATCCCCTCAAAAGTATTCGTTAGAGATTGGTCGATACCCCGTCGACAATGCCGGCCGCATTCACGCGCTGTGGCATTGCGTCGCAGTGGCTGCGGCCGTTTGCCGCCGTTCCGCACGGCGGCAGTAGCCTGCTGCCGGGGCGATCAGTTGCAGCGTGTTGATGCGTGCCTTTCGCCGTATCGATCCAAGCAGGACACATGCACGACAACCTCATCGACTGGTTTCGCTCCTTCGTTCCCGCCCCGTTCAATGCCGCGCCGAAAGAATGGCTGCGTGCTGCCGGCGGTATCGCCATTGTCATGCTGCTCAGCGTGTTCAGCGGCTTCCTGCTGTTCGGCGTGCCCTTGACGCTGCAGCTGATCGCCCCGGCTGGAGCCTCGGCGGTCCTGCTTTTCGCCGCTTCATCCAGCCCGTTCGCCCAGCCCTGGTCGGTGCTCGGCGGCAATCTGCTGGCTACGGTGATCGGGGTCAGCCTCGGCCTGACCAGCCTGCCGTCGATGGCTGCTGCCGCGCTGTGCGTGTGCCTGGTGCTGGTCGGGCTGTTCAGCCTGCGCTGCCTGCACCCGCCGGGTGCGGCGTTGGCCCTGGTTGCGGTGGTCGGCAGCCCCGAGATCCATCATTTGGGCTATGGACTGCTCTATCCGGTGGCGTTCAATTCGCTGCTGCTGCTGGCCGTGGCGCTGCTCTACAACAACCTCACCCGGCACCCGTACCCGAAACCGCGGTTGCCGCGGGAGAACGTTCATCGCACCCGAGATCCGCAGCCGAGCGAGCGCATGAGCTTCAGTCATGACGACGTCGATCGAGCGTTGCGCGAGTTCGGCGAATATGTCGACGTCACCCGTGACGACCTCGAGCGGCTGATCAAACAGACCGAGAAGCATGCGTTGCGTCGCAGCATGGGCGAAGTCACCGCCGCGGACATCATGTCCCGCGATGTCTACTCGCACACTCCGGATACCTTTATCGAGCAGGCCTGGAGCACGCTGCAGCGCAATCGCCTGCGCTCGTTGCCGGTGGTGAGCGATACCCGCGAGCTGGTCGGCATCGTCACGCTGGTCGATCTGCTCAAGCATTTTCATCCGCGCCCGGGCCGGCTCAACTTCGGTCAACTGAAGTTTCTGCGCGGCACCAAGCTGCGCGCCATCATGAGCTCGCCGGTGGTTTCGGTCACGCCCGATACGCACATGGTGGAGCTGGTCTATCTGCTGTCCGATCGAGGCCTGCACTGCCTGCCGGTAGTGGATGGCGAAAGGCGCCTGGTCGGCATGATCACCCAGACCGATCTGATCGCCGCGCTGTATCGCAACTGGCTCCGACACCTACCGGACTGAGGCGTTGGCCTCAGTGCGGGTAGTACCAGCGCGACCAGTCATACTCGTCACGGGCCACATCGCGCAGAGCCTCCACGGCCTTGCTCAGCGCCGGTGATTCGCTGGCACGCGCGTGCACCAGATACACCGGATAGCTGAACTCCGGCGCGTGTGCGACCCGCTCGAGCAGGCCTTCATTGAGATAGCGCTGCACCACCCGGGTCCGGAAGTAGCCGCGCCCGCCGCATTGCAGCAGGTACTGCAGCGCTAGCGGCCCGAGACTGAAGGTAAGCGCGGCACGGGTGTGCTCGGGCAGGGCCTGATCGTGCTGCTTGCGAAATACCGGCCCCCAGTCGATGTACAGATAGGGTGCCGGCAGGCGTTTGTGCGCTACCAGGATCAGCTTCTCTTCCAGGAGCTGCTCCACCTGCAGACCCGGCCGGTACTCGGGCTGATGCACCAGTGCCGCATCCAGTGCGCCGAGCTCCAGCTTGTGCTGCAGTTCGGTATCGCTGGCTACTTCGCTGCGCAGGGCATGGCTGGGCAGAGCCTGTCGCAGGCGCTGCATCCAGGCCAGCATCAGCGGATTGCACAGGCTCACCTCGGCGCCCAGCGTGAGCAACTCGCCATAGCCGCGTGGCAATGGCAGATCGCGCCGCGCGGCTTCCCAGGTCTGCACCAGCTGCCGCGCATACGAGGCGAAGCGCTCGCCATCGGCCGTCAGCCGAGCACCGGCACGGTTGCGCACGAAGAGCTTGCAGCTCAGCTGGCTTTCCAGATTCTGAATGCGTGCCGTGACAGCGGTCTGGGTGATATGCAGTCGCTCTGCAGTGGCGATGAAGCTGCCGCTGCGGATGATCTCGAGGAAGGTGCGGGCGAGATCGATGTCCATGGTCAGCCTTGTGTTGTGAAAAACAGTTCGGCTGACGATTGTAAGCAGTTGTTGCCTGGTTGGGGTCGCCGACCGGTGATCGGCCGGCGATCTACTTGCTGCTCTAGTGCGAAGTGCCCTCGGCGAACTCGATCTTGTTGCCGACGTTGTACTTGCCGGAGGGCTTGTTCATCGGGATGCGTTTGACCTCTTCCAGCGTGTTGGCGTCGTAAACGATCAGTGCGCCGTCGGTGTCCCAGACGCTGAGCAGCGCGTAGCGGCCGTCATTGGTGAACTCGACATGGGCGGCGTTCTTGCCTGGCATCGGGCGCAGGGTGTGGGCAACTTCCAGGGTCTGCTTGTCGATCAGGTGCACGGCGTCGTTGTTCGGCCCGAAGAACACGTCGGTCCAGGCATAGGGCGAGTTGGCCTGGCTGCGCATGAAGAAGCCCGGGCCTTCGGTGGGGATCTCCTTGATCAGCTTCCAGGTGTCCAGATCCAGCACCGAGATCAATCCCTTGCTGACGTTGGGGGTGGCGAACACCCATTTGCCGTCGCGCTTCCAGTAGATGCCCGATCCCAGGTGCGGCATGCCCGGCAGCGGAATGTCGGTGACCGCCTGGCCGTTGTCGAGATCGATCACCTGGCCACCGTGGGCCTTGCGCGAGGTGGCCAGCAGGTAGCGGTAGTCTGGAGTGAAGGAGAAGTCGTCGAGATAGTCGGCTGCCTTGATCCGCCGTGGTTCGAAGGTCGGCTCGCCGGCATAGGAGAGCTCCCAGGCCTCTTTCACGTCCTTCAGCGCGACCACGAAGCTGTCGCGTGGCGGCGCGGTGTACACGGCGCTGACCCGTGACGGCGTGCCGTCCTGGCCGACGGCCGGGATGTGCTTGATCAGCGAAAGGTCGCGGGCATCGAGCAGCACCAGATTGCCCGGCAGGTAGTTGCCCACTAGCACCCAGCGGCCATCGTTGCTCACCGCCAGGTTGCGCGTGTTCAACCCCGCGCGCACCTCGGCGAGCATGGTCAGGTTGTGCAGGTCGTAGACGCTGACCCAGCCGTCGCGGGAGGCGAAATAGACGAAGCGGCCATCCGGCGAGAACTTCGGCCCGCCGTGTAGGGCGAAGTGCGACTGGAAGTTGGCCAGTTCCTCGAAGCGATCGCCGTCCAGCACCCGCACATGGTGATTGCCGGCTTCCACCACGACAAACAGGTTGCGCGGGGCGGCACCATGTTGCGGTGTGCTTGGCAGGCTGGCGACATCCTTGAGAATGCGGTGGCTGGCGCGGATGTCGGCGTCGCTCCAGGTCGGCGGTACGGCCGAGGGCTGATACAGATAGTCGACCAGCGCGGTGATCTGCGCTTCGTTCAGCATGTGGGAATAGGCGGCCATCTGGCTCGCCGGACGGCCGTCACGGATTACCGCATGGGCTTCGGTCGGCTTGATGCGGCTGAGGCTTTCTGGCAACAGGGCCGGGCCGGCACCGCCGAGGCGGTTGATGCCGTGGCAGCTCTGGCAGTGCTGTTCGTAGAGGGCCTGGCTGTCGGCCGGCAGGCTGGCGGCAGTGGCCATGTCGAGGGCGACGAAGGTGGCTGCTGGCAGTACGGCGGCCAGCAGCAGGGCGGGCATCAGTTGCATAAGGCCTCCGTTTGCGGGGCAGGGTCACCGTGCAGGCGTGCGGGGTGCTGGACTTGGCGATCTGCGAACAGGCCGACCACGCGGCCGATGACGGTCAGGGTCGGCGGCGTGAGGTGCTGCTCGTCGGCCATGCTCGGCAGTTGCCGTAGCGTGCAGCGCACCACCTGCTGGTTCTCGCGGGTGCCGTTGCCGATCAGTGCGGCGGGCGTGTCGACCGGCAGCCCGGCGGAGATCAGATTGCGCGAGATCTCACCGAGGCTGGCCAGGCCCATGTAGAACACCAGCGTCTGTCCGCCCTGGGCCAGGGCGTCCCACGGCAAGTGCAGTTCGCCATTGGTCTGCAGGTGGCCGGTGATGAACTGACAGGAATGCGCCAGGTCGCGATGAGTCAGCGGAATCCCGGCATAGGCGCTGCAGCCAGCCGCTGCGGTGATGCCCGGCACCACCTGGCAGTCGATGCCGCGCTGCAGCAGGAATTCGAGTTCTTCTGCACCGCGACCAAAGATGAACGGATCGCCGCCCTTGAGCCGCACCACACGCTTGTTCTGCAGCGCCAGATCGGCCAGCAGCTGATTGATTTCCGGTTGCGGCAGGCTGTGGTAACCGCTGGTCTTGCCGACGTAGTGGCGGCTGCAGCTGGTCGGCAGCAGCTCCATCAGACCTTCGCTGACCAGGCGGTCGTAGACCACCGCATCGGCCTGTTGCAGCAGGCTCCAGGCGCGCAGGGTAAGCAGGCCCGGGTCGCCCGGACCGGCACCAACCAGGGCGACTTCGCCAGGGGCGAACGCGGCGCTCAGCGAAGCGGGAAATGTGAGTGGCTGGTCCATGCGGTGCTCCTGAATGCTCATCGGACTTACGGAGTGCTTGCTGCGGCGCTTGCTGGCCGCTTCGATTGATCAGATGGCGATGCTGGGGATGCGCTCGGCGGCTGGTCGACCGATCTCTGCGTCGGTCAGGTAGCAGCCCGGGTCTTCGGCCCAGAGATCGCCCTGCGCCCAGGCGCGGGTACGGGTGTTGCCGTTGCAGATCGCCAGCCAGCGGCAGTCGGCACAGCGACCGCCTACGGCCCGCGGATGCTGGCGCAGCTCCTGCAGCAGTGGGGCGGGGTCGTTCAGCCAGATGTCGCTGAAGCGCTGCCGGCGCACATTGCCAACGGTGTGCTGCCACCAGTAGGTGTCGGGGTGCACATCGCCGATGTTGTCGATATTGGCGATACCGCTGCCCGAAGCATTACCACCCCAAGCGCGCAGCATGCCTTCCAGGCGATCACGATGTTCCGGCAGGCGCTCTTCGGCCCACTGCAGCAGGAGGATCGCGTCGGCGTCATTGTTGCCGCTGACGAAGTCGGTCTCGCGGCCGTTCTGTACGTCGTCCCAGGCCTGATCGAACAGCTGGCGCATGGCGTCGCGGGTCATCTGGTGATGGGCGTCGGCCTTGCTGCTGCGCTTGCCGCGGCCGCTGTAGTTGAGGTGCGAGAGGTAGAACTTCTGCACGTCGTGTTCGCGCATAAGCGCCAGCAGCGCCGGCAGTTGCGAGTAGTTGTTCTGGGTCAGGGTAGTGCGCAGGCCGACACGGATGTCGCGCTGACGGCACAGGTCGATCGCATGCATGGAGGCGGCGAAGCTGCCTTTGAGCTGACGCCATTCGTCATGCACCGCTTCCAGGCCGTCGATGCTGATGCCGACGTAGTCGAACTGCGCCGCGGCGATACGACCGATGTTGTTCTCGTCGATCAGCGTGCCATTGGTCGACAGGGCGACGAAGAAGCCCTTGTCGCGGGCGTAATCGGCCAGCAGGAAGATGTCGGGCCGCAACAGCGGTTCACCGCCGGAAAGAATCAGCACCCGCACGCCGGCTTCATGAAGTTCATCGATGACCTTCAGCGCCTCGTCGGTATCCAGCTCGTCGCGGAACTCGCTGTCGGCGGAAGTGGCATAGCAATGCTTGCAGGTCAGGTTGCAGCGCCGCAGCAGGTTCCAGATCACCACGGGTGGGCGCTTGCCGCTGGTGCTGCGGGCTCCCAGCACCTGTGTGGCCGGTTGGGCCAGGGCGCGCAGGTAATGACTGATTCTCAACATGTGGCGGCTCCGCTTCGGCAGCGTGTTTCGCAGGGCGCGCCGTGGTGGCCGCCTGCTCCTTGGGCAGCAGGATCACCGAGCGGGGTAGGGCTGGCCTTGATCGTAAACAATAAAAGACGCGGGGGGCGGGCTGACCGCTTTGTCAGCTTCTTGCGCAGGAAGACCGTTGGTCAGAGCAGCGTCAGCAGGACGCCAAGCACCAGCACCAGCGGCCAGGCGAGCAGCAGCAGACGCCATGCCCGCGGGGCATGACGCAGCTCCATGAAGCCGTCGGTGATCAGCCAGGCCTTGCCGAATGCGGTGAGCAGGACAGCAGCGGTCAAGGCCAGCGTGGCGCCGGCGTTGCCGAGCAGGACGGTGGAGACCGACAGCACGGCCAGCCCGAGCCAGCAGGCCACCAGAACCTTCGAAGCGGACATGACTTACCTCAACACGTAAACCAGCGGGAACAGCAGCACCCAGACCATATCCACCATGTGCCAGTAGAGCACTCCGGATTCCAGCCCGCTGTGGTTGTCGGGGCCGTAGGCGCCGCGGCGGCAGCGCATGGCCAGCCAGCCGAGAATCACCATGCCCAGCAGCACATGCAGGAAATGAAAGCCGGTCAGGATCCAGTACAGGGTGAAGAAGGTGTTGTGTTCCATGCCCAGGCCGAGCCCGGCGAGATGGCCGTACTCGTTGAACTTGAGCACCACGTAGACACAGGAAGACCCCAGCGCGGCAAGCAGCAACAGCGTTGCGCGTGCGGATCGGGCCTGGCGTACCTGCTCCACCGCCAGCGCGGCGAACAGACCCGAGGTCAGCAGACTCAGGGTCAGCGCCAGGCCGATGGAGCTGTCCAGCGCCGCGCGGCTTTCATCGAACTGCTCGGGGTAGACCATCTGCGCGACTGCGAACGCCAGGATCAGGATGGCGAAGACGGTCAGCTCGGCGAGGATGAAGAACCACATCGCCAGATCGCCCGGCAGGCGCCGGGTCGGGCTGGAGAAGGTGTCAGCCGAAGTGGACATCGACCACATCCATCAGCGCGGCGACAGTCTGCGGGTCATCCGACAGCGGTTCGGCCAGGCAGGCCAGGCAGGCCTGACGCGGCGTCATGCCGGAGCGGATCATCCGCGCGGTGAAGATCAGCAGGCGGGTCGAGGCGACTTCTTCAAGGTCGTGCTGCTCCAGCCGGCGCAGTGCCTGCCCAAGCTTGACCACCTGGGCGGCGAGTTCGCCATCCACCTGCGCCTCGTTGGCGACGATGCGTTCTTCCTCGGTGGCCGGCGGATAGTCGAAGCGCATCGCCACGAAGCGCTGACGGGTGCTCGGCTTCATGCCCTTGAGCAGGTTCTGGTAGCCCGGGTTGTAGGACACCACCAGCATGAAGCCCGGCGGCGCCTTGAGCGCCTCGCCGGTGCGCTCGATGAACAGTTCGCGGCGATCGTCGGCCAGCGGATGCAGTACCACGGCGGTGTCCTGCCGCGCCTCCACCACTTCGTCCAGATAGCAGATGCCGCCTTCGCGCACCGCGCGGGTCAGTGGGCCGTCCTGCCACCAGGTGCCCTGGGCGCCAATCAGGTGGCGGCCAACCAGGTCGGCGGCGGACAGATCATCGTGGCAGGCCACGGTGTACAGCGGCAGGTTCAGGCGATGCGCCATGTGCTGCACGAAACGGGTCTTGCCGCAGCCGGTCGGGCCCTTGATCAGCACCGGCATGCCGTGTTGCCAGGCCTGCTGGAACAACTGCTCCTCATTGCCCAGCGGTTGATAGAAGGGCGCGTCAGGCGTGCCGGCAGCAGTCGGGATTTCAAACGCATTCACAGGCAAGTACCTCACGGCAACAGTTGGTTATTTCGATTGCCACGCTACCGCTCCCTCCTGGGCGTCTCAAGCCGCCCGCCGGCGAAGCTTGATTGTGATCAAGAGTTGGAAGAGATACGGCGCGTATCGGTGGCGAAAAGGGGTCGTTCGTCCGCCGTCGAGCGCGGGTCTCCGCGACAAGGCGTCACGCCACGGGGGTGCTGGGGGCTCTCTTGATTGCCGTCAAGCGCTTTCGGATCGCCGCTCTCATAGCATCCAAATCGCAAAAAGAAGAAGTCCCCGGGAACTGCCACACCGCCGTAACTAGCAGGAGTCGCCAGAAGCGCTCCCATAGGAGAGAAGGATGAGCAATGTTGGTAAACCTATCCTGGCTGGCCTGATCGCCGGCCTATCGTTGCTTGGTCTGGCAGTCGCCCAGGCTGCTGCCCCAGAGATGACCGCCGAAGAGAAAGAAGCGGCCAAGCAGATCTATTTCGAACGCTGTGCCGGTTGCCACGGCGTTCTGCGTAAAGGAGCCACGGGTAAGAATCTCGAGCCGCACTGGAGCAAGACCGAGGCGGACGGCAAGAAGACCGAGGGCGGCACCCTCAATCTGGGCACCAAGCGCCTGGAGAACATCATTGCCTATGGCACCGAGGGCGGGATGGTCAACTATGACGACATCCTCACCAAGGAAGAGATCAACATGATGGCGCGCTACATCCAGAACACTCCGGATGTGCCGCCAGAGTTCTCCCTGCAGGACATGAAGGACAGCTGGAAACTCATCGTTCCGGTTGATCAGCGTCCGAAGAAGCAGATGAACAAGATCAACCTGAAGAACGTCTTCGCCATCACCCTGCGCGATGCCGGCAAGCTGGCCCTGGTTGACGGCGACACCCATACCATCTGGAAGGTGCTGGACACCGGTTACGCGGTGCACATCTCGCGCCTGTCGGCTTCCGGCCGCTACGTCTATACCGTTGGCCGCGACGGTCTGACCACCATCATCGACATGTGGTACGAAGAGCCGACCACCGTGGCCACCGTGCGTCTGGGTTCCGATGCCCGTTCCGTGGACACCTCCAAGTTCAAGGGCTACGAGGACAAGTACCTGATCGGTGGCACCTACTGGCCGCCACAGTACTCGATCATGGATGGCGAGACCCTGGAGCCGATCAAGGTCGTTTCCACCCGTGGTCAGACCGTCGATGGCGAATACCACCCCGAGCCGCGCGTGGCGTCCATCGTCGCTTCGCACATCAAGCCGGAGTGGGTGGTCAACGTGAAGGAAACCGGGCAGATCATCCTGGTTGACTACACCGACCTGAAGAACCTCAAGACCACCACCATCGAGTCGGCCAAGTTCCTTCACGACGGCGGCTGGGACTACTCCAAGCGCTACTTCATGGTCGCTGCCAACGCCTCCAACAAGGTCGCTGCGGTCGACACCAAGACCGGCAAGCTGGCTGCGCTGGTCGACACCGCGAAGATCCCGCACCCGGGTCGCGGCGCCAACTTCATCCACCCGCAGTTCGGTCCGGTCTGGACTACCGGTCACCTGGGTGATGACGTGGTCTCGCTGATCTCCACCGCATCCGACGATCCGAAGTACGCCAAGTACAAGGAGCACAACTGGAAGGTGGTGCAGGAACTGAAGATGCCGGGCGCCGGCAACCTGTTCGTCAAGACCCATCCGAAGTCGAAGAACCTCTGGGCCGATGCGCCGATGAACCCCGAGCGGGAAGTCGCCGAATCCGTCTACGTCTACGACCTGGCCGATCTGAGCAAGGAGCCCAAGCGTCTCGACGTCGCCAAGGACTCCGGCCTGCCGGAAAGCAAGGCGATCCGTCGCGCTACCCACCCCGAGTACAACGAGGCGGGTAACGAGGTGTGGATCTCCCTGTGGGGTGGCAAGACCGACCAGTCCGCGATCGTGATTTACGACGACAAGACGCTGAAGCTGAAGAAGGTGATCACCGACCCGGCAATCGTCACGCCGACCGGCAAGTTCAACGTCTTCAACACCATGTACGACGTGTACTAATCCGCCCGAGGATTGCCTGTTAACACCCACCGCGCCTGGCGCGGTGGGTCTGGCAAGGGAACAGATTCCATGACAGATCAAGACGGCAACAAGCAAAAGAAAGGCGGCATCCTTGCGCTACTGCGGCGGCCGAGCACGCGCTACTCGCTCGGCGGCATTCTGGTGGTGGGCATTGTTGCCGGGATCATCTTCTGGGGCGGCTTCAACACCGCGCTGGAAGCCACCAACACCGAAACCTTCTGCATTTCCTGTCACGAGATGGGCGATAACGTCTACCCCGAGTACAAGGAAACCATTCACTACGCCAACCGTACCGGCGTGCGCGCCACCTGCCCGGACTGCCATGTGCCGCGCGACTGGACGCACAAGATGGTGCGCAAGGTTGAGGCCTCCAAGGAGCTGTGGGGCAAGATCGTCGGCACCATCGACACGGCCGAGAAATTCGAAGCCAAGCGCCTGACCCTGGCGCGTCGCGAGTGGTCGCGGATGAGGGCATCCGATTCGCGCGAATGCCGTAACTGCCACAGCCTGGAAAGCATGAGCTCCGATATGCAAAAGCAGCGTGCCCGCAAGCAACACGAGATGGCGCGCGAAGACAACCTGACCTGCATCGCTTGCCACAAGGGCATCGCACACCATCTGCCCGAAGGTATGACCGAAGAAGACGAAGACTGACCTACGGTCCAGGCGGGCCAGCCACACCATCGATGATGAGGAACCGATTATGAAAAAGACTCTGATGGCCAGTGCAGTGGGGGCAGTAATCGCCTTCGGTGCACAGAGTGCTATGGCCGCCGCGCCTGCCGACTGGAATTCGGTGGCAGCGACCGATGTCACCCTGTTCTACCCGGGCGTATCGCCGGTGGAATGGATCACCAAGGGCACCGAGCACGGCGGCGCACGCGCGCTGAAGAAGGGCGAAACCTGTGCCGGTTGCCACTCCGAGGAAGCCGGTGACATGGGCGCCAAGATGGCCAGCGGCAAGAAACTCGAGCCCAGCCCGATCGCCGGCAAGGCGCCGTTCATCAATGCCAAGGTCCAGGCCGCCAACGACGGTGAAAACCTCTACCTGCGCTTCACCTGGAAGCAGCCCGCAGCATCCGGTGCGGCGCCGATGGACGCCGCCAACCCGGTGAAGATCGCCTACATGCTCGAAGGTGGTTCCAAAGTCCAGCTGGCCGAGGCAGGTGGTTGTTGGGGTAGCTGCCATGGCGACGCGCGCACCATGCCCGGCGCCGCCGATACCAAGACCAAGTACGTCAAGGACGGTTCGCTGGCCAACGGCGTGTACTACGACCTGAACCAGTGGCGCAGTGGCGAGAACAAGGCCTTCGACGGCTACGTCGCCACCGAGCGGGTGATGGAAGGTGGTCAGGCGCTGGTCGATGCCCAGGGACAGCTCGACGGGGATACCTGGTCCGTGGTGTTCACCCGCAAGTTCGCCGGTGGCGAAGGCGATGTGACGCTGGCTCCGGGCAATCTCTACAACTTCGGCTTCGCCATCCACGATGACAATGCCACCGGTCGCTACCACCACGTGTCGCTCGGCTACACGCTGGGTATCGACGCTCAGGGTGATATCACTGCCGCCAAGCAGTAACCAGGCGAGAGGCAACGGGCCGGCATGATGCCGGCCCTGTGCTTTCCGGTAGCCGACCAGCGGCTGGCAACGGCGGGACGTCAGCGGAACGATTTGATTGCAATCAAGGAAGCGCTACAGCGGCTCATTCATCCTGAGCTTGCCCGCACCGGTTGCGACGCAGCCGTTTGACGTCCGGAACCCACAAACAATGACCAAGGACAAAAGGTTGCCTAGCACAAGCGGTAAATTTACCGTGCACTTGCTCAGTGCGTTTTGCTGAGCACCCTTTGGGTGAGCGGTAACGTTCACCCCTTTAGCCTTGAGGAATAGTTCTAATGAAGAAAATCCTTATCCCGATGCTCGCCCTTGGTGGCGCGCTGACCCTGCAGCCGGCTCTGGCTCAGGACGGTGAAGCGCTGTTCAAGAGCAAGCCCTGCGCGGCCTGCCACAGCGTTGATGCCAAGCTGGTAGGACCGGCGTTCAAGGAAGTCGCCGCCAAGTACGCAGGGCAGGACGGCGCTGCCGATCTGCTGGCCGGCCACATCAAGAATGGCAGCCAAGGCGTTTGGGGTCCGATCCCGATGCCGCCAAACCCAGTCACCGAAGAGGAAGCCAAGACCCTCGCCGAGTGGGTTCTTAGCCTCAAGTAAGTCGCCCCGGAGGACGCCATGACAGTTGCCCGACACGCCGTTTCACGTCTGGGGCTGGCCCTGGCGTCCTTTCTCCTGATTCCCCTATCCCTGGCCGCAGCGCCCGCTGCCGAGCGTCAGGCGAAACTTGACCATCTCTTACTTCAGGACTGTGGCTCCTGCCATGGCCTGCGCATGACCGGCGGCCTCGGCCCCGCGCTGACCCGCGAGGCGCTTGCTGGCAAACCCCGCGACAGTCTCATTGCTACCGTTACCCACGGCCGCCCCGGCACCGCCATGCCCGGCTGGAATGCGCTGCTCGACGAGCAGGACATCGCCTGGCTGGTCGACCGCCTTCTGGAAGGATATCCCAAGCCATGATTCGTCCTTTTCTGCTGCTGGCTGCGGCCGGCCTGCTTGCGGCCTGCGCGCAGCAACCGCTGCGCGGTACCGGTGACCTGGGCGTGGTGGTGGAGCGCGCCACCGGCAGTCTGCAGATCATCGAGAGCACCAACCAGAGCCAGCTTGCCCGTGTCGAGGGGCTGGGCGATCTGTCCCACGCCTCGGTGGTGTTCTCCCGTGATCAGCGTTACGCCTACGTGTTCGGTCGCGATGGCGGGCTGACCAAGGTCGACCTGCTGCGCCAGCGCATCGATCGCCGGGTGATCCAGGGTGGCAACAGCATCGGCGGCGCGATCAGTCAGGACGGCACGCTGATCGCGGTCGGCAACTACGAGCCGGGCGGGGTCAAGGTCTTCGACGCCAATACCCTAGAGCTGGTGGCCGACATTCCCGCCACGCCGCTGGCCGATGGCAGCCGCAATGCCCGCGTCGTCGGCGTGATCGACGTACCCGGTCGGCGCTTCATCTACAGCCTGTTCGATACCGACGAAACCTGGCTGCTGGATTTCAGCCAGGGCAACGAGCCGCAGATCACCCGTTTCGAGGGTATCGGCCGCCAGCCCTACGATGCCCTGCTGACGCCGGAGGGCCGCTACTACATCGCCGGCCTGTTCGGCGAGGATGGCATGGCCAAGATCGACCTCTGGCACCCTGAGCGGGGCGTCGAGCGCATTCTCGATGGCTACGGTCGCGGCCAGCAGAAACTGCCGGTGTACAAGATGCCTCACCTGGAAGGCTGGACCGTGGCCGGCAACCAGACCTTCGTGCCCGCGGTCGGCCAGCACCGGGTGCTGGTGATGGATTCCGAGAAGTGGCAACAGACCGACGCCATCGATGTCGCCGGTCAGCCGATCTTCGTCATGGCACGACCGGACGCGCGGCAGATCTGGGTCAACTTCGCCCACCCCGACAACGGCAAGGTACAGGTCATCGATAGCGAGACCCACGAGATCATCGCCGATCTGGAACCGGGCCCGGCCGTGCTGCACATGGAGTTCACCGCCCGCGGCGACCAGCTCTGGCTGTCGGTGCGCGATGGCGAGGAAATCCAGGTCTGGGATCCCTATACCCTGAAGCTGCTCAAGCGACTGCCGGCGCACAGTCCGAGCGGCATCTTCTTCAGCAGTCGCGCCCATGAGACGGGGTTGTGACATGCACATCGACAGCCTCAGCCGCCGCCTGATCGATCGCTACCAGCACGGCATGCCACTGTGTGCCGAACCCTACCGCGCCATGGCCGAGGAGCTTGGCTGCAGCGAGGACGAGGTGCTCGTCTGTCTGGAACAGCTGCAGGAGGGCGGTGGCCTGTCGCGCATCGGCCCGGTGTTCGAACACAGCCGTGCCGGCGCCAGCACCCTGGTCGCACTGGCCGTGCCCGAAGCACGCCTGGAGCAGGTGGCCGCACGCATCAATGCCTTTCCCGAGGTCAATCACAACTACCTGCGCGAGCATCGCTACAACCTCTGGTTCGTGCTGACCGGGCCGGATCGCCCGCATATCGACAGGCTGCTGGCCGAGATCGAAGCCGACACCGGGCTCACCCCGCTCGACCTGCCGATGCTGCACGCCTTTCGTATCGACCTTGGCTTTCCGCTGGGAGACCCGTCATGACCGGTTGCCTCAACGAGCTGCAGGCGATGCAGTTGCGTCGCCTGCTCGAGGGCGGCCTGCCGCTGGCTGCACGCCCGTATCAGCGACTCGCCGAGCAGATCGGCAGCGTCGAGGAGCGCGTGCTGGAGCAGATTCAGCGCTGGCAGGAAGAAGGGCTGTTCCGTCGTGTTGGCCTGGTGCTCAAGCATCGCGCGCTGGGTTTTCGCGCCAACGCCATGCTGGTGATGGATATCCCCGATGCGCAGGTCGACGAAATAGGCCGGCGGCTCGGCCAGGCGGCGGGGGTCAATCTCTGTTATCAGCGCCCGCGACGTTTGCCGCAGTGGCCCTACAACCTGTTCTGCATGGTCCATGGGCGCGAGCGCGAGCAGGTCTGCCAGCTGATCGAGCGCCTGCTGGCCGACAACGGCCTGAGCGATGTGCCGCACCAGCTGCTGTTCAGCACGCGGGCGTTCAAGCAGTGCGGCGGCCGCTTTGCGCCACCGTTGGTGGAGAACGCCAATGGATGAGTTCGATCGCCAGTTGATCAATCGCCTGCAACATGGCCTGCCGCTGGTTCGTCACCCCTGGGAAGCGCTCGCCGAGGAGCTTGGCAGCACATCCGAGGCCCTGCGCGAGCGGGTACAGGCCTTGCTCGAGGATGGCACGTTGACCCGCTTCGGGCCGATGTTCGATATCGACCGCCTCGGCGGTGCCTTTACCCTGGCTGCGTTATCCGTACCCGAGGAGCGCTTCGACGAGGTCGCCGCGCACCTCACGGCGATGCCAGAGGTTGCGCACAACTATCGCCGTGAGCACCGCTGGAACATGTGGTTCGTGCTCGGCTGCGAAACCCCGCAGGGCATTGCCGAGAGCATTGCGCGCATCGAGGCCGAAACCGGCCTGGCGGTGCTGAATCTGCCGAAAGAGGAAACCTTCCATGTCGGTTTGCACTTCCCCGTCTGATGAAGGCCTGACCCGCCGCCTGATCGAGCTGACCGAGGCCGGATTGCCGCTGGTGGCCGATCCCTGGGCCTGGCTTGCCGATGAGCTGGGGATCGACGTCGATGCGACGCTGGCGCTGCTGCAGCGGCTGCAGGCCGATGGCGCGATCCGGCGGATTGCGGCGATACCCAACCACTACCGCCTCGGCTATCGGCACAACGGCATGACCGTGTGGGACGTCGATGATGGCGAAATCGCGCGCCTGGGGGCGCTGATCGGCGCGCAGCCCTTCGTCAGCCATTGCTATCGCCGGCCGCGCCAGGAAGGCTGGCCGTACAACCTGTTCGCCATGGTGCACGGGCGTGACGCCAGTGATATCGAGGCCTATCGCAACCAGATCCGCGCGCTGCTCGGCGGTGCCTGCCGGGCGAACGAGATGCTGGTGTCCAGCCGCATCCTGAAAAAGACCGGCCTGCGCCTGGCGGGTCAGCGCCGCGCCTGATCTGTCGTCAGCGCCCACGCCGAGGTGCAGTTGCGCACCGTGGCGTGACCTATAGAGCCGATTGCAGCAGCGAATACTGGCGCGTCCAAACCGCCCGAAACGCTGCAGGCCTTGCCCCGCAAGGCTTTGCGTCCTCCCTCCCATCTCCTCATAAAGCCCTACTGCCACGTTCGGGTTTTTCTTGATTGCCATCAAGCAGGTTTCGATAGGCGCCTTCTTAAACTGGCCACGCCAAGCCATGAGGAGGCGACCATGTCCGAGACCTTCACCAAAGGGATGGCCAGGAATATCTACTTCGGAGGAAGCGTCTTCTTCTTCCTGGTATTCCTCGGTCTTACTTACCACACAGAGCAGACTTTCCCCGAACGCACGAACGAATCGGAAATGACCGAAGCGGTAGTACGCGGCAAGGCAGTCTGGGAAAACAACAACTGCATCGGCTGCCACAGCCTGCTCGGTGAAGGCGCCTACTTCGCGCCGGAGTTGGGCAACGTGTTCGTCCGTCGTGGTGGTGAAGAGGCCTTCAAGCCCTTCCTGCACGCCTGGATGAAGGCCCAGCCACTCGGCGCCCCCGGTCGTCGTGCGATGCCCCAGTTCAATCTGACCGAACAGCAAGTTGACGATATGGCGGAGTTCCTCAAGTGGACTTCGAAGATCGATACCAACAACTGGCCGCCAAACAGGGAGGGTTGATTGATGGACGTCTTTGTTTCCGATTTCACTGGAGGGGCCACGAGATGAGCATCATCAATCCGCATCTCAAATTCCAATCGCAGGCCGTTGCCAAACCCTACTTCGTGTTTGCACTGATCCTGTTCGTCGGTCAGATCCTCTTCGGTCTGATCATGGGGCTGCAGTACGTCATCGGTGACTTCCTGTTCCCGCTGCTGCCCTTCAACGTGGCACGGATGGTTCACACCAACCTGCTGATCGTCTGGTTGCTGTTCGGCTTCATGGGTGCGGCCTACTACCTCATTCCCGAGGAAGCGGACCGCGAACTGCACAGTCCAAAACTGGCCATCATCCTGTTCTGGGTGTTCGCCGCGGCCGGCGTGCTGACCATTCTCGGTTACCTCTTCGTGCCCTATGCAGGGCTGGCGGAAATGACCAAGAACGAACTGCTGCCGACCATGGGGCGCGAGTTCCTCGAGCAGCCGACGATCACCAAGATCGGCATCGTGGTGGTGGCCCTGGGCTTCCTCTACAACGTCGGCATGACCATGCTCAAGGGTCGCAAGACCGTGGTCAGCACGGTGATGATGACCGGTCTGATCGGCCTCGCGGTGTTCTTCCTGTTCTCCTTCTACAACCCCGAGAACCTGGCGCGCGACAAGTACTACTGGTGGTTCGTCGTGCACCTGTGGGTGGAAGGCGTGTGGGAACTGATCATGGGTTCGATGCTGGCCTTCGTCCTGATCAAGATCACCGGCGTGGACCGCGAAGTGGTCGAGAAGTGGCTGTACGTGATCATCGCCATGGCTCTGATCACCGGCATCATCGGTACGGGTCACCACTTCTTCTGGATCGGCGCACCGACCGTGTGGCTATGGCTGGGCTCGATCTTCTCCGCCCTCGAACCGCTGCCGTTCTTCGCCATGGTGCTGTTCTCGCTGAACATGGTTAACCGTCGTCGCCGCGAGCACCCGAACAAGGCCGCTTCGCTGTGGGCCATCGGCACCACCGTGACTGCCTTCCTCGGTGCCGGCGTGTGGGGCTTCCTGCACACCCTGGCTCCGGTGAACTACTACACCCACGGTTCGCAGCTGACTGCCGCACACGGCCACCTGGCCTTCTACGGTGCCTACGCGATGATCGTGATGACCATGATCAGCTACGCCATGCCGCGTCTGCGTGGTCTGGGCGAAGCACCGGATGCACGCGCTCAGCGCATCGAAGTCTGGGGCTTCTGGCTGATGACCATCTCGATGGTCGCGATCACCCTGTTCCTCACCGCAGCCGGCGTGGTGCAGGTGTGGCTGCAGCGGATCCCTGCCGATGGCGCTGCCATGTCGTTCATGAATACCGCTGACCAGCTGGCCATCTTCTTCTGGCTGCGCCTGATCGCCGGGGTGTTCTTCCTGATCGGCCTGGTCTGCTACCTGTACAGCTTCCGCCAGCGCGGTCGGGTACCGGTTGCCGCAGCAGCCGCCGCCGCGGCCTGAGACGAGTCGCAATGAGGATCGACGGCCCGGCTGGTAACAGCGGGCCGTTTTGCTTTTTCAGTGCCTGCACGGAGTAACCGCCATGGCCTTTACCATCGAAGTGGAAGAGTGGGTCGGTAGTGTCTGGCACCGCTTCATCACCCGTCGCGCCAACCCGGATTTTCCGGAAGCACGGGTCGATCTCGAGAGCATGCAGCGGCCGCTGTCGCTGCTGTTCCGCGCCATGGGCGGCGCCAGCGGGGTCGGCGTCGAAGCCGCCAGCGCGCGCGATCTGCTGCTCAGGCGCAACCTGCTGCAACAGGTCGCCGGGACCTGCAAGCAATTGCCGGTGGCCTGGTGCGACGCCAGCAACCTGCGGCTGCCGCAGAGCCTGGCGGTCTATCCGGAAGTCTCGTTGAACCAGGATCTCTACCGCTGGCTGGCGCTGCTCGCGGCGCAGGCCGGGCCGATGCGCCACTGGGCGCGTGACAACCAGCGCTGGACCCAGGCAATCCTTGAACAGTTTCCGGCCATGCGCCCGCGCTATCAGCGCCTGGTCGAAGCCCATCTGCAGCTGCGCCCGGACCCGAGCCAGCTGCCCAAGGCCGAGGCCGCGCTGGAAGCGGCGCTGTGCCAGGCCCTGCGCGAGCCGGGCAGTGTCAGCCAGTTTCCACGCAGCGAGCGCGCGCCCTGGCCGCTGCCGCTGTGGCTGTATCCGGCCGACAATCTTGGTGAACCCCAGGCCGCCCAGCGCGCCGAGGAAGGCGAGGGCAATCTGGAAACCCCGCCCGGCGGCGAATCGCGCCAGCGCAAGCGCGCCCGGCGGGTGGACGAGAGCTCCAGCAAGGGCGGTCTGCTGCTGTTCCGTCTGGAGAACCTGTTCAGCTGGTCCGAACACATCGAACTGGACCGCTGCGGCGATGACACCGAAGACCTCGACGCGGCCCGCGTCGCCGAGGATCTCGACGAGCTGGCGCTGTCCCGTCAGCGCATGCGCCAGGGCGGCGGCTTCAAGCTCGATCTGGACCTGCCGGCCGCGGATTTCGACGATGTGCCGCTGGGCGAAGGCATCAAGCTGCCCGAGTGGGACTATCGCAAGCAGTGCCTGCAGAAGGATTTCGTCAACCTGCAGCTGATGCTGCCCCGCGGCGCCGAGGCCAAGCCGTTGCCGTTGCACCTGTCGCCGCTGGCGCGACGTCTGCGTCGGCAGTTCGAGCACCTGCGCAACGACCGCCAGTGGCTGCGCCAGCAACCCCAGGGCTCTGAGCTGGACATGCAGGCCTGGCTCGATTTTCACGTCGAGCGGCAGAACGGTCAGTGCGCCGAGCGCGGCCTGTTCATGGAGCAGCGGCAGAATCGCCGCGACCTGGCCTGCCTGCTGCTGGCCGACCTGTCGATGTCCACCGACGCGCACCTGGACAACGAGCACCGGGTGATCGATGTGGTTATCGACAGCCTGCTCCTGTTCGGTGAAGCGCTGTCGGCGGTCGGCGACCCGTTCGCGCTATACGGATTCTCTTCGCTACGTCGCCAGCAGGTGCGCATGCAGGAGCTGAAGAGCTTCCGTCAGCCCTACGGTGACGAAACCCGCGGTCGTATCCAGGCACTCAAGCCTGGCTATTACACCCGCATGGGCGCCGCGATCCGCCAGGCCACCGAGCTGCTGGGCAACTGCAAACAGCGGCGCAAGCTGTTGCTGCTGGTGACTGACGGCAAGCCGAACGATCTGGACCTCTATGAAGGCCGTTACGGCGTCGAAGATACCCGCCAGGCCGTCATGGAAGCGCGCAAGCAGGGTCTGCTGCCATTCTGCATCACCATCGACCGTGAGGCTGGCGACTACCTGCCGTACATGTTCGGCGCCAATGGCTACACGCTGATCAAGGAACCGCAACAACTGCCGTTCCGCCTGCCGCAGCTGTACAAGCAGCTGACCCAGTCGTAAAGCGCAAGGTGACGGGCACGCGACGGTATCGCAGGGTGGATGTTGCTTTCAGCATCCGCCGTGCATACCGCGCGGTGGGTGGCCACCCCGTGGATCGGTGAGACGCGATCCACCCTACGACCGACGGAATTCGGTGAGTAGGCGGGGGGGTGGCATGTAGGGTGGGTGTCGCTTTTCACATACACCGTGCACACCGTTCGGTGGGTCAGTGGATCGGTGGATCGGTGAGCCGCGATCCACCCTACGACCGACGAGGGTTCGTCGGGGAGGTGGGTGGGTGGCGTGTAGGGTGGATGTCGCTTTTCACGTCCACCGTGCATATCGCTCGATGGTTCGGTGGTTCGGTGGATCGGTGAAACGTGATCCACCCTACGGGCTATGCATTGTCGGGAAGGCCGTCAGAACAGATAGCGCGGCAACCAGACGATCATCACCGCGCAGAAGATGCTCAGGCCGATGCAGAACCACAGGAAGCGCCGTTGCCGGCGCTCCGGTGCACTGTCGGCGTGTTCCGGCAGCGGCATGCCGCAGTTGCTGCATTCGGCTTCGTTCGGCGGGTTGTCCTGTTGGCAGTACAGGCATCTGGGCATGGCGGTTTCCTCTTGGTCGGTAGAGCCTGACACGGGGGGAAAACCGCGGGCTTTGACGACAATCAACTCACTCGAACTGCTCGAGCCGCTGGCGATCGAGGATGGCGATCTGCCGACCTTCCTGGGTAATGATGCCCTCGTCGATCAGCCGGCGGATGATCCGTGAAAAAGTTTCCGGCTGGATCGACAGGTGCCCGGCGACCAGCTGCTTGGCCATCGGCAGTTCGAAGCTGTTGCCTTCATCTTTCGCGCGCGCCAGTTGCGTCAGTAGATAGCGCACCACGCGGTGCGTGGCGTTTTTCAGCGACAGCGTCTCGATCTCGTTGATGCGCTGGTGCAAACGCACGCAGAGCTTGCCGAGCAGGGCGAAGGTCAGGCGCTGGTTGGCTTCCAGCAGACGCATGTAGGCCGCGTTGGAGAAGCGATAGACCTGGGACGGGCAAACCGCCTGGGCCGAGGCCACGTAGTTGGGGGTATCCATCAACATCATGGCTTCGGCGAAGGTCTGGCGGTTGCCGATGACCTCGAAGACCTTCTCCTGACCGTCCGGTGTCAGGCGGTAGACCTTCACCGCGCCGGAGATGACGAAGTAGAAGTGGTGCGCCGGCTCGCCCTGATGGAACAGGTTGTCGCCCTTGTCGAGATTGAGCAGCTGGCTGGCATTGAGCAGCTCTTCCATCTGCTCTTCGTTCAGCGGTTCGAACAGGTGGTGACTGCGGAGGATCTGGTGGTGTACGCGGTGAAGCACCATGCAAGGCGTCCTGTTTCAATTGAACAATGACAACAAACGTCGGCCTTCAGCCTAGCGCATGTGGTGAGGATGGCGCAGGCCAGACCTTGATGATCGTCAAGGTCGGACCGATAAGGGGTGGTAGCTGTTCACAAGATCAATGCAAATGGGCGACGAAGCCCGCACGCCATACCGGCTCGGCGAAGATCCGTGGATAGCGTTCGAGTGCGTCGAAGATCCGTTGCAGGCCTTGCTCGCGCTGCTCGGTTTCCGACAGGGCTTCGGCGCCCTTGAGCAGGTCGATCAGCAGGCCGTGCAATGCCGCGTCAGCCGCTTCCGGCAACTGGCAGTTGGCGATCAGGTAGCTGGTGGCCGCCTCGATATCGCGCTGCAACGCCGCGGCTGCCTCGTCGCTGAGTGGCTGCCGTGGATCGCTCGGCGTGCCGCGTTGCACGGCCTCGTGAACCCGCGTCATACCTTCGCGCAGGGCTTCGTCGGTGGCCCAGCGCTCGGCCGGCGTGGATTGATTCGCAGCGGCCGGGGCATGGTGGCTGTGGTCGTGGCCAGTCGCCGCGTGGGCCGTGCTGACAACCATGCTCAGTGCGAAATTACTGGCCAGGGCAACGACGGAGGCCATTGCCACACCCCAGGCGATCGGTTGCAGATACTGCTTCATGGACGGACCTCCTCGGCGCTTTCGGTGGCCTGCGCGGTGGGTATTCGCGCAGGCGCCTCGGCATTGCGGAACAGCACGTTGTTCTCCAGATGGATGTGTTGCATCAGGTCGCTGCGCATTTCCTCCAGCCCGCGATACAGGGCGCGCCAGGTATTGCAGGCATTGGCCGGCGGGGTAATGTCATTGGTCAGCGCCGCCAGCCGCTCCAGCGCGTTGCCATGCTCCTGATGCTCATAGCGCATGACCGATATCGGCCCCTGCGCCTGCGGGAAGCCCATGCCGCGCTGCAGCATCGGGAAGAGGATCTGCTCCTCCTTGAGCATGTGACTCTCCAGCTCCTGCTGCATGTTCCACAGGTGCTCGGCCAGGCCGTTGGGGCACTCCGGGCGGCTGCCATGCACCTGCTCGACCCGACTGGCCAGGCGAATCAGCTCGGGGAACTGGTCGCGATGGCGCTCGTGAAAACGCGCCAGGATGTACTCGATCAGCTGGCCGGCCGGCGCGGTACGCCAGTCCTGTTCGTCGGCGTTCGGCTCGAGCGCAAGCAGCGCAGCGGCGATGGTTTCCGGATCGACGCCGATCCGCTGTGCGGCTTCGCGCAGCGGTAGGTCTCCGCCGCAGCAGAAGTCCAGGCGATATTGACGAAATACCCGTGTTGCACCCGCCACGGAGCATGCGAGGTTGCCGAGAGTCTGGTCGATAAGTGCGGTAGTCATGCGCAACAGTCCTGGTGAATGTATCGGGACCATCGCAACAGACGTGCCAAGCGGGGAGCGGCGCAAACTGCCGACTTCGGCAGGTTGGTGGTGAAAAAAACCCGAAGCGGTTATGGTGAGGAAAACCCGGAGGGTAACTCGAACCATGATGCTGGCTGACGCACTGCTTGCCGACCTGACCACCGAACTGCCCAACGCCGTGCGTCTGCAGCGGCTGGTGCACACCCTGCAACAACGCTTCCGCTGCGGTGCGGTGGTGCTGCTGCGGCTCGACGAGGACAGCCTGCGGCCGTTGGCGGCGGTGGGGCTGGCGCAAGAAGCGCTCGGCCGGCGTTTCGTCATTGCCCAGCACCCGCGGCTGGCGGCGATTCTCTCGCAGCGCGAGCCGACCTGGTTCGAGCCGGACAGCCGCCTGCCGGACCCTTACGACGGCCTGCTCGATGCGCATATCGGCGAACCGCTGCCGGTGCACGATTGCATGGGTGTCAGCCTCTACGTCGAGGGCAAGCTGTGGGGCGCGCTGACCCTGGATGCGCTGCACGCCGGCACCTTCGATGACGATGCCCGACGCGACCTGCAGCGTTACACCCTGGTGATCGAGGCCGCCGTTCGCGTGACCCGTCTGGAGCACGAGAACCGCGGCTTGCGCCTGGCGCGCAGCGATGTGATGGAAACCACGCTTGATCACGGTGATGGCGAAATCCTCGGCCAGAGCGATGTCATCCGCGAGCTGCTGCGTGAATTGCAGGTGGTGGCCGACTCCGAGCTGCCGGTGTTGCTGCTCGGCGAGACCGGCGTCGGCAAGGAGCTTTTCGCACGCTGGCTGCATCGGCATTCGCGGCGGCGCAACAAGCCGCTGGTGCACGTCAACTGCGCGGCACTGCCGGAGTCCCTGGCCGAAAGCGAACTGTTCGGCCACGTCAAAGGTGCGTTCTCTGGTGCTACCACCGATCGTCCCGGTCGTTTCGATGCCGCCAATGGCGGCACGCTGCTGCTCGATGAGGTCGGCGAGCTGCCGTTGACGGTGCAGGCCAAGCTGCTGCGTACGCTGCAGAACGGTGAAATCCAGCGCCTTGGCGCGGACAAGCCGCGTCAAGTCGATGTCCGCATCATTGCCGCGACCAACCGCAACCTGCGCGAGAGCGTGCGCGACGGCCATTTCCGGGCCGATCTCTATCATCGGCTGTCGGTTTATCCGGCACCGATTCCACCCTTGCGTGAGCGAGGCAACGATGTGCTGATCCTCGCCGGGCACTTCCTCGAGCTCAACCGCGCGCGTCTGGGCCTGCGCAGCATGCGTCTGTCGCCGGCCGCCGAGCGTGCGTTGCTCGGTTATTCCTGGCCAGGCAACGTGCGTGAACTGGAGCACGTGGTCAGTCGCGCGGCGTTGCGCCTGCTCAGTCGCGGCGCGTCGCGCAGTGAAATCCTCACGCTGGAGCCTGACCTGCTGGACCTGGACAGTCATGCCGTCGGCGTGACGGCTTCACAGGTGGTCGAGGAACCAGTGATTGCCGACGAGGTGCTGCCGCTGCGCCACACTGTGGATGCCGCCCAGCGTCAGGCCATCGTCCGTGCGCTGGAGGCCAGCGGCGAGAACTGGGCGCAGGCTGCACGTCTGCTGGATGTCGACCCTAGCAACCTGCACAAACTGGCACGACGACTGAAGCTCAAGTAGCGCCCGTCGGCCCGCGAGAGTCGCGAAGGCCGCACCATGGTCTAACCTCACATCACCACGTGAGGAGAGCCTAATGGCCCTGGACCAGAACCAATTCGAAGCGCTGCTCAGCGAGGCGCAGACCTTTGCCGAGCGCGCTGTCAGCGAAAACAATCCGCTGCACTACCGTGACGCCTTCGCCGCGAGCCTCAAGGCCATTCGCTTGCTGGGCGAGGAGTCTGGTGCGTGGCGGCAGATGGTTGCTCGCGCCACCGAGGAGTTCGAGGGCGACGAAGGCATCTGAGCCAGCAACGGCGCTGCCGGCGCATGTCCCGCTGCTGCGTTTCGTCGCAGTCGCGACGTCCGACCAATCTTGACCCCTATCAATGCTGGCCACTGGTCAGCTGCCTAGACTGCCGGCTGTTTTCCGTTCAGCCGAACGACCGCCACGCCATCGGTGCGTGGCGCGCATGTACCCGAATGTCTAGGAGTTGTCATGCACCTGGTCTGCCCGGCAGGAAGCCTGCCCGCGCTCAAGGCCGCCGTCCAGCAGGGCGCCGATGCCATCTATGTCGGATTTCGCGACGACACCAATGCCCGCCATTTCGCCGGTCTAAACCTAGATGAAAAGCAGCTCGACAAGGGGCTGCAGCTGATTCGCGAGAAGGGCCGACAGCTGTATATCGCCGTCAATACTTACGCCCAGCCGGAGGGCTGGAACCGCTGGCAGCGTGCCGTCGATCAGGCCGCCGACATGGGCGTCGATGCGCTGATCGCGGCCGACCCCGGCGTGCTCGGCTATGCCAGCAAGCGCCACCCCAAACTCAATCTGCATCTGTCGGTACAAGGCTCGGCAACCAATGCCGCCGCGCTGGGTTTCTATCAGGAGCGTTACGGCATCAGCCGCGCGGTGCTGCCGCGGGTGCTCTCGCTCAAGCAGGTCAAGCAGGTCGCGGCAAGCAGCCCGGTGCCGATCGAAGTGTTTGCCTTTGGCAGCCTGTGCATCATGGCCGAAGGTCGTTGCCACCTGTCTTCCTATCTCACCGGCGAATCACCCAACCTCTGCGGCGTCTGTTCGCCGGCCAAGGCGGTGCGCTGGAGCGAGGAGCCGGAAGGACTCACTTCACGCCTGAACAACGTACTGATCGACCGCTACGCCGAAGGCGAGTCGGCCGGTTATCCGACACTGTGCAAAGGTCGCTTCATGGTCAATGGCCAGCGTTTCCATGCGCTGGAGGAGCCGACCAGCCTGAACACTCTGGATCTGATTCCGGAGCTTTCCGCCATCGGCGTCACCGCGATGAAGATCGAGGGCCGCCAGCGCAGCCCCGCCTATGTCGAGCAGGTCACCCGCGTCTGGCGCGCCGCGCTGGACAGCTACCTCAAGGCACCGCAGCGCTATGCGGTCGAACCCGGTTGGCGGCAGGTGCTGGATGGCCTTTCCGAAGGCTCGCAAACCACTCTGGGTGCCTACCACCGGGCCTGGCAATGAATGAGGAGCCACGCATGAAACTCTCTCTCGGCCCGGTGCTGTTCTACTGGGATCGCCAGCAGACGCTGGATTTCTACGCGAACATGGCGGAGCAGCCGCTGGACGTCATCTACCTCGGTGAAACGGTGTGCTCCAAGCGCCGCGCGCTGATGCTCGACGACTGGCTGGGCCTGGCCCGTGATCTGGCGGAAGCCTCGTCGGCACAACTGGTGCTGTCCGGCCTGACGCTGGTCGAGGCGGCTTCCGAGCTGTCCAGCCTGCGCCGTCTGTGCGACAACGGCGAACTGCTGGTGGAAGCCAACGACATGGGCGCGGTGCAGCTGATGTCCGAGCGCAAGCTGCCCTTCGTCGGTGGCCCGGCGCTCAACCTCTACAACGGCCATGCCCTGGCCGAACTGGTGGCCAGTGGCATGAGCCGCTGGGTGCCGCCGGTGGAAGCCTCCGGCAGGCTGATCAAGAGTGCCCGGGCGCAGCTGCAGGAGCTCGACGTTCCATTGCCGGAGATCGAAATCTTCGCCTACGGCCATCTGCCGCTGGCCTATTCGGCGCGCTGCTTCACCGCCCGTGCCGAGAATCGGCCCAAGGATGATTGCCAGTTCTGCTGCCAGAACTACCCCGAGGGCATTCCGCTGCTGAGCCAGGAGGGCGAGGCGCTGTTCACCATCAACGGTATCCAGACCATGTCCGCGGCGGTCAGCAACCTGCTGGCCGACTATGCGGGGCTGGTCGACAGTGGTGCCGACCTGCTGCGTCTGAGTCCGCGTGCCGCCGGCATGGAAGATGTAATCGCTGCCTTCGATGCGGTGCGCAAAGGCGCACTGCCGCCGCTGGCGGTGGATGGCTGCAATGGTTATTGGCATGGCCAGCCGGGCATGCTGCGTGCCGAGGAGGCCGGATTATGCTGAACCCACGAGCTCATCTGGTGAATCTTGGCGGGCGGTTATTGCCGCTGGCGGCCAAGACCCCGTTCCTGTTGCAGCGCCTGGCGCTGGAGCGCAGCCTGAATCAGGTTTTCGCCGAAGCGCTGAGCGACGGTGCGTTCGATGTACTCGATGGCCACTGGATGAGGCTCGAGGTTGCCGACCTCGGTCTCGCCTGGTGCCTGACCTGTGAGCGCGAGCAGCTGCGCATCGCCGCGCAGGCGCCGGTGGAGGTGACCATCCGCGGCAACTGGCGGGAGTTCCTCCTGCTGGCCAGCCGTCAGGAGGACCCGGACACGCTGTTCTTCCGCCGCCGGCTGGTCATCGAGGGCGACACCGAGCTGGGTCTGGCGATCAAGAACCTGATCGACAGCCTGGACCCCGATACCTTGCCGAGCTGGCTGTGGAAGCTGTTGCAGGGGGCCGGTGAGGAAGTCGCTGCGGCCGGTCGGGCGCAAGCAGCAGGCGCCTGACACAGCGGTTGCTTGCACCGATTAAAGCGGCTGCTTTCTTTTTTGGTCGAACCACGCGCTGCGCCTCAGGGCGGGGCGCTGGGGTTGGATTCCATATGGATGCGTTCAGGTCAGTGGCGAGCGCTGCATCTCGTCACGTTGGGCTAAGCGCATCGCGCTGCCGTTGGTTCCAGCTATGTCAACCGACGTGCATCTGCATGCGGTCGCTAGCAATGATGTCCTTCATGTCCTCGAACAGCGCGGTGATCTCTTCCTCGCTGCAGTCTTCCCGATAGCGTTTGCGCAGCCCGTAGCTGCTGAGAGTGATGTGCACGTCCGGAATGACGCCATGCTGTGCCAGGCAGGCGCGAGCGCAGTGCATCGGGCAGCCGTCGATAGCCAGGATCGGCCGGCCGGAATTGGCCTTCTTCACCAGTGCAGCGACGCGACCGCCTACCCCGGCGATGCACGACATTTCCGCCAGTCCGGCACGGTCGAGGCGCACCGCCAGGGTGTTGGCCAGTTGAGCGACATTCGAACAACCGGAGCAGGAATAGACCAAGGGCAGGGGCGTGGTGGGGATCATCGCGTTCTCCTGGCAGTGGTGTGACGCGGGCTGTTGAGGGCGCGCGGGTAGCCGACTTCGACAGCCATCAAGAATGACGAACAGCTGTGCCGCAGCTCACTCGTCATAGGCGGCGAGCTTGCGGTTGTCGAGAATCTCGATGCGCCGGCGCTGCACGGAAATGGTTCCGGCATCGATCAGTCGATGCAGGATGCGCGAGAAGGTTTCCGGCTGGATGCCGAGCTTCGATGCGATCAGCCGTTTGGGCACGTCGAGCATCACCACGCCACTGTCGTCCTGCTGCGATTGCGCGAGAAAGCGCACCACGCGATGGCTGGCATTGGCCAGGGTCAGCGTGTCGATCTCGGTCATACGCTGGTGCAGGCGGATGCTCAGGGTGGCGAGAATGTCCAGGCAGATGTCCGGGTGCTGTTCGAGAATGCGCCGGTAATGCGGGCCGTTCAGGCTCGCCACCAGGCTGGCCTTGAGTGCTGTCGCGCTGACCGGGTAACTGGGTGTGCCCTTGAACAGCAGGGCTTCGGCAAAGGATTCTCCGGCACGCATCACCTCGACCAGCTTTTCCTGGCCGTCGCAAACAACGCGGTGCAGCTTGATCTGTCCGCTGAACAGGAAATAGAAGCGGTCGGCCTTGTCGCCCTGATGAAACAGCGACGCCCCGGCCGGCAGGCGCTTCAGGTTGGCAGAGGTACACACCTCCTGTAGCGCAGCCTCGGGCAGTCGGCTGAACAGATGGTGGCGGCGCAGCTCGGCCACCAGGGTTTTTTCGGTGAGCATGTGTCCTCCCCCGGACTGAACCGGGTTTTATCAGCCTGCATCCTAGGAGGCAGGCATCCGGCGCTTCCTTGATCAGGGACAAGTCTGCCTGTCATGGCAGGTGAGGGCCGTTTGGCAGTCGCTTGGGCAGGCTTGACGTTGGTCAATTCGGTAACTGGGTTACGCCTCTAAAGTCACACCATATTGTGTTTGTTCTGAAAAAATACACTACATATGGTTATGGAGGCGTTGATGCCCAGGCAGGCAGAAGTGGCAAAACCGGTTTCGCTGCGCAAGCGTGACGGACGGTTGGCAGCATTCGAAGTGGACAAGATCGCCCGTGCGATCGCCGCCGCTGGCGCGGCGACCGGCGAGTTCGAGGCCGCAGTAGCGCAAGCGCTGGCCGAGGCCGTCCGCCTGCCACTGGCGCATCGCACGGCGGTCGAAGTCGAGCAGGTGCAGGATGGTGTCGAGCGCGCGCTGATGGCCGCCGGCTACTTCGATACCGCGCGTGCCTACATCGTTTACCGCGAACGCCATGCGCGGCTGCGCCGCGATCGCAAGGCGGTGGTTGACGTGGCGACCTCGATGAACGAGTACCTCTCCCGCGAAGACTGGCGAGTACGCGCCAACGCTAACCAGGGCTATTCGCTCGGCGGGCTGATCCTCAACGTGTCGGGCAAGGTTACTGCCAACTACTGGCTGGACGAGGTCTACAGCCCCGCAATCGGCACCGCGCATCGCGAAGGCGATCTGCATATCCATGATCTGGACATGCTCGCCGGCTACTGCGCGGGCTGGTCGCTGCGCACGCTGCTCAATGAAGGCTTCAACGGCATTCCCGGGCGAGTCGAGGCCGGCCCGCCGAAGCACCTGTCCAGCGCGCTGGGGCAGATGGTCAACTTCCTTGGCACGCTGCAGAACGAGTGGGCCGGCGCGCAGGCATTCAGCAGCTTCGATACCTATCTCGCGCCGTTCGTGCGCAAGGACCGGCTGGGTTTTGACGAGGTGCGCCAGGCGATCCAGGAGTTCATCTACAACCTCAACGTGCCGTCGCGCTGGGGTACGCAGACGCCGTTCACCAACCTGACCTTCGACTGGGTTTGCCCGGAAGATCTGCGCGAGCAGATTCCCTATATCGGTGGCGAGGAAATGCCCTTCGCTTACGGCGAGCTGCAGGCCGAGATGGAGCTGATCAACCGCGCCTATATAGAAGTGATGCAGGCCGGTGACGGCCTCGGTCGGGTGTTCACCTTCCCGATCCCGACCTACAACATCACCCACGACTTCCCCTGGGACAGCGAGAACGCCGAGCGCCTGTTCGAGATGACCGCGCGCTACGGGCTGCCGTACTTCCAGAGCTTCCTCAATTCGGACATGCAGCCGAATCAGGTGCGCTCGATGTGCTGCCGCCTGCAGCTGGATGTGCGCGAGCTGCTCAAGCGTGGCGGCGGGCTGTTCGGTTCGGCCGAGCAGACCGGTTCGCTCGGTGTGGTAACGGTGAACTGCGCGCGGCTGGGCTATCTCTATCGTGGCGACAAGGCGGCGTTGCTCGAGCAGCTGGATGTGCTGCTCGACATGGCGCGGCAGAGTCTGGAGGTCAAGCGCAAGGTCATCCAGCATCACATGGACGCCGGTCTCTACCCGTACACCAAGCGTTACCTCGGCACGCTGCGCAATCACTTCTCCACCATTGGCGTGAACGGCCTGCACGAGATGGTGCGCAACTTCACCGACGACGCCGAAGGGCTGCAGACCGCTGCCGGCCGGGCGCTGGCGATCGAGGTGCTCGACCATGTGCGCGCACGGCTGGTGCAGTTCCAGGAAGACACCGGGCACCTCTACAACCTCGAGGCGACGCCGGCCGAAGGCACCACCTATCGCTTCGCCAAGGAAGATCGCAAGCGCTTCCCCGACATCCTCCAGGCGGGTTCGGCCGAGGCGCCGTACTACACCAACTCCTCGCAGCTACCCGTCGGTTTCACCGACGACCCCTTCGAGGCCCTGGAGCTGCAGGACGAGCTGCAGTGCAAGTACACCGGCGGCACCGTGCTGCACCTCTATATGGCCGAGCAGATTTCCTCGGCCGAGGCCTGCAAGAAGCTGGTGCGCAATGCGCTGTCGCGCTTCCGTCTGCCGTACCTGACAGTCACGCCGACCTTCTCGATCTGCCCGGTGCACGGCTATCTCGCCGGCGAACACGAGTTCTGCCCGAAATGCGATGAGGCGCTGCTGCATAAACAACAGGCCGAAGCGGCCCTGGCCGTCTGATCTGCGATCCCATGTCACGCCGCCCCAAGAGGAGCGGCGCCGCATACTTAACCCTCAGCAAAAGGAGCGTCACCATGAACCCAGCCAGCCAACTGCCCCAGGACCAGCGCCAGCGTTGCGAAGTCTGGACTCGTGTAATGGGCTATCACCGCCCGGTTACCGCGTTCAATCCGGGCAAGCAGTCCGAGCATCGCGAGCGCCTGCATTTCACTGAAGCAGCGGCGCGGTGACCGCAGCACTTCGCGTCGGGGGGCTGGTCCCCCTGACCACGCTGGATTTCCCCGACCATCTGGCCTGTGTGTTGTTCTGCCAGGGTTGCGGCTGGCGCTGCCGCTACTGCCACAACCCGCAGCTGATCCCGGCCTGTGGCAACGAGGAGAAGCCCTGGTCGGAGATCCTCGCCTTCCTCGAACAACGCGTCGGCCTGCTTGAGGCGGTGGTGTTCAGTGGTGGCGAGCCGACCCTGCAGACCGCGTTACCCGAGGCGATCGCCCAGGTGCGGGCGCTGGGCTACAAGGTTGGCCTGCACAGTGCCGGCATCAAGCCGAAGCTGTTCGCCAGCATCCTGCCGCTGGTGGATTGGGTCGGTTTCGATATCAAGGCGCTACCCGAGCACAGCACGGCGATCACCGGTGTGGATGGCAGCGGCAAGGCCAACTGGAAGAGCCTCGAGCATCTGCTGGAAAGTGGCGTCGAGCACGAGTGCCGGACCACCGTGCACTGGCAGCTGTTCGACGCCGATACGCTGTGGGACATGGCGCAGCGCCTGCGCCGACTGGGTGTCGAACGCTTCGCCGTGCAGTGCGTGCGCACCGCGCGCATGCTCGACGACAACCTCGCCGAAAGCCGCGCACCCTACGACCAGCAGCGCCTGTGGGAGCGCCTGGATCGACTGTTCCCATCCTTTGTGCTGCGTGGATAAAGCCGTGCGGGGTGCTGTAACGGGCACCCCATTCAAGACCTGATCGACCTCAGCTCCAACCCCAGAACTGCAACCACCAGCCGTAGCCCACCAGCGCGCAGCCGGCGTTGACGCAGGCAAACGCCAGCAGTCGGCGCAGGCCGTTGCCGCCGTGACGGCTGATCACGTTCCAGGCCAGGTACAGGCTCCAGAGCACCGCACCGATCAGCAGTGCAGCGCGAGCCGGCTGTGCCCAGGCCAGCAGGAAGCCCTCGTAGCGCAGCAGCTTCACCGTAGTGGCGGAAAGGCCGAGGAACAGCCCGGCGCCGCCCAGCGGCACCAGTGCCAGTGCCAGGTGCTGGAATACGTTGTCGCCACGGCGCATCACCCGCACGGCGGCACGCAGCAGCAGCCACAGCGCGCCACCGACGAGCAACGAGGCGCCGAAGATATAGGTGAGGATCGCCGCACCATCGAGCCAGGTGAAGGCATCGTTGGCCTGCGGATAGTGGGTCAGCAGCCACCAGGGCGCGTTGGCTTCCAGCGGCCAGAAGATGTCGCGATCTACCAGCCATTCCGCCGCGGCTTGCTTGAGGGTGATGAACCAGGGGCTGACCGTCCACTGGAAGGCGCCCATGGCCAGGCCGATCATGCCGAACAGCAGCAGCGTGCTGTCCCAGTGATCGCTTTGCTGCTGACCGCCGACGATAAGGATTTCCGAGTTGGGCGAGCGGGCGCTTAGTTGCACTGCGCCGCGCTGGCTGCTGCAGCGGCCGCAGGCGTGGCAATCGGAATTGCCCTGCATGCGGCGGATATCGATAAGCGGGGCGCAGTTGGGCGTCGGCAGGTGAGGTTCACGATTTTCCAGCCAGCGCTGTTCGTCGACCTTGTAATGCAATGGCGCCAGCCGGGCGAGCAGGGCAAACACGCCGCTGACCGGACAGAGATGGCGACACCAGACGCGCTTGCCGCGGCCGTAAAGAAAACCCACCAGCATCGCCGCGACGGTGGAGCCACCGAGGATCAGCAACGCAGCCTGGGCGTAGTCATAGACGCTGATCAGCTGGCCATACACCGTGGTCAGGATGAAAGCGATCGTCGGCCAGCCACTCCAGCGTACCCAGCGCGGCGTACGTTTGTTCAGCCCGCGCCAGCTGATCCATTCGCTGAGCGAGCCTTCGGGGCAGAGCACGCCGCACCACAGACGGCCGAAGAAGATCATCGACAGCAGCACGAAGGGCCACCACAGGCCCCAGAAGATGAACTGCGCCAGTACCGTCAGGTTGTCGAGCATGCCGGCCTGGGCCGGCGGTAGATCGAGAAAGGCGGGAATCACCAGCAGCGTCAGATAGAAGCCAACCACCAGCCATTGCAGCAGGCGAATGGCCTTTGCATGTTGGCGCAGCAGATCACCGAGTCGCGCCAGCCACGGCGCCTGGGCGATCATGCCGGCCTCGCAGCGAGCTGCACCTGTGCCCGGGGTTTGAGCCAGGCCCATGCGGCGAGCCAGTACAGGCCCAGAACCACTGCGGCTGCCAGCGAAGGCATCGACCGATAGCCGGTGAGACCGGCGATGGTGCCGCCCAACGCGCCGCCGTCATCCAGCAGGGTTGAGGTATCCCAGAGCGGATCGCCGAACACGGTGTAAAGCACTTCCGGTACATCCATGCCCATCAGCTGGCCGCTGAAACGATCCAGCGCAGCCATCAGCAACGCGCCGCCGAGCAGCAGCAACATCACCTCGCTGATCTGGAAGAAGCGCCGCCAGCTGACGTAGCGACTGCCGGCCTGCAACGCGGCATAGCTGAGCAGAGCGAGAGCGAAGCCCAGCACACCGCCGATGACGAAACGGGTGAGGTCCAGCCCTTGCTGCTGGTTACCGATGCCATAGAGGAACACCACCGTCTCGCTGCCTTCACGACCGACGGCGAGCATGGCCAGCAGCAACAGGCCGAAGCCGCTGCCCTGGCTGAGCTTTTCCGCGGCGCTGTTCTGCAGGCTGGTCTTCAGCGTGCGGCCATGCTGGTGCATCCAGCCGACCATGTGCAGGATCAGCATGCTGGCTACCAGCAGCATCGCGCATTGGAACCATTCGCCACCGCTGCCAGCCAGCCAGTCGCCGGCCTGCAATACGCCCCAGCCCAGCGCAGCAGCCAAGCCGAGGCCGGCAGCGACACCGGCCCAGAGCATGCGCAACGCATTGCCCGCCCCCGGTTGCTGGCGCAGCCAGGCGTGCAGGATGCCGATGACCAGCAGGGCCTCGACGCTTTCGCGCCAGACGATGAACATGGATTGGCCCATGGATATGCTCCTTTTACTACTTGGCGATGATCTCGCCTTCGGGAAGATCCATATGGAATTCGTCGAAGAACGGATAGCGGCCCGGCTTGAGCGGGTGGATCACGACGAAGGAGGTCACGCCGGGTGACAGCACCTTCTCGACGCGCAACGGCGTGCTCTCGAATTCGGTCGGTCCGCTGCCGGCGTTGTGCACGATGATCTTGAAGCGCTGGCGGGCCGGGACTTCAATGGTTGCTGGCTCGAAGTGGCCGTCACGGATGGTCAGCTCGTACGTCGGCAGCGCTGCCTGAGCCGGGCCTGCGAGCCCGAACAGCAGCGGCAGCACGCCGAGCAGCGCTTGCCCGGCGCGACGCATCAGTAGCCCCCTTTCTTGCCGATGCCGGCGTAGGTGAACTCGTAGTTCAGCTCGCAGCCTTCGAACCAGGGGGCGACGCCGGTTTCCTTGTCGGTGTGGCGACCGAACATGTTGTGGCCCGAGCCCGGCGGCAGGATCTTGTAGGTCAGCTGGTATTTGCCCGGGCCGAGCAGCTTGACGTTGTCGCCGTAGTGCGGCCCATCGTTGGCCACCATCGGATGGAAATCGCCTTCGATCACCTCGTCGGAGCCCTTCTTGCGCAGGGTGTAGTGAATGCTCAGGTAGGGCACGAAGCTGCCTTCCTGCCAGCCGTTGCGGTTGTCTTCGGTGGCGCTGATATCGGCTTCCAGGTGCACGTCGGACTCGGCGGCGGCGCGCATCATGCCCGGCGGGTCCATTTCGACCGGCTGCAGATACACCGCGCCGACCTCCATGCCGCCGCACTGTTGCGGTTCGCCGATGGGGTATTCCTTCGCCTGGGCGAGCGGAGTGAGCAGCAGGGTGATGATGGCCAGGGTGGCGGGGATGCGCATTGAAGCCTCCGGAAAAGCAGAAAAGGGCGGAGAGAAGATCGCACTTGCGCCTCCGAATGATAATGATTCGCGTCAATTTCCCAAGAAATATTTTGTTACCGGTGGCTGTGTGCAAATCCGTATGTCGCTACGCGCCGCTGCTCGCAGGGGCTGTAGCGGAGCTGCGACCGGTCGTCACAGTGCGGCTGGCTGCGGGCTAGCGAGCGCTTCGGTGCGAACCCTGAGGAGGGAATCCTCTAAGATGGTGCACTTTTCGACTCCGGGGCTTTCATGCAATCGCCCGTATCCCTTGATGCTCGCACTGCACGGGTTCTGCCGTGGCTGGTGGCGATCGCCTTCTTCATGCAGACGCTGGACGGCACCATTCTCAATACCGCGCTGCCGGCCATGGCGCGTGATCTGGCAGAGAATCCATTGCGCATGCAGGGCGTGGTGATCGCCTACATGCTCACCGTGGCGCTGCTGATTCCGGCGTCCGGCTGGATCGCCGATCGTTTCGGTAGCCGACGTATCTTCGTCACCGCCATCGTGCTGTTTTCCGTGGGCTCGCTGTTCTGTGCGCTGTCCACCAGCTTCAACCAGTTGGTGGCGTCCCGTGTGCTGCAGGGGCTGGGCGGTGCATTGATGTTGCCGGTGGGGCGTCTGGTGGTGCTGCGGGCGTTTCCGCGCAGCGAGTTCGTGCGGATCATGGCCTTTATCGCGTTGCCGGGACTGGTCGGTCCGCTGCTCGGTCCGACCCTGGGCGGCTGGCTGGTGGAGTACGCCTCCTGGCACTGGATCTTCCTGATCAACCTGCCGGTGGGGGTAATCGGCTGCATCGCTGCGCTGCGCTTCATGCCGGACCTCAAGGGGCCGGAGCGGGTGCGCTTCGATACGCTGGGCTTCGTGCTGTTCGGCGCGGCGATGGTGCTGGTCACCATTGCCCTGGAAGGGCTCGGCCATATGCATATGTCGCATGCCCGCGTAATGCTGCTGCTGGTTGTCGGCGCGGCCTGCATGACGGCGTACTGGCTGCGCGCAGGGCGCATCGACGCGCCGCTGTTCAGCCCCAAACTGTTCCGAACGCGCAGCTTTGCCGTGGGCATCTTCGGCAATCTGTTCGCCCGCCTGGGTGGCGGTGCGCTGCCGTTCCTGCTGCCGCTGCTGCTGCAGGTGGCGCTGGGTTATTCGCCGGCGCAGGCGGGGATGAGCATGATTCCGCTGGCCTTGGGTGCGATGGCAGTGAAATCGATGGCCAAGCCGATCATCGACCGTCTCGGTTATCGCCGCCTGCTGATCGGCAACACCCTGTTGCTTGGCGGCCTTATCGCCAGCCTGGCGACGATCGATACGCAAACGCCGACCTGGCTGCTGCTGGTGCATCTCGGGCTGATCGGCATGGTCAACTCCATGCAGTTCACCGCAATGAACACCGTCACCCTGATCGGCCTCAGCCACGCCGATGCCAGCAGCGGCAACAGCCTGTTGTCGGTGGTGGTGCAGTTGTCGATGAGCCTAGGTGTCGCCACTGCCGGTGCGCTGCTCGGTGGCTTCACGGTGGACGACGCCCAGGGCAGCGAGGTGCTGCATGCTTTCCAGCTGACCTTTCTCTGCGTCGGCGGCATGGCAATGCTCGCTGCCGCGTTGTTTCTGCAGCTGGAACATCGCGATCCCGCAAAGGCTGACGATCCGCGGCGCCCGGTGGATGTCGGCGAATAGCGCCGACGCCTATCTGTAATGTTTCACGACACGTGGTTGCTTGAGCGCTGCGTCAGGCTGGCGCAGCGCCCAACGAGCTCAGCGGGATGTGGCGGTCATGGCCATCGGCTCAGCGCAAAGACCCGCTGCAATTGTTTACCTGTTCAAGTAAACATTATCGACCTGTCGTCATAAGCTACATATCGTAAAGGCTCTGAAGCGGCACTGCGCCGTTATCAAAGGAGCGAAACGATGAGTGCAATGAGCCTAGCCTGGCTATTGATCGGCACCTCGCTGTGCAGCGTGATGGTGCTACTGGTAGTGCTCTGGCTGCTATGGATGGGACGGCAGAGCCAGTGCCGTGAGCTGGCGGTACTGCGCGAGCTGCTGGATGACCTCGGCCAGGTGATCGTGCGCCTGGAGGAGGACAAGGCTGAACTGACGTCGGGGCTGCGGGCGGAAAAAGCCCATGTCGCCCAGCTACACCGTCAGCTGGAATTGTTGCGCGGCTGATTGTTTGTTGTTTAAACAAACATATTTCTTCGAATACACCTGATTCGCCGTTATGATTCCGACCTATTTTTTATAAAAACTACAAATAGGAGGTTTCATGCATCCCGTAGTCGTCGAAGTCACCCAGCGTCTGATCGAGCGTAGCCGCCCGACGCGCGAGGCCTATCTCGCCATGATTCGCGGCGCTGCCAGTGCTGGCCCGGCGCGCAACGGGGCGCAGTGCGCAAACTTTGCCCATGGCGTCGCCGGCTGCGGCGCGCAGGACAAGCAGCGTCTGCGCCTGCCGGACGCGGCCAATGTCGCCATCGTCACCGCCTACAACGACATGCTCTCGGCGCACCAGCCCTACGAGGACTACCCTGAGCGCCTGCGCCAGGCGCTGCGCGAGATCGGCTCGGTGGGGCAGGTGGCGGGCGGCGTGCCGGCGATGTGTGACGGTGTCACCCAGGGCGAGCCGGGCATGGAGCTGGCCATTGCCAGTCGCGAGGTGATCGCCATGAGCACCGCGGTGGCGCTGTCGCACAACCTGTTCGATGCGGCGCTGCTGCTCGGCATCTGCGACAAGATCGTTCCCGGGTTGCTGATCGGCGCGCTGCGCTTCGGTCATCTGCCCGCCGTGTTCGTGCCGGCCGGGCCGATGCCGTCCGGTCTGGCCAACAAGGACAAGGCCGCGGTGCGCCAGCGCTATGCCGAAGGCAAGGCCAGTCGCGATGAGCTGCTGGCAGCGGAGATGCAGGCTTATCACAGCCCTGGCACCTGTACGTTCTACGGCACCGCCAACACCAATCAGATGCTGATGGAAGTGATGGGCCTGCATCTGCCGGGCTCGTCCTTCGTCAACCCGGGCACGCCACTGCGCGATGCGCTGACTGCCGAGGCCGCGCGCCAGGTCACTCGACTGACGCCCCAGGGCGGCAGCTTCACGCCGCTGGGTGAGCTGGTCGACGAGCGCGTGCTGGTCAACGCCATCGTCGCGCTGCATGCCACCGGCGGCTCGACCAACCACACCCTGCACATGCCGGCAATCGCCCAGGCGGCGGGCATCCAGCTGACCTGGCAGGATATGGCCGACCTCTCCGCCGTGGTGCCGACGCTGGCGCGGGTCTATCCCAACGGCTCGGCCGACATCAATCATTTCCACGCGGCAGGTGGTGTGGCGGTGCTGGTGCGCGAGCTGCTCGCGGCCGGCCTGCTGCATGAAGATGTGCATACCGTGATGGGGCGTGGCCTCAGTCGCTATACCCAGGAGCCCTTCCTCGAAGGCGGTCGATTGACCTGGCGTGAAGGCGCTGCGGCGAGCCTGGACGAAAGCCTCCTGCGGCCGGTTGCGCGGCCGTTCTCTGCCGAGGGCGGTCTGCGGGTGATGAGCGGCAATCTCGGGCGCGGCGTGATGAAGGTGTCTGCCGTGGCGCCCGAACACCGCGTCGTGGAGGCGCCGGCGCGGGTCTTCGCCGATCAGCTGGAGTTGGTCGAGGCGTTCAAGGCGGGCGAGCTGGAGCGCGATGTCGTTGCGGTGGTGCGCTTCCAGGGGCCGCGCGCCAACGGCATGCCCGAGTTGCACAAGCTGACGCCTTATCTTGGTCTGTTGCAGGACCGCGGTTTCAAGGTCGCGCTGGTCACCGACGGGCGCATGTCCGGTGCGTCGGGCAAGGTGCCGGCGGCGATCCATGTATGTCCCGAGGCGATCGATGGCGGCCTGCTGGCGCGTGTGCGTGACGGCGATCTGCTGCGCGTCGATGGGCAGACCGGCGTGCTCGAGGTGCTGGTGGATGCCGCCGAGCTGGTTGATCGTTCCCCAGCGGCTGCCCCTGCGGTGCAGGTGCAGGGTTGCGGGCGCGAGCTGTTTGGCTTTATGCGCTCGGTGTTCAGCTCCGCCGAGCAGGGCGCCAGTGTGTTCACTGCCGGGCTGGAGGCGCTGCGATGAGTCTGGCGCTGGTCGGCGATATCGGCGGCACCAATGCGCGCTTCGCGCTGTGGCGCGACTCGCGGCTGGAGTCGGTACGGGTGCTGGCGGCGGCGGATTTCGCCACGCTCGAAATGGCGGTTGAGTATTACCTGGCATCCCTCGGCCTGGCGCCGGGCAGCGTCGAGGCAGCCTGTCTGGCCTGTGCCGGGCCGGTCAAAGGCGAGCAGTTCACTTTCACCAACAATCACTGGCGGCTGACGCGAAGCGACTTCTGCGGTGCCCTGCAGATGGACGAGCTGCTGCTGATCAATGACTTCGCCGCGATGGCGCTGGGTATGACGCGGGTAGGCGAAGCGGGGCGCCGCATGATCTGTGCTGGCGAGGCCGAGCCCGATGCGCCGGCACTGGTTATCGGGCCGGGCACCGGGCTTGGCGTTGCCGGGTTGCTACCCTTGGGTGGTGGCAGCTGGCGTGCATTGCCGGGGGAGGGTGGGCATGTCGATCTGCCCGTGGCGGATGCGCACGAGGCGGCGCTGTGGCAGATGCTGTTCGCCCAGCTTGGCCATGTGCGCGCCGAGGACGTGCTCAGTGGCGGTGGCCTGTTGCTGCTCTATCGCGCGGTCTGCACCGTGGCCGGTTTGGCGCCGCGACTGGCGTCGCCGGCTGAAGTCACGGCGGCTGCGCTGGCTGGCGATCATGTCGCGGTCGCGACCCTGGAGCAGTTCTGCGTGTGGCTCGGCCGGGTCGCCGGCAACAACGTGCTCACGCTCGGCGCGCGCGGTGGGGTGTATATCGTCGGTGGTGTGGTGCCGCGTTTCGCCGATTTCTTCGCGGCCAGTGGTTTCGCCCGAGGCTTCGCCAGCAAGGGCTGCATGAGTCGCTATCTCGGCGATGTGCCGGTGTGGCTGGTAACTGCTGAGTTTCCAGGGCTTGAGGGCGCCGGTGTGGCGCTGGAGCAGGCGCTGGCGCGCTGATCTGGCGCTTTCGGGTGTGAAAGGTGGGATGTTGTTATAGCAACATCCCCTTCTCATGCCGGCGCGATAGCCTCAGCTCGGCTCTTCGTCCGCCGGATAACGGCTGGCATTGAGGCTTTCCTTTACCTTGCGCAGGTGCGGCTGGAAATCCACGCCGCGGCGCAGGGTCATGCCGGTGGCGAGCACGTCGAGTACGGTGAGCTGGATGATGCGCGAGGTCATCGGCATGTAGATGTCGGTGTCCTCGGGCAGCGGGATGTTCAGGCTCAGCGTGCTGGCCTGTGCCAGCGGTGAGCCGGCGGCGGTCAGGCCGAGTACCGAGGCGCCGTTCTGTCGGGCGATGCGCGCCACTTCCACCAGTTCGCGGGTACGCCCGGTGTAGGAAATGATCACGAACAGCTCGCCGGTATGCGCCACCGAGGCCAGCATGCGCTGCATCAGTACGTCTGAATGGGCGGTCACTGCCAGGTTGAAACGGAAGAATTTGTGCTGCGCATCCAGTGCCACCGAGGCCGAGGCGCCGAGGCCGAAGAAGTGGATCTGTCGGGCCTGGATCATCAGATCAACCGCGCGGCTGACCAATTGCGGATCGAGGCTCTGGCAGGCGCTGTCCAGCGAGGCGATGGCGGAGCCGAAAATCTTGCGCGTGTATTCCGCCGGGCCGTCGTCGGGCTCAACCGCCTGGCTGACGTAGGCGGCGCCGCTGGCCAGGCTTTGCGCCAGCTGCATCTTCAGTTCCGGATAACCGCTGACGCCGAACGAGCGGCAAAAGCGATTCACTGTCGGCTCGCTGACCTGCGCGGTCTGCGCCAGGGTGGCGATGCTGAAACGGGTCGCCTGCTGCGGATTGCGCAGGATCACCTCGGCGACCTTGCGCTCGGCCTTGTTGAGGTCTTCGATGCGGCGCTGGATCTGCTCGAGCAGGTTGTGTACGCGGTCCATGTCGGTCCTGATGCGGCTTGCCAATGGGGTGGCCTATCCTACTGAGGGCGGTGCGGAGCGGCCACAGGTATATAAATTTGCGCTAAATGTTGTTTTTATTACTACATTGAGCTTGAATAACAGGGCTTCGCCGTGTATTCATAGTGCAGTTTTAGTAGAAGAACAAACATCATGACGCCACTATCTGTCGAACCCTGCACCCTGGCGCTGTTCGGCGCCCTCGGTGATCTGGCCCTGCGCAAGCTGTTCCCCGCGCTCTATCAGCTCGATCGCGCCGGTCTGCTGCCAACCGAAACGCGCCTGCTCGCGCTGGCGCGTGAGAGCGGCGAGCCGGCAAGCCATCTGGCGATGATCGAAGAGCATCTGCGCCGCCACGTCGGCGAACGCGACCTCGATGACGCCGTGCTGCAGCGTTTCATGGCGCGCCTGGACTATCTGAGCATGGATTTCCGCCGCGCCGAGGACTTCGCCGCGTTGGCGGACAAGGCCGGTCAGGTCGAAAGCATCGTCGCTTTCTTTGCCACGCCTGCATCTGTCTACGGGGCGATCTGCGCCGGGCTGGCCGAGGCGGGGTTGGCCGAGCGCACCCGCGTGGTGCTGGAAAAGCCCATCGGCCACGACCTGGAGTCGTCCCGCGAAGTGAACGACGCGGTGGCGCGCTTCTTCCCGGAAGACCGCACCTACCGCATCGATCACTACCTGGGCAAGGACACGGTGCAGAACCTGATCGCCCTGCGTTTCGCCAACAGTCTGTTCGAAACCCAGTGGAACCAGAATCACATCTCCCACGTGGAGATCACTGTTGCCGAAACCGTTGGCATCGAAGGTCGCTGGGGCTACTTCGACCAGGCCGGCCAGCTGCGCGACATGATCCAGAATCACCTGCTGCAGCTGCTCTGCCTGATCGCCATGGACCCGCCCAGCGACCTCTCGGCCGACAGCATCCGCGACGAGAAGGTCAAGGTGCTCAAGGCGCTGGCGCCGATTGCGCCGGAGCATCTTGGTCAGCAACTGGTGCGCGGCCAGTACGTCGCCGGGAGCATCCTTGGCCGCCACGTACCGGGCTATCTGGAGGAAGAAAACTCCAACACCCAGAGCGACACCGAAACCTTCGTCGCGCTGCGGGCGGAAATCTGCAACTGGCGCTGGGCCGGCGTGCCGTTCTACCTGCGTACCGGCAAGCGCATGCCGCAGAAGCTGTCGCAGATCGTCATTCACTTCAAGGCGCCGCCGCACTACATCTTTGCCCCGGAGCAGCGCCAGCTGATCGGCAACAAGCTGATCATCCGCCTGCAACCGCAGGAGGGCATCTCGCTCTTGGTGATGACCAAGGACCAGGGCCTGGACAAGGGCATGCAGCTGCGCAGCGGCCCGCTGCAGCTGAATTTCTCGGAAACCTACAAGAGCCCGCGCATCCCCGACGCCTACGAGCGGCTGTTGCTGGAAGTGATGAAGGGCAACCAGAACCTCTTCGTGCGCAAGGACGAAATCGAATACGCCTGGAAGTGGTGCGACCAGCTGATCGACGGCTGGCAGCGCGTCGGCGCCCCACCCAAACCTTACGCAGCAGGCAGCTGGGGACCGGCTGCTTCGATTGCCCTGATCAGCCGTGATGGCAGGAGTTGGTATGACGATCTCTAATCTCGATCTGCCGGTGCAGACCCTGGGTTTCAGCCTTGGTGACGCCGAGCAGCTGGCCGGAGAACTGGCGCTGACCGTGAGCAACGCTCTGCGCGGTGCGATCACCGAGCGTGGTGCAGCGACCCTGGTGGTGTCCGGCGGCCGCAGCCCGATCGCCTTCTTCGAGCGCCTGGCGCAGCAGGAGCTGGACTGGGCCAAGGTCACCGTCAGCCTCGCCGACGAGCGCTGGGTGCCGGTCAGCCATCCCGACAGCAATGAAGGCCTGCTGCGTCGACATCTGTTGCAGGGCCCGGCCGCTGCGGCGCGTCTGGTTGGCCTGTACCAGAGCGCGGCAAGCCTCGAACAGGCTGCCGAACGCGCCGATGCCGTATTGGCCGAGCTGCCGCCGATCGACGTATTGGTGCTGGGCATGGGCGAGGACGGCCACACCGCCTCGCTGTTCCCCGATAGCCCGAATCTGCAGCAGGCGCTCGACCCGCGGGGTACGCGGCGTTGCCTGCCGATGCAGGCACCAACTGTGCCGCGCCAGCGCCTGAGCATGAGCCTTTCTTTGCTGGCCAGCGCCCGCCTGACGCTGCTCGCCCTGCACGGTCGCGGCAAGCTGGCCACGCTCAATCAGGCCCTGGCTGGCGAGCCCTACGAAGCGATGCCGATTCGCGCCTTCCTCGCTCGCCCCCTCGAAATCTACTGGTGCCCTTGAGGCCGCAAGGAATTTTCCATGACATCTATCCAAACCAGCGCCGACGCCATGATCGACAAGATCGCCCTGATCGACCAGTGGTGCAGCGCTGCGCGCATCCTGCCGGTGATCACCATCGAGCGTGAGGCGGACATCCTGCCGCTGGCCGATGCTCTGGCCGCCGGCGGCCTGCGCGTGCTCGAGATCACCCTGCGCTCGGCGCTGGGCCTGGGCGCCATCCGCCTGCTGCGCGAGCAGCGCCCGGAGCTGATCGTCGGCGCCGGCACCGTACTCGACGCCAACATGCTCGAGCAGGCGGAGGCGGCCGGCGCACAGTTCATCGTCTCGCCCGGCAGCACCCCGGCGCTGCTCGAAGCCGCCTTGCAGGGCCCGCTGCCGCTGCTGCCAGGCGTCGCCAGCGCTTCGGAAATCATGCTCGGCTACGCCATGGGCTATCGCCGCTTCAAGCTGTTCCCCGCCGAGATCTGTGGCGGCGTGGCAGCGCTCAAGGCGCTGGGCGGGCCGTTCGGTGACATCCGCTTCTGCCCGACTGGAGGCGTCAATGCGCGCAACGCGCGGGACTACCTGGCCCTGACCAATGTGATGTGTGTCGGCGGCACCTGGATGGTCGATGCCAAGGCCGTGCGTGCCGGCGACTGGGCCGCCATCGAAAGTGCCACGCGCCAGGCTCTGCAAGCGCTGGACAGTGCACCGGCAGCCGAACTGCCGCGCGACTTCGACCTGCGCGCCGAGCGTGCCGAACAGCGCGAGCTGTAACAGTCCCATCCCCTGCGGCGGGCGAAGGTCCGCCGCCTCTTTCACCATCTTCTCGCTACCTGGAGGTTGCATGAGCAACGCGCGCCCGCTTTCCGAGCTTTTCCCCCGTCTGGATGAGATTCCCGAAGCCTATCGGCCGGACGCACCGGTGACGCAGCGCGACTATCTGGTCGATGGCGAGTTGATGCACTGGGACGGCCCGCTGGCCGAAGTTCGCAGCCCGGTGTTCCTGCGCGAGGCCGATGGCAGTGAGCGTCAGGTGGTCCTCGGCAGCACGCCACTGCTGGATGCCGACGCCGCGCTGCGTGCGCTGGACGCCGCCGTTGCCGCCTATGACTATGGCCGCGGTGCCTGGCCGACCATGCGCGTGGCCGAGCGCATCGCCCATGTCGAAAACTTTCTGGCGCGCATGCGCGAACAGCGCGAGGCGGTGGTCAAGCTGCTGATGTGGGAGATCGGCAAGAACCTCAAGGATTCGGAAAAGGAGTTCGATCGCACCTGCGACTACATCGTCGACACCATTCATGCGCTGAAGGAGCTGGACCGCAGCTCCAGCCGCTTCGAGCTGGAGCAGGGCACCCTCGGCCAGATCCGCCGCGTGCCGATGGGCGTGGCGCTGTGCATGGGGCCGTACAACTACCCGCTCAACGAAACCTTCACCACGCTGATCCCGGCGCTGATCATGGGCAACACGGTGGTGTTCAAACCGGCCAAGTTCGGCGTGCTGCTGATCCGTCCGCTGCTCGAAGCCTTTCGCGACAGCTTCCCGGCTGGCGTCATCAACGTCATCTACGGTCGCGGTCGCGAGACGGTCAGCGCACTGATGGCCAGCGGCAAGATCGACGTGTTCGCCTTTATCGGCACGCACAAGGGCGCCGCTGACCTGAAGAAACTGCACCCGCGTCCGCACCGCCTGCGTGCTGCGCTGGGGCTGGACGCGAAGAACCCGGGCATCGTTCTGCCGCAGGTCGATCTCGACAATGCCGTGGAAGAGGCGGTGACCGGTTCGCTGTCGTTCAATGGTCAGCGCTGCACGGCGCTGAAGATTCTCTTCGTGCATGAGGCGGTGCTCGATGGCTTCCTCGAACGCCTTGCTGCGCGGGTCAACGCGCTCAAGCCGGGCATGCCCTGGGAGCCGGGCGTGGCGCTGACGCCGTTGCCGGAGCCGGGCAAGGCCGATTACCTGCATGCGGTGCTGGAAGACGCCGTGGCCAAGGGCGCGCGGGTGATCAACGCCGGCGGTGGCGAGTCGCACCAGACCTTCTTCCAGCCGGCAGTGCTGAGCCCGGTGGATTCGTCCATGCGCGTCTACCACGAAGAGCAGTTCGGTCCGCTGGTGCCGGTGGTGCCGTATCGCGAGCTGCAGGAGGTGATCGACTACGTCACCGCCTCCGACTACGGTCAGCAGTTGTCGATCTTCGGCAACGATCCGGCGCAGGTCGGCGAGCTGGTCGATGCCTTCGTCAACCAGGTAGGCCGCATCAACATCAACGCCCAGTGCCAGCGCGGGCCGGACAGCTACCCGTTCAACGGTCGCAAGAATTCCGCCGAGGGCACGCTGTCGGTACATGACGCGCTGCGCGTGTTCTCCATCCGCACTCTGGTGGCGACCCGCTTCAACGAGGCCAACAAGCAGCTGGTCGACCGAATCATTCGTGACCGCCAGTCGAGCTTCCTGACCACCGATTACATCTTCTGACGGAGCTTTTTCATGGCCTCGCCCGTGCTCGACCAACCGCTGTTGCTGGGCATGATGCGCCTGCTGGAATACCCCGAGCTGGGTGAGCCCCAGGCATTGCTGGGCTTCATCGAGCGCTGCGTCGAGCGTGGGCTGAACGGTTTCGACCATGCCGACATCTATGCCGGCGGGCAATGCGAGGCGCACTTCGGTGCGGCCCTGCGCCTGGCACCGGGGCTGCGCCAGCGACTGCAGATCATCGGCAAGGCCGATATCGTGCCGGCCGGGCAGGACTGCTCGCGCTGGCGGGTCAAGCACTACGACTCCAGTGCCCGGCATTTGCGCAGAGCGGTCGATGGCAGCTTGGCGCGGCTGGGTGTCGATCGGCTCGACGGCTTTCTGCTGCATCGCCCGGACCCGCTGCTGCAGGTCGACGAGGTGGCCGACACGCTGAGCGAGCTGATCGCCAGCGGCAAGGTGGGCTGGGTCGGGCTGTCCAACGCAGAGGTGTTGCACTGCCAGGCGCTGGCGCAGCGCGTGCCACTGCGCTGCAACCAGATCGAACTCTCGCTGCAAGCCCAGCAAGGGGTATGGGACGGCGGTTTGCATGCCTTGCAGGCCGCGGGCCTGCAAGTGCTGGCCTGGTCGCCCATGGCGGGTGGGCGCTTCGGCGAGCGGTTACGCAGCGCGCTCGATGAAGTCGCCGCGGATCGGGGCGCGACTGCCAATCAGGTAGCGCTGGCCTGGCTGCGGCAGCTGCCCGGCCGTCCGCTGCCGATCCTCGGCAGCCTGCGCTGGGAGCGCATTGAGGAGGCACTGCAGGGCGCCGAGCTGGAACTGGATCGTCCCGCCTGGTTCTACCTCAGCGAAGCGGCCCGCGGGCATGAGGTGGCCTGAGGCAGGGGAGATCTGTCCGCATCCGAGGTGGAAAATGCTTCGCAGTTTTCCACCCTACGGGGTGGCTCGTAGGGTGGATGACGCTTCATCCATCCACCGTCCGGCATTCTCGATGGAAGCCGGCACTTCCGGTTCGGCACACCACCGCCCGACGCGTGATCGCGCCACCGTTCTCGTGTCGGGCTGCAGGCCAGCGATCAAGGCGCACTATGAGTGGTCCAAAACGGTGCGCCCCTGTGCTAGGGTCGCGTCCGCCGCGGGACGACCCGCTGGCATGTCGAATCGTGCGGGGACGGCCCTGCTGTTGATGGAGTCATCGTCATGCATTCGGCCTGGATCATGTTGACCATTGCCGGCCTCCTGGAAGTGGGTTGGGCCATTGGCCTCAAGGCTTCCGAAGGCTTCACTCGCCCGCTGCCCAGTGCGCTCACCGTTGTGGCCATGGCGGGGAGCTTCTTTCTTCTTGCTCGTGCCATGCAGGTCCTGCCGGTGGGTACCGCCTATGCCATCTGGGTCGGCATCGGTGCGCTGGGTACTGTAGCCCTGGGCATCATCATTTTCGGCGAAAGCGCCTCGCCCGCTCGGCTGGTGAGTGTCGTGCTGCTGCTGGCAGGGCTGGTGGGGTTGAAGCTGACGGCCTGACCGCGCCGCTACCGGTGTCTGCGGGCAGTGGCGGCACCGTAGCTCTCAGCAGCGTCGGAACAATCGAGCCCGTAGGGTGGATGACGCTGTACCCATCCACCGCTGCGATTTCCCAAGGTATAAGGCGCCTCGTTCGTGCCGGCGTCCGCGGAAACTGCTTCGCAGTTTTCCACCCTACGGTGCCGCCAAGAGCTCCGTAGGGTGGATGGCGCTTTATCCATCCACCGCTGCTACGGTGCTTGCCGGTTTTTCAGCGAATCTCGATTCGTTGCAGCAGGTGCTGCTTCGCCTGGGTGTCACCCACTCGTGCCGCTTCGTCGGCCAGGCGCAGGGCGCGCTCGAGGTCCTTCTGCACCAGTGCCGCATCGATTGCCTGGCGGTAGTAGGCCGCGGTTTCTGGCAGCACGGCCGGCGCCGGCGTGCTGGGCAGCTCGTTACCCATATCCTGGCCGATGCTGTAACCCGGTACGTAGCCTTTGGCGGTCGAGCCGGCGGCACTGTCGGGGATCATCACCAGCCGGATCACGCCTACTGGCGAGTGCTTCGCCACCGGGTCGGGAATGCTCGGCGGCTCGTTGCCTGCCGCCTTGGCATAGGCCTTGGCCGGGTGTTGCAGCACGGTCTGGCCGGCCATCTGCGCGTCGCTGGTGTAGAGGATCAGGTAGCGCTCGTTGCCCGGGTGCTCGGGCTGGGAGCGGTCGATGCGAATGCGCGCATCGAGGCTGTCGCCCTTGAGCCCGGTCGGCGGCACATAGCTGAAGTCATCGGCGTCGAGCAGTCGGGTCGGACGCATGCGGCTGTCGAGCAGCATGGCATTGGGCGCCAGTACGTTGCTGCCGGCCTGGCTGTAGAGCCGGATCTCGAATGACGGGCCGCCAGCTGGCAGCGTGAAGGCGCGGAAGAAACTCTTGCCGGTCTCGAAGCTGTAAGCCGGCGCCTGGGTGTCGATCAGCACGTCACCGGCGAAACCGGCTTCGAGTGGCTGGAAGGGCAGCTGGTCGATACCGCTGCAGCAGGTCGGGGCGCCGGCCAGCGCATCACGCGCCTGCTCGACCGAACGTTGCAGCGGCGCCGGGGTGGCAGTGAGGGCGTCAACGCGGCGCAACGGCTCGCTGCTGCAGCCGGCAACCGTCAGGGCGGCTAGCCCGGCGGCAAGAAAGAACATCCGATGCATGATGGTTCTCCGAACAAAAAATGCCCCGACCTGCCAGCGTCGGGGCAAAGGCACCGTCTGGACGGTGGGAGCGGAAAGGGCGCTGTCGCGGTTGGTCCGCGACGGCACTTAAGCGTTGCGGCTTACCACCAGGCCTCGGCCTGCACGCCGAAGGTGATGCCGTCGTCATCGCCGGCATCGATGGATTCGCTGGCGGCCTGGTAACGGCCGCCGTCCCACTTGGCATAGGTGGCGAACACGCGGATCTGCGGGCGCGCCCAGAAGCTGTTGCCGGCCGACCATTGCTGGGCGAGGGTGAGCTTCTTCAGGTCGCGGCTGCGTTCACCGTCGGCCTGCGGATCGACGCGGTCGTAGCCGAACTCCAGCGCGGTGCTCATCACGTCGCTCCACTTGTACACCGGACGCACGCCGAAGCTGGCCCAGGTCTGCCCGGAGTCGTTGTCGAAGTCGCGGTCCTCGTAGATCTGCACGTACATCATCTCGATGTTGTCGGTCAGGCCGACCACGCCCTGGTTGACCAGGCGGAACATCTTGCCGTCGCTGTTGCCGGTGTTGTTGCGCCCGCTGCTGCCGATGATGCCGTCAGTGCCGTACTGCAGGGCGAGCTTGTTGTAGCCGCCGAACCAGTCGCTCTGAGTGTGCTCGAGGGTGACCAGGTGGCCCTTCTGGTCCTGGTAGCCAGGGTCGCGTTCCTGCTCGTCGGTGAGGTTGGCCTTGCCGTAGTCGTAGCCGATCTCCAGCTTGCCGCCCGGGTTGACGTCGATCTCGGCGAGGCGGAAGTCCAGGGTGTCGTTGGCCAGGTTGGTGCCGGTGCCCGAGCCCTGGTAGACCCAATCGCCGTCGGTGTTGCGGATCCACGCCACGCTTGCCTTGGCAAAGCCCAGGTCGATGTCCTCAATGCCGGCGCCGGGGCCGGAAACGTCCCAGTAGTAGTAATCGTTGATGTGTACATCGTGGCGCTTGTAGTAGCGCTTGCCGGCCCAAATCGCCGCGCCCGGCAGGCTCGGGATCAGGTTTTTGCCGACAACGTTGAACTGGCGGATGGAGGTGGTGCCGGCCTCGTCGAAGGGGTTGTTCTCACCGCCATTGGTGTCGGTGCCACCGGCTTCCCAGTCGTTACCCTGGTCGGAGCGGTAGGCGATCATGCTGTCGACGTAGAAGCTGCGGTTGCCTTCGCTCCACACCTCCTGGCCAAGGCCGATCTCGGCGTAGGTTTCGCATTCGTTGCCCAGGCGATATTTCGCTGGTGCACCGGCGGCCTGGAAGCAGGCCTGGTCGCCGCCACCGGCGGTGGCGCCGACGCCCGAACGCAGGTAGCCGTGGAAATCGACCGCCAGGGCAGGGCCGCTGACCAGCAGGGCGGCGAGCAGACAGGCGGGTTTGCGGGCAAAGCTTGGGTGCGCGGTGTGCTTCATGACGAGGTCCTTGTTTTTCTTGTTAATGCCGAATCGATCACGCCTTCGCTGCGTGTCGTAAAGGGCGCAGCTCGGTGGCAGAAGCCTCGGGGAAAGGGCCGGGGGTGGCATCCTCCCAGCAGCTGATTTCGTTGGCGCAGGGCGAGGGCGTAAGGGGGATGAGTACGGCGTAATCCCTGGGGCGGGGATGAGGCGAGAGGGGCGCAGATGATTGCCAGGGGCCTTCGGCCTGGCCACTACGCCGCCTGCAGATAGGCGGGGGAGGTTGGTGACGGGGGGCTGCAGGGGCAGCCTGCGGGTGCCGGTCGAAGACCCGGCCGGCGTTCATCCTCGTCTGGCGGCCCCGCCGTCGGATACCCGAACAAGCACTAGAACCGGAGTATTGCGATGAGCCACATCCTGCGTGCCGCCGTATTGGCGGCAATCCTGCTGCCGCTGCCAGCGCTTGCCGATCAGGCCGGCAAGAGCCCCAACGCCGTGCGCTACCACGGCGGCGACGAAATCATCCTCCAGGGCTTCCACTGGAACATCGTCCGCGAGGCGCCCAACAACTGGTACGACATCCTTCGTCAACAGGCCTCGACCATCGCTGCCGATGGCTTCTCGGCGATCTGGATGCCGGTGCCCTGGCGTGACTTTTCCAGCTGGAGCGAAGGCGGCAAGTCCGGCGGCGGCGAAGGTTACTTCTGGCACGACTTCAACAAGAACGGCCGCTACGGCAGCGATACCCAGCTGCGCCAGGCCGCCGGCGCGCTCGGCGGTGCCGGGGTGAAGGTGCTCTATGACGTGGTGCCCAACCACATGAACCGCGGCTACCCGAACAAGGAAATCAACCTGCCGGCCGGTCAGGGTTTCTGGCGCAATGACTGCGCCGACCCGGGCAACTACCCCAACGACTGCGATGATGGCGATCGCTTCGTCGGCGGCGATGCGGACCTGAACACCAGCCATCCGCAGGTCTACGGCATGTTCCGCGACGAGTTCGCCAACCTGCGCAGCGGGTACGGCGCCGGCGGCTTTCGCTTCGATTTCGTCCGCGGCTTCGCGCCGGAGCGGGTCAACAGCTGGATGACCGACAGCGCTGACAACAGCTTCTGCGTCGGCGAGCTGTGGAAAGGCCCCTCTGAATACCCGAGCTGGGATTGGCGCAATACCGCCAGCTGGCAGCAGATCATCAAGGACTGGTCCGACCGGGCCAAGTGCCCGGTGTTCGACTTCGCGCTCAAGGAGCGCATGCAGAATGGCTCGATCGCCGACTGGAAGAACGGCCTGAACGGCAACCCTGATCCGCGCTGGCGCGAGGTGGCGGTGACCTTTGTCGACAACCACGACACCGGCTACTCGCCAGGGCAGAACGGCGGTCAGCACCACTGGGCGCTGCAGGACGGGCTGATCCGCCAGGCCTACGCCTACATCCTCACCAGCCCCGGCACGCCGGTGGTGTACTGGTCGCACATGTACGACTGGGGCTACGGCGACTTCATCCGCCAGCTGATCCAGGTGCGTCGCGCCGCCGGTGTGCGTGCCGATTCGGCGATCAGCTTCCACAGCGGCTACAGCGGTCTGGTTGCCACCGTCAGCGGCACCCAGCAGACCCTGGTGGTCGCGCTCAATTCCAACCTGAGCAATCCCGGCCAGGTCGCCAGCGGCAGCTTCAGCGAGGCGGTCAACGCCAGCAACGGCCAGGTACGCGTCTGGCGCACCGGTACGGGCAGCGGCGGCGGCGAGCCCGGCGCGCTGGTCAAGGTGAATTTCCGCTGCGACAACGGCGTGACGCAACCCGGCGACAGCGTCTACGCGGCGGGCAGTGTCAGTCAGCTCGGCAACTGGAGCCCGGCATCCGCCGTGCGCCTGACCGATACCAGCGGCTACCCGACCTGGAAGGGCAGCATCTCCCTGCCGGCCGGCCAGAACGTGGAATGGAAATGCCTGATCCGCAATGAGGCCAACGCAACGCTGGTGCGCCAGTGGCAGGGTGGGGCGAACAACAGCCTGACGCCCAGTGAGGGCGCCACCACGGTTGGCCGGCTCTAGCCGGACGCGGTATCTGCGGCCCGCCTCGTCACCGTGAGGCGGGCTCTTTTCGTTGCTGGCACCGTCGCGCTGGGCTGAAGCCCAGCGTTTCAGCGCTTCGGTCAGGCAACGCCTCCTTGGCTAGCGCACTTTCCACCGCTGCCGCAGCAGCGCAGCTCACTACCCTTCGGCGCTCTGCATATCGCCCAGCTGCCAGCCTACTGCCTGTGCTTGCGCCAGGCGCAGGTCGTTCAGCAACGCTTCGCGGTCGGGGCGTCGTTCGTTGGCCAGCGCGCCGCTGGCGAGCAGCTCGGCATGTTGGGTGGTGGCTTTATCCCGGAGCCAGGCCAGGCGCTGCAGGGTGAGCGGCGTGCAGCTCTGCCCGCTGAGGTCGTCCTTCACGTCCAGCCAGTGCGAGCGCCAGGCCTCCTGCAGGTACAGCCCGCCCAGATCGCCGGCCAGCGCGTTGCGCCACTGACGCATCAACACGGCCAGCCAGTCCAGCACACTCTGGTTGGCACCGCGGGCGGCGAGTTCTCGCTGCAACCGCTCGTAGGCATCCAGCGCGATGCGTTTCTCCAACTCGAAATCGGCCAGTGCCGATGTCTCGCTTACCTGCTCCAGCCGTAGCAGGCAGGCGAACAGCTGGCGCGTCTCGAAGCGCTCGGCGGCATGGAAGCCCGGTGAGGCCAGGCCGTCGCTGTTGTACTGGCGCAGCGGGTCGAAAGGGTAGAGGTAGCCGAAATCGAACAGGCGGATGCGGCCATCGTCCAGGGTATTGCCAGGCGCCAGATCCCACTCGAACAGGCCGGCCAGCAGCAGGGCGACCAGCAGGTCGAACAGCTCCAGCAACTGACGCTCGTCCCAGCGCTCGATGCGCCGGCCTTCGATCCAGGGTGACAGCACGATGCCCTGCTGCAGCGAGGCGTACTGCGTTGGCACGATGCCGGCCAGGCGCTCGGCCTGTTGCGGCGCACGCATCAGCCGGGCCAGGTCGCGGCGGCGTTGCAGCTCGTTGAGAAAGCTCGTCTGGCCGTCCGGGTTCTGCACGCGACAGGGGCGCCGGGCGACCTTGAGCGCCCAGTCGCGCCCGGCCAGCTGCACGCGATAGACCCGAGCGGTCAGCCCGTCATCGAGGCAGGCGCGCACCCAGGGCTCGTTGCCGGTCACTGCGGCCAGCTCGGCCGGTGGCAGCGGGCAATCCTCCGCGCGGCCAAGGCGAAACTCGGTGCCGCTGGCGAGAAAGGCCAGCTGGGCCTGGCGTCGTGCCGCTGCGGTCAGCGAGGCGGCGCTCATCGGGCCTGCACCACGATGACCTTGTCCTCGCCCAGTGTGCGAGCGAAGGCATAGGGCTGGCCGGCCGAGAGCAGTCGATGCTCACCCGCGCCGATCGCCGGATGCCGCGCACGGAACTGACCGATCCGCTGCCAGTGTTCGATCAGTGCGGCTATCTCAGGCCGCTCGTGCTCGGCCCAGTTCATCGAACTGCGGGTGCCCTGATACGGGTCCGAACCGCTGGGGCCGAAGGCGCGCGCGCTTTCGTCTCCGTAATAGACCTGCACGGCGCCGGGCGCCAGCAGCAGGGCGGCGGCGAGGCCGCGCTGGCGGGTCAGATCGCCCTTGGCCAGCTGGTTGAACAGCGCGGTGTCGTGGGACGAGGCATAGCTCAGCAGGTTGTGCCTGGGTGTCTCGCCCAGGCGCCGGGCATAGTCGGCGTAGCTGGGTTCGGCGGCGGCGAGGCAGTCGCTGGCGGCCACGGTCTGCGCCTGAAAGTCGAAGTTGATCAGCGCGTCGAAGCCTTGGCCCAGGTAGTCGCTGGCCTGCGGGCCGTGGGCAAACACCTCGCCGACCATCCAGAACGGCTCGCTGGCCATGGGGTCGTCCGGGTTGGCACGAGCCCAGTCGGCGCGGGCGCGCTCGGCAGCGGCGCGCAATTCCGCCCAGGTCGATGGCTCGACGTGCTTGACGGTGTCGACGCGAAAGCCGTCGACGCCGAAGTCCCGAACCCAGAGCGTCAGCCATTCGATCAGGTAATCACGCACCCGATAACCCTCACGCGGGACGGCGCGGGTGTGCGCCTTGCGCGCGAGAAACTCGGGCAGCGCGACGACCGCCTCGGATTCAGTGCGAAAGTCCGGCAAAAAGGCCAGCGAGCCCTTGAGCGGATCGACCGTGCTGCTCGGCGGTGTGTCGTAGTCGGCGATGCCGGCACGGACCCAGTCGCGGCCCCACCAGGCGGCCCAGCTCGGATGCTCGTAGTCCACCAGGTTGTGGTAGGCGTGCAGGTTCTCGTGGGCTTCCGGCTGCCAGGCGCTCCATTGCTCGGGCAGGTAGGCGGCCATGCCGTCGCGCAGGGCGCCGAAACCCTGTTGCTGCATATCTTGCAACGTCGAGTAGCCGGGGTGGTTCATCACCACATCGAACAGCACGCGGATGCCGCGGGCATGGGCCGCGCTTATGAGGGTGCGCAGGTCGTCGTCGCTGCCCATGTTGGCGTCGAGCTGGGTGAAATCCAGCGCGTAGTAGCCGTGGTAGCCGTAGTGGTGGAAGTCGCCGCTATCGCCGCCGCCGACCCAGCCGTGGATCTGCTCGTAGGGCGCGCTGATCCACAGCGCATCGACGCCGAGGCTGGCGATATGGTCGAGCCGCTTGGTCAGCCCCTTGAGGTCGCCACCGTGGAAGGTGCCGATCTCGTCGGCGCCGTCCGGCTCGCGGCCATAGCTGCGGTCGTTGCTCGGGTCGCCGTTGGCGAAACGGTCAGTGAGGACGAAGTACACCGTCGCGTTGCGCCAGTCGCGTGGTGGCGATGCAGCAGGCGGTTCGGCGGCTTCGAGCAGTAGCAGGCCATCGCTGTCGGCGGCTGGCTTTAACGTCACCTGGCCGTTGCGCACGACCGCCGTCGCGCCGGATAACGCATCGCGCAGGGTCTGGCCATCGCGGAACACGTCGCCAACGGCCACCTCCACCGCGCCGCCGTCCCAGGCCCGGCAGACTGGCGCCGCCACCTGCGGCTCGGCGGCCTTGATCGGCAGCAGCCGCAGCGCTGCCGCCGTGCCGGTTTCGACGATCAAGCGATAGCGTCCGGCTTCGGGCACTTCGTAGCGGTAGGCGCTGTCTTTGCCAAGCGGCTGGCGGCGGAACGGGGCAAGCGGTGCGCTTTGCGCGGTGCTCTGCGGCATCGCCAGTTGCAGCCGACCGGGTTCGAGTTCCAGCAGCGTGTCGTAGCGATCGGCTGCCAGGGCGTTCCAGCTCGGTGACAGCGGATGGTCATTCAGGCGAATGGCCAGTTCGGGAGCGGCCAGGCTGGCCAAGGGCAGGGCGAGGCCGAACAGTAGCGGCAGAGCGGATAACCGGTGGGCACGCATCAATGTGGCTCCATTATGCTTTTTCGCCACATTTGACCGCGCGTTGCCAGCCGGGTATAGGCGTAAAGCGCTAGGCTGATGGCGTATTTTGTGCCGTTGCGAAGGTCTGTCTACGCCCTGCTTCTACGCCCTCCGCCCCCTCGGGGAGGAGGATGCACATGGCACAGGACGCGCCGAGGATGGAACGACTGTCAGAGCCTCAGGCCGGCAGCAGGTGGAACAACTAATAAGAAGCCACGAGGAAAGCGAAGCATGAACAAGAAATTCTGGTGTATCGCCACCGTCGGCCTGGCGGCCACCTTCAGCCTGCCGCTACCGGCGCTGGCGGCGATCGAAGAAGGCAAGCTGGTCGTCTGGATCAATGGCGACAAGGGCTATAAAGGCCTCGCCGAAGTCGGCAAGAAGTTCACCGCCGAAACCGGCATCCCCGTGGAAGTGGCCCATCCCGACAGCGCCACCGACAAGTTCCAGCAGGCCGCGGCCACCGGCAATGGTCCGGACATCTTCATCTGGGCCCACGACCGCATCGGCGAATGGGCCAAGAGCGGCCTGCTCACCCCGGTCACCCCGAGCGCCGACACCAAGTCCGGTATCGCCGACTTCTCCTGGCAGGCGGTGACCTACGACAACAAGCTGTGGGGCTACCCGATTTCGGTGGAAACCATCGGCCTGATCTACAACAAGGCGCTGGTGGATACCCCGCCGAAGAGCTTCGATGACGTCCTCGCGCTCAACGAGAAGCTCGCCGCGCAAGGCAAGCGCGCCATCCTCTGGGACTACAACAACACCTACTTTACCTGGCCGCTGCTGTCGGCCAAGGGCGGCTACGTGTTCGAGCAGACCGATGGCGGTTACAACGTCAAATCCACCGGCGTGAACAATGCCGGCGCCAAGGCCGGTGCGCAGGTGCTGCGCGATCTGATCGACAAGGGCGCAATGCCCAAGGGCGCCGATTACAGCGTGGCCGAAGCGGCGTTCAACAAGGGTGACTCGGCGATGATGATCAGCGGTCCCTGGGCCTGGTCGAACATCGAGAAGAGCGGCATCGACTTCGGTGTGGCGCCGATTCCGGCGATCGATGGCGAGCCGGGCAAGCCCTTCGTCGGTGTTGCCGCCGCGCTGCTCAACGCGGCCAGCCCGAACAAGGATCTGGCCGTGGAGTTCCTCGAGAACTACCTGCTGCAGGTCGAGGGCCTGAAGACCGTCAATGCCGATGTGCCGCTGGGTGCTGTGGCCAATACGGCCTATATGGAAGAGCTGTCCGCCAACCCGCACATCAAGGCGACCTTCGAGAACGCGCAGATGGGTGAGCCGATGCCCAACGTACCGGAGATGGGTGCGTTCTGGTCATCCATGGCCGCCGCGCTGACCAACATCACCTCCGGCCGGCAGAACGTCGACGCCGCGCTGGATGATGCCGCCAAGCGCATCACCCGTTGAACCCGTCGCCGGCCGCCTGCACAGGCGCGCCGGCAGACTAAGCTCCGTTCAGAAAGGTTCTTCTCCCGTGAATGCCCGTGCCGAGTTGCCCAGCCCCGCCATGACCCGCCCGACATCCTGGGGTTTGCCCCGCTTCCTGACCACCGGCGTGCGCTGGCTGCTTTGGCTGGCCTTCAACGCCTTGTCGCTGTATCTGGTGGTCGCGCTCTACGTTCAGAAGCAGATGGCTTTCGCCCTGCTCGGGCTGGTGGTCACCGGGATCGCCAGCTACCTGTTCATCAATCGGCGCATGTACGCCCAGCGCTACATCTTTCCGTCGGTAGCGGGGATGCTGGTGTTCGTCATCTTTCCGTTGCTCTATACCGTGGGCATCGGCTTTACCAACTACAGCGGCACCAACCTGCTCAGCCAGGCCCAGGTCGAGCGTTATCACCTGAGCCAGACGTACCTAGCCGGCGAGCGTTTCCGCTTCACGCTGCATCAAAGCCCTGATGGCGAGCGGCTGCGGGTGGACAAGGGCGAGCTGGGCATGTTTGTCAGCCCGCCGCTTACCGGCGAACCGAACCCGGAAGCGCCGCTTTCGCTGCTACCGGCCGAAAGCGTCGACGGCCTCGGCGAAGCGCTGGCGCTGCGTGAGGTGATCCAGCGGCGCAAGGTGCTGGAGCAATGGGTGATGCAGGCGCCGGATGGCAGCCTGCTGCGGCTGTACGGCTTGCGCGAGGTGGCGGCGGTCGAACCGCAGTACCGCCAGGATGGCCCCGGTGTGCTGGTCGACACCCGCACTGGCGCGCGGCTGACTGCCGACATGGAGCGTGGCTTCTATGTCGACGAAACGGGCAAGGCGGTGCCGCCGGGCTTCACCGTGTTCACCGGCTTCGCCAACTTTTCCCGGGTGCTGACCGAGCCGAGCATCCGCGAACCCTTCATGCAGATCTTCGCCTGGACCTTCGCCTTCGCCGGCCTAACGGTGGTCTTCACCCTCGCCGTTGGCCTGGTGTTGGCCAGCCTGCTGCAATGGGAGCTGGTGCGCGGCAAGGCGTTCTACCGGCTGATGCTGATCCTGCCGTACGCGGTGCCGGGATTCATTTCCATCCTGGTCTTCCGTGGGCTGTTCAATCAGAACTTCGGCGAGATCAACCTGCTGCTGGAAGGGTTGTTCGGCATCCGTCCGGACTGGTTCAGCGACCCGAGCCTGGCGCGCACCATGATCCTCATCGTCAACACCTGGCTCGGCTACCCGTACATGCTGCTGCTGTGCATGGGCCTGCTGCAGGCCATCCCGCGGGACCAGTACGAGGCGTCGGCGATCGATGGCGCAAGCCCGCTGGACAACCTGCTGCGCATCACCCTGCCGCAGCTGATCAAGCCGCTGATGCCGCTGCTGATCGCCTGCTTCGCCTTCAACTTCAACAATTTCGTACTCATCACCCTGCTGACCCGCGGCGGCCCGGACATCATCGGCGCCACCACGCCGGCCGGCACCACGGACCTGTTGGTGAGCTACACCTACCGCATCGCCTTCCAGGATTCCGGACAGGACTTCGCCCTGGCTGCGGCCATCGCCACGATGATCTTCATCCTCGTCGGTGCCATGGCGCTGCTGAATCTCAAACTCTCGAAAGTGAAGGTATAAGGAGACCGGCAATGGCCATGGTGCAACCGAAATCTGCGCGTTACCGGCTCTGGGCGACTCATGCGGCACTGCTCGCCTTCGTCGCTGCGATCCTCTTCCCGCTGCTGATGGTGATCTCGATTTCCTTCCGCGAAGGCAACTTCGCCACCGGCAGCCTGTTCCCCGAGAACCCGACGCTGGAACACTGGTCGCTGGCGCTCGGCATTCCCTACACCCACGCGGATGGCAGCGTGACCCAGCCGCCGTTCCCCGTGCTGCTGTGGCTGTGGAACTCGGTGAAGATCGCCTTCGTCAGCTCGATCCTGATCCTGCTCTTGTCGACCACCAGCGCGTATGCCTTCGCGCGCATGCGCTTCGGCGGCAAGGCGCCGATCCTGAAAAGCATGCTGATCTTCCAGATGTTCCCGCCGGTGCTCTCGCTGGTAGCCATCTATGCGCTGTTCGACCAGCTCGGCCAGCACGTCAGCTGGCTGGGGGTGAACAGCCACGGCGCAGTGATCGTCGCCTCGCTGGGCGGCATGGCGCTGCATATCTGGACCATCAAGGGCTATTTCGAAAGCATCGATGCCTCGCTTGAGGAAGCCGCCATCGTCGATGGTGCGACCACCTGGCAGGCGTTCTTTCATATCCTGCTGCCGATGAGCGTGCCGATCCTGGCGGTGGTGTTCATCCTCGCGTTCATCACCAGTGTCACCGAATATCCGATCGCCTCGGTGCTGCTGATGGACGTGGACAAGCTGACCCTCTCGGTGGGTGCCCAGCAATACCTGTATCCGCAGAACTACCTGTGGGGTGATTTTGCCGCGGCGGCGGTGCTCTCCGGGCTGCCCATCACGGCGGTGTTCCTCTACTGCCAGAAGTGGATCGTCGGTGGGCTCACGGCGGGTGGCGTGAAGGGCTGAGGACATAGCGAAACAGGGCGTCAGGCCGGGGAGCGCGAGCCATGCGAGCCGGTGCGCCAGGCCACGGGAAAAACAACAACAAGAACGAGAACAGGGAGCCGTCCATGAATGCCTCGATGCCAGCTTTGCTGCCGCTGATCCCCACCAAACTGGCGATCCCCATGCTGCCGCCGGGCCTGCTCGAACGCCCACGATTGGACGAGTGGCAGCTGCGCCTGCCGCAGGTACGTCTGGCCGTGCTGCACGCGGCCAGCGGCTTCGGCAAGACCACTCTGGCGGCGCAGTGGGCGCGGGCTTTCGATGGCCGCGTCGCCTGGCTGCAGCTGCATGCCAGCGACAATCTGGCGCTGCAGTTCGGCCGCTACCTGACCCAGGCTCTGGACCGCCAGCTCGATGCCGGCTGCCCGCTTTCCGTTGCTCTCGCCGAGCAGGGCCAGGTGTCGCTTGACGCGCTGTTCACCCAGCTGCTGGCCGAGCTGCCAGGCGAGCACGAGGCGATCCTGATCGTGCTCGACGAGTTCGAAGTCCTGCACGAGCGTGAGCTGATCGCCGGGCTGCGCTTCTTCCTGCGCCACATGCCCTGCTGGATGACCCTACTGGTGTGCAGTCGGCGCCTGCCGGAACTGGGCGTGGCCGAGCTGCGGGTCAAGCATCAGCTGCTGCTGCTCGATGCTCGCCAGCTGGCCTTCGAGGACGACGAGGTGCAGGCTCTGCTGCAGCTGGGCGTGCCGGTAAACATCAACCGCGAGCAGGTCGAGCGCCTCAACCGGCGCATCGGTGGCTGGCCCTGTGCATTGCAGCTCGCGCTGCAGGAGGTGCAGACCAGTCGCGGTATGGACTCGTTTCTGGAAAACCTGCTGCTCGGCCATCCCGATATCCGCGACTACATGCGCGAGCAGGTGATCGACGGCCTGCCGGAAGACCTGCGCGGCTTTCTCGAAGCCACCTGCCTGCTCGAGCGCTTCGATGCCGCACTGGCCGATCGCCTGACCGAAGCCTGCCATGGCCGCGAGATGCTCGAGCGGCTCGAACGCGGCGGCTTGTTCATCCAGCCGCTGGACTGCCTGCGCCGCTGGTACAGCTACCATCCGTTGTTCGCCGTGTTCTTGCAGGGCGAGCTGCGCACCCACCAGCCGCAGCGCGTCAACCAGCTGCACCTGCGTGCCGCCGAGGCGCTGTTGTCCGAGAACCTGCCCGAGGAGGCCGCACGGCACGCGGTGCAGGCCGGCGATCCGCAGCAGGTCGCCGAAATCCTCCAGCGCCACGGGCGCGCCTTCTACCGTCAGGGCCAGCTCGGGCTGTTGCAGCAATGCCTGGAAACCTTGCCGGAAACGGTAATCGCCGGCTCGCCGCTGCTGACCCTGCTGCAGGCCTGGGTGTCGCAGAATTCCTACCAGTTCGAACATGTCGAACGCTGGTTCAAGGCCGCCGAACTGGCGCTGCAGCGCAGCTGCTCCGAGCAGGACTGGGCACGCATTGTCTGCGAATTCAATGCGGTGCGCGCGCAGGTCGCGATGAACCAGGGTGACGAGCAGCGCGCCATTACGCTGGCCCAGGAGGCGCTGACCTGCGAACCGCTGATCATGCGCACCTCGCGGGTGGCGGCAATGTCCGGCCTGGCCGAGGTGCATTTCGTTCAGGGCGCGTTGCCGCAGGCACAGAAGCAGTACGAGGAAGCCGAGCGCCGCGCCCGTGAGATCAATGCCTCGCACCTGGTGGTCTGGAGCCTCGGCCAACTGTCGGAGATCGCTATCGCCCAGGGCCATCTGCAGAAGGCCTACACCCTGCAGGAACGGGCCATTCAGTACATCGAACAGCAGCACCTGCGTGCCACGCCCATCGTCGAGTTCATCTATCGGGTGCGCGGCCAGGTACTGCTGGAGTGGCATCAGCTGGACGCCGCCGAACAATGCGCGCTGCAGGGCATCCAGATCCTCGACGAGCTTGGCGACCAGCGCTGGCGCCTGCAGAGCCACACGTTGTTGGCCGGTGTCGCCTACGCCCGCGGCCAGCAGAGCGCCTGTGCCGATTACATCGGTCAGATGCAGACGATGCTCGCCGATGATCGCTACCACATCGACTGGTTGGCCAACGCCCATGCGGTGATGCTCGCTTATTGGGACTCCAGCCAGGATCGCGAAGCGATTCGCCAATGGCTGCTCAGCGCGCCGCCGGTCAGCGCCGGTGCCAACCACTTTTCCCAATTGAACGCACGCAACCACGCACGTGCCCACGTGACGCTCGGCCAGCTGGACAGTGCACTGCCGATCCTGCGCCAATTGCTGACCGACGCCGAGCGCCACGGTCTGGTGATGGATCGCAACCGCAACCACATCCTCCTGGCGCAGCTGCACTGGTTGCGCGAAGAACGCCAGCAGGCGCTCGATCACCTGCAGCGGGCAATGACCCTGGCCAGCGGCAGCGGCGCCATCGGTAGTTTTCTGCGAGTCGGCAAGCCGATCATCGGCATGCTCAAGAGCCTGCTGCACGAGCGCACCCTCGACGAGCCGGAAGCCCAGCGCGCCACGCGGCTGATCCAGCTGGCGCAGCAGCAGCGCGACTTCAGCCGCGCCATCCGCATCACCCTCGACGAGGCGGTGATCCAGGACATCATCAATCGCCCCGACGTCCCCGAGCTGATCCGTCGCTCACCGCTGACCCGGCGCGAATGGCAGGTGCTCAGCCTGATCCATGCCGGGCAGTCCAACGAGCAGATCGCCGACCACCTGAACGTCGCGCCCACCACCATCAAGACGCACATCCGCAGCCTCTACCAGAAGCTCAACATCACCCACCGCAGCGAGGCCGTGCAGCTGGCGCGCGACCTGCTGAGCAAGATTCAGGGGGACTAGGGCCGCTCGCCGCCGCCGAGGCGAGCGGCTATGCTCGCGGCCGTACAGCACAACAGGGATGTGGCGGATGATGAAGACCAACCAGCGAGCCAGCCGTTGCGCGCATGGCGCAGCACAGTACGGCGGAGGCCGCCCATGAGCCTGACACGCGTGCTGTTCATGGCCGCCGTCCTGGGCCTCGGCTACAAACTGTGGAGCGGCCATCAGCAGGAGGCATTGCTCCAGGCAAGTACGACAAGCAGCCCCTCAGGGTTTATCCCGGTGGCGATGCCCGGTGGTGCGCGCCCAGGCGTGGTAATGGTCTTCGCACCGGTCAACTGCCCTTCTGATGAAGCGCGGCGGGCCGACGAACTGGCGGCCGGGCTTTCCCGTATGGGCATCGCGGTGCAACGCTCCAGTCACTTCAGTACCGAGACGAGCAACCCCAACGCCGAGCAGCAGGCCCAGCTGCAGCGCACCGTCGCGGTCCTCAACGGCGGTATTCCCGCCGTATTCTTCAATGGCATGGGCAAGGCCAACCCAACCCTGGACGAGGTAGTGGCCCAGGTTCGAGCGCCGCGCTGAACACACGGGCACTGGTCCGATAGCGCTTGGCCTGCAGGGCGCCGTTCAGCCCTTCCACTGGGTCTGGGCGAAAGCGGGCAGGGCGTTGGCGCGTTGCGACGCCGCTGCCAGATGCGGAAAGGCGTCATCTGGCGCCAGCGTGTCGGGCAGGGTGAGACGGGCGAAGTCGTAGGCAACCACCGCGCTGATATCCACCTGGCTCATCCGCTCACCCCACAACGGCCGCTCGCCGCGCTCGGCCTGGCGTGCATCCAGCAATGCCAGCGCGCCACGCGCCTGGTCCTCGCAATGCCGATACCAGTCGTCCCAGACCAACCCCTCGGGCCGCCGATCACGTTCGTAGTACGCCGCGACGGTTTTCTCGCAGGCCCCGACGGCGAAGGGCAGCAGGTTCATCGCCTCGCTGCGCTCGGGGCCGGATAGCGGCAGCAGGGCGCGCTCGGCGCCAGCCTGCTGATCGAAATAATCGAGGATGGCGTTGCTGTCGATCAGCACCTGACCATCGTCCAGCACCAACGCCGGTACCCGACCCAGCGGCGAATAGTGGCGAATCTTCTGGCTGTCCGTCAGGACGCTGAGCGGTTCGTTGGTGAACGGTATTTCCAACAGATGCAGGCTGATGCCGACGCGGCGGACGAAAGGCGACATATAGCGACCGATCAATTTCACGGCAGTGCTCCAAAGGCAACGGGACAGTGCATCAACCCTAGTCGAGGGTCGCGGCGAACGCGAAGGCGCCGGGCCGAACCGTTCATCGCCTCGCCCGTTGGCCATCAATTGGGGAGGAGGAGGGCCGCTTCATGCTGTGGCACCCTCGGGCTTTTCAGTGAAGGAGGCGTTGCCATGGCGATGAGCGAGAAGCAGAAGATGCTGGCCGGCGAGCTGTACTACCCCGGCGATCCGGAGATCCTCGCCGATCAGGCCGCTGCCAAGGCCTGGATGGTGCGCTACAACGCGGCGCTCGCGGCCTCGCCGGACGAGCGCCGAGCGTTGCTGGCCGAGCGCCTGGCTTCGGCCGGTGCCGGTGCGGTGATCCGCCCGCCATTTCACTGCGATTACGGCTACAACATCCACCTCGGCAAGGGCGCCTTCCTCAACTTCAACTGCGTGATTCTCGATGTGGTCGAAGTGCATATCGGCGCCGGCGCGCAGATCGGCCCGGCGGTGCAGCTCTACACCGCCGACCACCCGCGTGACCCTGAAGCACGCCGCTCGGGCGTCGAGTTCGGCCGTCCGATCCATATCGGCCGCAACGTCTGGGTTGGCGGCGGGGCGATCATCCTTCCTGGCGTGACGGTCGGCGACGATGCGGTGATCGGCGCGGGCAGCGTGGTCACCCGTGACGTGCCGGCCGGTGCCACGGTGGTCGGCAATCCGGCGCGGATACGCTGACCGGCTCGCTGTCGCCGTCTACGCCCTCGGCCAGCGCGCCGTCTACGCCCGACCCTTACGCCTGCAAGACCCCGCCGCCGGAGGATGTTGCGACGGGATGCCGCACCTAGAGTGGCCACATCTTCACTGGTCACTCATAGGTAACGTGGCATGTCCGAGCAACTTCAGAATTGGTGGCGCGGCGGGGTGATCTATCAGGTCTACCCACGTAGTTTCTTCGACAGCAACGGCGACGGCGTGGGCGACCTGCCCGGCGTGCTGCACAAGCTGGACTACATCGCCAGCCTCAACGTCGACGCTATCTGGCTGTCGCCCTTCTTCACCTCGCCGATGAAGGATTTCGGCTACGACGTCGCCGATTACCGCGGCGTCGATCCGCTGTTCGGCACGCTGGACGACTTCGTCCGGTTGGTCGAGGCCTGCCACGAACGCGGCATGCGCGTGCTGATCGATCAGGTGCTCAATCATTCCTCGGATCAGCACCCCTGGTTCGCCGAGAGCCGTTCCAGCCGCGATAACGACAAGGCCGACTGGTACGTCTGGGCCGATCCCAAGCCGGACGGCACCGTGCCGAACAACTGGCTGTCGGTGTTCGGCGGCCCGGCCTGGAGCTGGGACAGCCGGCGCCGGCAGTACTACCTGCATAACTTCCTTTCCAGCCAGCCGGACCTGAACTTCCACTGCCCCGCCGTGCAGGATCAGTTGCTCGACGACATGGAGTTCTGGCTCAAGCTCGGCGTGGACGGTTTCCGCCTGGACGCCGCCAACTTCTACTTCCACGACGCCGAACTGCGCGACAACCCGCCGAACACCGAGATCCGTGAGGGCAGCATCGGCGTGCGCATCGATAACCCCTACGCCTACCAGCGCCATATCTACGACAAGACGCGCCCAGAGAACATGGATTTCCTGCGTCGTCTGCGTGCCTTGCTGCAGCGCTATCCCGGTGCCTCTTCGGTAGCCGAGATCGGCTGCGACGAGTCGCTGCGCACCATGGCCGCCTACACCAGCGGTGGCGACACGCTGCACATGGCCTATTCCTTCGACCTGCTCACCGAGCAGTGCAGCCCTGGCTACATCCGGCATACCGTGGAAGGGATCGAGCGGGAACTGGCGGACGGTTGGTCCTGTTGGTCGATGGGCAACCACGACGTGGTGCGGGTGATGACCCGCTGGGCGCTCAACGGCCGGCCCGACCCGGAGCGCGGCCGCTTGCTGATGGCTCTGCTGTTATCCCTGCGCGGCAGTGTCTGCATGTACCAGGGCGAGGAATTGGGCCTGCCGGAAGCGGAACTGCGCTACGAGGATCTGGTCGATCCGTACGGCATTACCTTCTGGCCGGAATTCAAGGGCCGCGACGGCTGCCGCACGCCGATGCCCTGGGAGAGCGAAGCACACCATGCCGGCTTCACCGGCAGCCAGCCGTGGTTGCCGGTGGACGACTCGCACCGTTCGCTGTCGGTGGCCGCGCAGGATGCCGATCCGCATTCGATGCTCAATTGCTACCGGCGCTTCCTGGGCTGGCGGCGCGAGCAGCGCCTGCTGATCGAGGGCGATATCCACATGGTCTACCATGACGACGCCTTGCTGGTGTTCGAGCGGCGGCTGGGCGACGAAGCCTGGCTGTGCCTGTTCAACCTCGGCGATCTGTCGCGCAGCTACGAGCTGCCGGCGCAGGCGGTGCCGCTGGTGGACGTACCGGCGAGCTTTGCCGAATACGATGGCCACTGGGCGCGGCTGCCGGCACATGGTTTCGGCTATGTCCGGCTCGCGGGTTAAGGGAGCGTTGGCAGCGGTGGGGTTGGCCCACCGCTGCGCCAGATAACGAGAGCTTGGCGGCATCAACGGAGAACAATAACCATGGCCAGTGTCACGCTGCGCGACATCTGCAAGAGTTACGACGGTACGCCGATCACCCGGCATATCGACCTGGACATCGAAGACGGCGAATTCGTCGTCTTCGTCGGCCCGTCCGGCTGCGGCAAGTCCACCCTGCTGCGGCTGATCGCCGGGCTTGAGGACATCACCTCCGGCGATCTGCTGATCGACAATCAGCGCGTCAACGACCTGCCGCCCAAGGATCGTTCGGTGGGCATGGTCTTCCAGTCCTACGCCCTCTATCCGCACATGACCGTGGCGGAGAACATGGCCTTCGGCCTCAAGCTCGCCAGCGTCGACAAGCGCGAGATCAAGCGCCGCGTCGAAGCAGTCGCGGAAATCCTCCAGCTCGACAAGCTGCTCGAACGCAAACCCAAGGACCTCTCCGGCGGCCAGCGCCAGCGCGTCGCCATCGGCCGCACCATGGTCCGCGAGCCGAAGGTGTTCCTGTTCGACGAACCGCTGTCGAACCTCGATGCCTTCCTGCGCGTGCAGATGCGCATCGAGATCGCCCGCCTGCACCAGCGCATCCGCTCCACCATGATCTACGTGACCCACGATCAGGTTGAAGCCATGACTCTGGCCGACAAGATCGTCGTGCTCAATGCCGGCGAAATCGCCCAGGTCGGCCAGCCGCTGCACCTTTATCACTACCCGAAAAACCGCTTCGTCGCCGGCTTCCTTGGCTCGCCGCAGATGAACTTCGTCGAGGTGCGCGCCATCTCCGCTAGTCCTGAAGCCGTCACCATCGAACTGCCCAGCGGCTACCCGCTGACCCTGCCGGTGGACGGCAGCGCCGTGAGCCCAGGCGACCCGCTCACCCTCGGCATTCGCCCGGAACACTTCGTCATGCCGGCAGAAGCCGACTTCACGTTCCACGGCCAGATCACCGTGGCCGAACGCCTGGGCCAGTACAACCTGCTCTACCTCACCCTGGAACGCCTGCAGGACGTCATCACCCTCTGCGTCGACGGCAACCTGCGCGTCACCGAAGGCGAAACCTTCGCCGCCGGGCTCAAGGCCGACAAATGCCACCTGTTCCGCGAAAACGGCGAGGCGTGTGCCCGGCACTATCGGGAGCCAGCGATTTATGGGTGAGTTGCCAGTTGTGCCCGGTGGAGCAGGCTGGTGGCGAGCCAACAGAAAAAATCCTCACGGATGTGAGGATTTGTTTGATTAACACGTCATGCGGACTAGAATCCTCGCGTTCGTGAGGATTTTCTAAAGCCGTCTCTGTTCAGCATGCTTATCCTCACGACCGTGAGGATTTCTATGAAGGTTGAAATCGATTCCCCCGAAAAGCTTGGCACGCTCATTCGCGCCAGCCGCAAGGCCTTGGGCATGCGTCAGGACGACGCGGCTGGCAGCATCGGCGTGAGCGAGAATTTTCTTGGCAAGGTTGAGCGCGGTGGCGAGACGGTGCAATGGGGCAAGCTCTTTCAGGTCCTGACAGAGCTGGGCCTGACCGTTGAGGTTGAAGTCCCTGAGAGCTTTGCCGCTGAAACCATGGCGCAATTCCAGGATATTCAGCACAAGCGCGGCCAGGCCGCAGGCTCTGAACATGACGCCTCGAAACATGAGGTGAAATGATGGAGCGGCAACTCAATGTCTGGATCAACGATGTTCTGGTCGGAGTGCTTCGCGAGTCCAACGGCTTATGGGCATTCGCGTATAGCCAAGAGTGGCTGAGCAGACCCGATGCACACGCCCTAAGTCCAGGGTTGCCGCTGCAGCCCAACGAACATGTCGACGGCGCCAGCGTACGGCCCGTGCAGTGGTACTTCGACAACCTCTTGCCCGAGGAAGGGCAGCGCCTGCTGATCGCCCAAAGCATCGGAGCCGCAGTTGCGGACGCCTTCAGCCTGCTGCAACGCTTTGGCGCCGAGTCTGCAGGCTCCCTGACGTTGCTCCCGCCCGGACAGCAGCCGTTAGCAGGTGGCAAGCAGACATTGACCCACGAAGTGCTGTCCTCGCGGATACGCGAAATGCCGCGAGTACCGCTCGCCGAGCGCTCGGCAAAGAAGATGTCCCTGGCCGGGGCTCAGCATAAGGTGGCGGTCATCTATCGGGATGGGGAGCTTCTGGAGCCCACCGGAAGTACGCCATCCACCCACATTCTCAAGCCCGACCACCCTGATATTGCCTGGGGCCATTCGGCCGTTAACGAATGGTTCGTCATGACTTTGGCGAAGCGATTAGGGCTGGATGTTCCGGTCGTTAGCAGACTGTACGTGCCTCAACCGGTCTATGTGGTCGAGCGATTCGACCGCTCTTTCACTCACGCCCAATGGCAGCGCCTGCACTGTATCGACGCCTGCCAGCTGACAGGCCTATCACGCGAGTACAAGTACAGCGCCGGCAGCGTGCAGAAACTGAGCGACATCGCGAAGCTCTGCGTGCCTTCGGTGAAAGCGCGCGAAGCGCTGTTCAAATGGCTGGTGTTCAACGTCCTCGTCGGTAACGAAGACGCCCACCTGAAGAACCTGAGCTTTCTCGTGGGCCGGAAGGGCGTGGTGTTGGCGCCGTTCTACGACCTGCTGAGCACAGCTGTTTACGGCACCCGCGCATTCGATCAGGACAAGTGGCCAACCCAATCGACACTGGCCTGGCCGCTCAATGGAGTGCTGTGCCTGAATGAGATTACCGGTGCCGTGTTGATCGATGCCGGGGTAGGCATGGGCATCAAACCTGCCACCGCGAAAAAGCATATCGACGCATTGGCGGGCAAGATCTACCAGCAGGCCACGGCGCTGCAGAACGAGGTGCAACGGCAGAACGAAGCACTCAGCGAAGCCCAGCCAGCACTTCGTGCAACCTTCAACGGTGAGATGCGACTGCTGCGGGCCATCGTCGAGATTGTTACCAGGGAGATGGCGAGTCAGGTTAGCGGTGCGACTGGCTTACGCTGAGCCTCAAGCGATACCTCAAGCAATAGTGAGGCTATGCGTCTGTGCGGGTCTCCCTGTGACGCTCCGCGGGTTAAAGTAGCGGCTTTGCCGCCTCACCCTGGAGCAGTTACGTGAACACGGAAAACCATTCCCAGACGGCCGCCTTTCTCTGGTCCATTGCCGACCTGCTGCGCGGTGACTTCAAGCAGTCGCAGTACGGCCGCATCATCCTGCCGTTCACTCTGCTGCGGCGCATGGAATGCGTACTGGAACCGACCAAGGAAGCGGTGATCCGTGAGTCCTATGCCCAAGAAGGTCGGCCTGATCTGGTGCGTGAGCGGCTGTTGCTGCGTGCGGCCGGGCAACAGTTCTTCAATGCCTCGCCGCTGACCCTCGGCACGCTGTCGGGCACCCAGACCGCCGCCGACCTGATGAGCTACGTGCAGGCCTTCAGCAAGGATGCCCGCGAGATCTTCGAGCACTTCCACTTCGAGGATTTCGTTCAGCAGCTGCAAACCGCCAACCTGCTGTATCAGGTGGTGCAGCGCTTCGCCGCCACTGACCTGAGCCCCGAGCGCATCAGCAACTTCGGCATGGGCATCATCTTCGAAGAGCTGATCCGCAAGTTCGCGGAAAGCTCCAACGAAACCGCCGGGGAGCACTTCACCCCGCGCGATATCGTGCACCTCACCACCTCGCTGGTGATCACCGATCAGGACCACAAGCTCGCGCCCAACAGCATCGTAACCATCTATGACCCGACCGCCGGCACCGGCGGCTTTCTGTCGGAGGGTGATGAGTACATCCAGTCCATCAGCGAGAAGGTCACCGTGTCCCTGCACGGCCAGGAGCTCAACCCCGAGTCCTACGCCATCTGCAAGGCGGACATGCTGATCAAGGGGCAGAAGGTCGAGAACATAAAACTCGGCAATACCCTGTCCAACGATCAACTGGCCGGCCCTGAGCATCACTTCGACTTCATGCTCAGCAACCCGCCGTTCGGCGTGGAGTGGAAGAAGGTACAGAAGCAGATCACCGACGAGCACAGCCACAAGGGCTTCGACGGCCGTTTCGGCCCCGGCCTGCCGCGCGTGTCCGACGGTTCGCTGCTGTTCCTGTTGCACCTGGTCAGCAAGATGCGTGACCCGCGCGACGGTGGCTCGCGCATCGGCATCATCCTCAACGGCTCGCCACTGTTCACCGGCGGCGCCGGGTCGGGCGAGTCGGAGATTCGCCGCTACCTGCTGCAGAACGATCTGGTCGAAGCCATCGTCGCGTTGCCCACCGACATGTTCTACAACACCGGCATCGCCACCTATGTGTGGATACTCAGTAACCACAAAGCTGCTGCGCGCCAGGGCAAGGTGCAGTTGATCGACGGCAGCCAGCACTACGCCAAAATGCGCAAGTCGCTGGGCAGCAAGCGCCAGTACATCACCGACGATCAAATCAGCGAGCTGGTGCGCCTCTACGGTCGCTTCGAGGCCACCCCGCAAAGCAAGATCTTCCCCATCGACGCCTTCGGCTACCGGCGTATCACCGTCGAACGCCCGCTGCGCCTGAACTTCCAGACCAGCGCCGAGCGCATCGCCAAGGTGCTGGAAGAAAAAGCTATCGAGAAACTGGAAGCCTCGGCACGCCAGCGTTTGATTACGGCCCTGCAAGCGATGGACGCCAGCGTGCTGCACCGCAACCGCGAGCAATTCAGCAAGCTGCTGAAAAAAGCCCTCAGCGCACACAGCGTCAGCCTCAGCGCACCGGAGCTAAAAGCCCTGATGAGCGCCCTGAGCGAGCGCGACCCTGAGGCGGACATCTGCATGATCAAGGGCCAGCCGGAAGCCGACGCCGGCCTGCGTGACAACGAGAACGTACCGCTGGGCGAGTCGGTATACGACTACTTCCAGCGCGAAGTCATCCCCCATGTACCGGACGCCTGGATCGACGAAAGCAAAACCGATGCGCTGGACGGCGAAGTCGGCATTGTCGGCTTCGAGATTCCCTTTAACCGCCACTTCTATGTTTTCCAGCCACCGCGCCCGCTGGCCGAGATCGATAGCGACCTGAAAGCCTGCACCGACCGCATCAAGCAGATGATCGAGGGGCTGTCGACATGAGTGGGTTCAGTCCGTACCCGGAATATAAAAAATCTGGGGTGCCGTGGATCGGTGACGTACCGGTGACTTGGGAGGTTAAGCAAGTTAAATGGTTGCTCGACAATAACGACGGAGGGGTTTGGGGGGACGATCCGACAGGAGAAAATGACACGATAGTTCTTCGCTCCACGGACCAGACTGTAGATGGGAACTGGAGAGTTGCAGAGCCTGCCCTCCGTAAACTTAGTGCTAAGGAAAGAGCGAGTGCGCTCCTTGTAGAGGGCGACTTGGTAGTAACTAAGTCCAGCGGGAGCTCATTGCATATTGGCAAAACGACGCTGGTAACTGCCGAGATTGCCAAGCAGAGCTGCTGCTATGGCAACTTTATGCAGCGACTGAGAGTTGGGTCAGGCTTTATCCCAAAGCTAGCTTGGTATCTCATGAATGATGAGCTGGCCAGGGCTCAACTTGATCTGCTTTCGAACTCGACAACTGGGCTTGCCAACTTAAATGGAACCTTGATCGGCGAGGTTATTTTTCCGGTTGCAACCGTTGCTGAACAAATCCAAATTGCACGCTTCCTCGACCACGAAACCGCCCGCATCGACGCGCTGATCGAAGAGCAGCAGCGCCTGATCCAGCTGCTCAAGGAAAAGCGCCAGGCCGTGATCTCCCACGCCGTCACCAAAGGCCTCGACCCCACTGCGCCGATGAAAGACTCCGGCGTTGAGTGGCTGGGCGAAGTGCCTGCGCATTGGGAGAGGAAGCGCCTTAAAAATATTTCGCCGTTTATCACTGTAGGGATAGTCGTTAATCCCAGTGACTACGTGGCAGAAGAAGGCCTGCCGTTTATATACGGTGGCGAGGTGAAGGAAGGGCTTATTGAGGTTGATAAGGCACGAAAAATTTCTTTGAAAGACAGTTTGAGAAATCGAAAGACCATGCTTGAGGCAGGTGACATTGTCACCATGCGTGTTGGATACCCAGGTTTGACAGCTGTCGTACCGCCTGAGTGCGAAGGTGGGAACTGCGCTTCAGTTATGTTGGTTAAGCGCGGAAATTTCGATTCGGGATGGCTTTGCGCTGTAATGAATAGCCGTTTGGTTCGGCAGCAAGTTGAGGTTGTTCAGTATGGAGCGGCCCAGAAACAGTTCAACATCGCTGACGCAATAGAGTTTTGGATGTTTAAGCCGCCCTTTAGTGAGCAAGCAACAATTGCTGAGTTTGTTGAAGAGCAGTCATCGATCTTCGATGAGCTCATGGCAGAGTCAGAAAACTCTATGGCACTCCTCCAAGAACGCCGCTCCGCCCTAATCTCCGCCGCCGTCACCGGCAAAATCGATGTGCGCGGCTGGCAGCCACCGGCCAGCACCCAAGCCCCTGAAGTAGAAGAAGTAGAGGCCGTATAAATGGCGGACAGCAAGGAAGCCCAGTTCCAGCAGGACATCATCACCGCCATGGTTGCCCAGGGCTGGCTCACTGGCCCGGCCAGCGGCTACGACCGGCGCACGGCGCTGTATACCGAGGACTTTCTTGGTTACTTCAAGGACGCCTGGCCGGAGCGTTGGGACAAGTTCGCCAAGTCCAACCCGAACAACCCGGATGATGTGCTGGTGCAAAAGCTGGTGCGCGAGCTGGAGCAGAGCGGCACCCTGGATGTGCTGCGCCATGGCTTTAAGCTGCCGGCGGTGAAGGTGGAGCTGTGCAGCTTCCAGCCGGACCACGGCATGAACCCAGACACCCTCAAACGCTACCAGTGCAACCGCCTGCGCGTGGTGCCGGAGGTGTCCTATTCGCCGCATTTCCGCGAGGCCGGTGCTGGCGGGCAGTGCTACAACCCACGGCTGGATCTGGTGCTGTTCGTCAACGGCATCCCCACAGCCACGCTGGAGCTGAAAAGCGAGTTCAAGCAGTCGGTGGAAAACGCCAAGCGCCAGTACCGCTACGACCGCCCGGTAAAAGACCCGCTGACGCGCAAACCCGAGCCGCTGCTGACCTTTAAACGCGGGGCGCTGGTGCATTTCGCGGTGGGCCAGAACGAGGTGGCGATGACCACCAAGCTGGACGGCAAGGACACCTTCTTTCTGCCGTTCAACCTCGGCAGCGCGGAAGGCGGCGCTGGCAACCCACCGCCGCCCGACGACAGCCAGTACGCCACCGGGTACCTGTGGCAGCAATTGTTCCAGCCGGATGCCTGGCTCAAGGTGCTCGGACGTTTCCTGCACCTGGACAAGAAGACCAGCGAGGGCTTCGACGGCACGCTGACCACCAGGGAAACGATGATCTTCCCGCGCTACCACCAGTGGGATGTGGTCAACAGGCTGATCGAAACCACCCACGTCGAAGGCCCGGGCATGCGCTACCTGATCCAGCACAGTGCCGGCTCCGGCAAGTCCAACTCCATCGCCTGGACTGCCCACCAGCTCGCCTCGATGTACAGCCACGACGGCCAGCGGCTGTTCAGTTCGGTGATCGTGGTCACCGACCGCACGGTGCTGGACAGCCAACTGCAGAGCACCATCTACCAGTTCGAGCACGCCCAGGGCGTGGTGCGGCCGATCACCCGCGACGTGGGCAACCAGAGCAAGTCCGAGCAACTGGCCGAGGCGCTGGCCGAGCAGACGCGCATCATCATCGTCACCATCCAGACCTTCCCGGCGCTGTTCGACGCGCTGGAGAAATACCCCAAGCTCGCCTCGGGGCGCTATGCGGTAATCGCCGATGAGGCGCATTCCTCGCAGACCGGCTCCTCGGCCAGCAAGCTGAAACAGATTCTCGGCAGCGATGCGCTGGATGCGGAAGAGATCAGCGCCGAAGATTTACTCGATGCCGCCGTACAGGCGCGCCAGCCGAACGAGCGCATCAGCTATTACGCCTTCACCGCCACGCCCAAGGCCAAGACCCTGGAGCTGTTCGGTCGCGTACCCGACCCGACGCTGCCACCCAGTGCCAGCAACAAGCCCGAAGCCTTTCATCTGTATTCCATGCGCCAGGCCATTGAGGAGGGCTTCATTCTCGATGTGCTGCAGAACTACACCACCTACAGCACCGCCTGGAAGATTGCCCACCCGGACGGCGAAGACGACGAGGTGGACTCGAAGAAGGCACGCATGAAGCTGGCGCGCTGGGTGCGGCTGCATCCGTACAACATCGACAAGAAGGTCGAGATCATCGTCGAGCATTTCCGCGCCAACATTCGCCACCTGCTCGGTGGCCAGGCCAAGGCCATGGTGGTGACCAGCAGCCGCCAGGAGGCGGTGCGCTACCAGTTGGCGGTGAAGGCCTACGTGCAGCAGATGGGCTACGCCGACGTGCATCCGCTGGTGGCGTTTTCCGGCAGCGTATTGCCGGATGAGGTGATCCCCGAGGAAGTGACCGAGAGCAGCAGCCTGCTCAACGCCGGCCTGAATGGACGCGACCTGGCCGAGGCGTTCGACACGCAGGACTTCAACGTGATGATCGCCGCCAACAAGTACCAGACCGGCTTCGACCAGCCCAAGCTATGCGCCATGTACGTGGACAAGAAGCTGCAGGGCGTGGACTGCGTGCAAACGCTGTCGCGGTTGAACCGCACCTTTCCGGCCAAGCAGACCTTCATCCTCGATTTCTTCAACGAGCCGCAGGACATCCTCGACGCCTTTCTGCCGTACTACACCAAGGCCGAGCTGAGCGACGTCACCGACCCGCAGATCATCTACGACCTGCAGAAAAAGCTGGATGCCGAAGGGATCTATCACTGGCAGGAGGTCGAGGCGTTCGCCCTGGCCTTCTTCGACCCGAAAGCGGCAGCCAGCAAGCTCAGCTACTACTGCCAGCCTGCCAAGGAGCGCTTCGCCAAGCGTTACGCCTTCAGCGTCGAATCGCGCCAGCAGGCGCTGAATTTCAAGCGCACCGCTGAGGCCAACGGCGACAGCGCCGGTTTGAAGAAGGCCGAGCACGCGCTAAAGGAAGCCGGCGAGCAGGTTGATCAGCTCGACCTGTTCCGCAAGAACCTGCAGAGCTTCGTGCGCCTGTACGAATTCCTTTCGCAGATCGTGCCTTACGAGGATCGCGAGCTGGAGCAGCTCTGCGTGTTCGCCAAGCACCTGCACCCGCTGCTGCGGGTCGACCGCCTGCAACAGGACGACGTCGACGTCGGCGAGCTGCAACTGACCCACTACCGGCTAAGCAAACGTGCCGAACACCAGCTGCGCCTGAGCGAGGAGGGCGGTGAGTACACGCTCAAGCCTGGCAGTGACGTGGGCAGTGGTAAGCCACACGATCCGGAGAAGAAGCGGCTGTCGGAAATCATCGATGCGCTGAACGATATCTTCGGTGCCGAAGTCAGCGATGAAGATCAGCTGCACTTTCTCACCGGCATCGCCGAGCGCATCAGCCGCCAGGAAGATGTGATGGCGCAAGTGAACAACCACTCGGTGGATCAAGTGATGCACGGGCTGCTGCCAAAACGGGTAATCGATACCGTGCTGGACGCCATGACTGATCACGAGAAGCTCTCGCTGGAAGTGCTGGACAACGAGACCAAGAGCCGGGCGTTTGCGTTGGTGATCTACAAAATGCTGAAGGCGCTGGCAGGCGGGGCTCATCCGTCGGCCGGCTTGTGAGTTCCTTTTAACTACACAGCGCTCAGGAGAAATGCACAGGATGGCAATTCCGGATTTTCAAAGTGTCATGCGCCCGGTGCTGCAGGCGGTTGGCGACGGCGTGCCGTTGCCGCTTGGCGCCCTGCGCGTGCGCATCGCCGATGTATTCCAGCTGACGGAAGAAGAGCGCAAGGAGCGGCTGCCCTCGGGGAATCAGACCGTGATCAACAATCGGGTGGGCTGGGCCAGAACCTATCTGAACAAGGCTGGCCTGCTGACGATTCCGAGCAAAGGAATGGTGCAGATCACCGACCGGGGGCGTGAGGCGCTGGCCAGTGGCCCGGCGCGAATCACCGTGACCTGGCTGAAGCAGTTTCCGGAGTTCGCCGACTTCCATACGGCTAAACCCCAGGTGACAAACGCCGCCGCCGTTGCAGACAGCGATCTAGCCGAAACCACGCCGGATGAGCAGTTGGCCGCGGCCTATCAGGCGTTGCAGCAATCCCTGGCAGACGAACTGCTGGCGCAGGTGCGGGCTGCTACGCCGAGCTTCTTCGAGCAGGTGGTGGTCGATCTGATGATCGCCATGGGCTATGGCGGTTCGCGAAAGGAGGCCGGCAAAGCGACCCAGCTCACCAACGACGACGGTATCGACGGCATCATCAAGGAAGACAAGCTCGGGCTGGATGTGATCTACCTGCAAGCCAAGCGCTGGGCCAACACCGTGCATCGTCCGGAAATAGACAAGTTCATCGGCGCGCTGACGCGAAAGCGGGCACGCAAAGGCGTATTCATTACCACCTCGGACTTTTCTACTGGCGCGAAGGAAGCGGCGCTCGGTCTGGATATCAAGGTCGTACTGATCGACGGCATCGAGCTCGCCCGCCTGATGGTCGAACACAACCTTGGCGTGAGCGTTAAGCAGGTGTATGAGGTCAAGCAGGTCGACAGCGACTACTTTTCCGAGGAGTGACTACGCTTGCGCTGTGATGGCCGGCGCGAACGTGGTTAGTGTCGCCCAGCCTACCCGCAAGATTGCCGGCAGAGATTCAGGCGCGTATCGAGGCGCACGGCTGCTCGCTGAAGACCTCGACCGTCTTTCGACAGCGCAAAGAAAAAGCCCCGAGAATCTCAAGATTCTCGGGGCTTTGTGTTTGGTGGAGCCGGGGGCTTTATAATTACTGCAATAAGCTATTGATTTTAAAGAAAGGTTATATGGGTCTATCGATAAGTGCCCCCTGAAATGCCCCCTTTGGCAAACTCCCGACGAATGGTCGATAGGGAGTTGAACTGGCGTCCCTTGCGATGGTTCTGCCTGCCGACCATAGGGCATTAGATGAGGATGCGGCGTGACATCGTGAATGATACGCGTGCCTGTGGTTTTATCGGTCGTAGGCCTTTTGCAGAGGCCTGCCACCCGCTTCAGCGAACCCTCGTAGGGACTGAAATCTTTCTATTCATGGAACTGGTGCGCCGTGACGACGAAAGCAACCCGTCGAAGGGCATGCTCGCCGCCCGCGAGCTGGTGCAGCGGGAACAGGTGGCGGTGCTGTTCGGCGGGTTGGACACACCGGTGTCCCTGGCCATCGTGCCGCTGACCAACCAGATGAAGGTGCCGTTCATGGGAGTCTGGGCCGCAGGCACCAAGATCACCGAGAACGGCGCCAAGGACAACTACGTCTTTCGCGTCTCGCGGTCGACGAGCTGGTCGACGAGGCCCTGGTCGAGTACGGCGTCGACAAGCGCGAAATGCAGAAGTCAGGAATGGTTCTGATCAACAACCCCTGGGGCGAATCCAATGAGGCCGGCCTAAAGCGTGCGCTGGACAAGCGCGGCATGACGTCTGCAGGGGGCGAGCGCGTACAGGACAGCGATCTGGACGTATTGCCGCAGCTGACGCGGCTGAGAAATGCTGGCGCCGACTCGCTAATATTGGTGGCGAATGTCGGACCGTCCGCGCAGGTTGTCAAGTCGCTCGACCGCATGGGCTGGGACGTCCCGATCGTCTCCCACTGGGGGCCGGCGGGTGGCCGTTTTGGTGAGCTGGCCGGGCCGGATGCCGAGCGGGTGCATTTCGTGCAGACCTACTTGTTCACCGAAGACAGCGGCGAGAAGGGCAGCGCCCTGCTGGCGGCCCTGAAAGCGCGCTATCCGGAAATCAAGAGCCTGGCGGACGTGACCCCGGCGACCGGCATCGCCAACGCCTATGATGCCATGTACCTGACCGCGCTGGCGATCGAGAAGGCCGGCAGCACCAAAGGCAATGAGGTGCGTGACGGTTTCTACGCCATCGAGCAATACGACGGCCTGATCAAGCAGTACCAGCAACCGTTCGGCCCGGAAAAAAATGATGCCCTGGGACCAAACGATTACATCATCGGTCACTTCGTCGGCGATGAGATCGTTCCCGTCAGGCCCTGAGCTAGCAAGGTGGCGGGCGCGTCGAACGGAGCGGTCGACGCCGGCTTCGTGCCGAACGACATGCAGGTCGGCCAGACCGGCAAGATCGTAGCGCCGCAGCTGTACATCGCCGTGGGCATCTCCGGTGCCGTCCAGCACTTGGCAGGTATGAAAGGCTCCAAGGTGATCGTCGCGATCAACAAGGACGAGGAAGCGCCGCTCTTTCAGGTGGCTGCCTATGGTCTGGTGGGCGATCTGTTCGAGATCGTGCCGGAGGTGGATTCGATGTATTGAGGAAGCACTGCCGCTACGTTGTCAGGGCGTTGTTGGATCCAGCCATGCGTCAGAGTCTCTGCTCTTCGGGCGGCTGTACGGTTCCTTGTGGGCCGGACTTAGGGACCTTATGCCTGGAAAGCCGATCACCATCAGTGTCGCTCGGCTAGCCGGGATCGGCGTCGGTACCGGATTCTGCGTGCTGTCGGGAACCGGCTCTGTCGGGGCGGAAACCCGCGTGCTGGTCATGTGAGCGATTGGCCAACTGAACTACCGCTCCGACGAGAGGGCTCGAAACCTGCAGCGCGGGCAGACACGCACGGTTGGCTCATCCTGCCGGACATGGCCAATCCGGTGTTTGCCAGGATCGTCAGTCGCACCGAGGATAATCTGCGCCAGCAGGGAGGGAAGGGTGGCGCTTCATGTGACGATTACCATCGGCGTGAATGCTCGGAAGTCTCAGCTAGAACATCGAGCCGACGCCCTTAGACGCATCTCAAGGTATTGCTCGCCAAGCAATACCACTAACCCGCTCAGCACGATGATGAAGGTGCCGATGAGGCTCCACAGATTCGGCAGTTCGGCGAAAAACAGGTAGCCCAGCAGGCTGGCGCCGATGATCTGCAAGTAAGTAAACGGTGCCACGAACGGAGCCGGGGCTACCTCGAAGGCGCGCACCAGGCAATAGTGCCCGCAAACACCTAGGATGCCCATGCTGATCAGCAAACCGAGGTGCAACAAACCGTCCGGCGACTGCCAGATAAACGGCAGCATCAGGCTCGTTAATACAAATCCAGCGGCCGCCATGTATGTGTTGGACGTTTCCGGTGTGTCGTGCCCGGCGAGCTTGCGCGACAGAATCTGCGTGAGCGCCGACGTACAAGCGCTCAAGAGCACCAGTAGCGCGGCAGGATGAAAGGCATCGCCACCTGGCTGGATAACAAGCAGCGTGCCAGCGAACCCACAGACGACTGCGATTATTTTCAGCAAGCCCACCTTCTCGGCCAGCATGAACGGCGCCAGCACCAGGATCACCATAGGCGCCGTGAAACTCACCGCCGCTGCGGTCGCCACCGGCACGTACTGGAGCGCACAGAACATCAGGAAGGAGGTAAAACAGAACAGCAGCGACCGCACGATTTGCAACCAAGGGCGTTGAGAGCGAAACAGCGCCGAACCTTTGCGCGGCGCGTGAAGGCCACATGGCCGAAGTAGCGGCACCAGAGCAATTGGATAACCGGATAGAACACGCCGAGGTACTTCACTTCCGCGTTCAGTAGTGGAATCAGAACCGCCGCAGCCAGCATGAACGCCATTGCCCTCACGAACGGATTACGCTTCGGCTCCAACTGCGCCGCCAAGGCCCCATCTTCCCGTTCTGCAAGCATCAAACGCTCCCCTAATGGCTTGTTCTTATGTTGCGGGTGCTGGCTAGTAAGGATAGTGACAATAAGCTCAAAGCGATCGGCGTGGCCGGCCCGGCCTCGGCTTCGTCGGGGTATGCTGCTCGATTCGATAACACCTCGCTGAGGTCGCAGTGAGCAACTAGGGCACACCGCTCGGTATGGCCGCGCCACAGAAGTTGCTACGCTTCGGAAACCCAGCGGTTCAGGCTTTTGATACCGTTAGCTGCGGCAATGTGAAACCCTTCAACGGCAGCCTTAGCGATACCACTGCGGCGATCAAAAGCAGCCCGCCTGAACTACCAAAGGCGAGCCAATGGGTACCGAAATGCTCGAATCCCCACCCGCCTAGCCAAGAGCTGATCATCGCCCCTACCTGATGGCCCAAATAAGCAGTTCCGTACATAACGCCAACTAGCCGCACGCCATAGACGTCCGCGAGTATGGCCGACGAAGCTGCAATACTGCCCGCCCAAACCATTCCACCAATGGCTGCCGCGATGTACAGCTCCCAATGGGTACCCACCAGGAGCAGCGCAAAGAATCCCAGGCCCCGAATGAAGTAAATCGCCCCCAAGATGTTCCTTCGAGGCAGCCGGTCCGACAATCGACCAAGTATCAGCGTTCCAGCGATGGCTACGAGGCCGATAAGCCCGATGCCATAAGAACTCGTCATGGCATCGAATCCGTGATCCATGAGCATAGGCACACCATGGGTCCCAAGAAGATTCATGCTGTATCCGCATGCGAACAGGCCGAGCACAATTTTCCAAAAGGGCGAAGTGCGCATAGCGGCACCGAACGTGAGCTCCGCAGGCGTCGCATCATTAATGGAGGGCGCAGAACCAGGTGTCGCTGGAAGCAGATCCGCGTTTTGCGGCACCTCGTCCTTAATGATGAATAAGGCTGCCGGCACGGTTACCACAGCAAATGAAATAGCGAAGCCGACAAGGGTGGTTTGCCAGTCAAATAAGGTAATGGAGAGAGTTAGCAGCGGCGTCATAACCGCCATGCCAGCCATTGAGCCCGTGGACAGAAAGAACAGCGCCATACCACGTTGCCGAGTAAACCACCGGCTAATGACTGGGGTCAGGGCTACTGGACTAGTGAACGCGAGACCAACCGAGAGCAGCACGCCGAATGAGAGTAGAAACGTGAAAGGCGTACGCGCAACGACCGTCCACATCGTTGAGGCAATAACTATCGCCGTTCCAAGCAATAGTACCGAGCGCGTACCTATGGCCCCAACAAGGTATCCCGCCAAAGGCATCGCTAAACCATAGAACAGCATTCCAACCCCAACGATGGTAGCCAGAAGACTGCGGCTAAAACCCAGGTCTTCCGCCATTGGTAGGAAAAATGGCCCGATCCCGAGGCGCATTCCAACCGTCAGCAGCGTGAGGACCGTGGCGGCAGCAACGATGTTCCAGCCGTGGTACCGGTTACCTTCTGGAAGGGATGAGGACATAGATCGCACCTCTGAAATGGGATTCCTGGTTACTCATTCAAACTAACAAACAATCCCGCGTCCGACCTTCTGCATTCTTCGGTAGGCCTATCCAGATTATAAAACTTCGCCGTGAGGCTGCTTTGCGCCGGAAGCGGAAGCTCTTGAACGGCGAGTCGATGTCCTCCGGAACGTCATACATCCCGGCAAGCATAACGCGCCGCGGTTTGGTTTCTTGGCTAATCGCAACAACCTTGACCATCGGCTCGCCGGCTTTTGCGATCACGAAGGGATTGCCTTGGCTGGCCCCAAGGATCAGCTGCCACAGGTGGGTCTTGGCATCGTAGATATTGACAATCCTGGGTCCGTTGTCCGGGGTGTTTCGGCCGTCATGTCAGATATTCTTCTCAGCTAACCTTATTGAGGTATGTGCTCGTCTGAACTTCATCAACGGCATACTACTTCGGTAGCTCGGCCTAAATGCCCGAAGCGGATGACGGATGACGCTGGGCTGGATCGGCTGAAGAGCCGGCAAGCCTGCCAGCCATCCTGGACCATCCGCGAATCGAGTAGCTGCGACTGCTCATCGGCGCTGGCAATGGCGTGACCTGGTCTGTTCTGAGGCACTATTACACGGCTTCGTGCGGGAAGTTGCCGTGAGGAAGCTGAACCGCATGCCTTGTCTCACGAACGCAGGTACGGGCGAAGCTCCGCTCCTATGCCGGTACTCTTCCCTATGGAGGGGGGGGCTTCACCGTTATCACCCTGGCCTCGCCGAGAGTTCCCGAAGGGGCGCCGGACGCGGCGTTACGATGATCAGCTGGAGAGCAGTGAGGTCGTCACCATAGCTGCATTAGCTCCTGCTCCAGGTTTTTCCAAAGATCGGCTAGCAATGAAAACCCTGTCTGGAGCTATTACGTAATGTTTTGCCGACCATCTGGACCGAGGCTAGGATCGAGCCGCAGCGAACCCGCCTCGGCGGAGAAGGGGCCTAAGCCCCCGTTGCGGCTACATTAGCCCCAACTCTGCCAACGACACCCGCTCATGAGCAGCCACGATGATGTGATCCAGCGTCCGGACATCGACGAGCGCCAGCGCGTCAGTTAGCCGCTTGGTCAGGGTCCTGTCCGCCTGGCTCGGTTCTGGACTCCCACTCGGATGGTTGTGCGAAAGGATCACCGCCGCGGCATTGAGCTTTAGCGCTTCTTTCACCACTTCCCGCGGGTACACCGAAGCACTGTCGATGGTCCCCCGAAACAATTCGACGTAGCGAATCAGCCTATGCTGGTTGTCGAGAAACAGCACCGCAAAGACCTCGTGCTCAAGACCTGCGAGCTTGGCGCCCAGGTAGTCCTTGACGATGTCAGGAGAAGTAAATGGCGCGCCGCGTTTTCTTTTCAGATCAACGACCTGACGCGCCGCTTCAAGGATTTGATCGGCCGTAGCTGGCAGATAGCGTCCCTGTTCATCACGAACGAGGAGGGAAGCGTCAAAAGAAACGAAAACTGTGCCATGGCAGCGTGCTCCGGTTGCTCGGGCGAAATTGCCCGGAACCGACCCGGCACGGCGCAGCGCAAGCCGTCACAGGGGCACCGCCGGCCCTAGGCCGCCAACGCGCCCTGCGCGTGCAGCCCTTTACGACGAGCACGCCGTGACAAGGTGAAGGAAACCAGCAAGAACGCCCCATATTCACTCTCTGGCACGGACTGGCAAGCGGAGCGCGCAGGCGTCAGCCGACCTGGGGGAGGGAACGATGGAAGCCCGACGGGGCGAGATGGCCTGCCAGCTCGATGCACAGCACGACAGCGCGGCCCGGCAAGGCCGGGAGACGTCGACCTTCACACCGGCTATCCGGCTCTCAAACCTTTTTTTGTTCGAGGCGCAGCTAACTGTTAGCCGGGTATCGAGCGGCGTAATCGGCCCAAAAGCAACGCGCATGATAAGGCAGCCAAGGCAAAACTCGGTAATAGCATTAGTCGATGCTGCGTTCGCTTGGCACCCACGGGGCTAGCCGAAAGCGTCTATTGAACTGAGGTGGGTTTGGCAGGACTGATTTGCCTAAGGGCGCAATGTACAGCCTCCCACCGAAAGCCGCTGAATACAATTGTGGCTGAAGCCATCGGGCAGCAACGCCTGGTCCCGTTATTGGATAGCTATCCAGGGTCCGTACGCGCGGCATTCGATGGCCTGTCAGTCGCCAGCCATTGCCGAAGATCAACGCCTTCGTAGGCTTCGTTGCGGCGCGGCTGGCATCCGGCGCGAGCTGAGGCAGGGTCTGTCTGTCAGCGCTGTGCTTCGCGGATCATGTTGCGGGCTATGATTATTTGCTGGATCTGCGTCGTGCCCTCGTACAGGCGGAACAGGCGCACGTCGCGGTAGAACCGCTCGATGGCATATTCGCTGACGTACCCGGCGCCACCATGGATCTGCACGCCTCGGTCGGCCACGCGGCTGCACATCTCGGTGGCGAACATCTTGGCACAGGATGCCTCGGTGCTGACGTTCAGGCCTTCGTCGCGCTTGCGCGCGGCATCCAGCACCATGCAGCGCGCAGCGTAAATCTCGGCCTTGCTGTCGGCCAGCATGGCCTGGATCAGCTGGAATTCGGCGATGGGCTGTCCGAACTGCTTGCGCTCAATGGCGTACTGCAGGGAGTCGGCAAGCATACGCTCGGCCGCGCCCACAGAGAGTGCGGCGATGTGCAGACGGCCTTTGTCCAGCACTTTCATGGCGGTCTTGAAGCCGACGCCTTCCTTGCCACCGATCAAATTCTCGGCCGGCACGCGGACGTTTTCGAAAATCACGTCGGCGGTGTGGGCGCCTTTTTGGCCCATCTTGTGATCCCGCTTGCCGACCGTGACGCCTGGGATGTTGGCTTCGACGATGAACGAACTGATGCCACCGGCGCCCTTGATTTCACGGTTGGTACGAGCCATTACGGTGAAGATGCCGGCATGAGGCGCATTGGTGATAAAGCGCTTGGTACCGTTAATGACATAGAAATCACCGTCGCGAACGGCGGTGGTCTTCAGGGAGGCGGCGTCGGAGCCGGAGTCCGGCTCGGTTAGGCAGAACGCGCTGAGGAAATCGCCAGCGGCCAGCTTGGGCAGGTACTTGGCTTTCTGCTCGTCTGTACCGTCGAGCAGGATGCCGATGGAGCCAATGCCGTTGTTGGTGCCGATGTAGGAGCGGAACGCCGGGGACGTGCGGCCCAGTTCGAAGGCAATGTTCACTTCCTCTTCCATGGTCACGCCCAGCCCCCCGAAGTCCTCGGGAATGGTCAGACCGAACAGACCCATTTCCTTCATCTGCTCGACGATGTCCGCCGGCATCGAGTCGGTTTCGGCAACTTCGTTTTCGCGCGGGATCAGCGCTTCGTTGACGAACTGGCGGATGGAATCCAGCAGGATTTGCAGCGTTTCCGGATCGCGGATCATGTGTTACTCCTCGAAGGTCCGATGGTCGGACGCGTCATATCGACGAGGCACGACCCGCTTCTTCATCAGCGGGTGCTGGCCTCAATGTTGCTAACCATGTGGACCAGCCGCGGTCCGATGTCCTCTTCCAGCTTTTCGCGCGAGAGCTGAAAACTCGGGCCGCCGCAGTTGAAGGCCAGCAGCCCGTGCTGCGCATGCGTCATGGGCACTGCAACCGCATTCACATCCCGGTGCCACTCGCCAATCGACAGGCAGTAGCCGTAGTCGGCGTAGTCCCGGAACGCCTTTTCCAGGCCTTTGCGGAGCTTGGGCCAGTCCTCGGCATGCCGGGTGCGAATATGGTCCAGCAGAAAATCGCACTCGTTTTCCGGCAAACCAGCCAGGCACGCACGTCCCGCAGCGCTCAGATGCATAGGTAGATGGGTGCCCACCTGACGTCGCATCGTGAGGTTGCCCTGACCGTGCACCACGTCCAGGTAAACCATCTGCAGCCGGTCCCGGGCCGCCATCGCCACCGCCGCATTTGCGTGGTTGGCCATCTGCTCCATTAGAGGGTGCGCTACCGCCCGAATCGACAGATTAGAGAGCATCCCGTAGCCAAACGACATTACACCGACGTCCAGCTGATACTTGCCTTGGGGCAGTTGCTTCAAATAACCCAGGCGCGTCAGCGTGTAAGTCAGACGGCTGACGGTCGGCCGGGGCAGGTTGGCCTTGCGGGCCAGCTCCTGGTTGCTCAACACGCTTTCGCGCGGGCTGAAACAGCGAAGCAACTCCAGGCCGCGCGCCAGCGCAGTTACGAACTGGCGATCCTTTTCCTCATCTTCGAGCGCCGATATCGGATCGAGCAGGACCCGTTCGGTCTCTGAAAGCGCGCCTTGATCCGGGGAGCAATCTTTGATCTTACGTTGCATGGTATAGCCTCTTTTTTTATTAAATCAAGCTTTTCGAAATTGTATTCCGCATAGCGGACATCAAGCAAGCGATGCTTTTAATTTAAAATTATTTTCTGTATGCGCCCTCTGTTGTGCCGTATCTTCCGACCAAAGTCGTATGCGTAGGGGGTGACATTTAAAGAAAACAACGTTAAAACCTATCGCCCACGAAAAAAAGCGAAATACAGTTTCGCATAGCAGACATGTCTGCGTGACCAAAAGCGGAGCAGAGATGAGCCAACCACTCGATCCAGTCGTACTGCTGGAGTATCCCCATAACGGTGTCGCCGTCGTGCGTATCAGCCGTCCCGAAGCCAAGAACGCGCTCAATGCGAGCGTGCGTCATCAGTTGGCTGAGCACTTCCGCGCGCTCGCCCGGCGTGACGACATTCGCGCCGTCGTGCTTACCGGTGGTGAGCAGTTCTTCGTCGCAGGTGCGGATATCAAGGAGTTTGCCAGCGCCTCGCCGATCGAGATGTATGGTCGTCATACCGAGCTGCTATGGGATCCGATTGCCCGCTGCCCGAAGCCGGTCATCGCCGCTGTTAACGGCTTCGCCCTGGGTGGCGGCTGCGAGCTGGCGATGCACTGCGACATCATCGTGGCCGGGGAGTCGGCCCGTTTCGCCCAGCCGGAAGTCAAACTCGGTTTAATGCCCGGTGCCGGCGGCACTCAGCGTTTGATTCGCGCGGTAGGCAAATTCCAGGCCATGCGCATCGCGCTGACCGGCTGCATGGTCAAGGCGCCCGAGGCGTTGGCCATCGGAATGATTAGCGAAGTGGTGCCGGACGATCAGACCCTTTCGCGAGCCTTGGCCCTGGCCAGCGAAATCGCCGCGCTACCGCCACTGGCTGTGCAACAAATCAAGGAAGTGATGCTGGCCGGCGCCGATCTGCCACTGGACAGCGCGCTGACCCTTGAGCGCAAGGCGTTCCAGCTACTGTTCGATTCCGCTGATCAGAAGGAAGGCGCCGCCGCCTTTTTCGAAAAGCGCAAACCCACCTACCGCGGAGAATAGGCATGGCTCGCTCGATCAACATCATGGGGCTGGTCGGCACCGGCGTAATGGGCGCCGGCATCGCCCAGATCGCGGCGCAGGCTGGCGTGCAAGTGCGTCTGTACGATGCCCGTGAAGGCGCCGCCTTGACCGCGTGCGACAATCTCGCGGCCACCCTCGGCAAACTGGTGGCCAAGGGCAAGATCACCGAGGCCTCCGCCGACGCTGCCATGGCGCTGCTCAAGCCGGTCGCCGCCATCGAGGAACTTGCCGGTTGCGACATGGTGGTGGAAGCCATCATCGAGAACCTGGATGCCAAGCGCGGCCTGCTGACCCAGTTGGAAGGCATCGTTGACGCCGAATGCATCCTGGCGACCAACACCTCGTCGCTCTCGGTGAGCGCCATCGCCACCGCCTGTCAGCATCCGCAGCGCGTCGCCGGCTTTCACTTCTTCAACCCTGTTCCGTTGATGAAGGTGGTCGAAGTCATCGACGGAATCGCCACCGATCCGGCCGTCAGCGATGCCCTGTTGGACCTGGCCAAGCGCATGGGCCACACCGGTGTCCGCGCCAAGGACACTCCAGGCTTCATCGTCAATCATGCGGGTCGTGCCTACGGCACCGAAGCCCTGAAGATCCTCGGCGAAGGTGTCGCCCTGCAAGGCGACGTGGACCGCATCCTGCGCGAGGGCGCCGGTTTCCGCATGGGCCCGCTGGAGCTGTTCGACCTCACCGCGCTGGACGTTTCCCATCCGGTGATGGAATCCATCTACACCCAGTTCTACCACGACCCGCGCTACACGCCGTCCCCGCTGACCCGCCAGATGCTGGTGGCCGGCCGCGTGGGCCGCAAGGTGGGGCAGGGGTTCTACCGCTACCAGAACGGCCAGATGGTCGATGCGCCGCAACCGCAACCGGTGCCGAGTGTTGAGCAATTGCCGCCGGTGTGGGTCGCCACCGAGAACACGGACGACCGGCAGACGCTGGTCGAGCTGCTCGATGCGCTGGGTGCGCAGGTGGAGGAGGGCGATCATCCTTCCGAGCAGGCGCTGTGCCTGATTGCGCCCTACGGCGATGACGCCACCACCGCAACCAATCGTTTCGGCGTGGATGCCGCGCGCACGGTGTGCGTGGACCTGCTGACCGATCTGTCTCGCCATCGCACGCTGATGATGACACCGGCTACCCGTCCGGACATGCGCGTTGCCGCCCATGCGCTGTTCGCCCGCGATGGCGTGGGCGTTACCGTGATTCGCGACAGCGTCGGTTTCGTAGCGCAGCGCGTGCTGGCCATGGTGGTCAACCTGGCCTGCGACATCGCTCAGCAGCGGATCGCCAGCCCCGAGGACATTGATCAGGCCGTGCGTCTGGGCCTGGGTTACCCGCAGGGTCCGCTGGCCTGGGGCGACAGCCTCGGTCCGCGTCGCCTGCTGACCATACTCGAGCGCATGTTGAACGTGACCGGCGACCCGCGTTACCGCCCGAGCCACTGGCTGCGCCGCCGTGCCCTGCTGGGTCTGTCGCTGCGCCTGGATGAGCCGTCCGCCGTATAACCCTTTTCTATATAGGTATCATCATGCTGAACGCCTACATCTACGCTGGCCTGCGTACTCCCTTCGGTCGCCATGGCGGTGGTCTGGCTCCGGTTCGCCCGGATGATCTGATTGCCGACGTGATCCGCGAGCTGATTGCGCGCACCGGCATTGACGGGGCTGCCGTCGACGACCTGATCCTCGGCAACACCAACCAGGCCGGTGAAGACAGCCGTAACATCGCCCGTCATGCCGTGCTGCTCTCCGGCCTGCCGGTCACCGTGCCCGGCCAGACCGTCAACCGGCTGTGTGCCAGTGGCCTGGCCGCGATCGTCGATGCTGCACGCGCCGTCACCTGCAACGAAGGCGAACTGTTCGTTGCAGGCGGCGTGGAAAGCATGTCGCGCGCCCCGTTCGTCATGGCCAAGGCCGAGAAGGCCTATAGCCGCGACTTCACGGTGTACGACAGCACCATCGGCGCGCGCTTCCCGAACCCGAAAATCATCGAGCAGTTCGGCAACGACAGCATGCCGCAGACTGGCGACAACGTGGCCCTCGAGTTTGGCATCAGCCGTGAAGAGGCCGACACCTTTGCCGCTGCCTCACAGGCCAAGTTCGAAGCCGCCCGCCAGGCTGGTTTCTTCGCCGAGGAGATCTTGCCGGTGAGCGTGCCGACCGGTCGCAAGACCCCGCCCAGCGTGATCGCCGAGGATGAGCATCCGCGTCCGCAATCCGACATGGCCGCACTGACCAAGCTGCGCCCGCTGTTTGAAGACGGCGTGGTCACCGCGGGTAACGCCTCGGGCGTAAACGACGGTGCCGCCGCGCTGCTGATCGGCAGCCAGGCCGCTGGCGAGAAGCACGGCCTCAAGCCAATGGCACGCATCCTGTCCGCCGCCGTTGCCGGCGTCGAGCCGCGCATCATGGGCGTTGGACCGGTGGAAGCCATCAACAAGGCACTGGCCCGTGCTGGCCTGAGCCTGACCGATATGGACATCATCGAAATCAACGAAGCCTTCGCCTCGCAGGTGCTGGGCTGTCTGAAGGGCCTGGATGTGGCGTTCGACGACCCGCGCGTCAACCCGAACGGTGGCGCGATTGCCGTGGGTCATCCGCTGGGGGCTTCCGGGGCCCGCCTGGCACTGTCCACCGCGCGTGAATTGCAGCGCAGCGGCAAGCGCTACGCGGTCATCAGCTTGTGTATCGGTGTCGGCCAGGGCCTGGCCATGGTCATCGAGCGCGTCTGAGCGAAGGCTGTTTGCTCATCTGAACCAGGTCGGCGGAGTTTTGTGCCGGCCGTGTTGAAAAGGTAAGAGACATGGGTGCATTGAGTGGGATTCGGGTGCTCGACCTGAGTCGTGTATTGGCTGGCCCCTGGTGCGGCCAGGTGCTGGCCGACCTTGGCGCCGAAGTGATCAAGGTCGAACGGCCGCGTGTGGGTGATGACACCCGTGGCTGGGGCCCGCCTTACATGAAAACGCCGGATGGCGAGAACAGCATCGAGGCGTCCTATTACCAGTCCACCAACCGCAACAAGCTGTCGGTGGCTGTGAACATCGCCACGCCGGAAGGTCAGGAGCTGGTGCGAGCACTGGCGGCCATCTCCGACGTGCTGATCGAGAACTACAAGGCCGGCTCGCTGGCCAAGTACGGGCTGGACTACGACAGCCTGTCGAAGCTTAATCCGCGTCTGGTCTACTGCTCGATCACCGGTTTCGGTCTGACCGGCCCGCGCGCCGAAGAGCCCGGCTACGACTTCGTCATCCAGGGCATGGGCGGTCTGATGAGCATCACCGGCGAGAAGGACGGTGTGCCGGGTGCCGGCCCGCAGAAGGTGGGCGTGGCCGTGGCGGACGTAATGACCGGCCTGTATTCCACCATCGCCATTCAGGCGGCGTTGCTGGCACGTGAAAAGACTGGTCGCGGCCAGCACTGCGATATGGCGCTGCTGGATGTGCAGGTGGCCGCCCTGGGCAACCAGAGCCAGAACTACCTGAGCACCGGCAAACCGCCGGGCCGTCAGGGCAACGCCCACGTCAACATCGTGCCATATCAGGTGTTCACTGCCAGCGACATGGATTTCATCATTGCCTGTGGCAACGACACTCAGTTCGTAGCCCTGTGCGATGCCATCAGCCTGCCGGAACTGCCGCGGGACCCGCGCTTCACCAAAAACGCCGACCGCGTGCGCAACCGCGACGCCATCGTCGGGCTGCTGTCCGAGCACTTCCTCAAGGACACCGCCGACAACTGGGTCACCCGGATCCATGCGGCGAAGGTACCAGTCGGCGTGATCAACGACATCGGCCGCGCCCTGGCTGAGCCGCAGGTGCTGGCGCGCGACATGCTGGTCGATATCCCGCACGCCAAGAACCCGGACTTCAGGATGGTCGGGAGCCCGGTGAAGCTCTCGGGCACGCCGGTCGAGTACAAGCGGCCTGCGCCGATGCTCGGTGAGCACACGGAGCAGGTTCTGAAATCCGTCCTGGGGCTTTCAGCCGATGCGCTGGATGTTCTGAAAGACAAGGGGGTCATCGAGCAACTCACGTAACCCATCCAGTAACCGGTACTGGCTCACTGCCTGAGCTGGACGTAAGCCCGGTCATGTTGCGACATGCCGGGTCATCAAATACGCAACCACAAGAGAGATAATATGAACAAGTTGATGAAAATGCTGGTGGCGACAAGCGCTGCCGTGTTGCTTCCGCTGCTCGGTACGGCCGCCCAGGCTGCCGATTGGCCGTCCAAGAACATCACACTGGTCGTTCCGTACGCCGCCGGTGGCTCCACGGATATCCTGTCCCGTCGGGTGGCCGACCTTCTGGGCACGGAACTGGGTGTGAACGTTATCGTCGAGAACCGCCCGGGTGCCGGCACCACTGTTGCCACCGCGCAACTGGCCCGGGTTTCCAAGCGCGATGCCGATTACCGCGTGCTGATGGCGTCCCCGGGGCACACTGTTGGCGCGAGTCTTTATCCCCTGGCCTATGACCCGGTAAAAGACTTCCGCTTTATTCAGAACATTATTGATATCCCTAACGTCCTCGTCGTACCGGCCAAGAGCAAGTTCCAGACCTTCGAAGAGTTCGTGCAAGCCGCGAAGACCGAGCAGACCTCCTTCAGCTCGCCTGGTATCGGCAGCTCCATCCATATGTCGGGTGAACTGTTCAAAGCCAAGATCGGTGCGTCACAGATGACCCACGTTCCGTTCCGTGGAAGTGGCGAGGCGCTCCCGGCACTGCTGTCGGGTGATGTCGACTTTTCGTTCGAGAACCTGCCAACTGTCTATCCGATGATCAAGTCCGGGCAACTGCGGGTACTGGCTGTCAGCACCAGCGAGCCTTCGCCCTTCCTGCCGGACGTGCCGACCGTGCAGTCCGTTGGTGTTGAGCCGGGGCTGTCCGACTTTGCCACCTCCGCCTGGTTCGGTCTTATCGGGAGCGCCTCGATGTCCGACGAGGCCTACGGCAAGCTGCAGGCCGGCGTGCAAAACGTCATGCAAAGCCAGGCGTTCGAGGATTTCCTACCGCAGCTGGGCGCTGTCGCCGGCAAGGAATCCGGGGAAGCGTTCAAGTCCATGGTGGAGCGGGATATCAAGCAGTGGGCTGATCTGGTCGAAGCCGCCGGACTCGGCGAATAAGCCTCAACAGCTTCATGGGGCGTCGCCGCGCGGGACGCCTCTGTCTATCTGGATGGATTATGAAAAACACCGCCATTCGCCAGAGAGTCTCCAGGCTTGCCAGCGTCGATGCAGCTGCCGGTCTGGTTCTCATCGTGGCATCCCTTACGTTTCTGTTTTATCTGGTTCCAGCGTACATCGTTGAGCCTCGCAGGCTTCAGTCACCGCTGCTGTCGCCCCTGGTCCTTCCTCAGATCATGGGTTGGATGATTCTGTTACTTGGTATCGGTCTGGTGCTCGGCACGATATTTGGCCCGAAGCGTGAGCGGGAAGAAAAATACACCAAACTTCGCGACTTGCCGCTCCATCAATGGCTGCTGCCGTTGCTGGCCTTCGCCGTTTACTACTTCGGGCTCGAGCTGGTGGGCGCGGCGGTCTGTGGCGTGCTGGCCACGATGTTGCTGTTCGTAGCCATGGGGGTCAGGCGCATTGGCATTTATCTGCTGGGTGTTGCGATGCCGATCGGTATCTGCCTGGCCTTCGACTATGGCCTGAATGTTCCCCTGCCTTACGGCTCGCTCTGGGGATATTGAGTACCCGCTTGATGAGATTATGAAATGGACCAGATGCTTGAGGTGCTCAGCCTTTTCCTGAGCGTGGAAAACATCCTGATGATCGCGGTCGGCGTGGTGATTGGCGTCGTGATCGGAGCCATACCCGGGTTGACCGCAACCATGGCGGTAGCCCTGGCGCTGCCGTTCACCTTCGGCATGGAGCCCGTCACCGCGATCCTGCTGCTGGTCGGCATATACAAGGGCGGCATGTATGGCGGATCGATCACTGCCATTCTGATCCGCACTCCGGGCTCGCCAGCGTCTGCCAGCACGCTGCTGGACGGTTACCCGATGGCGCAGAAGGGTGAAGCCAAGAAGGCACTGTCCATGGCGCTGTACGCGTCCTGTATCGCCGACTTCATCTCCAATCTGTCGCTGATCTTCCTGGCGGGTTACCTGGCCAAGCTGGCGCTGAACTTCGGGCCGCCGGAGTATTTCTGGCTGATCTGCTTCTCGCTGACGATCATCATTTCCGTTTCCGGTGATTCGGTGATGAAGGGGCTGGTCGCCGCTGCTTTAGGGGTGATCCTCGCGCTGGTTGGCATGGATCCGGTCTACGGTACCGAGCGCCTGACCTTCGACAATTACAATCTGATGGATCGCATCAACTTCATCCCGCTGTTGATTGGTCTGTTCGCCATTCCCGAGATTCTCGAGTTCTATCTGTCGCGGGCCCGGGAGCACATCCAGACCGCCGTGGCGGGTGCCGACGTGACCTGGCAGGAGCTCAAAGGCAGCATGCGCAGCATCATTCGAGGCAGCTTCATCGGTGTGATCATCGGTGCCATTCCGGGCACTGGCGCGACAGCCGCTTCGTTCATCTCCTATTCGGAGGCACGCCGCAATTCGCCCAACAGGGACAATTTCGGCAAGGGCGAAATCGAGGGTGTAGCCGCAGCCGAGGCCGGCAACAACGCGGTTGCCGGCGCGACCATGATTCCGCTGCTGTCATTGGGGATCCCCGGCGACGTGATCACCGCGATCATCCTCGGCGCCTTCATGATCCATGGACTGACTCCCGGACCGATTCTTTTCCAAGAGAACATGAATCTGATCTACGCGCTGTTCTGCGGCATCATGCTCAGCTCCGTGGTGCTGTTCGGTACCGGCAAGCTGGCGATCCGGTATTTTTCCCGGATTGCCGATGTTCCCAAGCGGATCCTGTTCCCCATCGTTTTGATGTTCTGCATCTACGGCGCCTACGCCGTGAACAACAGCACCTTCGATATCGCTGTCATGCTGGTGTTCGGCCTGGTCGGCTTCATTTTCAACCGTACCGGATTCGCCTCAGCACCGTTTCTGATCGGTTTCATCCTGGGGCCGATGCTGGAAGACAATTTCCGTCGTTCCCTGCTGATCAGCAGCAACAGTTTCGATGTGTTTATTCGTGGCCCCATCGACTGGTTCTTCATCGTGCTGACGGTGCTATCTCTGGGCTTTGCCTTGCGCCGCTACCTTCAATCGCTACGCACCAATTGATCGCCGCCACCTCTGTGGTGCCTGCAATCGGAGACAATATGAAAATACTGGTAACAGTCAAACGAGTGGTCGATTACAACGTCAAGGTTCGCGTCAAGGCGGACAACTCCGGCGTCGACCTCGCCAACGTCAAGATGTCGATGAACCCCTTCTGCGAGATTGCCGTGGAAGAAGCCGTGCGCCTGAAAGAGAAGGGCGTGGCCAGTGAAATCGTCGTGGTTTCCATCGGACCGACCGCAGCCCAGGAGCAGCTGCGTACCGCGCTGGCACTGGGTGCCGACCGCGCCGTACTGGTCGAGTCGACCGAAGAGCTCAATTCGCTGGCCGTGGCCAAGCTGTTGAAAGCCGTGGTCGACAAGGAACAGCCGCAGCTGATCATCCTCGGCAAGCAGGCCATCGACAGCGACAACAACCAGACCGGCCAAATGCTGGGCGCATTGACCGGATTCGCTCAGGGCACCTTCGCGTCGAAAGTCGACATGGAAGGTGACAAGGTCAAGGTCGAGCGTGAAATCGATGGCGGCGCACAAACCGTTGCGCTGAATCTGCCGGCGATTGTCACCACCGACCTGCGTCTGAACGAGCCGCGCTATGCGTCGCTGCCGAACATCATGAAGGCCAAGAAAAAGCCGCTGGAAGTGCTGACGCCCGACGCGCTGGGCGTAGCTACTGCTTCCACCGTCAAGACCCTGAAAGTCGAAGCACCTGCCGCGCGCAGCGCCGGCATCAAGGTCATGTCTGTGGCTGAACTGGTCGAGAAATTGAAGAACGAGGCGAAGGTTATCTAAATGACTATCCTGGTTATCGCTGAACACAACAATGCCGTTCTGGCCGCTGCGACCCTCAATACCGTGGCTGCCGCGAAAGCTATCGGCGGCGACATTCATGTGCTGGTAGCCGGTAGCAATTGTGCGGCCATTGGCGAAGCGGGTTGCAAAATCGAAGGCGTCTCCAAGGTAATGGTTGCTGATGATGCCGCCTACGCTCATCAGCTACCGGAAAACGTCGCGCCGTTGATCGCCGGTCTGGCCAAGGAGTACAGCCACGTACTGGCTGCTGCCACCACTAACGGCAAGAATTTCCTGCCGCGCGTAGCCGCCCAGCTGGACGTTGATCAGATCTCCGAAATCATCGCCGTTGAAAGCGCTGATACCTTCCGGCGTCCAATCTACGCTGGTAACGCCATCGCGACCGTCCAGTCCAGCGCACAGATCAAAGTGATCACGGTTCGCGCGACCGGTTTCGATCCGGTTAATGCCGAAGGTGGCTCCGCTAGCATCGAACAGGTGTCCGGCACTGGCGATGCAGGGGTTTCGTCGTTTGTTGGTGAGGAGCTGGCCAGGTCCGATCGCCCTGAACTGACTGCTGCAAAGGTCGTTATCTCCGGCGGTCGTGGCATGCAGAATGGCGAGAACTTCAAGCACCTGTATTCGCTGGCCGACAAGCTTGGCGCTGCCGTCGGCGCCTCGCGCGCGGCGGTCGACGCCGGCTTCGTACCGAACGACATGCAGGTCGGCCAGACCGGCAAGATCGTTGCGCCGCAGCTGTATATCGCGGTGGGCATCTCCGGTGCCATCCAGCACCTGGCCGGCATGAAAGACTCCAAGGTGATCGTCGCGATCAACAAGGACGAAGAAGCGCCGATCTTCCAGGTTGCCGATTATGGCCTGGTGGGCGATCTGTTCGAGATCGTGCCGGAGCTCGAGCGACTCGTCTAACCGAGTCGTTTAGCAAAATATTCGCTTCCGCAGGGCGATGCCGATAGGCCTAAGTGCCGCGGCCTGCGGTCCTGCGGTAGCGGATGGTTGAGATCCACCGTCCATGGCCCGCCGGGCGCATGGACGATTGACGATTGACGATGGGGCACTTTAGTCCCACCGCGTTTCATCATTTCGCTACTCGGGCTGGCGTCTCGGTCGGCCCCTCCTAACGTCCCCAAGTGATCCTGAACATCAGTCGCTTCGACGGGTAACGCCCGATGCGTACGGTCGTGCAGTTGTTCGCGTATCGCCAGCATTGCGGTCCAGGCTAACGGCTTTTGGAGACTACTGAAGATTTAGCGTGTGCTTAGGCACAGGGTCCAGTGTCAGGCTTCTGTTCTTGGTCAGGCCGATTGTCTCCGACCCTGGTGTCGCGCGTGAGCTTGATCTTCCCATCGGCAGCTCGCTTCGGGCCGCTTCCAGCGCCTGGGAGAGTACGCAATTGACTAATGCCCGGTTTACCAGCCTGAGCACGACAAGCCAGCGCTCGTCGCGCGGGAGGGAAGTGGAAACGGGGCGATGACGGAAGCGCCCATCTGAACAGCCGCAGTAGCCGCCACGTCCAACGCGCGCGCCACCAAAAACAGCACTTTCGCGATGACGAGGCCCTCAACCAGACTTCAGGCAGCGAAGCCGGACCGACCAGCGGGCCGAGGAGACCGAGCATGGTGATCCGACCGCCACGCCAAGCCATCCACAACAAAGAAAGTGCTGTGCTGGTACATTTTTTTCGCGGCTTTGGCCATCAGGAACTGGAAAGTTTGATGGCCAAGCTATACCGCTACCAGCGCCGAATCAGATCTGAAAGCGGCTGACCGTCGTGGCCAACTGATTGCCCAGGCGCGCAAGCTCTGTACTCGACTTGGCAATTTCCTGTGTCGCAGTGCTGCTCTGCTCGGTCACATTACGCACACTGAGCACGCTGCGGCTGATTTCCTCTGCCACAGCGCTCTGCTGTTCGGCCGCAGCGGCGATTTGCTGATTCATCGACTGGATGTTTGATACGCCACTATTGATAGCGCCCAGCGAGGTGCCAGCCTTGCGGGTCAGCGCCACGCTGCTGACGGCCAGGCTATGGCTGCTGCTCAGACTTGCCGCCACACGCTGGGTACCGTTCTGCAGGCCGGCTACCAACGCTTCGATCTCCTCGGTGGACTGCTGGGTGCGCTGAGCCAGGGTACGTACTTCGTCAGCGACAACGGCGAAGCCGCGACCCGCCTCGCCCGCGCGCGCCGCTTCGATGGCCGCGTTCAGCGCCAACAGATTGGTCTGTTCGGCGACTGCCTTGATCACGTCCATTACGCTGCCGATTCTATTACTCTCCTGTTCGAGCTGGTTCATCGCCTCGTTGGAACGGGTGGCTTCCTGGGCCAGCCGCTCGATCTGGATGATGACTTCGCTGACGACGTGATCGCCCTTACGCGCCTCGCCGTCTGCATGAGTAGCCGCTTCTGCTGCCAGTTCTGCGTTACGCGCCACTTCCTGCACAGTGGCAGCCATCTCATGCATGGCCGTGGCGACCTGGTCGGTCTCAGCCATCTGTTTTTGCGCACCGGTGCTGGTCTGTTCGGTCACGACTGACAGCTCTTCGGCAGCGCTGGAGATCTGGGTCGCGCTGTCGCGGATGCCGCCGATCAGCTCGCGCAGGGTATCGCCCATGCTCTGGATGCCACGCTGCAGATTGCCCAGTTCGTCGCGACGGGTCGAGACCGGGAAGGGGGTCAAATCGCCTGAAGCGATGCGCTCGGCGATGGCCATCGTTTGCTGCAGGGGCTGCGTGACCTGGCGGGTGATCACCATCGCGGCGATCAGGCTCAACAACAGCGCGGCCAGGACACCGATGATCTGCAGCGTACGCGCAGCTGCGTCCTCGCTGTCACGCAAGGCCAGTTGGCTATGCCGCAGCTCGGCCGTCAAACTCTGCATGGTGTTGGCATGCTCGGTCATGCCCGGGCCGGTGCCTTTCAAGGCGCGCAGGCTGTCTTTGTACTGATCCAGCGAGGCGAAATAGCCGCCCAGGGCGGTCTTGAGTTGCTTCAGCTCAGCGGGGAAGTCTGCGGCCAGTTCCGGCTCGATACGCGACAGTTCGGCCTGGGTGGTCTGCATCTGTTTGCTTAGCGTGGCCTCGCGCTCAGCCGATCCGGTCATCATGAAGCCGCGTACCTCGTACCGGGTCATCAGCATCTCGTCGTTGAACGAGGTGAAGGCACGGAACAGTCGGGCACGCTCTTCGGCAATTTCCATCCGGTCAATTTGGCCGCGCACTTCATTGATGCTGGCCACGACCTGGTTGCCTTGAACGATCATGTTGCGCCGTGCCGTCTGGGTGCCGGCCACGGCGGCGCGCATCTGCTGCAGCGCTGTCTCGTATGCCTGGATGGCTTGCCCGATTTGCTCGAGCAAACTGAAATTGGAGGTCTTGTTGAAATTTTGTTTTATTGTCTGGTGCTTGGCCTGCAACGCTTCCAAGTCGGCCTGGGCCTTTTTCAAGGCGGTCTCGTCACCGTCGGTGAGCATGTATTGCAGACGGCTGATCTGCGTTTGGCTAGTAGCCGCGTCCAACGAGGCAACATCGCCCATGCGGTCGCTACGCAAGATGAAGCTGCTCAAGCTGCTCCACCCGATGACAGCCAGCGCGACTGTAAACAGCAGCACTACACCGAAGCCAAGACCCAATTTGTGATAGACACGTAGGTTGCCAAGCCAACTCAACATTTTCGATTCTCCGAAGTTACCTAGGCAGGAGAGCGCCCATCACGAGCGCCAATGCTCTTGCCGGTTCAGGTCTCTATCGGCAAGGTGCGAGCTGGCTTGAATGATGTCCGCGCTGCAAAATTGGATTTCGAAAACTGCCGCCTACCTCTTCAGCACGACATTACTTGGTCATCAAGGGAGAAGAGCAGAGCAGTGTACTGAAAGCGCCGTGAGCTCCATGCGCAGTTCAGGGCGCGATCGGTGCGTCCGTGCCGTCTTTCACAGAGGCCCCCTAAATCGATACGCAACAGGCGAATCCAGTTCAGTAGGTCTCTGCCGCAGCAGGATCGGCCAGCAGACCAGCAGGTAGCCCAGCACGATCGGCATCATCACTGACGCGGCCCCGTAGGTCCGGGCGACGATCAGTTGTCCCGCATAGGTCAGCTCGGTCACGGCGATGAAGCGCTTCATGGTCGACCCTTACGATGAAATCCTCGAAATCATAGCAAGGGCTTGATCAGACGTTTTTACACACTCTGGGCCGGGAGCTGCCCGTCAAGATGGTCAACTTTGAGCATGATCTTTTTTGCGTTCACTGATCCCATTCAATCTCAAGCCAAGCCCCTTGTCGTGATCTTTCGTATTGCCGCGGGTATTTTGCGGGGCACATCAATACCGCCTCACCGCTATGACGCCGTCCACCTTTGGTATTAGAGATTCGTCAACTTCGCCACCTTGCGCGAGGAGTATTCAGCCGGCAATGAACAACGATCAGCCGGGTCAATATCCCGAACTCCTTCTACTTGGGTTCACGGCGGCTACCGCTAGGATCCGTTTGATTCTAAGGAGCTAGCGATATGTCCCATGTTTTGTGTAACCGCTGTAAGCGGCTGATGGTCCCACGCGTTATTTTCAGTCGAAGCGTAGCCGGCCGGTGGGGATGGAGGGTTGGAGGAGGGAAACCGATTTCCAATTGCTGTCCGTTCTGCCTGTCGGAGCACTGGGATGTAGCCGTTGAGCCGAGCCCGCTACGCGGCAGCATTCTGATGAAGCTGCTGAGCATTCCGGTGACCCTAATCATGCTTACTCTGATTATCGGTGAATCACCCCGGGTTTCGTGGAGGCCGTTTCGTTTAAGTCAGGCCGCCACGGCCTGATCTGTTTGCTGCTGGTGGAAGTTTGCCTCAGCCTCCGCAGGCGGGATATAGCCGATTGAGCTCAGCAGGCGTTGGTGGTTGTACCAGTGCACCCATTTCAAGGTCGCCATTTCGACGGCTTCGCGGCTCTTCCATGACTGACGGTAAATCAGCTCGGCCTTGTACAGCCCGTTGATGGTTTCGGCCAGGGCGTTATCGTAGCTGTCTCCCTTGCTACCCACCGAGGGCTCTATACCGGCCTCTGCCAATCGCTCAGTGTAGCGAATGGAGACGTACTGACTGCCACGGTCGCTGTGATGGATCAGCCCACCTGTGCAATGCGGCTGACGGGCATACAGGGCTTGCTCCAAGGCATCCAGTACGAAGTCTGTGTTCATGCTAGTACTGACTCGCCAGCCGACGATCCGGCGTGCAAAGACGTCGATCACGAACGCCACGTACAGCCAGCCCTGACAGGTCGATACATAGGTGAAGTCCGACACCCACAACTGGTTCGGGCGGTCGGCATGGAACTGGCGTTGGACGCGATCCAGCGGGCAAAGAGCCTTGTCGCCAGCCACCGTTGTGCGCACGACCTGGCCACGCCTTATGCCCTGTAATCCAGCACGACGCATCAATCGCTCTACCGTGCACCTGGCAGCTGCGATGCCTTCTCGCCGTAACTGCTTCCAGACCTTCACTGCACCATAGCACTGCATGTTGGTGTCCCATACGCGCTGGATTTCCATGATCAATGCGTCATCGCGTCGAGCGCGGCAGCAACGTAATTCGGGGTTGCGCTGCTGGGCCGCATGCCTACGGTAACCGGACGGGGCGATCTGTAAGACGCGGCAGATCGACTCGACCCCAAGACGGTCACGGTACTGATCGACAAAGCCCTCAGGACTTGGTGCGGCGGTCGAGCTCCGCCTGGGCAAAATACGCACTGGCCAGACGCAGAATTTCATTGGCTTTGCGCAGTTCGCGGTTCTCCCGCTCCAACGCCTTGATGCGTTCGCGCTCTTCGGTTGTCGGGCCTGGACGCTGACCTGCGTCGGTCTGATGACGGCGAATCCAGCCATGCAACGTCTGCGCTGCACAGCCAATCTTCGGCGCGATGGCTTCAATGGTGGCCCACTCGGAGGGATAGTCGTTCAAATGCTCCAGAACCATGCGCACGGCACGTTCACGGACTTCAGGGGAGTAGGTCGTAGTCTTTTTCATGGCCTCATCTTCTCAAGAGTTGAGGCCTCCACGAAACCCGGGGCGATTCAATAAGCCATTTCCGCTCGTTCAACTTAACGATCGTTGCGCAGATTCACATGTGTTCACCATACCAACTATCTAGCCCTTGTCCGGCCATGGCTGCCAGAAGGGTACGCCTCTCACGATTGGTACCCCGCACCTTGCGATGCCTCGTTCCATTGTCGAAGGCGCTCTTGATTCAGCCTTCTAGATTCACCCGGTGACACGGGTGGTTCCCACCAAGGGGAACAACTTCATTAAGCGACTTCGTGTCGCACCTCGATCCAGTTGTTGTCGATGGGCAGGTTGCCGTCATCCAGGTAGCGCACCAACGCTGCCCAGCGCTTGAGGCTGTAGTCGAGTGCCTTGGCGATCGCGCTGCCTTCCGGCACCTTCTGCCGCTGCCCAAGCATCCAGCTATGCAGGCCATCGATGATCGGTCTGGCTTTGTCCTGGCGCAGCTGCCGGCGCTGTTCGGCGAGCAGCTCCCGCCCTTCGCGCTCCACCTCGTTTCATTTTGGGTGCTACTTATCTGGTGATAAGAATGCATTTGTGTTATCCGCCTGTATCAGCTGGTGCATACCTCTAAAAACGCTAGCGTAGATTGATCTCACTTGGGCTTAGCCCAAGCCATTTGCCATTCGCGACCGCTGGCTTACGCGAGCGTTAGACAATGGGTGTCGATCACGGCAAAGGCAGCCCAAGTAACGGGCCCCGTCCGGGCCAACCGAAGCCGCGCAGCACTTGGGGCTGCTGAGGGAACATGGAATGTGTAGTCATGAGTCCTCTGAAGCCTGCGTGCTTGCAGTGCTCCGGCAAAACTCCGTCTACAGATGCTGCCGAGGCGGTGGCGGGCAATCCGAGGTGCTGCGTCCATTCTTGCTATCCAAACGCCTTGCCACCACAAGGCCGATCAGTGTCGCCGTTGCCACCACCAGCAGGGTTGAACCGATAGCTATCAGGAGTGTGATTACGGTTACATCCATAATGATTCCTATTACTTTGTGGTCTGTGAGTAGCCGGGGTCGTTGCCGTAGCGGAGGTCCGTTGGCAACGCGACGGTGATTTCGGAAGTTAACGCGATCTCGAGCACGAGCCTGTTGCCGCAGTGGAGGTCAAACGGCAACGTATCCTCAACGTCGCTCTGCTCCAAGGCCAATCCTGATGCAATACGTGCCGAGTACTGCCATGACAACGCAGACGATTGGCCCCGCCCCGATGATCTGCCCCCACAGGCTTCTGAGCAGCGGGTAAGCCATGAATACCGCTGCAGCTTCACCCGGCTGCATCGTGGCCAACCGTCCTAAGAGTGCCGCACCTGTTGCCGAAAGCAGAACCAGTATGAACCCTAATAGCGCTATTGCTGGCCGCGCTCCGGTTTGTGGCCAGTGGCGCCGGCCAACGCCTGGATAGTCCAGCGGTAGTGGAATTTGCCGAATCAATCTGCTGCGCTCAATCCGTGCATCGAACGCCCAGGCCAGCCAGGAAATTCCTATGGCAAAAGCCAGAATGAAGCTTACCCCCAGTCCCAATGGCGACATATTCAATTCCCCCTGAATGACCCTGCGTTCAATCAAAACCGAAGGCCGAAAAGCTGCCTCCGAAGTCGCTCATACCATGATCAAACGAGAGGCTGTCGCTCATCGTGTCCATGCCATACGCATTGCCCATGACATCAAAGCAGCTGTCCATCATGGGCATTCCGTTGGCCGGGTTGACCCAATCGGCACCCATCGGCTCGAAGCTGCTAGCAAAAAAATCTGAAGTGAAACTGTCAGCTTGAAACGGTTCAACCGGTTCAACCGGTTCAGCTTGGCTCGTATGGTTATCGTGCAATGTGCTGAAGGAGGTGCTCGGCTCATCCTCTTCCAGCAGCGAGTCAAACCTATGCCACCGGTTCTCATGGCGAATCCTGAGGCCGTCATGCACCACGACCGCTTTTCCCTGGCTGGGATAGATGACCGTGGTGAATGCCGTTTTTTCTGGCCGGACGACAGAGGTAATCAGATTGGCAATGTGCGTAAACAGGTTCATGGCTAGCTCCTCGGTTTAGTTGGTTTCAGCATCTCCTGAACTCCAAATAACCCAAGGCCTGGATAAGATCGCATACCGGCTTGGAGACGGATTATCTATTGCGAGCTCGGGTGCGTAGAGGGGCACAAGCACGGCCCGGATCAGCAAACCATTACCGCAGCCAGGCCCTTTCCCTTCCAGGAGAAGCAGCACAGCAGGCGCGCGATGCAGGCTACCGCGCGGATACCCGCCACAATTGATCTACTCGCGTCGTGAAACTCTGGCTCATCAGCTCGCGACGCATGCTCCAGGCGGGGGCTGCTGGTACCACACCAGGTCGCAACGTTCCCCGTCCCCATTTGGCGTTGATCGAATCAAGCACGGCCATCACCTTCTCCGAATTAGCTGGCTGACTGGAGGCGAACAGGTCGTCGGTGAATTCACCGCGCCCGCACAGATCCATCAGCAGCACTTCCGCTTTTGAGAAAGCGAAACCTGGGCGATACAGCTTGTCGAGGCCGGCAAGCGCGGCCTGGGTGATCAGTCGAGTGTCGTCGGTGGGGTAGGGCAGCTCGCACAGCATGCCCTTGGCGAATTTAGGCTCGTCCGGATTGAACATACCGGTGCGGATGCTGACCCGTACTCGCTTGCAAACCGAGCCCTGAGCACGCAATTTCTCGCAGGCCCGAGCGGCATAGCTGGCCACCGCCTCGCGGATAGGAGCCAACTCGTCCAGACGCTCGCCGAACATGCGGCTGCAGCAGATTTCCTGTTTGGGTGGCGCAATGCCGCCCAGCTCCAGGCAGGGCGTGCCTCGCAATTCGCGTGCGGTTTTTTCCAGCACCACGCTGAATTGTTTTCGCAGGGTCCAGGCGTCTGCCTCGGCCAGTTGCCAAGCCGTGCGTATACCCATTTCACCGAGGCGCTCAGTGAGCCGCCGACCAACCCCCCAGACTTCGTTTACCGCCACGGCTTGCAGCAGTTTGTCCCGCCGCTTTGGGTCGGTGATGTCCACCACGCCGCCGGTTTGTCGCTGCCAGCGTTTCGCGGCAAAGTTGGCGAGTTTCGCCAGCGTCTTGGTCGGAGCAATGCCGACTCCAGTGGGAATGCCCGTTGCGGCGATAATCTGGGAGCGGATCTCCCGCCCCATGCGTACCCGATCTGTTTGGATACCGGTTAGCTCTGCAAAGGCTTCGTCGATGCTGTACACCTCCAGTTGCGGCACCAAGCCCTCGATGACGGTCATCACGCGCTCGCTGATGTCGCCGTTTATGTGTAATAGAAAGTCAATAAGAACCGGGCCATGCTCGCCCTTGGAGCTTCTCATACCCAACCGGTATGGCTGTAGCTTCTGAGGAGATCGCCGTCGCTCACCGGATCATCCGGTCATCCTGT